>JAFEFU010000068.1 GCA_018240425.1 Pseudomonadota bacterium | reverse complement strand
GATGGCGACGTTGGTTCCTGGCCGCAGGGCGAGATGGTGCGAGGTCTCGTAATGCACGCCCGTCATTGTCTCGGACTTGCGCGGATCGACGACGATCAGCTTGGCCCCCTGGCGCAGCCGCTTCTTCATGCGCGAGGCAAAGACCGGATGCGCCGCCGCCGGGTTGGCGCCGATCACCATGACCACGTCGCATTCCTCGATCGAGTCGAAGTCCTGGGTTCCGGCCGAGGTGCCGAACGTCTGGCCCAGCCCGTAGCCGGTGGGCGAATGGCAGACACGGGCACAGGTGTCGGTGTTGTTGTTCAGGAACACCTGGCGCGTCAGCTTCTGGACCAGATAGGTCTCTTCGTTCGTGCAGCGCGACGAGGTGACGACGCCGACCGACCTTTGTCCGTGGCGGGCGATGATGTCCTTCATCCGCTTGGCCGAAAAGGCCAGCGCCTCGTCCCACGAGACTTCCTTCCACGGGTCGGTGATCCTGTCGCGGATCATCGGCTTCAGGATGCGGTCCTTGTGGGTCGCATAGCCATAGGCAAAACGGCCCTTGACGCAGCTGTGGCCGCGGTTGGCTGGCCCGTTCTTGTAGGGGATCATGCGCACCAGTTCGTCGCCGCGCATCTCGGCCTTGAAGTTGCAGCCCACCCCGCAATAGGCGCAGGTGGTGATGATCGAACGCTCGGGCATCCCGATCTCGATCACCGATTTTTCCTGAAGGCTGCCGGTCGGGCAGACCTGCACGCAGGCGCCGCAGCTGACGCAGTCCGACGACAGGAAGTTGTCGTCGCTGGTGCCGGCGCTGACCCGGCTGTCGAAGCCGCGGCCCTCGATCGTCAGGGCGAAGGTGCCCTGGGTCTCTTCGCAGGCGCGCACGCACAGCGAGCAGACGATGCACTTGGCCGGGTCATAGCTGAAATAGGGGTTGCTCTCGTCGATCGGCCGCCAGTCGGGGTTCGCGGTCCCCTCGGCGCCGTACTGGCGCACATGGTCGGCGACCGGCCGATAGCGGATCTCGCGCAGGCCGACGCGGGCGGCCATTTCCTGCAGTTCGCTGTCGCCGTTGGCGGCATTGTCCAGGCCCGGAACCGGATGGTCCGAGGCATAAAGCTCCATCACCCCGCGGCGCAAACGCTTCAGCCGCTCGGTCTGGGTGTGGACGACGATTCCGGCCGCAACCGGCGTGGTGCACGAGGCGGGCGTACCGGCCCGTCCGTCGATCTCGACCAGGCACAGGCGGCACGAGCCGAAGGCATCGACGCTGTCGGTGGCGCAGAGCTTGGGCACCGAGACGCCCGCCTCTTTCGCGGCGCGCATGATCGAGGTTCCGGCCGGCACGGTGACGGTGAAGCCGTCGACCGTCAGCGTGATCAGTTCCTTGGCCTTCGAGGCCGGGGTGCCGTAGTCGGCATCGGGGATGATGAAGTCTTTCATTCGGCGGCCTCCTTCGCGCGGGAGAAGTCGTCAGGGAAATGGGTCACGGCGCTCATCACCGGATAGGGGGTGAAACCGCCCAGGGCGCAGAGCGAGCCGAATTTCATCGTGTCGCACAGGTCTTTCAGGATCGGCATGGCCGTCGGGTCGCCCTTGGCGATGCGGTCCACCACCTCGACCCCGCGCACCGCGCCGACCCGGCAGGGCGTGCATTTGCCGCAGCTCTCGATGGCGCAGAACTCCATCGCGAAGCGGGCCATCTTCAGCATGTCCACGCTGTCGTCGAAGACGCAGAGCCCGGCGTGGCCGATCAGCCCGTCCTTGCCCGCGAACTCTTCATAGCCGAACGGCGTATCGAACAGCGATCGCGGGAAATAGGCGCCCAAGGGTCCGCCCACCTGCACCGCCTTCACCGGCCGCCCCGACGCGGTTCCGCCGGCGATCTTGTCCACGATTTCGCCCAGGGTCAGGCCGAAGGCGGTCTCATAAAGCCCGCCGTGCTTCACGTTCCCGGCGATCTGCAAGGGGATCGTGCCCCGCGACCGGCCGAGGCCGAAGTCGCGGTAATAGGCCGCGCCCTTTTCAAGAATCACCGGAACCGTGGCGATCGAGATGACGTTGTTCACCACCGTCGGGCGGGCCATGAAGCCCTGAAGCGCCGGCAGGGGCGGCTTGGCGCGCACGATCCCGCGCTTGCCCTCAAGGCTGTTCAGCAGGCTGGTTTCCTCGCCGCAGACATAGGCCCCGGCACCCACGCGGATCTCGATGTCGAACATGTGGCGCGAGCCGAGGACCGACGAGCCGAGCAGCCCGGCGGCCCGGCCGTTGTTGACGGCGCGCTCCATCACCTCGACCGCATCGGGATATTCCGAGCGGATATAGACATAGCCCTTGGTCGCGCCCACCGCGATGCCGGCGATGACCATGCCCTCGATCAGGGTGAAGGGGTCGCCCTCCATGATCATCCGGTCGGCGAAGGTGGCGCTGTCGCCCTCGTCGGCGTTGACGACGATATACTTCTGTTCGGCCTTGGCGTCGTGGACGGTCTTCCACTTGATGCCGGTCGGAAAGCCCGCGCCGCCGCGGCCGCGCAGGCCGCTGTCGGTGACTTCCTTGACGATGTCGGCCCCGCTCATCGCCAGCGCCCGGCGCAGGCCGGCAAGGCCGCCATGCGCCTCGTAGTCGCCCATCGACAGGGGGTCGATGACACCGCAGCGCTGGAAGGTCAGCCGGGTCTGGGCCTTGAAGAAGGGGATGTCCTCGGTCAGGCCGTGGGCCAGGGGATGCGCGCCGAACCTGGCGTCGAACAGGCCGGCGACATCCCTGTCAGCCACCGGGCCGAAGGCGACGCGGCCCTTGTCGGTCTCGACCTCGACCAGCGGCTCGAGCCAGGCCATGCCCCGGCTGCCGTTGCGCACCAGCACAACGTCGAGGCCACGCTTCTTCGCTTCGGCCAGGACCGCCGCAGCCACTTCATCCGCGCCGAGTGCCTTGGCGGCCGCGTCGCGGGGAACGTAGATCTTCTGGCTCATGCGCCCACTCCCGCCAGAATCGTGTCGAGCTTGGACTCGTCCAGCCGGCCGACGACCTTGCCGTCGATCAGCGCCGAAGGACCGCAGGCGCACAAGCCCAGACAGAAGACCGGCTCGAGCGTGACATTACCATCTTTCGTGGTTCCGTTCCAATCAACACCCAGACGGGCGCGGGCGTGATCGGCCAGGGCATCGGCGCCGACCGACTGGCAGGCCTCGGCCCGGCACAGCTTCACCACATGGCGGCCGGCCTCCCTGGTGCGGAAATCATGGTAGAAGGACATGGTGCCGTGCACTTCGGCACGGCCGACATTCAGCATCTCGGCGATCACCGGCAGGGCCAGTTGCGGCACATGGCCGAACTCGGACTGGATTGCGTGAAAGATCGGCAGCATCGGCCCTTCCAGCGCCAGATGATCGGTAACGATCTCGCGGATGCGGTCTTCGGTCGGGGTGGCAGACATGGAACCTCCGGAGCAGAACTTGACATGCGAATACGCCGCGATTAACGGCAATTCAATATCGAATATTCGTTAGTTGATAGTTTAAAATTATCAATTTGCCAATTCGTCGATTGATAGACAATGACAATCAAACCCGCGAAACCCGCCGGGCTTCGTCCAGAAGGGCGGCGATCACCGGCGTGTGCGGCTCGCGCCAGGCCGCGATCAGCCCGACCAGATGGCGCGCCTCGCCGTCCGAGATCGGCACCGCCGTCAGGCCCGAACCCTTGCCGAACATGTCGGCGATCGACTGGGTGACGATCGAGGCCCAGCGTCCGGTCGCCACATGGGCGATGAGCGCGATCGAGGAATTGCTTTCGACCGTCGGCACAATGCTGGCGCCGGTCTCGCTCAGGTGCTGGTTGATGATCCGGCGGTTCTGCATGTCGCCGGTCAGCAGGCACAGGGGCTGGGCCGCGGCCTCGCGCCAGGTCACCGAGGAATGGCCCGAGAGCGGCGCCCCGGACGCCACCAGCAGGCGATAGGTCTCCTCGTAGATCGGCTGCTGGGTCACGCGGCCCAGGGGTTCGTTCTCGAGGTAGGTGATGCCGGCGTCCAGCTCCAGCCGCTCGATCTCGTCAAGGATCTCGTAGGAGGTGCGCGACAGGATCGTGACCCGGACATTGGGATTGCGGGTCAGGAAGGGCACGGTCAGCCGCCCGACGTTCGGCAGCGCCGTGGGAATGACGCCCAGCCGCAGGTTGCCGGACACGCCCGACCGGATGGCCCGCATTTCCTCGCGCATGGTGCGGGCATCGCCGACGATGCGCAGGGCCCATTCCAGCACCCGCTGGCCTTCCGGCGTCAGCCCCTTGAACCGCGCTCCGCGAAAGACGAGCTGCACGCCCAGCTGATCCTCGAGATGCTTGATCGCCGAGGACAGCGACGGCTGAGTAACGCCCATCACCCCGGCCGCCCGCCCGAAATGGCGTTCGTTGGCCAGCGCGATGAACATCTCGAGCTTGTCGATCATGCACAGACCCTAGCCCTCCGCCCATCCGGCGGAAAGGCCGCTCATGCAGTCTGGACCACCTGCAGCGTCACCGCCGCGTAAAAGACGAGGCTCGCCGCCAGGACCAGGGCGTGCCAGACCGTGTAGTGAAAGGGCAGCCGGTCGAAGAGGTAGAACAGCACGCCCACGGTATAGAGCAGGCCCCCCGCGCAGATCAGCGTCAGGACCGGCCACGACATGTGCTGAAGCAGGGCGCCCCCGGCCAGAAGCCCGGCCCAGCCCATCGTCAGATAGAGCGCCAGCGCCAGCCAGCGGAACCGGTCCGGCGACAGCGCCTTCAGCCCGATTCCGGCCAGCGCCGCAGCCCACAGCCCGCCCAGGAACCAGGGCGCATGGCTGCCGGGCAAGAGGACGAAGGGCGTGTAGGTGCCGGCGATCTTGGCGAAGATCGCCGAATGGTCCAGCCGGCGCAACAGCCAGGCCCACTCCCCGCCGCCAAGGATGTTGTAGAGCGCCGAAAACAGCACCATCGCCACCAGCGACAGGCCATAGACGCTGATGCCCAGAAGGGCGGCGAAATCGCCATGCAGAAAGGCGGTCAGCGTGATCAGGACCGGAACCGAGACCAGCGCGATGATGACGCCCGAGACATGGATCACCGCATCGCTGAGAAATTCGGCGCGGCTGTAGGCGGTGCGGGACTCCATCATGTGCATGGGACCAGGTTAACAGAGACTCGGTTGCCGCAGTATGAAGCAGTCATGGCCCTGACGTGGCGTCAGCCCGCGAAGCGGCAACAAAGCGCCGCGACTGTAAGGAATGGTGAAGTTCGGGCGACGGTTCGCGCGGCGCCGGGTCGGCGCTGGCCCCTCAGCCCTTGTCGCGCGCGCCGACGTTGTCCCTGAACGCCACCTCGAACGCCGCTTTCTTGGCGTCGTCCGCCTCGGTCTGATGCCGGGCGCGCCACTCGTCGTAGGGCATTCCGTAATAGATCGCCCGCGCCTCGTCCTTGGTCATCTCGATCCCGCGCTCGGCCGCCGCTTCCTGATACCAGCGGGCCAGACAGTTGCGGCAGAAGCCGGCAAGGTTCATCAGGTCGACGTTCTGCACTTCGGGCCGGCGGTTCAGCAGGTGATCGCGCAGTGCGCGGAAGGCGGCGGCCTCGATTTCGGTGCGGGTCTGGTCGTCCATCTGCACACTCCTCACAGGCCGGATGCCTCCAGCACATCCTGAAGAATGGGGGCCAGCCGGCCCGCCCACAAGTCCTGGCCGGCCCGGTCGCCGATCAGGTCGTTCCTGACCTCGATCAGCACGTTGGGCCGGCCGGGGCGAAGGGCATGGCGGTCGATCGCATCTCCGTCGAGATGGCCGTTGTAGGGCTGGTTGTCGCCGGTGACATACCCCGCCGCCCTCAGCCGGTCGATCAGCGGCAGGGCCAGGCGGCTGTCCTTGTGGGAATAGAGCACCGCCACCTCCCAGGGCCGCGGCGCCCGGCCGTTCAGGCGCGGCGTCATCGAATGGACGGCGCAGATGACGGTATCGGCCCGCCGCCCCGCGAGATCGGCCAGCGCCCGGTGATAGGGCCGGTGAAAGGTATCCAGCCGCCGCTCGGTCTCATCGGCGCCGACCTGGCGGTTGGCCGGGATGATCGTCCCGTCATAAAGCTTCATCACCAGGGTCGGGTCGTCCTCGCCGCGGTTCGGATCGATCACCAGCCGCGAGAACGTGGAGAGGATCGCCGGCGCGTCCAGATGGCGGGCCAGCGCCCGTGCCACCCCCGCCGCGCCGACATCCCAGGCGATATGGCGGGCCATTTCCGCCGCGCAGATGCCCAGTCCGCCACCGTTCACGCACGAAGGCACCGCGTTCGACGCGTGATCGCAGGTCACGAGCCAGCGCGATGGCCGCGCCTCGCCGTCGATTTCATAGGCTTGAAAGGTCATCTCGGCTTCACTTTTGCCCTCGCCCGCTGATTTATGCGAACTGACGGGCAGGCACCAGTTGCTCTTGGCTCACTTTTCATTCATCCAAGCGGGGATGTTACCGCCAACAACGGACGAGTTGATGAGACGCCTGCGCAATGTGAAGATCGTCGCGACCCTCGGCCCCTCGTCCAGCGACGATGCGACAATCCGCGCCCTGTTCGTGGCCGGCGCCGACGTGTTCCGCCTGAACATGAGCCACGGCAGCCATGACGACCAGAAGGCGCGCTACGACATCATCCGCCGGATCGAGGCCGATACCGGCCGCCCGATTGCGGTTCTGGCCGATCTCCAGGGTCCGAAACTGCGGGTGGGCACCTTCAGCAGGGGGACCGAGGAGCTGGACGAGGGCGCGCGCTTCCGCTTCGACCTCGACCCGGCCGAGGGCGATGCGACGCGCGTCTGCCTGCCGCACCGCGAGATCTTCGCGGCACTCGAACCTGGCGCGTCGCTTCTGGTCAACGACGGCAAGATCCGCCTCAGGGTCGATCGCTGCGGCGCCGATTTCGCCGATTGCACCGTCACCACCGGCGGCACCATCTCGAACCGCAAGGGCGTCAACGTGCCCGACGTGGTGCTGCCGCTGGCGGCGCTGTCCGACAAGGACCGCGCCGACCTGGAGTTTGCCTGCGGGCTGGGGGTGGACTGGCTGGCGCTGTCCTTCGTCCAGCGTCCCGAGGACGTGCGCGAGGCCCGCGATCTGGCCAGGGGCCGCGCGGCGATCCTGTCCAAGATCGAGAAGCCGGCAGCGGTCAAGGCATTCGCCGAAATCCTCGCCGAATCGGACGGGATCATGGTCGCGCGCGGGGATCTGGGGGTGGAGCTGCCGGTCTATACCGTGCCGCCGATCCAGAAGCGTCTGGTGCGCGCCGCCCGCGCCGCCGCCAAGCCGGTGATCGTGGCGACGCAGATGCTCGAATCGATGATCGAAAGCCCGATGCCCACCCGCGCCGAGGTGTCGGACGTGGCGACCGCCATCTACGAAGGCGCCGACGCGGTGATGCTGTCGGCAGAATCCGCGGCCGGCCAGTATCCGGTCGAGGCGGTGGCGACGATGGACAATGTCGCCCGCTCGGTCGAGCGCGACCCGACCTACCGCGAGGTGATCGAGGCCAGCCGCAAGGCCAACCGCCAGACCGTCGCCGACGCGATCGTCGCCGCCGCGCGCGAGATTGCCGAAACCACCGACATCAAGGCGATCTGCTGCTTCAGCCAGTCGGGCGCCACGGCAAGCCTTGTTGCGCGCGAACGGCCGCGGGTGCCGATCCTGGCGCTGACTCCGGTCGTCGCCACGCTCCGCCGCCAGTGCCTGACCTGGGGCGTCCATTGCGTGCTGACCGACCGGGTGGAGCGGTTCAAGCAGGCGGTGGTCAGCGCCGTCCGCGCCGCGCGCGATCATGGCTTCGCCACCGACAAGGAGCAGATCGTGGTCACCGCCGGCGTGCCCTTCAACGTCCGGGGGACCACCAACATCCTGCGCGTCGCCCCCTGCGATGAGCGGTTGATTTTCAACATGGACCCGGAATAATCGCCCCGTCACCAGCGGAGGCGGTCCATGTCCAGCGATCTTGCCCTTGTGGCGGGCGTGCTCTGCCTGTTCCTGATGCTGCCCGCCGCGGTCTCGGACTTCGCGGCATCGCGCCCGCCCTGGGGTGCAATCGTCCTTTTTGCCATCGGCGGCGGGCTGATCACCCTGGCGATGGCCACCTCGCCGGTCGCCTACCAGATCACCGACCTTCCCGTTGTGGTCATGCGGGTGATCGGCCGGCTGATCCACTGACCGCACCCTTCCCTTGCTTTCGCATCCCCGCCCGGCTATAGGGCGCCCTCGATACCCGCGCGGCCGGCCGATGTGGCATTGCCGAGTCGCGCGTTCACTCTGACGAGGAGATGGAAATGCCCAAGATGAAGACCAAATCCGCTGCGAAGAAGCGGTTCAGCATGACGGCCAATGGCCACGTCAAGGCTGGTGTCGCCGGCAAGCGCCACGGCATGATCAAACGCTCGACGAAATTCGTCCGCGATGCGTCCGGGACCATGATCCTGGCCGACGCAGATGCCAAGATCGTCAAGAAATACATGCCCTACGACCGCTGAGGAGGCTGACACATGTCCCGCGTTAAATCCGGCGTCGTCACGCACGCCCGTCACCGCAAGATCATCAAGAAGGCGAAGGGCTACTACGCCGCGCGTTCGACCAATTTCCGCACCGCGACGCAGGCCGTCGACAAGGCCAACCAGTACGCGACCCGCGACCGCAAGACCCGCAAGCGCAATTTCCGCGCGCTGTGGATCCAGCGGATCAATGCCGCCTGCCGCGCCATCGACGAATCGCTGACCTATTCGCGCTTCATCAACGCGCTGTCCAAGGCCGGGATCGAGGTTGACCGCAAGGTTCTGGCCGATCTGGCCATCAGCGAACCGGCGGCCTTCGGCGCCATCGTCGAAAAGGCCAAGGCCGCGCTGGCGTAAGCCTCGGACCCTCGGGAAGCACAGCCCCGCTGCGCCGGACAGGCGCAGCGGGGTTTTCCTTTGCACTTCAACTCTTCGAGTGCGGGGTCTTTGCGCCTTCCCCGGGGCGCGACATCCCCACATACTTGCCTGCGGCGCAACACATGGAATGGTCGCGCTGCCGACATGCTGGCTTCATCATGCCTGGACCGGGCTATCGCAGAGACATCGACGGGCTCAGGATGCTCGCCGTCGTCCCCGTGGTCCTCTACCATGCGGGGCTTTCGGGCTTCGGTGGCGGCTTTGTCGGCGTGGATGTGTTCTTCGTCATCTCGGGCTTCCTGATCACCGGCATCCTGCGGCGCGAGATCGAGGAGGGGCGCTTTTCGATCGCTGGCTTCTACGAACGCCGCGTCCGGCGGATCCTGCCCGCACTGCTTGCCCTGATCGCCGCCTGCCTGCTGGCCGGATATTTCGTGCTTCTGCCTCTGCCGTTCATGGACCTGGCGCAAAGCACACTCTGGACGCTCGCGTTCGCGTCAAACGCCTGGTTCTATCGCCGGACATCGGACTATTTCGCTCCGACCGCGAACAGCGAGCCTCTGCTGCACACCTGGTCTCTGGCGGTGGAAGAGCAGTTCTATATCGGGTTTCCGATCCTGCTTTGGTGGGTGATGTCAAGAAGACGGAACACGCTGGCGATCATTGGCGCGCTTGTCGGCCTGTCCTTCGGACTGTCGCTGTTCATGAGCGTGCACAATCCGGCGGCAAACTTCTATCTGGCGCCGACCCGCATCTGGGAGCTGGGCATCGGAGCCGGCCTTGCGTTTCTGCCGCGCCTGCGGCCCGTGTCTGCGGCGCTGGCCGAAGCCGCGGCGCTGGCCGGGGTTGCCGCACTGGTCTTTTCGGTCACGTTCTACACTCGCAAGACGGCGTTTCCGGGCGCGGCGGCACTTCTGCCCTGTCTCGGCGCAGCGCTGGTCATCTGGGCAGGCGGCGAGCGGGCGACCGTCACAGGCCGGTGTCTTTCGGCGCCCCTGCCGGTCGGCATCGGCCTGATCTCCTACTCGCTCTATCTCTGGCACTGGCCCATCCTCGTGCTGGCGCGGCTGCGGTTCGGAACGGACAATCTGTCGGCATGGGAGACCGCCGGAGCAGTGGCGCTTGCCCTGCTCATGGCATGGACCAGCTGGCGGTTCATCGAGCGCCCGTTCCGGCTGCGGCATGGAAAGCGCGCCCGGCGCGCGACGGTCTTTGCCACCGCAGCCGTCGCGGCGATCGCCGTCGGCCTTCCTTCCGCGACCGTCGTCATCCGGTCAGGCCTGCCCGGCCGCCTGCCCGAGAATGTCCAAAGCTATCTGGTTGCGGCGGCGCAGAAACCGTCCGACGCCGACCCTTGCGCAAATGCAAAGCCGCCCGCCCGCCTCTGCGACATCGGACAGCCCGGCGCCAATGATGCATCCGTGCTGCTTTGGGGAGATTCGCACGCCGGGGCGCTGGCGCACGGGCTCGACCTGACCCTGCGCAGGCTGGGACAATCCGGCGCACTGGCTTACAAGCTTGCCTGTCCCCCGATGCTGGGCGTCGAGCGCATCGACGGGGGCGTTGTCAAGGGATGTGCCGCGTTCAACGATCAGGTGATGGCAGAACTGACGCGGCGCAAGGATCTTCGGACAGTGATCCTCTACAGCCGGTGGACGCTCAGTTCCGAGGGGCGTGGCGAATGGCCCTGGGCCCTGCTGCGCCCGGTCGGCGACGAGACCGCCGCAGGCGGAGAAACCGAGAATTTCACCGTCTTTCGCGACCATTTCGGCCGCACCATAGAGGCGATCGTCGCCACGGGGCGCAGGGTGGTCATCATCCAGGGCACACCGAATTTCAGTTTCAGTCCGCCAGAGAGCCTGGTGGCATTGCAGATGATCGGCGCGCCCGCCCCGGTGGCACCCGACGCGACCGAGATCCGTGAACGCAATTCCCGCACCAACCAGGTGATCGAGGCAGCGACGCAGCTTGGCCACGTGGTCGTGCTCGATCCCCTGCCGATCCTTTGCGATCCGCGCTGCATCACCGAACTTGGCGGGCGGCCGCTCTACAGCGACAGCGACCATCTGAGCTATGCCGGGTCGGACTATCTGGCGCCGCGCCTGCTCGGCCCGCTGCTGGGCAAGTAGGGGCCCCGGGCGGCGGCGGCCGCCCCGCGGGTCTTGTCCCGGCGGCCGCCGCCAAAGGCCGCTTGCAATGACTCGCGCCTGTGATAGCAGGAATCGCGTTCCCGCCGGGCATCCCGGCGGCAGCCGCGGCGGAAGGACCAGCGTTGATCTCTGTCATCATCCCGCACTTCAACCAGCCTGACCTGCTGGCGCGCTGCCTGGGCGCGCTGGTGCCGCAGGCGCGGGAGACAGGGGCCGAGGTCATCGTCATCGACAACGGCTCGCGCGAGGTGCCGCGTCCGGTCGTGGACCGCTTTCCCGGAGTGCGCCTTGACGCCGAGGCCACCCCCGGCCCCGGCCCGGCCCGCAACCGGGGCGTGACGCTGGCCCGGGGCGAGATTCTCGCCTTCATCGACGCCGACTGCGTGCCCGCGCCCGGCTGGCTGGCCGAAATGGCGCGGCTGTTCGACGATCCCGGCGTCATGGTCCTGGGCGGCGACGTGCGCATCCTGCACCATGACCTCGCCCGCCCCACGGCCATCGAATGCTACGAATCCGAGTTCGGCTATCGGATGGAGCACTATATCCGCGACCAGAACTTCACCGGCACCGGCAACCTGGCCATGCGCCGGCCGGTGTTCGACCTGGTGGGCGGGTTTGCCGGCATCGGGCTTGCCGAGGACCGCGACTGGGGCCAGCGGGCCTTTGCCAAGGGTATCCGCATCACCTGGGCACCCGGCATGCTGGCCCTTCATCCCGCCCGCACCGACTTTGCCGAACTGACCCGCAAATGGGACCGCCACACCGCCCATGACTTCGAGCTTGCCCTGACCCGGCGGCTGGGGCGGTTGAAATGGCTGGCCCGGACGCTGGCGGTCGCCGCCTCGCCCCTCGGCCACGCGCCAAGGGTGTTCCGGTCCGACCGGATCGAGGGCGGGCTGCGCGGCAGGCTGCTGGCCCTTGCGGTTCTGACCCGCATCAGGCTTTATCGCGCGCGCCTCATGGTGCCCTTGATTTTTGCCCGCGATGCCTCGCGCCTGTCGGCGCGCTGGCGCAAGGGCTGACGGAGCGGAATATGGACGACCTCTTGACGAAATACCTGGGCGCGATCGCATCGGTCGCCGACGAATCCTCGCTCGAGGATCTGCGGGTGGCGGCTCTGGGCAAGAAGGGCGAGATCAGCCTGAAGATGCGCGAACTCGGCCAGATGGCGCCCGAGGCGCGGCAGACGGCGGGTGCGGCGCTGAACCGCCTGAAGGACGAGATCGACGCGGCGCTCCGCGCCCGCAAGGCAACGCTGGCCGATGCGGCGCTGGACGAGCGGCTGAAGACCGAATGGCTGGACGTGACCCTGCCCGGCCGCCCGCGCCGGCAGGGCACCATCCACCCGGTCAGCCAGGTCACCGAGGAAATCACCGCGATCTTCGCCGACATGGGCTTTGCCGTGGCCGAGGGTCCGCAGATCGAAAGCGACTGGTTCAACTTCGACGCCCTGAACATGGCGCCCGAACACCCGGCCCGCCAGGAACATGACACGTTCTTCATGGCGCGCGCCGAAGGCGACGACCGCCCGCCGCATGTCCTGCGCACCCATACGTCGCCGGTGCAGATCCGCGCCATGCAGGCGCAGGGCGCGCCGATCCGCGTCATCGCGCCCGGCCGCGTCTACCGCATGGACATGGACCAGACCCACACGCCGATGTTCCACCAGGTCGAAGGGCTGGCCATCGACCGCGACATCTCGATGGCCAACCTCAAGTGGGTGCTCGAAGAGTTCTGCCGTGCCTTCTTCGAGGTCGACCGCGTCGACCTGCGGTTCCGCGCCAGCCACTTCCCCTTCACCGAACCGTCGGCCGAGGTCGACATCCGCTGTTCCTGGACGGGCGGGCAACTGAAGATCGGCGAGGGCGACAGCTGGATGGAAATCCTCGGCTCGGGCATGGTCCATCCCAAGGTGCTGGCGGCGGCGGGCGTCGACCCGGCCGAGTGGCAGGGCTTCGCCTTCGGCATGGGCATCGACCGGCTCGCCATGCTGAAATACGGCATCCCCGACCTGCGCGCCTTCTTCGAAAGCGATCTGCGCTGGCTCAGGCACTACGGGTTCGGCGCGCTGGACAAGCCGACGCTGGCGGGCGGGTTGAGCAGGTGAGGCGGGACGACGACTACATTCGAAGCCTGCTTTTCTCCTATGAGGAAAGCGAAGAGTGGCTCTTGATGATGCCCGGCGACACCATCGGTGCGAGCGAAGATGAGCGGCGCGAACGTTACCATGTTCTATTGATGAGAGACGCAGGCCTCGTAACAGACGTCGGTCGAGGAACATTCCGGCTGACCGACTATGGGCATGACTACATCAACGCGGTTAGGTCAGATACGATCTGGCAAAAGACAAAAGGCGGAGCTCTGCAAATTGGGGGCGCGACGCTTGGCATGATGAAGGACATCGCCGTCGCCTATCTTAAGCAAGAGGCCGCAAAAAAGCTCGGGATCAACCTTTAGCCGTAGGTCGGGGCCTGCCCCGACATTCCGCGAGAGTCGGGGTAAACCCCGACCTACGCATTCCCCAAAGGACCGAAAGACAACGCTCCAGTGGTGCGTTGGCCGGTCCGATTGGCCCTGACGCAAGGAAGGGCCAAGGGGCCATCCGCATCGCCGGACGATTGGGGCACGGGCGGCACCCGCCCCGGGGGGGGGCGAATGCCCCCGCCGCCCCGGGGGCGGGGCCGGCCGTGCTCTGGGCGCACGGCCGCCGCAGGTGGCCGCCGGTCGAGGGGTCGCGGGGCGATGGCCCCGCGCCTGCCCTGCGTGTTCGGGGCCTTTCGGCCAGCGTCGTATAGGATATCCCGGCCCCGTGACATTTGGGACGACGACATGAAATTCACCATCTCTTGGGTGAAGGACCATCTCAAGACCGGGGCGGCGCTCGACTTGCCGGTCCTGCATGGCGGGCTCAGCAAATAGGCCAGTCGGCCGGGCGCGGAATCCTTTCCTTGCATCCCTCCCCCCTTTCCCCTATACCGCCTGACAACAGAGGCGCTGCGGGGTCCAAACTCGCAGCCCACCGGCAAGTGCGGCGGGCCCTCTGGCCCGCTTTTTGTTTTTGGACCGACCCGAACCGACCATGACCGACCTCATCGCGAAGACCGCCATCGACCGGCGCCTGGCCGAAATCGTCTCGCCCGTCATCGAAGGGCTGGGGTTCGAGCTGGTGCGCATCCGGCTGATGGGCGGCATGACAAAGACCCTGCAGATCATGGCCGACCGGCCTGAGGGCGGTATCGACGTGGACGACTGCGGGCGCATCTCGACCGCCGTCTCGGCGGTCCTCGACGTCGAGGATCCGATCGAGGACGCCTATCACCTGGAAGTCTCCTCGCCCGGCATCGACCGGCCGCTGACCCGGCTCAAGGATTTCGACGCCTGGGACGGCTACGAGGCGCGGCTGGAAACGTCCGAGATGATCTGCGGGCGCAAGCGCTTCAAGGGCCACCTGCGCGGCACCGAGGGCGACGAGGTCCTGATCGAGATCGAGGAAGGCACCATCGGGCTGAAGTTCGACTGGCTGGCGGATGCGAAACTTGTCCTGACCGACGAACTCATCACCGAAATGCTGCGGCAGAAGAAGGCCACCGAGGCGGTGGACGAGGCCGCGTTTGACGACATCGAAGAAGATACTTCCGAGGAGGAGTGAGATGGCCATTACCTCAGCCAACCAGCTGGAGCTTCTGCAGACCGCCGAAGCGGTTGCGCGCGAAAAGATGATCGACCCGGATCTGGTGATCCAGGCGATGGAGGAGAGCCTCGCCCGCGCGGCGAAGTCCCGCTACGGCGCCGAGATGGACATCCGCGTGGCCATCGACCGCAAGACCGGCCGCGCCAGCTTCACCCGGGTCAGGACCGTGGTCGAGGACGAGGGCGTCGAGAACTACCAGGCGCAGCTGACCGTCGCCCAGGCGAAGCAGTATCTGTCCGATCCCAAGGTCGGCGACACGATCGTGGACGAGGTGCCGCCCGTCGATCTGGGCCGGATCGCCGCCCAGTCGGCCAAGCAGGTCATCCTGCAGAAAGTGCGCGAGGCCGAGCGCGACCGCCAGTTCGAGGAATTCAAGGACCGCAAGGGCTCGATCATCAACGGCGTCGTCAAGCGCGAGGAATACGGCAACATCATCGTCGATGTCGGCCGCGGCGAG
Source organism: Pseudomonadota bacterium (assembly GCA_018240425.1). GTDB lineage: Bacteria > Pseudomonadota > Alphaproteobacteria > Rhodobacterales > Rhodobacteraceae > TMP-24. The sequence goes on along the minus strand of JAFEFU010000068.1, from coordinate 2,789 downwards.
GCAATCCTGCGCCGCACCGAAAAGATCGGCCGCGAGAGCTATCGCCCGAACGACCGCATCCGCGCCTACATCAAGGACGTGCGCCGCGAGACGCGCGGGCCGCAGATCTTCCTGTCGCGCACCGACCCGCAGTTCATGGCGGAACTCTTCAAGATGGAAGTACCGGAAATCTACGACGGCATCATCGAGATCAAGGCCGTCGCCCGTGATCCTGGCTCGCGCGCCAAGATCGGCGTGATTTCCTATGACAACTCGATCGACCCGGTCGGCGCCTGCGTCGGCATGAGGGGCTCGCGCGTGCAGGCGGTGGTGAACGAGCTTCAGGGCGAGAAGATCGACATCATCCCGTGGAACGAAGACCCCGCGACCTTCCTGGTCAACGCGCTCCAGCCGGCGGAAGTGGCCAAGGTGGTGATCGACGAGGAGAACAACCGGATCGAGGTTGTGGTGCCCGACGGGCAGCTGTCGCTGGCCATCGGCCGGCGCGGCCAGAACGTGCGGCTGGCCAGCCAGCTGACCGGCCTCGACATCGACATCATGACCGAGCAGGAAGAAAGCGAGCGCCGCCAGGCCGAATTCGCCGAACGCACCAAGCTGTTCATGGAGGCGCTCGACCTCGACGAATTCTTCGCCCAGCTTCTGGTGTCGGAAGGCTTCACCAACCTCGAGGAAGTGGCCTATGTCGATCTCGACGACCTGCTGTCGATCGAGGGCGTCGACGAATCGACCGCCGAAGAGTTGCAGGCCCGCGCCCGCGACCATATCGAGGCCCAGAACAAGGCCGCGCTCGACAATGCCCGTGCCCACGGCATCGAGGACAGCCTCGTCAACTTCGAGGGGCTGACCCCGCAGATGCTCGAGGCGCTGGCCAAGGACGGAATCAAGACGCTCGAGGACTTCGCCACCTGCGCCGACTGGGAACTGGCCGGCGGCTGGACCACGGTGAACGGCGAGCGGGTCAAGGACGAGGGCATCCTCGAGAAGTTCGACATGAGCCTCGAGGAAGCGCAGCACCTGGTGATGACGGCGCGCATCCAGCTGGGCTGGGTCGATCCGTCCGAACTGGCGACCGAAGCCGAGGACGAGCAGGAGGAAGCCGAGGCCTGATGACCCGGGGCGGCGCGGACAGGATGCGGGAAGACCCCGAGCGGCGCTGTGTCGTGACGGGCGAGGTTCAGCCCAAGGCCGGGCTGATCCGCTTTGTCCTGTCGCCCGACGGCGTGGTCTTCCCCGATCTGGCGGCCAAGCTGCCCGGTCGGGGCATCTGGGTCACCGCCGACCGCGCGGCGATCGACAAGGCGGCGGCCAAGGGCCTGTTCGCCCGCGCCGCCAAGGCCCCGGCCAGGGCGCCCGAGGGGCTGGCCGATCTGGTCGAGGCGGGTCTTGCCCGCCGCGTCGTCGAACTGATCTCGCTCGATCGCAAGGCCGGCCATGCCGTCTGCGGGTTCGAGAAGGTCAAGGACTGGCTGGCGGACGGCAAGGCCAGGGTGCTGTTGCAGGCGTCCGACGGATCGGACCGCGGCAAGGGCAAGCTCTGGACGCCCGAAGGCGGACGCTGGTTCGGCTGCCTGACCGCGAACGAGCTTGGTCAGGCCTTTGGCCGCGATTCCGTGGTCCATGCGGCGCTTGCCGCTGGCGGACTCGCGCGGCGTGTTGTAGAGGAAGCCGCGAAACTGAATGGATTGCGGCAAAGCGGCGGCGGAACCCCGCCAGGAAAGAACTGAGACCGGCATGAGCGAAACGGACGGCAAGAAGACTCTTGGCATCGGCGGCAACCGCCCCGGGCAGGTGAAGCAGAGCTTCAGCCACGGGCGGACCAAGTCCGTCATCGTCGAGACGAAGAAAAAGCGCATCGTCGTTGCCAAGCCCGGTGTTCCGGTCGGGGCGGCCGGCGGCGGCACGCCTTCGCTTGGCGATCCCTCCAAGCGGCCGGCCGGCATTTCCGACGCCGAGATGGAGCGCCGCCTCAAGGCGCTGCAGGCGGCCAAGGCCCGCGAGGCCGAGGATTCTGCCCGCCGCGCCGAACTCGAGCGCGCGCGCGAGGAAGAGCGCGAGCGCCGCCGTGCCGAGGCCGAGGAAAAGGAGCGTGCCGAGCGCGCCCATCAGGACGCCCTGCGCGCCCGGGCCGAGGAAGAGGAACGCCGCGTCCGCGAGGCCGCGCGCGAAGCCGCAGAGCAGCGCGAACAGCGGCGCCAGGACGTGCTTGGCACCCGTTCCGCCTCGACGCAGCGCAAGACCGAGAAACCCGCCTCGGCAGCAGCGGGCGCACAGCCGGCCGCCGCTGGCGCCGCCGATCCCGCCGCCGCCGAGGCAGCGGCATCGCGTGCGGCGACCAAGGGCGTGGCCGTCGGCGGCCCGCGCAAGACCGACCGCGAGCGTGACGAGCGTGGCGGCCAGGGCGATCGCGATGCGCGCGGCAACAAGGGGCGCGACGAAGGCCGTCGCACCGGCAAGTTGTCGCTGTCCGAGGCGCTGGACGGCGAAGGCGGCCGCCAGCGCTCGCTCGCCGCGATGAAGCGCAAGCAGGAAAAGGCGCGCCAGAAGGCGATGGGCTTTGGCCAGAAGGCGGAAAAGCAGTCGCGTGACGTGCAGTTGCCCGAAACCATCCTGGTGTCGGAACTGGCCAACCGCATGGCCGAACGCGGGGCCGATGTCGTCAAGTCGCTGATGAAGATGGGCATGATGGTGACGATGAACCAGGCCATCGACGCCGACACCGCCGAACTGGTGATCGAGGAATTCGGCCACAAGGCCGTGCGCGTCACCGATGCCGACGTGGAACAGGCCAT
>JAFEFU010000067.1 GCA_018240425.1 Pseudomonadota bacterium | reverse complement strand
GTCAGCCAGATTCCGGCGGTGATCATCTCGATCGCCTCGGCGCTGCTCCTGTCGCGCGGCGGAACCAGGGGGGCGGCGGACAAGGATGTCCTGCGCCAGCTTGGCCGCCATCCGCAGGCGCTGGCCACGGTCGCGGTCCTGATGGCGCTGTTCGCGCTGGTGCCCGGCCTGCCGTTCGTGCCGTTCATGACGGGCGCGGCCCTTCTGGCCGCCGCCGCCCAGGCCCGGCGCCGCGCCGTCCGCCGCGAGATGGCGGCGGCAGTGCCGGATGGAGTACGGGCCGATCCGCCTCGCGCCCGGTCGATGGGCGACATGCTCGACATCGACGACATCCATGTCGAGTTCAGCCCGGACCTGGTGGGCATGGTGCTTGATCCGGCGACCGGGCTCGATGCGCGCATCGCCAACATGCGCGCCCATGTCGCCACCCATTTCGGCCTGATCCTGCCGGAAATCCGCCTGACTGACGATCCCCTGCTCGGGGCCGGCCGATACCGCATCCGCATCCAGGGGGTCGAGCAGGCTGCCGACCGCCTGGCGCCCGACCAGGTCCTCGTCCTGCTTGGCGGCGGCGAGGCGGCGGTCGGACCGGGCGACGATGTTGACGAGCCCGTCTACGGCGCCCCGGCGCGCTGGATCGCCCCCGAGGGGCAGGAGCAGGCCATCCTTGCCGGCGCGACCGTCGTCGGCCCGACCGAGGTTCTGGCCACGCATCTTCTCGAGGTGGTCAAGCGCAACTTCGCCCGGCTTCTCAGCCTGAAGGCGCTGCGCCGGCTTCTGGCGGAATGCACCAACCTTTCCGATCCGGCCCGGGCCGAGGCCAACCGCAAGCTTCTCGATGAACTGGTGCCCGACAAGGTTCCGGTCGATCTGCTCCTGGCGGTGCTGCGTCTGCTTCTGGAAGAGCGCGTGTCGATCCGCAACCTGCCGCTGATCCTCGAATCGGTGGCCGAGGCCCGCGGCCTTCCCGGACCCGAGCCGGTCTGCGAACATGTGCGGCGGCGGCTGGGCTTTCAGCTGGTGGCCGATCTGCGGCGCGCGGACGGGACCGTGCCGCTTCTGCAGCTTGCCCCCGAGTGGGAAGAGGCGTTCCGCGCCCATCAGGTCGAGGGCGAGCGCGGGGCGATAGACGTGGCGCTGCCGCCCGACAAGTTCAACCGGCTGGCCGGCAATGTCGCCGAAAAGGTGGCGCGCGCAGGCGAGAAGGGGGTCTTTCCGGCGGTCGTGACCTCGGCGCGCCGGCGGCGCTTCCTCAGGGCGGCGCTGGCCGCCAAGGGGATCGCCGCGCCGGTCCTGTCCTACGAGGAGCTCGGAACCGAGATCCGGCCGGCGATCGTCGGGCTGGTCGCCGCATGAGCGGGCAATGGCAGCCGCTTGTCGACGAGGCCGTGGCGGCGCTGCGGATCTATGGCCTGGTCTTCCTGCGCGTCGGCGCCGCGATGGCGCTGATGCCGGCTTTCGGCGACCGGGTGATTCCCGCCCGGATCCGGCTGGTGCTGGCCCTGTCGTTCAGCGCCGTCGTCGCGCCTGCGGTTGGCGCGGGCCTGCCCGCCGTCCCGGCGACGGTGGCGGGGTTTGGCGGGCTTCTCCTGGGCGAGACGCTGAACGGGCTGGCACTCGGTTTTGTCCTGCGGCTCATGCTGCTTGCGGTCGAGATGGCGGGTTCCATCGCCGCGCAATCGGGCTCGCTTGCCCAGATGTTCGCCGCCGCGGGCGAGCCGATGCCGGCGATCGGTCATCTGCTGGTGATGGCCGCCACGGCGCTGGCGCTGATGTCGGGCCTGCATGTGCGCGCGGCCGGGGCGCTGATTCTTTCCTACCGCGCGATTCCCGCCGGCACCCTGCCCGGTGCGGCGCTGATCGAAAGCTGGAGCCTGGCGCAGGTCACGGCGGCGTTCGCCCTTGCCTTCAGCCTCGCCGCCCCGTTCGTGATCGCGGCGCTTCTCTACAATGTGGCGCTCGGCTTCATCAACCGGGCGATGCCGGGGCTGATGATGGCAATGGTCGCGGCGCCGGCCCTGTCGGCAGGGGTGCTGGTCCTCTTGGCTGTCGCGGCGCCGGCGATGCTGGCCGTCTGGCGGGACGGTTTCGCGCAGTTGCTGGCCGATCCGTTCATGGTGCCGCGATGAGTGCGGACGACGAGGAAAAGGGCCATGAGCCGACCCAGAAAAAGCTGGAGGATGCGCGGGCGCGCGGCGAGGTGGCGCGGTCGGCCGACCTGACGGCGGCGGCGGCGATGGCCGGGCTCACTCTGGCAGCGCTGGTGACGGGGCCGGGGGCGGTCCGGCGCTTCGGCACGGCCGCGCAGGAGATGATGGCGCAGGCCGGCCGGATGGCGCGGGCGGGCGACCCCGCCGCGGCGGCCTGGGGGACCGGGGCCGGGCTGGGGCAGCTGATCCTGCCGGTCATTCCCTTCTTCGTCCTGCCCGCCCTCGGCGCGCTGCTGGCTCTGATCGGCCAGCGCGGCCTGACCTTCTCGGCCGAAAAGCTGGCGCCGAGGCTCTCGCGCATCGACCCGCTGGCCAATGCGGCCCACCGCTTCGGCCGGGCGGGACTGGCTGATTTTTCCCGCAACCTCCTTCGGCTTTGCCTGACGGGCGCGGCGAGCGGCTGGTTCCTGGCCCTGCGCCTGCCGCAGGCGATCCAGGCGATGCAGGTGCCCGCCGCCCAGGTCGGCGGCCTGGCCCTGAGCCTTCTTTCCGAGCTCCTGGTCCTTGCCGCCCTTGTCGCCGCCCTGCTTGGCGGGGCCGACTTCCTCTGGCAGAGGTTCGAACATCTGCGCCGCAACCGGATGAGCCGGCAGGAGCTGGTGGACGAGTTCCGCCAGTCCGAAGGCGATCCGCACATGAAGGGCCAGCGCCGCCAGCGTGCCCAGGCCATCGCCATGAACAGGATGCTGGCCGATGTCGCGCGCGCCGATGTGGTCGTCGTCAACCCGACTCACTTTGCCGTCGCGCTGAAATGGACACGCGCCAGCGGCCGGGCGCCCGTCTGCCTTGCCAAGGGGACCGACGCGGTGGCGGCGCGCATCCGCGAGCGGGCGGCGGCGGCAGGGGTGCCGATCCATTCCGACCCGCCGACGGCGCGGGCGCTGCACGCGGCGGTCGAGATCGGCGCCGAAATCCGGCCCGAGCATTATGCCGCCGTTGCCGCCGCGATCCGCTATGCCGAGCGGATGCGCCGGCGCGCGCGGGAGCGTGGATTCGGATGAGGGGCGGTGCGCCGCTGGCGCGGATGGCCGAAATCGCGGCAATGAAGCGCGACGCCGACCTCGCGCAGCTGGCTGGGGCGGCGGCGCAGCTGTCACGGGCTGAAGCGATGCGCAGCGGGATCGAGGCCGACCTGCGCCGCGCCGCCGCAGCGGCAGCGGCCGAGGCCGACCTGGCGGGGCTGGCGGCCCTGGACGGGCACGACCGGTTCATGCGGCAGGTGCTGGATCGCCTGGCCGAGGAGATCGGCCGGCTGGACGCCCGCAAGGAGGAGGCGCGGCGGCTTGCCGCGGCCTCGTTCGGGCGGGCCGCGGTCTTGAAGGCGCTGGCCGGGCGGCGCGTCCCTGCCGCGCGCGGGGACTGAGCGGGCGGGGACTGAGCGCGCCGGGACTGAGCGGGCGAGGTGTTGTTTCGCCGCTTCACGTCTGAGACAGCCGGCAAGGAACCTCTTGGCGCGCATGGCGCGGCCCTTTCATAAAGAGCCGGCCGGGGGGCGATGCCCGTGCCCCGCGCCGCAAGAGGCCCGATGCGCGTGAGCCGCAAGACCCTGACGCTGTCGCTGCTGGTCGCCGTCCTGGCAGCGGGCCTTCTGGTGCTGCGCCGCCATCCCGTCGATCCCGACGACATTCGCGGCTGGGTCGCGGCGCTGACCGGCTTTCGCGCCGCCCATCCCGGCCCCGCCTTCGCGCTGGCCTTCGGCTGTTATGTGCTGGTGACTGCGCTGTCGCTGCCGATGGCGGTATGGATGACGCTGGCGATCGGGGCGCTCTTCGGCTTCTGGCAGGGGCTGGTGCTCGTGTCCTTCGCCGCGCCCGCGGGCGCCACGCTGGCCTTCCTGGCCGCACGCTGGCTTTTGCGCGACGCCGTCCTGCGCCGGTTCGGGCACCGGCTGGGGGCGATCAACGCCGGGATTGCGCGGGATGGCGGCCTCTATCTGTTTACGCTTCGCCTGATACCGGTCCTGCCCTTCTTCCTGGTCAACCTGCTGATGGGCCTGACGCCGATGTCCGCCGCGCGGTTCTTCCTGGTCAGCCAGGCCGGAATGCTGGCCGGGACCGCGGCCTATGTGAACGCCGGAACCCGGCTGGCGTCGATCGACAGCCTGTCGGGCATCCTGTCGGCGCCGATGATCCTGTCCCTTGCGGCCCTTGGCCTTGTGCCCTGGCTTGCACGTCCGCTGATCGGCCTTGCGCGGCGGCGGCGCCTGTACCGCCGCTGGCCGCGCCCGCGCCGCTTCGACCGCAACCTGATCGTGGTGGGCGGCGGTGCGGCCGGGCTGGTGGCGGCCTATGTCGCTGCGACGGTGCGGGCGAAGGTGACGCTGGTCGAGGAGGGCAGGATGGGCGGCGACTGCCTCAACTTCGGCTGTGTCCCGTCAAAGGCGCTGATCCGCTCGGCGAAGCTTGCCAGCCAGATGCGCCGGGCCGACCGCCTCGGGCTGGGGCCGGCCGGCCCCGACCCGTCGTTCCGCCGCATCTTCGGGCGCATCGCCGAGGTGATCGCGGCGATAGCCCCCCATGATTCGCCCGAGCGCTACCGATCCCTGGGCGTCGAGGTCGTCGCCGGGCGCGCGCGGCTGGTCGATCCCTGGACGGTCGAGGTGGCCGAAGCCGATGGCCGGACGCGGCGCCTGACCACGCGCGCGATCGTTCTGGCCACCGGCGCCCGGCCGGTGGTGCCGCCGCTGCCGGGCCTGAGCGAGGTGGGCCATCTGACGACCGAGACGCTCTGGGCCGAGTTCGCGCGCCGCGATGCGCCGCCCGGGCGCCTCGTGATCCTGGGCGGCGGGCCGGCCGGGGCCGAGCTTGCCCAGGCCTTCGTACGCCTTGGCCCTGCCGTGACCCTGCTGGAACAGGCGCCGCGCATCCTCTCCGGCGAGGACGAGGAGGTGTCGGACCTTGCGCGCGCCGCGCTCGAGGCGGACGGGGTGCGGGTGCTGCCCGGCCACCGCGCGCTGCGCTGCGGACGCGACGGCGGCGGGAAATGGATCGAGGCCGAGGGGGCCGGGGGTGTCCTGCGGCTGGAGTTCGACGATCTCGTGCTGGCCGCCGGGCGGCGGGCGCGGACCGAAGGCTTCGGGCTGGAGGATCTGGGCATCCCGGCGGGAAGCGTGATCGGAACGAACCGCTATCTCGAAACCCTTTTCCCGAACATCCACGCGGCAGGCGACGCGGCCGGCCCCCACCAGCTGACGCATGCGGCCGCGCATCAGGCCTGGCACGCCGCGGTCAACGGGCTGTTCGGCTTTGCGTGGCGGTTCCGGGTGGACGACCGCTTCTTGCCGCGTGTCACCTTCCTTGATCCCGAGATCGCCCGGGTCGGGCCGACCGAGGCCGAGGCAAGGGCGCGCGGCATCGCCTTTGAAGTGACCCGCCATGACCTTGCCGATCTGGACCGGGCCATCGTCGACGGGGTTGCCGTGGGATTCGTCAAGGTGCTGACCGTGCCCGGAAAGGACCGCATCATCGGGGTCACGATCGTCGGCGAACATGCCGGCGACCTTCTGGCCGAATTCGTGCTGGCCATGCGCCAGGGGCTGGGTCTGGGGCGCATCCTGACCTCGATCCACGCCTATCCGACCTTCGCGGAAGCCAACCGTTTCGTCGCCGGCGAGTGGCGCAAGGCCCATGTCAGTCCGCGGGTGCTGGCGTTGCTGGAGCGGCTGCACCGGTTCAGGCGCGGAGAGCGGGGATGATCGACCGGTTCCTTCAGCCGCCGATGCGCGCGGCCCTCGCCCTGCCGGCGCGGCTGCTGGCGCGGCTTGGCCTCGGGCCCGATCAGGCGACGCTTGCCGGCCTCGGGGTCGCGGTCCTGTGTTTCGGCGCCCTGTGCATGGGCTGGTATTCGCTGGCACTGGGGCTTCTGGCCCTGAACCGCCTGCTTGACGGGCTGGACGGGGCGCTGGCGCGGGCGGGCACGCCGACCGGGCGCGGGGCGTTTCTCGATATCGTCGCGGATTTCCTGTTCTACGCGCTGGTGCCCCTCGGCTTTGCGCTGGCCGATCCGGCGGCGAATGCGCTGGCGGCGGCGGTGCTTCTCGCGGCCTTCATCGGCACGGGGGCCACGTTCCTGGCCTTCGCGGCCGTCGCGGCCGGGCGCGGGCTGGCGGCAGCGGCCTTTCCGGCCAAGGGCATCTATTACCTGGGCGGGCTGACCGAGGGCGCCGAGACCATCGCCGTCTTCACTGCCATGTGCCTGTGGCCCGACCGGTTCGCGCCGCTTGCCTGGCTGTTCAGCGGCCTCTGTCTTGTCACCGTGCTGACGCGGCTGCACATGGGCTGGACGATCCTGGGCGGGCCGGATGGAGGTGAACCGGAATGAAGCGACTGGTGGGTGCGATGGTGATTGCGCTGGCAGGGATGGCGGCCGAGGCCGGTCCCTGGCAGGACACCCTTGCCGCAGCGCGCGGGCAGACCGTCTATTTCAACGCATGGGGCGGGGACGAGCGCACCAACGGCTTCATCTCGTGGGTGGATGAACAGGTATCGGCCGCTTACGGGGTGCATGTCCGGCAGGTCAGGCTGGCCGACACCGCCGAGGTGGTGACGCGGGTTCTGGCCGAGAAGGCGGCGGGCCGGACGGAAGGCGGATCGGTCGATCTGATCTGGATCAACGGCCCCAACTTCCAGTCGATGAAGGTGCAGGGCCTGCTGTTCGGGCCGTTCGTGGCCGACCTGCCGAACGCGCGCTATCTGGATCTGGCGCCCGGAGCGGCGGCGGCGGCCGACTTCACCATTCCGACCGACGGCTACGAGTCGCCCTGGCGGCTGGCGCGGTTCGTGCTGACCTATGACAGCGCCCGGGTTGGCGATCCGCCCGGATCGGTGGCGGCGCTGGCCGACTGGGCGGCGGCGCACCCGGGGCGCTTCACCCATCCGGCGGCATCGAATTTCATCGGCGCGACCTTTCTCAAGCAGGCGCTGGTCGAACTGGCGCCCGACCCGTCGGTCCTCCGGCACGAGGCGACGGATGCCAGCTTTGCCGATGAGACCCGGCCCCTCTGGGCCTGGTATGACCGGCTGCGCCCCAATCTCTGGCGCCAGGGCCGGGACTTTCCCGAAAACGAGAGCGTCCAGCAGCAGATGCTGAACGATGGCGAGGTTGACTTCACGATGGCCTTCGATCCGGCGGCGGCGGCGGCGGCAGTCGAAAAGGGGCTTCTGCCGGACACGGTGAGGAGCTACGGCCTTGCGCGCGGCAGCATCGGCAACATGAGCTTCGTCGCCATCCCCTTCAACGCCGCGCACAAGGAGGGGGCGATGGTGGTTGCGAACTTTCTTCTCGATCCGGCAACGCAGGCGCACGCCCAGGACATCCGGGTGCTGGGCAGCTATTCGGTGCTTGACCGCGCCCGGCTGGATGCGGACCAGAAGGCGGCCTTCGATGCCCTGCCCCGATCGGCGGCGCTGCCGGGGCCGGACGATCTGGGGCCGGTCATCGCCGAACCCCATCCCAGCTGGATGGTGCGCCTGGCTGCCGAATGGGCCAGGCGCTACACGCGATGAGGGCGCGGCGGGAAGGGCGGGCCTTGAGGGTCGCGGTTCTGGCGGCGATGCTGGCCGGGTTCGTCCTGCCGATCCTGGGCGGGCTCGCGGTGACGGCAGAGGCCGCCTTCGACCATCTGCCCGCGCTTGGCCGAAGCGGTTCGTCGCTGGCGCCTTGGCGGCAGCTCGCGGGTCTGCCGGGCGTGGCGCTGTCTCTGGCGCTCTCCGTGGCCAGCGGGGCCGGGGCGACCCTTCTGGCGCTGGTCCTGGCCTTCGCGCTGGTGGCGTTCTGCGACCGGCTCGGGGCGACGGGGCGGCTGGCGCGGTCAAGCGTTCCCTTCCTTGCGGTGCCCCATGCGGCGCTGGCGCTCGGGCTGGCCTTCGTGCTTGCCCCGTCGGGTTGGATCGCCCGCCTCATCAGTCCCTGGGCGACGGGATGGACGCTGCCCCCCGACCTGCCCCTGGTCCACGATCCGGCGGGTCTGGCGCTGACCCTTGGCCTTGCCGTGAAAGAGACGCCCTTTCTGGTCCTGGCCATCCTGGCGGCGCTGGCCCAGATCGGGGCCGGGCGGCAGGCGGCGGCGGGACGGGCGCTTGGCTACGGTCATGCGCAGGTCTGGCTGTGGATCCTGGCGCCGCAGGTCTATCGGCTGATCCGGCTGCCGGTCTACGCGGTCCTGGTCTTTTCGCTGACGGTCGTTGACATGGCGGTGATCCTCGGGCCGGGCAACCCGCCGACGCTCGCGCAGGCCGTCACGCGCTGGCTGCTGGCGCCCGATCTGAGCCAGCTTCTGCCGGGGGCGGCGGGGGCGTTGGCGATCGGTCTGGTGGCGGCGGCGGCGGTCGCGGTCTGGGCAGTCGGCGAAAGGCTGTTGGGCCGCGCTGGCCGGCGGGTGCTGCGGCGCGGGCGGCGCGGGCGGGCCGTCCGGCTCTGCGAGGCCCTGCTCGCGGTGGTCGGGTTGGCGCTGGCGGGACTTGCCTCCCTGGCGCTCCTGTCGCTGATCGTCTGGTCTCTGGCCTGGCACTGGCGCTTTCCCGACCTCCTGCCG
>JAFEFU010000066.1 GCA_018240425.1 Pseudomonadota bacterium | reverse complement strand
GAAGCGCGCCGGGCGCTTGAGCAAGCTGGGGGCTCCGCGCCCGGCGCGCTTGCCCAACCCGAAACCGACCGCTATCAAACCCAAGGACTCTCGTTATGAACGAGGGACGACCGGGGGGCAGGTCACGACGAATGCTCGAGAAAGAATTCGTGCCCTCCTGGAACTCCGTTGGTGAAGAAGGACTCGTAAGCGTCTTTTGGCAGAACGAAAATCACTTTTAGATAGCGAACAGCTAGCTTCGTCGGCTTGTCCTCCGGCGCTCGTGCTAGACCAGATTTTTGCAGGCGATTCATACGCTTATATATTCCTTCCTGCCACCACCGATGCTCAACCTCCACGACGTTAGCACTTGTCGTCGGCATGTACCGTGCGCGCTTGTCGGACAGATTCTGCAACGTCCCACATACCTCAATGCAAAGTACGTCCGCAGAATCGTCGTCGGGGCAGACTCGAAACCACATACCGTCGGGTCTGGTAACCAGCGCCGACGCGCCGGCCGTCTTCAGGCACGGTGCTGTTGCCCCACTTTCGGTGCATTTGGGTTGTGCGCGAAGCCATGGCCGCTCGTCCGTGCTCCCCCAAAGCAGCGTCGATGCGCTTGGCCAGCTTCGCATAATGTCCTTTGCCTCAGAGTCTGTGAGCTTCGCCTTCGCCATCCATTCCCTCCAATGCGGTCATGATCGCTACTGTGGGGTAGCATAACGTGGCGAGCAATGCGTAACTCCGCCGTGAAGGCCGCGCTTTCTACCCCCGTTTTCCTCCATCGGCCTACGCCCCCGCCGCGCCCGGACCATGCACGAATGGAAGGGCCGGACCGGAACCATCAAGACCGTAGGCACGTTCAAACCACCGGCCACTCCCGTCACCAAACCTCACTCCACCAGCAACACCCGCCAGTGCGACCGCAGGTGCAGCACCCGGATCACCTCGACCGAAGTCTCGTCCGCCGCAAAGACCACCAGATGCGAGCGGTAGGGAAAGAGCCGCGCCGGGGGACGGAAATCATGCAGGCGGGCGATCTCGGGGTGGGCGCAGAGCAGCGCCAGCGTGTCGTTCAGGCCGGTCAGATAGCTTTCGGCCTGCGCCACCGACCAGCGCGCGACCGTAAAGTCCCAGATCTCGGCCAGATCGGCCTCGGCCCTGGGGCGGAAAGTCAGGCGGCGGGTCAATCCCGCGTCCCGGCCTTTTTCCCCGCGATGAAGGCGTCCATGTCAAACGGCTGCGCGGGCCCGCTCGCGATTCCCTCGTCGATCAGTGCCTGAACCTCGGCCATCGCCTGCTGCCGCGCCTGATCGCGGCGGATCAGGTCGCGCACATAGTCGCTGACGTTGCTGAAGCGTCCATCACGCGCTTGCGCCTCGGCAAAGGCTTTCATCAGGTCGGGAAGGGAAATGTTCATCGTGGCCATGACGAGACGATAGTGCGATGGCAAGGTCTGTCAACGCGGCTCTCACAACGCGCTTCCCAAGCCCCCCCTTTTCCTGTATGGCCCCGCCCCATCTGTGACGTGAGGCCCGCCCCCGGCCGCATGCATCAGGATAGGGGGCGGCGGCAATGGGGCCGCCATGCAAAACGGAGGACCGGCAGGGGCCGGGATGCCTCCTTGAGGAAACGATAGATGTTCAATGTGACGAAGAAATCGATCCAGTGGGGCCAGGAAACGCTCACGCTGGAAACGGGGAAGGTTGCGCGCCAGGCCGACGGTTCGGTCGTGGCCACGCTCGGCGACACCCAGGTCATGGCCAACGTGACCTTCGCCAAGTCGCCGAAGCCCGGCCAGGACTTCTTCCCCCTGACGGTCCATTACCAGGAAAAATACTATGCCGCGGGCAAGATCCCCGGCGGCTTCTTCAAGCGCGAGGCGCGTCCGTCCGAAAAGGAAACGCTGGTTTCCCGCCTGATCGACCGGCCCTGCCGGCCGCTGTTCGTCGAGGGCTTCAAGCATGAAGTCCTGGTCATGGCCACGGTCCTGTCCTGCGACCTGCACAACGACCCCGATGTGGTGGCGATGATCGCGGCCTCGGCGGCGCTGACCATCTCGGGCGTCCCGTTCATGGGCCCGATCGGCGCGGCCCGCGTCGGCTTCGCCAACGGCGACTATGTGCTGAACCCGGCCATGGACGACATGACCCAGCTTCGCAACAACCCCGAGCAGCGGCTCGACCTGGTCATCGCCGGCACCAAGGATGCGGTGATGATGGTCGAATCGGAGGCCTACGAGCTGACCGAGGCCGAGATGCTGGGTGCGGTGAAGTTCGGGCACGAGCAGATGCAGCCGGTCATCGACCTTATCATCGACTTCGCCGAAGACGCTGCGAAAGAGCCCTTCAACTTCACGCCCCCCGACATTTCGGCGATCTATGCCAAGGTCAAGACCGCGGGCGAGACGCAGATGCGTGCCGCCTTTGCGATCCGCGACAAGCAGGAGCGCACCAACGCGATTTCGGCTGCCGCCGACGCGATCGAGGCGGCGCTGTCCGAGGAAGACCGGGCCGACGCCAACCTCGGCGCCGCGATCAAGAAGCTGGAATCGTCGATCCTGCGCGGCGATGTCGTCAAGAACGGCACCCGCATCGACGGACGTGACACCAAGACCGTCCGCCCGATCGTCGCGGAAACCGGCATCCTGCCGCGCACCCACGGCTCGGCGCTCTTCACCCGCGGCGAGACCCAGGGCCTGGTGGTCACCACCCTCGGTACTGGCGAGGATGAGCAGATCATCGACGCGCTGAACGGCAACTTCCGCTCGAACTTCCTGCTGCACTACAACTTCCCGCCCTATTCGGTCGGCGAGGTTGGCCGCGTGGGCTCGCCCGGTCGCCGCGAGATCGGCCACGGCAAGCTCGCCTGGCGGGCGCTGCAGGCGGTGCTGCCGGCGGCGACCGACTTCCCCTACACGATCCGCGTCGTCAGCGAGATCACCGAATCGAACGGTTCCTCCTCGATGGCCTCGGTCTGCGGCGGCTCTCTGTCGATGATGGACGCGGGCGTGCCGCTGAAGGCGCCGGTCGCGGGCGTGGCGATGGGCCTGATCCTGGAAGACGATGGCAAGTGGGCGGTCCTGACCGACATCCTCGGCGACGAGGATCATCTGGGCGACATGGACTTCAAGGTCGCGGGCACCGCGAACGGCATCACCTCGCTGCAGATGGACATCAAGGTCGCGGGCATCACCCCCGCGATCATGGAACAGGCGCTGGCCCAGGCCAAGGACGGGCGGCTGCACATCCTGGCCGAGATGAACAAGGCGCTGTCGGCGCCGCAGGGCTTCAGCGAGTACGCCCCCAAGATCGAGACCCTGACCATCCCCACCGACAAGATCCGCGAAGTGATCGGCTCGGGCGGCAAGGTCATCCGCGAGATCGTGGAAACGAGCGGAGCGAAGGTCGACATCAACGACGACGGCGTCATCAAGATCGCCTCGGCCAGCGCCGACGCGATCAGGAAGGCCCACGAGATGATCTGGTCGATCGTGGCCGAACCCGAAGAAGGCAAGATCTACACCGGCAAGGTCGTCAAGCTCGTCGACTTCGGCGCCTTCGTGAACTTCTTTGGCAAGCGCGACGGCCTCGTGCATGTCAGCCAGATCGCCAACAAGCGGCTCAACCACCCGAACGAGCTGCTTAAGGAAGGCCAGGAGGTCAAGGTCAAGCTCCTGGGCTTCGACGAACGCGGCAAGGTGCGCCTCGGCATGAAGATGGTCGACCAGGAAACCGGCGCCGAGATCGCGCCCGAGAAGAAGGAAAGGGAAGAGCCGGCCGAAGGCTGAGCACTTCCAGATTTGCCCACTACAGGCCCCGGCGGAAACGCCGGGGTTTTTTAGTGACCTAATGCCGGGAGACGTTCAAACATCTCCACCGGATTGAAAATGTCACAGTAATCGTTTGGCCCCAGACAGAAGCCCTCGAAGAATTCGGCGGGATCGCACTTATTGTGCAAATCGTTGGTGAGTGCGAGCAGTCCCGCCACATCATCAAAATCCCACGCCAGCAAAAAGCCCGGTGCCGCGACGGTGGAGCATTTGCTCTCAAGCCAATGGGCCGGGTGATCGGCGGCGAAGGCGTCCGTGGAAACCTTCAGAGACTCGCGAAAGAACTCATCCCAGATCGTCACTTCGCCTATCCCAAGCGCCGTAAGATAGGCCCCGAGTTGGGGCTCGAGCACGGCCGGCAACTGATCTTCTTCTGGCCTGTATGTTCCGGTCCTTCCGCAATAGTCGGTCAGCCGCGCGGCCAGCGGCTTATCCATGTCATCTCGATCCGAGCCGAGCGTCCAGAGCCACACCGTCCGATGGAACAGGAGATCTTCGGTTACGCCAAGCGCGTCGGCGACCTCCGACCACCGGACAGGAACACCAGTCGCCTTGATGATGTCCGCGAAATCCTTTGGCGGCTCCTTCGCCCCGGGGAGAGGTCCGGCCAAGGCCATCGCCACGATCGCTTCAACACCCTCCGAAATGTCGACCGTTACATGCGTCGGGCCATAGGGCGCGGTCTCCGGCGTGAACCCCGGTACACGGAAAAATGGATTCAGAGCCGCGAATACATGATCATAGCTGTTCGCCCACCATTCAAGGACTGGAGTTTCGAAGGGTGGATGTCGCAGGGCACGGGGGATTTCGGGCATCTTCGCGATCAATGTTAACCGATGAATTCCTGTTCGGAAGGGTGGCACGGCCGGGGGTATATCGCAAGTGGCCCAGTCTGATGGCCGTCGATGGTGGACTACCGATACCGACTCGTTAAATTGCGGACATGTCAAGCTCACCCCCCCGCGCCACCATCATCACTGTGGCCTACAACAGCACCGCGGTGCTGCCCGCGATGCTCGCCTCGGTGCCGGCCGGTGTGCCGGTGGTGCTGGTCGATAACGGGTCGGCGGACCTGGCCGACCTGCGGGCCCTGGCGGCGCGGACCGGGGCGCGGCTGGTGGAAAACGGCCAGAACCTGGGGTTCGGCCCGGCCTGCAATGTTGGCGCGGCGCTGGCGGACACCGAGTTCTTGCTGTTCCTGAACCCCGACACGGTGCTGACGCCCGAGGCGACGGCACGGCTCGAGGCGGCGATGGACCGCCATCCGGCGGCATCGGCGGCCAATCCGCGGCTGACCGACGGGTCGGGACGGCCCTATTTCAAGCGGCGCAGCGTGCTGTTGCCGCGCTCGGAGTGGCTGGCCAAGGGTTGGCCCGCGACCGAGTGCGAGGTGCCGGTTCTGTCGGGGGCGGCGCTCTTCGTGCGGCGGGCGGCCTTCACCCTGGTCGGCGGCTTCGACCCCCGCATCTTTCTCTATCACGAGGACGACGACCTGAGCCTGCGGCTGAGGGCCGGCTGCGGCCCCCTGCTTTTTGTCCGCGATGCCGAGGTGCGGCATCTGGAAGGCCGCTCTACGGTGCGCAGCGCCGCCTCGGCGGCGCTGAAGGCGCGGCACATGGGCTGGTCGCGGGTCTATGCGATGCGCAAGCACCGCCTGCCCTTCGCGGCGGCCAGGGCGCTGGCGAGCGCCGCGGGCCAACTGCTTCTGCCGCTCAACTGGCTGTCGGCCCGGCGGCGGGCGAAGCAATGGGCCTTCTTGAAGGGCGTGGTCAGCGGGCTGGCGAAGTAGGGCGGACCCGTCCGGGGTCCGCCCCTGCCTTCACTCAGGGCCGCTTGGCAAAGCGCAGGTAGGGCAGCTTGATGTCAAGCTTGCCGAAACGCTGCTCTGCCTCGGGCGTCGGCACCGATCCCTTGACGATCACATCCTCGCCCGGCATCCAGTTGGCCGGGGTCGAGAAAGGAGCGCCGTCGGTGGCCTGCACCGCGTCAAGCGCGCGCAGGATTTCCGCGAAGTTGCGGCCGACCGACATCGGATAGGTCATGGTCAGGCGGACCTTCTTGTCGGGGCCGATGATGAAGACGGTGCGCACCGTCTGGGTGTGGTCGGGGGTGCGGCCGTCGGGCAGGATCGCCTCGGCGGGCAGCATGTCGTAGGCCTTGGCCACGGTCAGCGAACTGTCGTCGATGATCGGGAAATTGGCGGGAACCCCGGCGACCGCCTCGATGTCGCGATTCCATTTCTGGTGGTCGGCCACGCTGTCGACCGAAACTCCGATGACCTTGGTCCTGCGCTTCTCGAACTCGGGCGCCATCTGGGCGACCGCGCCGAACTCGGTGGTGCAGACCGGGGTGAAATCCTTGGGATGGGAAAAGACGATCGCATAGCCGTCGCCAACGAAATCGTGGAAGCGGATCGTCCCCTTGGTCGAGTCGGCGGTGAAATCGGGGGCGATGTCGTTGATGCGCAAGCCCATTTTGGCTCTCCTCTGGCTGGCTGTCGTTTGTGTGCCAAGAGATAGTCCATTCGGAACAGAATTTCACCTGCCTGCGAGGCAGATTGAGGAAATCGGGACGTGCTTCCCATCACAGCGCCGCGAGGGGAATTTCGGACCGGATTTCCGGGCGGCCGCGAGTGCGCCGTCCGGCGATTTGCGTCGGCCACGCGGGGCTGCTATGATTTGATCAAATACCGCCGGTGCGGAGTGGCCGCGCCGGAGTCAGGCAAAGGTGCGACATGATCGAAAAGCGCGACTTCTACATCAACGGAGCCTGGGTGAAGCCGATCGCCGGACGGGACTGTCTGGTCATCGACCCCTCGACCGAGGAGCCCTGCGCCGTCATCTCGCTGGGGTCCGAAGCCGACACCAATGCCGCCGTGGCCGCCGCCAAGGCTGCCTTTCCCAAATGGGCGGCAACACCGCCGGCCGAACGCCGCGCCATCGTTGCCCGCATCCTCGACCAGTACGAGGCGCGCAAGCACGAGCTGGCCGAGGCGATTTCCATGGAAATGGGGGCGCCCATCGACTTCGCGCTGAGCGAGCAGGCGACCTGCCTGCCCTGGCACACATCGAACTTCCTGCGCGCCTTCGACAGGATGGAATGGGTCCGCCCGCTGGGCGACCATGCACCGGGGGCGATGATCACGCTCGAGCCGATCGGGGTCGTCGGGCTCATCACCCCCTGGAACTGGCCGATGAACCAGATCGCGCTGAAGGCGATCCCGGCGATGCTGGCGGGCTGCACCTGCGTCCTGAAGCCGTCCGAGGAAAGCCCGTTGAACGCGATGATCTTCGCCGAATTCTGCCACGATGCCGGCATTCCCCCCGGTGTCTTCAACCTGGTCAACGGCGACGGGGCCGGGGTTGGCGCGGCATTGTCCAGCCACCCGGATGTCGAGATGATCTCGTTCACCGGCTCGACCCGGGCCGGGCGCGCGATCTCGAAGGCGGCGGCCGAGACGCTCAAGCGGGTGACGCTGGAACTGGGCGGCAAGGGCGCCAACCTGCTGTTCGCCGACGCAGACGACCGCGCCATCGAACGCTCGGTGCGCCGCATGATGGACAACTCAGGCCAGTCCTGCAACGCACCCTCGCGGCTTCTGGTCGAACGGCCGGTCTATGAACAGACCGTCGCCCGCGCCGCCGACCTGGCCCGCGCCACCAGGGTCGGCCCGGCCAGCGACCACGGCACCCACATCGGTCCGGTGGTGAACAAGCGCCAGTGGGACCAGATCCAGGGCTACATCCAGAAGGGCATCGACGAGGGTGCGCGCCTGGTCGCCGGCGGTCCGGGCCTGCCCGAAGGCTTCAACCGCGGCTTCTACGTCAAGCCCACGGTCTTTGCCGACGTGAAGCCGGGCATGACCATCGAGCGCGAGGAGATTTTCGGGCCGGTCCTGTCGATCATTCCCTTCGAGACCGAGGACGAGGCGGTGGCGATCGCCAACGACACGCCCTATGGGCTGACCAACTACGTGCAGTCGCAGGACGGGGCGCGGCGCAACCGGCTGGCCCGGCGCCTGCGCTCGGGCATGGTCGAGATGAACGGCAAGCCGCGCGGAGCGGGGGCGCCGTTCGGCGGGGTCAAGGCATCGGGGCGCGCGCGCGAGGGCGGGCACTGGGGCCTCGAGGAATTTCTCGAGGTCAAGGCGATCTCGGGCTGGGCCGCCGAATAGGGCGCCCAGCCGGCGGCTTCCCGCGCCTTTGACAAAAACGACAAACGGAGCCGATTCCTGTCGGCTCCGTTGATGTTTCCCGGACCGCGTTCGGCCAGCATCAAGCCGCGGTCTATGGGAGGCGATGATGGGCGAAGCAGGCAGGGTGCGGCACGGCGGACGCGCGGGGCGGCGGCTGGAAAGGGCAGAGAAGGCAAGGTCCGGTCACGGCCGCCCCTACATCGTCCGCAACATCCCCACCTACGACATCCTTGGCGAAGACAGCCTTGTGCGGATCGAGCAGACCGCAGACCGGATTCTGGCGGAGGTCGGCATCGACTTTCGCGACGACCCCGAGGCCCTGGCGCTGTGGACGCGGGCGGGCGCCCGGGTCGAGGGGCTACGGGTTCGTTTCGAGCCGGGGATGCTGCGCGAAATCCTGCGCTCGGCACCGCCCGAGTTCACCCAGCACGCCCGCAACCCCGCCAACAACGTGCGCATCGGCGGCCGCAATGTCGTCTTCTCGCCCGCCTATGGCTCGCCGTTCGTCATGGACCTTGACCGGGGCCGTCGCTTCGGAACAATTCAGGACTTTCAGAATTTTATCAAACTCGCCCAGTCGTCGCCCTGGTTCCATCATTCCGGCGGCACGATCTGCGAACCGACCGACGTTCCGGTGAACAAGCGTCACCTCGACATGGTCTATTCCCACATCCGCCTGTCCGACCGCCCCTACATGGGATCGGTCACCGCCGAAGAGCGCAGCGAGGATTCGATCGAGATGTCGCGCCTTCTGTTCGGCGCCGACTTCGTCGACCGGAACTGCGTGATCCTCGGCAACGTGAACGTCAACTCGCCGCTGGTCTGGGACGGAACCATGACCCGCAGCCTGCGCGCCTATGCCCGGGCCAACCAGGCGGCGGTCATCGTGCCCTTCATCCTTGGCGGCGCGATGGGGCCGGTCACCAATGCCGGGGCAATCGCGCAGTCTCTGGCCGAGACGATGGCCGGCTGCGCGCTGACCCAGCTGGAACGCAAGGGCGCGCCGGTCGTGTTCGGCAACTTCCTGTCCTCGACGCAGCTCAGGACCGGCTCGCCCACGTTCGGCACGCCCGAGCCGGCGATCGGCTCGATGGTGGTCGGCCAGCTGGCGCGGCGGCTGAACCTGCCGCTGCGCTGCTCGGGCAACTTCACCACCTCGAAGCTGCCCGACGCCCAGGCGATGACCGAAGGCACCATGTCGATGCTTGCCGCCATCCATTGCGGCGCGAACTTCATCCTGCATTCGGCCGGCTTCCTCGATGGCCTCCTGTCGATGTCCTACGAGAAATTCATCCTCGACGCCGATCTGTGCGGCGCGCTGCACACCTATCTCGACGGGGTGAAGATCGACGAGAACCAGATGGCCGAACCCGCCTTCGCCGAGGTCGGGCCCGGCAACCACTTCTTCGGATCGGCCCACACGCTCGCCAACTACGAGACCGCCTACTGGGAATCCGACACTGCCGACAACCGCCCCTATGAGCAATGGGAGACCGAAGGCTCCGAGGACGCGGCCCAACGCGCCAACCGCCTGTGGAAAGAGCGCCTGCGCGACTACGAGGCGCCGCCCATCGACGCGGGAGTGGACGAGGCGCTGCGCGATTTCGTCGAGCGCCGCAAGGCCGAGATGCCCGACGCCTGGTACTGAGCGCGCGGGGCACTGACGATGGATCACCCGCATCTCCTGTCGCCGCTGACGCTTCGCAGTCAGACCCTGCGCAACCGGATCGTCTTCGGCGCCCACACCGCCAACATGTCCGAAGACGGCCTGCCCGGCCGCCAGTACCGCGCCTATCTCCTCGAACGCGCGATCGGCGGTGCCGGGATGATCGTCACCGAGCCGGTTCCCGTCCATCCGTCCGGCGTGCTGACGCGGGGCAATTTCCGCTGCCAGGACGATGGCATAATTCCGGGTTTTCGAAAAATAACGGACGATGTTCGGACGGTGGGCGCGACCATCGTCCAGCAACTTTACCATGTCGGCGCGCACGGCGATTCCGATCTCAGCTTTCACCCGCACTGGTCGCCTTCGGGCGGCCCCTCCTACCATGACAGCGACGGCAGCCACCGGCTGACCGAGGCCGAGATCGAAACCCTGATCGCCGCCCACATCGCCGCCGCCGTCCGTGCCCGGAAGGCCGGGTTCCAGGGAGTCGAGGTCTGGGCCGCCTATCATTCGCTGCTCGACCAGTTCTGGACCCCCTGGTCCAACCGGCGCGACGATCGCTGGGGCGGCAGTCTCGAGAACCGCACACGCTTCAGCCGGACGATCATCGAGGGCATCCGCCTTGCCTGCGGCGAGGATTTCATCATCGGCCTCGCCATCTCGACCTCCGACGCCCAACCGGTCCTTCTGCAGGGCGAAGCGCTGATCGAGACGGTCGCCCTGCATGACGCCAGCGGCCATGTCGATTATGTCACCTGCGGCCACGGCGGCTACATGGATTTCGAACGGCTGATGCCGACCTTCCTGTTTGCCGAAAAGCTGACCGCGCCCTTCACGGCCGAGCTCCGGGTGGCGCTGAAACATGCGCGCGTCACCTCCGAGGCCCACGTCCGCACGCCCGAGAACGGCGAGGCGATCATCGCCGCGCGCCAGGCCGACCTGGTGTCGATCGTGCGTGGCCAGATCGCCGACCCGCATTTGGCGGCCAAGACCGTCGCCGGCCGCGCCGAGGATGTGCGGGGCTGCATTTCCTGCAACCAGATGTGCTGGGGCCGACGGTCGCGCGACTATTGGATCTCGTGTCTGGTGAATCCGTCGGCAGGGAGGGAGTGGGAATGGGGCGGTGACCGCTTTGCCCCGGCGGCCAGGTCGCGAAAGATATTGGTGGTGGGCGCCGGCCCGGCCGGGCTCGAGGCGGCGCGCGTTGCAGCCGAGCGCGGCCATCAGGTCGACCTGCACGAGGCCCAGCCGCGCATCGGCGGCCAGTTCCGGCTGGCGGGCGTCCAGCCACGCCGCGGCCAGATCATCGACCTGCTGGACTGGTATGAACGCCAGTTCGCCGGGCTGCCGGTCACGCTGCACCTGAACAGTTTCCTCGATGCCGAGGCGATCGCCGCCCACCCGGGGGATGCGGTCGTCCTCGCCACCGGCTCGCTGCCCGACCCCGACGCCCCGCAGCGCTGGCTGCCCGCCGAACTCAGCCTGCCGGGCCTTGAACTCGGCCAGGTGTGGTCGCCCGAGGATGTGATGCGCCGCGAGGCGCGCGCCGGCGAGGCGGTGGTTCTCTATGACGAGGGCGGCCATTGGCGCGGCCTCGGCACCGCATGGGCACTGGCCGAACAGGGCAAGCGCGTCACCATCGTCACCCCGGATCCCTACATCGGCCGCGACCTGACCCGCACCTCGGCCGACGGCCCGCTGCGCGCCCGTCTGGCCCGCCTTGGGGTGCGCTTCCTGACCGAGCACCGGATCCTGCGCTGGCACGGAAATGGCGTCACCGTCCAAAGCCTGCTGACCGGCGAGGAAGAGACCATGTCTGCCTCGGGTCTGGTGGTCTCGGGGACGAACCTCGCATTCGACCCCTTCCCCGAGGCATTTCCAGGCAAGGAGACCCACCGGATCGGCGACTGCGCGGCGCCAAGGCTGGCGCCCTATGCCTTCCATGAGGGGCGCAAGGCCGGTCTGGCGCTGTAAACTGCGACCAGCCGCGCCACTTCCCTTGGCCAAATACTCCGGAGGTGAAATTGGCCGAAGGCCAATGAGGGGCAGCGCCCCTCGCTCAGGCGGCCACGGGGCGGATCTTGGCCGCTGCTTCCAGCACCATCGGTTTCAGCCCCTCGCCACCCGCCGCGATATGCTCGAACAGCTGCTTGCGCATCCGCGGCTCCCAGAAGTCCGAGATATGGGCGGCCGTGCCCTTTACGCCTTCGGCATGGGGGCGGGATTCGAAGAAGGTTGCGATCTGGTTGGCCATGCGGATCATCTTTTCAGGCGACATCGGCGGTCTCGCTTCCGGTAAAACGTTCAGGATGGGTGAAGATCTCGAAGTCGGCGCCACGCACCACCGCAACAAGGGTGATGCCCGCCGCCTCGGCCTCGGCGATCGCCAGCGCGGTCGGGGCAGAGGCCGCCATCAGCACCGGCGCGCCGATCATCGCCGCCTTCTGGACCATGTCGACCGAGATGCGGCTGGTGATGACGAGTGCGCCGTCAGGCGCGCCGAGGCCGGCCCGCGCCATCGCCCCGGCCAGCTTGTCGAGCGCATTGTGCCGTCCGACATCCTCGCGGCCGAGGACCACCCCCTTGCCCGGCAGGTAGAAGCCGGCGGCATGGGCGGCACGGGTGGCGAAATTCAACTCCTGCAGGCGCATCAGCCCCTTCATCGCCGCCTCGGCGTCGGCGGGGGCCAGGTGCAGCGGCGCGGCGCGCACGGGCAGGGGCCGCAGCGCCTCGTTCAGGCTGTCGATCCCGCACAGGCCGCAGCCCACCGGGCCAACCTGGGCGCGGCGGCGGGCATGAAAGCGCTCTTCCGCGGCACCGGCCAGCCAGATGCGAAGCTCGATCCCCTGCGGCAGGCTGACGATCTCGGTTTCAGTCATCTCGGCAAGGTCAGAGACGATCCCCTCGGTCAGCGAAAAGCCGCAGGCAAAATCCTCGAGCGCCTCGGGCGTCGCCATCATCACCGCCTGGGTGGTGCCGTTATAGACGATCGCCACCGGCACTTCGGCGGCGACCGACCGGCCGCCCCGTTCCCAGCGCCCCGCCCGGTAGGCGAGGCGCGGCACGATGCGGTGCGTCTCCATCACTCGGCCGCGGGCAGGATGCGCCGCGACATTTCGGCCTGCGCGTCATATTCGACCTGCCA
Source organism: Pseudomonadota bacterium (assembly GCA_018240425.1). Taxonomy (GTDB): domain Bacteria; phylum Pseudomonadota; class Alphaproteobacteria; order Rhodobacterales; family Rhodobacteraceae; genus TMP-24. Next base: position 1,514 of record JAFEFU010000066.1, on the reverse strand, counting down.
TTCGCTCGGACCGTTCGACGGGCTGACCTGGACGGCGGTGACCTTGTATTCCGGGCAGTTCGTCGCCCAGTCGGAATAGTCGGTCGTCACCACGTTGGTGTGCACGCCGGGATGGTGGAAGGTTGTGAACACCACCCCGGGGTTCACCTTGTCGGTCAGCATGACGCGCAGCGTGGTTTCGCCCGCGCGCGAGGCAAGCCGGACCAGTTCGCCATCCCTGATTCCGCGGTCCTCGGCGTCATGAGGGTGCATCTCGAGGATGTCCTCGTCATACCAGACGACATTCTCGGTGCGTCTGGTCTGGGCGCCGACGTTGTACTGCGACAGGATGCGGCCCGTGGTCAGCAGCAGCGGATAGCGCGGACCGACCTTCTCATCGGTTGCGACATACTCGGTGTTGATGAACCGCCCCTTGCCGCGCACAAAGCCTTCGACGTGCATGGTCTGCGTGCCTTCCGGCGCCTTGTCGTTGCAGGGCCACTGGATCGAGCCCAGGGCATCGATCTTGTCGAAGGTCACCCCAGCGAACGACGGTGTCGTGGCGGCGATCTCGTCCATGATCTGGCTGGGATGGGTGTAGGTCCAGTTCGCGCCCATGGCATTCGCCAGCATCTGGGTCACTTCCCAGTCGGCATAGCCGTTCTTCGGCGCCATCACCTGGCGGACCATGTTGATACGGCGTTCGGCGTTGGTGAAGGTGCCGTCCTTTTCAAGGAAGCTCGAGCCCGGCAGGAAGACATGGGCATAGGTCGCGGTCTCGTTCAGGAAAAGGTCGTGAACGATCACCAGATCCATTGCCGCAAGGCCGGCGGCGACATGCTTGCTGTCCGGGTCGGACTGAAGGATGTCCTCGCCCTGGCAGTAGAGCGCCTTGAACGTCCCCTCGACTGCGGCATCCAGCATGTTGTTGATGCGCAGGCCGGGCTCTGGGTCGATGGGCACACCCCACGCCTTTTCATAGATCGCCCGCACCTCGGGGTTCTTGACATGACGATAGCCCGGCAGTTCGTGCGGGAAAGACCCCATGTCGCACGATCCCTGGACGTTGTTCTGGCCGCGCAGCGGGTTCACGCCCACGCCGGCCCGGCCGATGTTGCCGGTCAGCATCGCGAGGTTGGCGATGCCGATCACCGCCGTCGAGCCCTGGCTGTGTTCGGTCACGCCCAGGCCGTAGTAGATCGCAGCGTTGCCGCCGGTGGCGTAAAGCCGGGCAGCGCCCCGCACTTCCGCAGCGGGAACCCCGGTGAAGTTTTCGACGGCCTCGGGGCTGTGACGCTGGTCGGCAGCGAACTCGGCATATTCCAGGAACTCGTTCCAGTCGCAGCGCTCGCGGATGAAGGCCTCGTCATAAAGCTTTTCGGTCACGATCACATGGGCCAGCGCCGTGACGATGGCGACGTTGGTTCCTGGCCGCAGGGCGAGATGGTGCGAGGTCTCGTAATGCACGCCCGTCATTGTCTCGGACTTGCGCGGATCGACGACGATCAGCTTGGCCCCCTGGCGCAGCCGCTTCT
>JAFEFU010000065.1 GCA_018240425.1 Pseudomonadota bacterium | reverse complement strand
TGACATTCCTTGCAGTCTTGGAGGCCCCTGGGCTAAGCCGGGGCCACTCTCGTTGAACGGATCGCGCTGCCCTTAGCCGATCTTTCCCCATTTCGCCAGCCGAAAGCGCGCCAGACGTGACGAACGCCCCCGATCCATCCGCCCGCTGGTGGGACGCCTCCCGCCACGCCGACCGCCGTCCGGTCCTTCTGGCCCGCAACCGCATCCAGGCGGCGCTGCGCGCCTGGCTGGCGGCGCGCGACTTCGTCGAGGTCGACCCCGCCGGCCTGCAGGTCAGCCCGGGGAACGAGGCGCACCTCCATGCCTTCGCCACCACCGCCATCGGCAACGACGGCCAGGGGCGGACGATGTATCTGCACACCTCGCCGGAATTCGCCATGAAGAAGCTGCTGGCGGCCGGCGAGCGGCGCATCCACGCCTTCTCGCACGTCTGGCGCAACCGCGAGCGCGGCGCGCTGCACAGCCCCGAGTTCACCATGCTGGAATGGTACCGCGCGGGCGAGGATTACGGCGTGCTGATGGAGGATTGCGCGGCCTTCCTGCGGATCGCGGCGCAGGAGGCCGGGGTGGGTCTCCTGCGTCACGGCGGACGCACCTGCGATCCCTTCGCCGGGCCCGAGCGGCTGTCGGTCGCCGAGGCCTTCGGCCGCCATGCCGGCATCGACCTTCTGGCGACGATCCGCGCCGACGGGACGACCGACGCCGGGCTCTTGCGCGCGGAGATGGAGCGCGCGGGCGTCCGGGCGGGCGCCGACGACACATGGTCGGACATGCTCAGCCGGGTGCTGTCCGAGCGGGTCGAGCCGCGCCTGGGGCTGGGGCGCATGACCTTTCTCGACCGTTATCCCGCCGCCGAGGCGGCGCTGGCGCGCCCAGTGCCCGGCGATGCGCGGCTGGCCGAGCGGTTCGAGCTTTACGCCTGCGGGGTCGAACTCGCGAACGGCTTCGGCGAGCTGACCAACCCCGCCGAGCAGCGCCGCCGCTTCGCGCTGGAAATGGACGAGAAGCACCGTGTCTACGGCGAGCGCTATCCGCTGGACGAGGATTTCCTGGCAGCCCTTGCCCACATGCCCCCGGCCAGCGGCATCGCGATGGGCTTCGACCGTCTGGTGATGCTGGCCACCGCGACCCCGCGCATCGACGATGTCCTCTGGGCACCGGCGGGCTAGGACCGGCGCGGCACGGGCGACCGACCATTTCGGCCCGGGTGGCAGAGGCCATCGCCTCTGCCATGCGGCGGCGGCTGACCTTGTCCCGCCGATGGCCCCAAAGGTCATCGGCCAGCGCCCGCCCCGCCATCGGCGGGCGCTTCGCGCCCACCGGGGCGGGCGCCGGCCTCTGACTGTTCGTGACATCAGCGGTCCAGCGGCGCCGCTTCCGCGCGGTCGGGGGAAACGCGATGCGTTTCCTGATCCCGACCGGCCCGGCCAGTCGGCAATGGATGGATGTCGATCCGGCCCAGGCCTAGCGGCGCCGGCGACCCGGTTCGCGACCGGCGAAAGGGCTGCCCGCCCCTCGGCGCGGCGCGCTTCGCCCCCGGGGAGCATTTGGCCAAGGGATAAGCGGGGAGGTCAGCCGCGCCGGGCGGCGAAGAAGTCCTGCAAGAGCGCCGCGGCCTCGTCACCGGCGAGGCCGTCGTAGACCTCGGGGCGGTGGTGGCACTGGGGGTGGGCAAAGACCCGCGCCCCCTGCGCGACGCCGCCCGACTTGGGATCGGCGGCCCCATAGTAGAGGCGCCGGATGCGCGCGAAGGCGATGGCGGCGGCGCACATCGGGCAGGGTTCGAGCGTGACGTAGAGGTCGCAGCCCTCGAGCCGCTCCGAGCCGAGAACGGCGCAGGCGGCGCGGATCGCCAGCATCTCGGCATGGGCGGTCGGATCGGCCAGCTCGCGCGTGCGGTTGCCCGCCGCGGCAAGGATCGCGCCCGCCGCGTCGGTCACCACCGCGCCCACCGGCACCTCGCCGCGCAAGCCCGCGGCGCGGGCCTGATCGAGGGCGGCATCCATCCGGCTGGCAAAGCGGCTCATGGCCCCTGATGCACCGGGCGGGCGCGCCGATCAAGCCTTCACGCGCGGCGCAATCCCCTGTAAGGGGGCGCTTTCCCGGACCGCCGTCAGCAGATAGAGTGAGCCATGACCAGCGACACGACAGAGGGCGACCGCATCGCCAAGGTAATGGCCCGCGCCGGCGTCGCCTCGCGCCGGGACGCCGAGCGGATGATCGTCGAGGGCCGGGTGGCGGTGAACGGCACGGTTGTCACCTCGCCTGCCCTCGACGTGGCGCCCACCGACCGGGTGACGCTGGACGGCAAGCCCATCGACGCGCCCCAGCCGGCGCGGCTCTGGCTGTACTACAAGCCCCTCGGCCTTGTCACATCGGAACGCGACGAGAAGGGCCGCCAGACCGTGTTCGAGACCCTGCCCGAAGGAATGCCGCGGGTCATGTCGGTCGGACGGCTTGACCTCAACTCCGAGGGCCTCCTGCTCCTGACCAACGACGGGGGGATCAAGCGGCGGCTCGAGCTGCCGTCGACGGGCTGGCTGCGCAAGTACCGGGTGCGGGTGAACGGCCGGCCGAGCGACGCGACCTTCGATCCGCTGCGGCGCGGCGTCACCATCGAGGGCGAGGAGTTCCTGCCGATGGACATCTCGCTTGACCGCCAGCAGGGCGCGAACGCCTGGCTGACCGTCGGGCTGCGCGAAGGCAGGAACCGCGAGATCCGCCGGGCGATGGCCGAGGTCGGGCTGACGGTGAACCGGCTGATCCGCGTGAGCTACGGCCCGTTCCGCCTGAACGAGATGAAGCCGGGCGACGTGACCGAGGTCAAGGCCAAGGTCCTGCGCGAGCAGCTTGGCGAGGGCCCCGGTGCGGGCGCCACCGAGCGCCGGCCCCGTCCGGCGCGGGACGCAGAGGGCACTCGCGGCAGGCCGCGCCCGGCGCGGGGTGACGGCGAGGGGTTCGCAGGCAGGCCCCGCGCGCGAAGCGGCGAGGGCGAAGGCCAAGATCGCAAGCCGCGCCCGCCGAGGGGCGAGGGCTACGAGCGCAAGCCGCGCGCGCCGAGGGGCGAGGGCTACGAGCGCAAGCCGCGCGCGCCGAGGAGTGAGGGCGAGGGCTTCAAAGGCAAGCCCCGTGCGCAGCGGGCCGAAGCCGGAGGCTATGACCGCAAGCCGCGCGCACCCAGAGGCGACGGCGAGGGATTTGCCGGAAAGCCGCGCACCCCGAGAGCCGAAGGTGCGGGCCATGATCGCAAGCCGCGCCCGCCCCGCTCCGGCGACGAACAGGGTCCGGCACGCGGCCCCCGTCCGGCGAGGACGGAGGGCGGCGGGTTCGAGCGAAAGCCGCGCGCACCCCGCTCCGGCGACGACCAGCGGCCATCGCGCAACCTGCGTGCGCCGCGTGGCGAGGATGCGGGATACGAACGCAAGCCGCGCGCACCCCGCTCCGGCGACGACCAGCGGCCATCGCGTGGGCCCCGTCCGGCACGAACGGAAGGCGGCGGGTTCGAGCGCAAGCCGCGCGCGCCCCGGTCTGGCGAGGAGCCGCGGCCATCGCGTGGACCCCGGCCGGCAAGGACGGAAGGCGGCGGGTTCGAGCGCAAACCCCGCGCGCCGCGCGCCGGGGACCGCCCGCCCCCCTCCGGCAAGGGACGGACGCCCGGCACCGGCCCGAAACCTCGGGCGCCGGGGGGCAAGGGTGGCGGCGGCAAGGGTGGCGGCGGGCGGGGCGGCAAGGGCTGATCCCGCTCGGGCAGGATTTACCTTGGCCGGCGCCCGTGACAGGATCGGCCCCAGGGTCAGGGGCGATTTGATTGTCACGCAGGATCGGACAGTTGAGGGGCGCAGCATCGCCGCACAGGCTGCGGGCCTCTTGCCGGACGGTCCTTGCCGCGCTGGCCCTGACCCTCGCCACCGCCTGCGTGCCCCCGCCGCCTGCCGGGCCGGCCACGACCGGCGGCCTGGCCGCCCCCGGCGCGGCCGCGCCCGCGGTCGATGCGGAAACCAGGGCGGCGCAGGATCATTACCGGCGGATCGAGGCCTACTATCGCGCCCAGGGCCTGCTGCGCACCGACGGCGGCGGGCCGGACACGCCCTTTTCGGCCAGCGATCTGGCGCGGAACTTCCTGAACATCGCCTTCTTCGACGAATTCACTGAACGCGGCGGCCGGCTGGTCGAGGGCGGCGCGCAGAACGTCCTGCACCGCTGGCAGGGGCCGCTCCGGGTCGAGGTCCGCTTCGGCCCGAGCGTGCCGCCGGCTGAACGCACCAGCGACAGCGCCGATGTGGCCGCCTATTTCGCGCGGCTGTCGCGCCTGACCGGACTGCGCGCCGAGATGGTGACCGAGCGGGCGAACTTCGTCGTCTGGATCGCCAATCCCGCCGAACGGCGGACTTCGGCCCCGCAGATCCTGGCCTTCGCCCCCGAGATCTCGCGCGCCGCCCTTTCGTCGGCGACCGGCCTGACCCCCGACATCTATTGCACCGTCTTCAGCTTTTCCCCCGGCCGCTCGCCCGTCTATGACCGCGCCTTCGCCGTCATCCGGGCGGAACTGCCCCCCCTCTTGCGGCGCTCGTGCTTTCACGAGGAGCTGGCCCAGGCGCTTGGCCTCGTCAACGACAGCCCCTGGGCGCGCCCCTCGATCTTCAACGACAACCAGGAATTCGCCTACCTGACGCGGCAGGACGAACTGATGCTGCGGCTTCTCTACGATCTGCGGCTTCGCCCCGGCATGACGCTCGAGGAGGCGCGCCCGATCGTCGCGCGGATCGCCGCCGAACTGACCGGCGAGCCGCCTTCGGGCTGACCTGCGGGGAAACACTTGCCACGGCGGCGGCGCCTGTCGCACTCTTGCCCTGGGCGCCGCGCGTCAGGCGGGGCGCAACGGGAGAGTGGCATGGGTATTCTCGATTTCCTGACCGGCGAATTCATCGACATCATCGCCTGGACCGACGACACGCGCGACACGATGGTCTGGCGGTTCGAGCGCTATGACCATGCGATCAAGTACGGCGCCAAGCTGACCGTGCGCGAAGGGCAGGCGGCGGTCTTCGTCCACGAGGGCCAGATCGCCGACGTGTTCAAGCCGGGCCTTTACATGCTCGAGACCAACAACATGCCGGTGCTGACCACGCTCCAGCACTGGGACCACGGCTTTCATTCGCCCTTCAAGTCGGAAATCTACTTCGTCAACACCACGAGCTTCACCGACCAGAAATGGGGCACCAAGAACCCGGTCATGCTGCGCGACCCCGAGTTCGGGCCGACGCGGCTGCGCGCCTTCGGCACCTATGTGATGCGGGTCTCGGACCCCGGCAAGTTCCTGCACGAGATCGTCGGCACCGACGGCGAGTTCACCGCCGACGAGATCAGCCTGCAGATCCGCAACATCATCGTGCAGGAGTTCAGCCGGATGATCGCGGCCTCGAAGATCCCGGTCCTCGACATGGCGGCCAACACCGCCCAGCTTGGCCAGATCGTCGCCACGGCGATCGGCCCGGCGGTGGCGGCCTACGGGCTGGAGATCCCGGAGTTCTACATTGAAAACATCTCCTTGCCCGAGGACGTCGAGGCGATTCTGGACAAGCGCACCTCGATGGGCATCCTCGGCGACCTGAACCGCTTCACCCAGTATTCGGCGGCCGAGGCCCTGGGCAAGGGCGGCGCGGGCGGGGCGATGGGCGCGGCGATCGGCGCCGGGATGGGTATGGGGATGGGCGCGCAGATGGGCGCACAGATGGGGCCGCAGGGCCCCTGGGGCGCGGCCCCTGCCCCCGCCGCCCCGCCGCCGGTCGAGCCGGTCTGGCACCTGGCCGAGGACGGGCAGGCGACCGGGCCCTTCAGCCGCGCCAACCTCGGACGGATGGTGGCCGAGGGGCGGATGAGCCGCGAGACGCTGGTCTGGGCGCCGGGAATGGACGGCTGGACGCGGGCCGGCGACATCACCGATCTCGCCCGGCTGTTCACTGTCGCGCCGCCCCCGGTGCCGCCGGTCCGGCCCGCCTCGCCCCCGCCCCCGCCTGCGGTCGACAAGAAGGCCTGACGCCGACGCGACATGATGCAACCGTCCGAAGGCAGTTCCTTTCCGTGCGCCACCTGCGGGGCGGCGCTGCGCTTCTCGCCCGAATATGGCGGCCTTGTCTGCGACCATTGCGGCAACCGCGAGCCGCTGCCCGCCGGCCCTGTTCCCCCCGGCTCGATCCCCGAGACCGCCTTCCGCGCCGGGATCGAGGCCCAGCTGCCCGAGGCCGCGACCGAACTGCGCCGCCTTGGCCGCTGCCCAAACTGCGGGGCCGAGGTCGGATTTGACGCGGCGGTCCACTCCAGCGCCTGCCCCTTCTGCGCCACCCCGATCGTGGCCGGCCCCGATCCCGCCCGCCGCATCCGCCCCCACGCCGTCGCGCCCTTTGCCGTGACCGGGGCCGCCGCCCGCGCGGCCATGCAGCGCTGGCTGGGCGGGCTGTGGTTCGCGCCCTCGGGCCTTGCCGCCTTCGCCCGCGGAGGCCGCGCCCTCGAAGGGGTCTATGTGCCCTACTGGACCTTCGACGCCCAGACCCGCACCGCCTACAGCGGCCGGCGCGGAACCGTCTGTTACGAGACCCGGCCGGTCACCGTCCGCGACGCGGCCGGCGCCATGCGCACCGAGTTGCGCCAGGTCGCGCGCGTCAGCTGGTCGGCGGCCAGCGGCCAGGTGCAGCGCGCCTTCGACGACGTCCTGGTCCTTGCCTCGCACTCGCTGCCCGAGGGCCATACCGAGGCGCTTCTGCCCTGGGATCTGAGCTTGCTCCAGCCCTACCAGCCCGAGTTCCTCGCCGGGTTCCGCAGCGAGGCCTACAGCGTGACGCCCGACCAGGGCATGGGCGAGGCGCGGGCCTACATGGACCGGATGATCGACCGCGACATCCGCTTCGACATCGGCGGCGACCGGCAGGAGGTCCTCGCCGCGCAGACCGAGGTCAGCGGCCAGACCTTCAAGCATGTCCTCCTGCCGGTCTGGACCGCCGCCTACCGTTTTCGCGGCCAGAGCTTCCGGTTTGTCGTGAACGGCCAGACCGGCAAGGTCGAGGGCGAGCGTCCCTGGTCCTGGGTGAAGATCGCTGCCTTCTTCCTCGCCCTGGCGCTTCTGTTCGGCGGGGGTGCCTGGCTGATGCAGAACCCCGACCTGCTGCCCTGGGGCCAGGGGCAGACGCCGCCATGACCGCCCGGCCCTTTTCAGCGCGCGCCGGCCGGGGTATTGCGGGCATGTTTGCGCCATCATCCCCCGGAGGGGCCGACCGATGATCCTCTGTTGCGGCGAGGCCCTGATCGACATGCTGCCGCGCACCACGGCCGAGGGCGAGGCCGCCTTTGCCCCCCATGCGGGCGGCGCGATCTTCAACACGGCCATCGCGCTCGGCCGGCTGGGTGCGGCGGCGGGCTATTTCGGCGGCCTGTCCACCGACCTCTTCGGGCAGATGCTCGCCCGGGCGCTGGCGGCGTCAGGAGTGGACGCGTCGCTCGCTCCGCGCCGGGCGCGCCCGACGACGCTGGCCTTCGTGCAGCTTCAGGACGGGCAGGCGCGCTATGCCTTCTACGACGAGGGGACCGCCGGGCGCACTCTCTCGCCCGCCGACCTGCCGGCCCTGCCCGACAGCATCGCCGCCCTGTTCCTCGGCGGCATCAGCCTGGTGGGCGAACCCTGCGGCAGCGCCTTCGAGGCGCTTCTGATGCGCGAGGCCGGCCGGACGGTGACGATGATCGACCCGAACATCCGCCCCGGCTTCATCACCGACGAAGCCGCCGTCCGCGCCCGCCTCGGCCGGATGATCGCCGCCTGCGACATCGTGAAACTCTCGGACGAGGACATGGCCTGGCTTCTCGGGCCGGGCGGGATCGGGGACCGCGCGCAGGCGGTCCTCGACCGCGGACCGCGGCTGGTCCTCGTCACCGAGGGCGCGAAGGGGGCCCACGCCTTCACCCGGACCGAGACGGTCTTCCGCCCGGCCGAGCCGGTTGCGGTGGCCGACACGGTCGGGGCCGGCGACACGTTCAACGCAGGTGTTCTCGCGGGCCTCGAACGGGCCGGGGCCCTGACCCGCGAGGGGATCGCCCGCCTGTCGCGCGCCGACCTCGGGGCGGCACTCGACCTCGGGGTGCGGGCCGCGGCGGTCACGGTGTCGCGGGCGGGCGCCAATCCGCCCTGGGCGGCGGAGCTGGCGCGATGAGGGCGCTGGTCCAGCGCGTCCGCGAGGCCCGCGTCACCGTGGGCGGGCAGGAGGCGGGCGCGATCGGGCCGGGGCTGTTGATCCTTGTCTGCGCGATGACGGGTGACGACGAGGGCCGGGCCGAGGCGCTTGCGGCGCGGATCGCGCGCCTGCGCATCTTCCGCGACGAGGCCGGCAAGATGAACCGCTCGCTTCTCGACACTGGCGGCGCGGCACTGGTCGTCAGCCAGTTCACCCTGGCCGCCGACACGTCGCGCGGGAACCGTCCGGGCTTCTCGGCCGCGGCGCCGCCCGACGTGGGCGAGCGGCTCTATCTGCATTTCGCGGCGGCCTTGCGCGGGCGAGGGATCGCCGTCGAGACCGGCCGCTTCGGCGCCGACATGGACGTGGCGCTGGTCAACCAGGGGCCGGTGACGATCTGGCTGGACGGCTGAGCGGGGCAGGCATCTGACGGCACGCCTGCCAAGACCTGTCACTCAATCGACAACGGCGACCGAGCGCGAGGCCATTGCCTCGCGCGTCCGGCAACCGGTCTCGGCCTGCCCCGCCGTGCGCCTGGCGCACGGCCAGCCCCCGCCCACGGGGCGGCGGGGGCTTCGCCCCCACCTGGGCGGGCGCTGTCCGTGCCCGAACGTTCGGGACGGTCGACAACCCCTTGGCCTGCGCTTGCGCTTCGGCCAACGGACCGGGCGACGCGCCACCGGCGCGTCGCCCGGTCCGCCGCGCATCAATGACGACCGGCAATTCCTTGAATTGACCGGGTCTCACCCTACCCCTGCGGCGTCATCGCCTGCCGCTGGCGGACACGCTCGAGGCCCAGCTGATGCTCGCGCCAGATGATGATGATCCCGGCGAGGATGACGATGGCCGCGCCGAGAAGCGTCGCCCGGCCCGGCACCTCGCCAAAGCCGACATAGCCGATCGCTATCGACAGGATCATCGAGGCATATTCGAAGGGCGCCACCACCGAGGCATCGGCATAGCGGTAGCACGAGGTCAGGAACACCTGGCCGACGCCGCCCAGAAGCCCGGTCATGACGAGGATCGCCGCGGTTGCCGGATCGGGCCAGACCCAGCCGAAGGGCAGCGTGACCAGCGCCAGAAGTGCTGAGTTCAGCGAGAAGAAGAAGACGATGGCGCTGGTCGTCTCGGTTGAGACGAGGCGGCGGACGAAGACCTGGGCCAGAGCGGTGAAGACCGCGCCCACCAGGACGACGACCGCGCCGAGCGCCTCGGTCGCGCCGGCATTGCCACCACGCAGCGCGGTCAGGTTGGGCGACATGATGATGAGAACCCCGACCAGCCCGATCCCCACCGCGACGAGGCGGAACAGGCGCACCTCCTCGCCAAGGAACATCGCGGCGAACACCACGGTCAGCAGCGGCGCGGCATAGCCGATGGCGGTGACTTCCGGCAGGGGCAGAAGGCCCAGCCCGGCAAAGCCGAAGCCCATCGCCGTCGTCCCCGCCAGCCCGCGCCAGAAATGCCCCATGTAGTTGCGGGTGGCGAGCCCGCCAGCCAGGTCGCGCGCCCAGACCAGCCAGATCAGGATCACCGGGATGGCGAAGGCCGAGCGGAAGAACACCACCTCGCCCGGCGGCACCCTGTGGGCGATGATCTTGATGAGCGTGCCGAGCGTCATGAAGACAAGGACCGAGAAGAGCTTCAGCCCGATCCCCTTCAAGGGCGTGTCGGTGTTGCGCATCCCTGCCGCTCCGGCCCTACTCGGGGCGGACGCGGGCGGCGGTCTTGTCGGCGAAGGCCTTCAGCCGCGCCCGGGCCTCGGGCTGGGTGTTGACCACGCCCGCCACCACCGCCTCGGCATAGGCCGCATCCAGCGCCGACATGTTCTGCATGTGGCTGATGGCCGAGCAGATGGCGAAATTGGTCAGGGGCAGGTTGGCGGCGGCGGCCTCGGCCAGTTCGCGCGCTTTTGCCTCGGCATCCTCGACAAGATACTGAGCCAGGCCCACGTCGACGGCCTCCTGCCCCTGATAGATGCGCCCGGTCAGCATCATGTCGATCATCCGCGCCTTGCCGACCAGCCCTGCGACCCGGATCGTCGCGCCGCCGCCGGTGAAGAGGCCGCGCTGGCCCTCGGGCAGGGCGAAATAGGTGGTGCGGTCGGCCACGCGGACATGCGCGGCCGAGGCAAGTTCCAGCCCGCCGCCCACGACGGCGCCCTTCAGCGCCGCAATGACCGGCACGCCGCCATATTCCATCTTGTTGAAGGCCTCGTGCCAGCGCAGGCAGAGATGCATGAACTCGGCCGGGGTCCGGTCGGCGCCATGATGCTCGACCAGATCGAGCCCGGCGCAGAAATGGCTGCCCTCGCCGCGCAGGATCACCGCGCGCACCCCCCGGCGCGGAATGGCCGAGAAGAGGGCGACCAGCTCCTCGACCGTCGCCGAATCGAGCGCGTTGCGCTTGGCCGCGCGGTTCAGGCTGACGGTGGCGATCCCCTGCCCGTCCAGCCGGGCGGCAAGGTTGTGCAGGTTCAGGTCGGCGAAGTCGGTCATCGCGGGCTCCGGCAAGGCTCGCCCCACCCTGCCAGAGCCCGCAGGGGAATGCCATCCTGCCCGCCGCGATACATGCATTTGCATTTACTTCCCCGCCCCTCCCGCTATTGTCGCGGCGCGAACCGGTGGAGACGGCGATGGCAGGCGCACCTGACGGACAGGGCTACTTCCTCTATCACTCGATCGGCCAGTATCCGGGCAAGGCCCGCGACATGGCCGAAGGCATGGCGAGGTTCTCCGAGGTCTGGGGCCGCGCCGACGACCTGCAATGGCCCTATGCCCTGGGCGTGCGGCAATCCTACATCGACCGCTGGCGGGCGATCATCGGCGCGCCCGAAGGCACGGTGACCGCAACCGAAAGCGTGACGGCGGGGCTGGGCGCGCTGATCGGCGCCCTGCCTGACGCAGCCCTGCGCGGGCGGCGGCTTCTGGTGGCCGGCGACTGCTTCCCCTCGGTGCATTTCCTGCTGGCGGGCCTTCAGGACAGCCGGGGCTTCACCCTCGACACGGTTCCCCTCCGGCCCGGCGCCCACTGGGTCGAGGACGAGGACATCCTTGCCCGCTGGGGCGCGGACGTGGGGCTGGCGCTCCTGACCTGGGTCTCGTCGACCTCGTCGCACCGCAGCGACCTCGGGCCGCTGATCGCGCATGGCCGAAGGATGGGCAGCCTGATCGGGGCGGACATCACCCAGGGCGCCGGCCTCCTGCCCTTCGACGCGATGGCGCCCGCCGTCGATTTCACCCTGTCGACCAGCCTGAAATGGATGTGCGGATCGCCCGGCGCCGGGATGCTGCATGTCGCGCCGGGCCTGATCGCCGAGGCCCGCCCCACGCTCCGCGGCTGGTTCAGCCAGCCCGACCCGTTCAACTGGGACTTCGACCGCTTCAGCTATGCCCCCGACATCCGCCGCTTCGACCACGGCACGCCGGGGATCATGGCCGCCGCCGCCAGCCTGCCGGCGCTCGACTGGCACGCGGGCCAGGACAAGGCGGCGATCCTTGCCCAGAACCGCGCGCTGTCGGACGAGATCGGCGAGGGGATCGCGGCGCTTGGCCTGCCCTTCGTCTCGCCCCGCGCCGAGGCGGCGCGCGGCGGGTCGGTCATGGCGCTTCTGCCCGGGGACCGGCCGGCGCCGCACGTCATCGCCGGGCTGCGCGAAAAAGGCATCGCCGCCGACGCCCGGGGGCGGACGCTCCGCCTGTCGCCGGGGGTGATGACCACCGCCGGGGGGGTCGCGCACCTGCTGCGGACGCTGCACGGGTTGCTGAAGTAGGGGCTGTTGAAGTAGAGGCTGGCGGAAGGTGCTGGAGCGGGCGGCGGGAATCGAACCCGCGTCTCTAGCTTGGAAGGCTAGGGTCTTACCATTACACAACGCCCGCAAGGCTCTGCGCTGACTAGTCCAGCTGCGCGCCGGGGTCAAGCCTTTCGGCCCGCGGCGCGGCAGGCGCGCGGGGCCTTGCGCAACCGGGCGCGGCCATGTGAACTCGATCCGCCGGAGCCGCCCGTCGCAGCCATCCGGACAAGGAGCGACCGATGAGCACACCCGCCTGGGATTTCTGGATCGACCGCGGCGGCACCTTCACCGATGTCATCGGCCGCGACCCCGAGGGCCACCTGCACGCCCGCAAGATGCTGTCGGAAAACCCCGAGGCCTATCCCGACGCCGCCATCGCCGGGATTCGCGCGCTTCTCGGCCTCGCCCCCGGCGCGGCAATGCCGCCCGGCCGCATCGGCACCGTCAAGATGGGAACAACGGTCGCCACCAACGCGCTTCTTGAACGCAAGGGCGACCGGGTGCTTCTTCTTGTCACCCGCGGCTTCCGCGACGCCCTGCGCATCGCCTATCAGGCGCGGCCGGACATCTTCGCCAAGGAGATCATCCTGCCCGAGCAGCTTTACGAGCGGGTGATCGAGGTCGATGAGCGCCTCCGCGCCGACGGGTCCATCGAGCGCCCGCTCGACCCCGGCGACCTGGCCCTGCGGCTGCAAGAGGCGCGGGCCGACGGAATCGACGCGGTGGCCATCGTCTTCATGCACGCCTGGAAGCGGCCCGACCACGAGATCGCCGTGGGCGGGATGGCGCGGCGGGCGGGATTCGCCCAGGTCTCGCTCAGCCATCAGGCCTCGCCGCTCATCAAGCTGGTCGGGCGCGGCGACACCACGGTGGTCGATGCCTATCTCTCGCCGATCCTCGCGCGCTATGTCCGCCAGGTCGCGGGCGAGCTCGGCGCGACGGGCGGCACGGACGGCCCGCGCCTCCAGTTCATGATGTCCTCTGGCGGGCTGACGGATGCGGGGATGTTCCGGGGCAAGGACGCGATCCTGTCGGGTCCGGCCGGCGGGGTCGTCGGCATGGTCGAGACGGCGCGGCTTGCCGGCTTTTCGCGGGTCATCGGCTTTGACATGGGCGGCACCTCGACCGACGTGGCCCATTTCGACGGCGACTATGAGCGCGCCTTCGACACCGAGGTGGCGGGCGTGCGGGTCCGCGCGCCGATGCTGCAAATCCACACGGTCGCGGCAGGCGGCGGATCGGTGCTGGCCTACCGCGCCGGCCGCTTCCGGGCAGGGCCCGAGTCGGCCGGCGCCAACCCGGGCCCCGCCGCCTATCGCCGGGGCGGGCCGCTGACGGTGACCGACGCCAACGTCATGTGCGGCAAGCTGATCCCCGACTGCTTTCCCGCGATCTTCGGCCCCGGCCAGGACCAGCCGCTGGACGCGGACCGGGTGCGGGCGGGCTTTCGGGCGCTGGCCGCCACGATCGGCGACGGCAGGCCGCCCGAGGCGGTGGCCGAGGGTTTCATCACCGTCGCGGTCGAGAACATGGCCAACGCCATCAAGAAGATCTCGGTGCAGCGCGGCCATGACGTGACCGGCTATGTGCTGAACTGCTTCGGCGGCGCGGGCGGCCAGCATGCCTGCCGGGTGGCCGATGCGCTCGGCATCCGCTCGGTCCTTGTCCATCCCTTGTCGGGGCTGCTCTCGGCCTACGGGATCGGCCTGTCGGCGCTGTTCGCCTCGCGGCAGAAGGCGCTGATCCTGCCGCTGGCCGACGGCTCGCTCGCCGCCATGAACGAGGCCGTCGCGGACCTGTCGGGTGCCGTTGCGGCCGAGCTTGCCGGCCAGGGCGTCCCCGCCCAGGGGGTCCGCTGGCGGGTGCTTGTGCATGTGCGCTACGACGGGACCGACACCGCCCTGGCCGTGCCCTTCGACGAACGCTCGGTTCCGGCTGCCGCCGCGGCCTTCGCCGCCGCCCACAAGGCGCAGTTCGGCTTTGTCTATGGCGGCAAGCCGATGATCGCCGAGGCCCTCAGCGTCGAGGGGACCGACAGCCGGGAAGGCGCGGGAAGCGAGCCGGACCTGCCGCGGGACGCCCGCCCCCTTTCCGCCGCCCGCACCGCCGACATCTATACCGATGGCCGCTGGTGGCGGGACGTGCCCGTCCACCTGCGCCGCGACCTCGGGCCTGGCCACCGCATCGACCGCTCGCCCGCCCTCATCATCGAGGACAACCAGACGATCATGGTCGAGCCGGGCTGGGGCGCCCGCGTCAACGCCAAGGGCCATGTCGTCCTTGAACGGGCCGAGGCGCTGCGCCCGGCCCGCGCCGTCGGAACCGACGCCGACCCGATCATGCTCGAGGTCTTCAACAACCTGTTCATGTCGATCGCCGAACAGATGGGCGTGACGCTTCAGAACACCGCCTATTCGGTCAACATCAAGGAAAGGCTGGATTTCTCCTGCGCCGTCTTCGACCGCGACGGCGCGCTGGTGGCGAACGCCCCGCACATGCCCGTCCATCTCGGCTCGATGGACCGCTCGGTCGAGGCGATCATCCGCCAGAACCGGGGACGGATCGGGCCGGGGGACGTGTTCGCCCTGAACGCCCCCTACAACGGCGGCACCCACCTGCCCGACATCACGGTCGTCACCCCGGTCTTCGACGATGCCGGGCGCGACATCCTGTTCTGGGTCGCCTCGCGCGGGCATCACGCCGACATCGGCGGGACCGCGCCCGGCTCGATGACGCCCCTGGCCGTGACCGTGGACGAAGAGGGCGTGCTGATCGACAACCTGAAACTCGTCGATGGCGGGCGCTTCCGCGAGGCGGAGCTGGTGCAGATCCTGACCGACCATCCCCATCCGGTGCGCAACGTCGGCCAGAACGTCGCCGACCTCAAGGCGCAGATCGCCGCCAACGAGAAGGGCCTGGCCGAGTTGCGCAAGATGGTGGCCCACTTCGGCCTGCCGACGGTCGAGGCCTACATGGGCCATGTCCAGGACAATGCCGCCGAAAGCGTACGCGAGGTTCTCGACCGGCTGCCGGCCCTGTCGCGCCACGACTACCCCACCGACACCGGCCAGGTGATCCGCGTCGAGATCCGCGTCGATCACGCCGCGCGCCGGGCCACGGTGGACTTCACCGGCACCTCGTCGGCGATGCGCAACAACTTCAACGCGCCCGAGCCGGTGACGCGGGCGGCGGTGCTCTATGCGTTCCGGGTGATGGTCGAGGGCAGCATCCCGATGAACGCCGGCTGCCTGCGCCCGATCGGGATCCTGGTTCCCGAAGGCTCGATGCTGCGCCCGGCCTATCCGGCGGCGGTGGTCGCCGGCAATGTCGAGACCTCGCAACATGTCACGAACGCGATCTTTGCCGCCCTCGGCGCCCTGGCTAATGCCCAGGGAACCATGAACAACCTGACATTCGGCAATGACCGCTATCAGTATTACGAGACGATCTGCTCGGGCGCGCCGGCCGGGCGGATGAACGATGGCCGGGGCTTTGACGGCACCTCGGGCGTCCACACCCACATGACCAATTCGCGCCTGACCGACCCCGAGATCCTCGAACTGCGCTTTCCGGTCCTGCTCGAGGATTTCCGAATCCGCGACGGCTCGGGCGGGGGCGGCAGGTGGAAGGGCGGCGACGGCACCCGGCGCACCATCCGCTTTCTCGAACGGATGGACTGCGCCATCCTGTCCTCGCACCGCTCTGCCCCGCCGCGCGGACTGGCGGGGGGCGGCGACGGCCAGGTGGGAACGACCGACATCCGCCGCCGCGACGGGCGGACCGAACGGCTGAAGGCCTGCGACCAGACGGTGCTGGAACCGGGCGAGGCGGTGATCGTCACCACCCCCACCCCCGGCGGCTTCGGCGCGGAGTGATCCCGCGCTACTCCCCGGCCCTCCTGATCCGCCCCTCGACCTTGGGCGCGACCTTGCCCGCCTTTTCGACATAGGCCATCACGTCGCTGGCCAGAAGGTTGCCGCCACCGGTGTCGGTGACGATCCGCCCGCCGCCGAGCGCGGAATACCCGTCGCCGCCGCCAAGGATGTAATCGTTGACCGCCACCCGGTAGAGCTTGTCCGGCACCAGCGCCTGACCGGCGACCATCACCTCGCTGACCCGGCTGCCGGCCGGAGCCGACGGATCGAAGGTGAAGGTCATCCCCGAGACCTGGGCAAAGCGCCCCGCCCCCTTCTCGACCTGGCTGACCGCGTTCTCGAGCGCGGCCAGCACCTGCGAGCCGGGCAGCTCGGTCACCACGGTGACATTGCCGAACGGCAGTTCGGTCAGGATGTCGCGGCGGGTCAGCCGGGCTCCGGCCTCATAGGTCCGGTCGCCGCGGATGCCGCCGCCGTTCATGATGGCGATGTCGGCGCCGGTCCGCGCGCGCATCGCGTCGGCGATCAGGTCGCCCATGCTCGATTCCTCGGACCGGACCACGTTCCGGCGGCTGTCGAGCGGGGTTTCGGTCGTGCCGATCTGGACATCGAGGGTCTTGTCGAGACCGGCCTTCAGCTTGTCGGCCAGCGCCTTGGTCTCGGGGTCCGGCGCCACGGTCGCGGTGTCGATGAAGCGGAACGCGGGCACCCAGGAAAGGGTGCGCTTGCCGTCCTTCTCGCCGACCGTCACCGTCAGGTCGACCGGCGACAGGAACCGCGCATCGACCGAGGTTTCGACATAGGCCGTCACCCCGTCGTATTCGGTGGCGTAGATGTGATCGTCGCCCGACAGGATCAGGTCGAACTTGTGGCTCTTGATCAGTTTCTGGTCATTGTCCATGTCGGTCTGCACCACGCCCACCACCAGCTCGGCGCCCGCCTTTCGCGCGGCCTCGGCCGCCGCGATGGCGCTGTCGACCGTGGGCAGGAACTTCAGGTCGCCGGTCGAGGAAACCTCGGGCGAGGTGTCCTGCGCCACCGGCACCAGGGCGACCTTCAGGCCGCCCACCTCCCTGACCATCGTGCCGCCCAGGCCGACGGGGGCCGATCCGTCGGCGTTGGTGATGTTGATCGCGGCCCAGGGATATTTCGACGCCTTCACCTTCTCGGCGAAATTGGCCGGGCCGAAGTCGAACTCGTGGTTGCCGGGGACCGCCAGGTCGAAGGGCACGATGTTGGTCAGGTCGATGGTGTTCTGCCCCTTGTCGAACGCCGACATCAGCGAGGGGGACAGCATGTCGCCATCAAAGAGGTAAAGCGTGTTCGGATTGGCGGCGCGCTCGGCCCGGGCCACGGCGTTCAGCCGGGCAAAGCCGCCGCGTCCGGCCTCCTCGAGGAAGTTGTAGGTGTCGCCCACCCCCAGGAAGGTCAGCTTGACGACCTCGTCGGCGCGGGCCGGGGTCATGGCCGGGGCGATGGCCGCGCAGGCGAGGGCGAGGGCCAGAAAGCCGCGGGCGGAATGGGTGTTCATGTCAGCCTCCTCGGGGATGGGATGGCCGCCATGCTGTGTCCGGCGGGGCCGGCTGTCAAACCCTGCGCGCCCGATGCGCGGCAACGGGCATTGACCCATGTGCCGCAAAGAGGCAAGAGCGTGCCATGCTGATCCTGAAGATCCTCCGCCGCCCCGAATGGGAGCGGTTCCGCGCCGAGGGCCGCACCAGCGGCGCGCCGGTCGATGTGGCCGACGGCTTCATCCATTTCTCGACGCCGGCCCAGGTGGTCGAGACCGCCGCCCGTCATTTCGAGAAGGAAAGCGACCTCGTGCTGGTGGCATTCGATGCCGCGCGCATGGGGCCGGCGCTGAAGTGGGAGGCCTCGCGCGGCGGCGCGCTGTTTCCGCACCTCTACCGCGAGATGCGGCTGGACGAGGTGGTGTGGGACAAGTCCCTGCCGCTCGGCGCCAGCGGCCACATCTTCCCCGAGGGCCTGCTGTGACCCTGATCGAGCGGATCGCGCTTTGCGGACTGCACCAGCTTGACCCCGAGCGGGCGCACGGACTGTCGCTCCGCGCCCTGGCGGCGGGTCTTGCGCCCCTGCCCGGCCCGGTCACGTCCGGGCGGCTGAAGTGCCGCCTTGCCGGGCTGGATCTGCCGAACCCGGTCGGGCTGGCGGCGGGCTATGACAAGAACGCCGAGGCGGCGGGCGCCCTGTCGCGGGCAGGCTTCGGCTTTGTCGAGGTGGGTGCGGCGACGCCCCGGCCCCAGCCCGGCAACCCGCGGCCCCGCCTGTTCCGGCTGGGCGCGGACCGCGCCGTCATCAACCGCTTCGGCTTCAACAACGACGGCGCCGAGGCAATCGCCGCGCGCCTTTCGCGCACCCGCCGCGCCGTACCGGTCGGCCTGAATCTTGGCGCCAACAAGGACAGCGCCGACCGTGCCGCCGACTTCGCCCGGGTGCTGGCCATCTGCGGCCCGCACGTCGATTTCGCCACCGTCAACGTCTCGTCGCCCAACACCGAACGGCTGCGCGACCTGCAGGGCAAGGCCGCGCTCTCGGCCCTTCTGGCCGGGGTGATGGCCGAACGCGCGCGGCTGGCCCGCCCGGTCCCGGTCTTTCTGAAGATCTCGCCCGACCTCGGGCAGGATGAGCTTTCCGACCTCGCCGGGGTGGCGCTGGACAGCGGCATCGACGGGGTGATCGCCACCAACACGACGCTGGCGCGCGACGGGCTGAAAAGCCCCCATGCCGGCCAGGCGGGCGGCCTTTCCGGCGCGCCGCTGTTCGAGAGATCGACCCGCGTCCTTGCGCGCCTGTCGCAGCTGACCGACGGGCGGCTGCCGCTGATCGGGGTCGGCGGCGTGGGCAGCGCCGAACAGGCCTATCAGAAGATCCGCGCCGGGGCCTCGGCGGTGCAGATCTATTCGGCGATGGTCTATGGCGGCCTCAGCCTTGCCGCCGGGATCGCGCAGGGGCTGGACCGGCTTCTGCTGCGCGACGGATTTGCGTCGGCCGCCGAGGCGGTGGGCACCGGACGAAAGGACTGGCTGTGACCCCGACCATCTGGCACAACCCGCGCTGCACCAAATCGCGCGAGACCCTGGCCCTGCTTCAGGCCCGCGGGCTTGACCCCGACATTCGCCTCTATCTCGACGACCCGCCGTCGCTTGCCGAACTGGCCGAGGCGCTGCGCCTGCTGGGCCTTCCCGCCCGGGCGCTGGCCCGCACCGGCGACGAGGCGTTCCGCGCCCTCGGGCTGCCCGCCGACGCGGGCGACGCCGCGATCCTTGGGGCGCTGGCCCGCGACCCGCGCCTGATCGAGCGGCCGCTGGTCATCAACGGCGGCCGCGCCGCGCTCGGCCGCCCGCCCGAAGCGGTCCTGTCTATCCTCGGGTAGGCGCCGGGCTCAGGCCAGCCCCAGCCGCCGCGCCTCGATCATCGGGCAGCGGTTCTGGACGACGATGATCCCCTTCCGGCGCGCCCGCTCTGCCGCCGCCTCGTCGGCGACGCCCAATTGCATCCAGATCACCTTCAGCGAGGGCAGCACCGCCAGCGCCTGATCGACGATCCCGGCCACCGCCGAGGACCGGCGGAAGATGTCGACCATCCCGACCGCCTCGTGCGCGCCGATCCCGGCAAGATCGGCGCGGATCGCCTCGCCGCGATAGGTCTGCCCGACCAGACCGGGATTGACCGGGATCACCCGCATCCCCCGGGCGATGAGGAAATCGGCCACCCCGTGCGAGGGCCGCTCGGGCTTGGCCGACCAGCCGACAACGGCGACGCAGCGGGTTTCGGTCAGGATGCGGCGGATGGTCTGGTCGTCGGGGTCGGTCATCGGTTCCTGCACACAAAAAAGCGCCCGGGCCGAACGGCCGGGCGCCAGTTACGGAACGAGGGACAGTGAGCTGAGACACGGCAGTTCCGAAGCCGTGCCTCCACATATGAAGGTAAGAATGTAAACGTGGTGCAAAAGGGGCCGTCTCGAAGATGTGATCGCAATCGGCGGCTCTCCGCCGTTCAGTGCCCGATCGCGGCCGGCCAATGTTCCTCGGCGGCGTCGATGATCTCGTCGATATGGGCCTGCGCCTCGGCCAGACGCTGGGCGTCATGCAGGATATAGAGCTTGCCGCCATGAATGATGAAGGCCTGCGGCGCGCCGCTCTGGGCATGGCCCTCCGAGATGCCATAGGCGCAATAGCCGCCGAACTGCGGGGCATAGGCGGTGGGGTTCATCTCGAACCGTTCCATCGACTGCGGCGTGGCGAAATACCAGGTTGCGCCATGCCACATCAGCGCATGGCTGGCCGAACCGGCGCGCGGGCGGCCCTCGGTGAAATAGGAAACCGCGTCATAGCCCGACAGGGCCACCCCGTTCGGCGCGTAGACCGCAGGTTCCTCGGCCAGGGCGGGCAGCGCCGCGCCGGCCAGCAGGAAAAGGGCGCCGGCAAGGCGGCTGGCAACCGTGATCATCAAAGGCTCCGGCCCGAATGGTTCCCCGAGTGGTTCGTGGCGTCCCCTGGGCGTCCAGCGGAAGATGCCACGCCGCCGGGGCCAGTGAAAGCCGCCTCCCGCAAAGGTGATCGGCTTTCGGCGCGAATGCGGCCCTTCCGGCGCATTGTTCACGCCGGGCGGCTGCTCGCGGCGTAAAGCGCAACCGCCGCGGCATTCGAGACATTGAGCGAGCCGAACCCGCCCGCGAAGGGAATCTTCACCAGCCGGTCGCAGGTCTCCCGGGTCTTCTCGCGCAGGCCCGGCCCCTCGGCACCGAGGACAAGGCCGACCGGACGGGGGCCGGCCTCCTCCAGCGCCCCGGCCAGGGTGAGGTCCGCCGTCCCGTCGAGGCCGAAGAGCAGGTAGCCCGCCGCCTTCAGCTCCTCCATCGCCCGCGCCAGGTTGACCACCCGCAGATAGGGCTGGCGTTCAAGGGCGCCGCTTGCGGCCTTGGCCAGCGCCCCGGTCTCGGGGGCGGAATGGCGCAGCGGCGCGATCACGGCGCGGGCGCCGAACACCTCGGCCGAGCGCAGGATGGCGCCGACGTTGTGGGGGTCCGTCACCCGGTCGAGAAGCACGACGAGGGGGGCGCCCTGCCCGCCCACCGCCACCTCGGCCAGCGTCCCCCAGGCCAGCGGCCGGACCTCGAGCGCCGCACCCTGGTGGACGTTCTCGGGCTCGAGCGGCACATGCGCGTCGAACTTGCGCGGCTCGACGATCTCGGGGGCAAGGCCCGCCTCGGCCGGGGCCGTCCCCAGCTTGTCGGCGGCGTTCGGGGTCAGGACCAGCCGCAGCTTGACCCGCGCCGGGTTGGCCAGCGCGTCGCGGACGGCGTGAAGACCGAAAAGCCACACCGTCTCGGCGGCGGCCACGCGGCGGGCGCGCTCCTTTTCGACAACCCAGGTCGGCTTCTTCATCATCCCATCCCCGAAAGGCCCCGGCCGGGCCGGGCCGCACCATTGCGCGACTGCCGCCGCAAAGGCAAGACGGACGGGCGCGCGGACTGCGAAATCGCCCGGCCGCACCCCGGAAAAACCGCCTTGACGCACCCCGCCCCCGCGCGTATTCACCCCGCCAGTGGGCGACGTGCTGCAAGGTGCGGCAGCGGACTGTAACTCCGCCGAGGCGACTCGTGCCTGGTTCGATTCCAGGGTCGCCCACCATCCCCCGATCCCCTCCCCCTCGCCGTGCTTCCCTCTGCCTCCCGCCTGCGCTACAGGGGCGCGAGCCAAGGAGAATCCCATGTCAGGCAGATCGTTCCGCTTTACCCACGCCATCACCCGCCGGCCCGCCGCCAGTGCGACCGGGGGCCTGCGTGCCGTCGACAGCGGGGCGCCCGACGTGGCGCAGATGCTTGCCCATCATGCGGACTATGTCGCGGCCCTCAGGGCCGAGGGCGCCGAAGTGACCGAGCTGGCACCGCTGGCGGCCTATCCCGATGCCCAGTTCGTCGAGGACACCGCCCTGTGCCTGCCCGAAGGTGCCGTCGTCATGCGCCCCGGCGCCGCCACCCGCCTCGGCGAGGCGGCGGAGATGGCGCCGACGCTCGCGCGCTTCTACGACGAGATCCTGACCATCAGGGGACCGGGCACCATCGAGGGCGGCGACATCCTGACCACCGAGACCGAGATCCTCGTCGGCAGCTCGGCCCGCACCGATGCGGCGGGGATTGCCGAACTGACCGGACTTGTCGCCCGCTGGGGCTACAGGGTGCGCGAGCTGGCGACCCCGCCCGGCGTCCTGCACTTCAAGACCGACTGCTCGCTTCTCGACGCCGAGACGATCCTGTCCACCCCGCGCCTGGCCGCCGCCGGATGCTTCACCGGCTACCGGGTCATCCTGACCGCCGAGGGCGAGGAAGCGGCGGCGAACTCGATCCGCTTCAACGACGCGGTGATCGTGCCCGAGGGGTTCCCGGCGACCGCCGAGCGGCTGGCCAAGGCCGGCTACAAGGTCGTGGCGATCGGCAACAGCGAATGCGCGAAACTGGATGGCGGCATGTCCTGCCTGTCCCTGCGCTTCTCGCCGCCCCGCAAGGGCTGACCCGGCCTCGCGCTCCGGCCTTTCCGGCCGGGGCAATCCGGCTATAGTGGCCGGGCGCGAGAGGTACCATGTCCGCAGGCCCGGCCCGATCCCCCCTGAATGTCGTCTGCGTCGCCCAGAACGGCCGGCTGGCCCACGAGGCGGTGATCCTGGCCGCCAGCTTCCGCGCCGCCAACCCGGGCTTCGCCGGCCGGCTTCTGGTCGGCGAACCCCAGCCCGGCCCGCTCTGGCCGCGCGATCCGCGGATGGCGGGGCCGGTCAGGGATCTTCTGGGCGAGCTTGGCGCCGAGATCCTGCCCTTCGAGAACCGCGCCTTCGGCCAGACCTACCCCTACGGCAACAAGATCGAAGTGCTGTCGGCGCTGCCAGAGGGACAGCCCTTCGCCTTTTTCGACACTGACACCCTGTTCACCGGGCCGCTGGCGGACGTGGACTTCGACTTTTCCCGCCCCTCGGCCTCGATGCGCCGCGAGGGGAGCTGGCCGCAGGTTCCGCTCTACGGGCCGGGCTACGGCGGCATCTGGAAGGCGCTCTACGACCGGTTCGGCCTCGACTTCGACACCTCGCTCGACCTGTCCCAGCCGGACGAATACTGGCAGCGCTATCTCTACTTCAACGCCGGCTGGTTCTTCCATCGCGACCCGGTGGCATTCGGCCGGCGCTTTCTCGACTTTGCCCTGTCGGTGCGCGACGGCGAGATCGAGGAGCTTGCCTGCCAGCCGCTCGATCCCTGGCTGGATCAGGTGGTGCTGCCGCTCGTCATCCATTCCTTCGGAGGCGGGCGGCCGGGGCCGGGGCTCGCGGGACTGGACGGGGCGGTCAGCTGTCACTACCGGGCGCTGCCGCTGCTTTACGCGCGCGAGGGCGACGCGGCGGTGTCCGTTCTCGAGGATGTGACGGCGCCCAACCGGATCAAGAAGATCCTGCGCGAACACGAGCCGGCCAAGCGGCTGATCTATCACGGCAAGGGCCGCGAGGTCCGCGCCCTCTTCAACCGCGCCGACCTGCCGCGCCGCGAACAGGCGATCCGCAACCGCATCAAGTCGGCGGGCCTCTGGCTGCGCTGAACCATCGCAGGCCCTGCCGCGGCGCGCGGTTGCCTGCGCGCGGCCCTTCCCCTAACCTCCGCGCCGCAACCGACCTGACAACCACCGACGGGGGACCAGATGACCAACACGCTGAAGTTCGACACGCTGGCCGTGCACGCCGGCAACCGCCCCGATCCCGCGACCGGCGCAAGGCAGGTGCCGATCTACCAGTCCACCGCCTTCGTCTTCAAGGGCGCGGACCACGCCGCGCGGCTCTTCAACCTGCAAGAGGTGGGCTACATCTATTCGCGCCTGACCAATCCCACCGTCTCGGCGCTGGCCGAACGGGTCTGCGCGCTGGAAGGCGGCGCGGGGGCGGTCTGCTGTTCCTCGGGCCATGCGGCGCAGATCATGTCGCTCTTCCCGCTGATGGGGCCGGGAAAGAATATCGTTGCTTCGACAAGGCTTTACGGCGGGACCATCACCCAGTTCAGCCAGACGATCAAACGCTTCGGCTGGACCGCGAAGTTCGTCGATACCGACGATCTGGGCGCGGTGGCGAAGGCCTGCGACAAGAACACCCGCGCGATCTTCTGCGAAACCATCGCCAACCCCGGCGGCTATGTCACCGACATTCCCGCGCTGGCCAAGATCGCCGACCGCAAGGGCATTCCGCTGATCGTCGACAACACCACTGCCTCGCCCTGGCTCTGCCGCCCGATCGAGATGGGGGCGACGCTGGTCGTGCACTCCGCCACCAAGTACCTGACCGGCAACGGCACCGTCACCGGCGGCATCATCGTGGATTCGGGCCGGTTCGACTGGTCGGCCAGCGACAAGTTCCCCTCGCTCAGCCAGCCGGAACCCGCCTATCACGGGCTGAACTTCCACGGGGCGCTCGGGCCGATGGCCTTCACCTTCCATTCGATCGCCGTCGGCCTGCGCGATCTGGGCATGACCATGAACCCGCAGGGCGCCCACTACACGCTGATGGGGATCGAAACCCTGTCCCTGCGGATGGAACGGCACATCAGGAACGCCCAGAAAGTCGCTGAATGGCTTGAGAAAGATCCGAGGATCGACTCCGTCACCTATGCCGGGCTGAAATCCTCGCCCTATTACAGGCGCGCGCGGAAGATCCTGCCGAAGGGTGCCGGGGCGCTGTTCACCTTCGCGGTCAGGGGCGGCTATGACGCCTGCGTCAGGCTGGTGGACAGTCTCGAACTGTTCAGCCATGTCGCCAACCTCGGCGACACGCGCTCGCTGGTGATCCACCCGGCCTCGACCACCCACCGCCAGCTCACGCCCGAGCAACTGGTCGCCGCAGGTGCGGCGCCGAACGTGGTGCGCCTGTCGATCGGGATCGAGGATGCCGACGACATCATCGCCGACCTTGACCAGGCGCTGGCCAAGGCCACGGCCTGAGCCGGCGCCCCCGCGCCGCAGGGCGCGGGGGCTGCGCGGCCCCGCCCTATTCCGCCAGTTCGTAGACCACCGACACCGAGGCGCCGACCGACAGCTGCCCCGCCGATACCGGGACCGCGGCCGCGTCCTTGGCGAAGGCTCCCGCCGCCATCGGCATCGGCATCGCCTGCCCGCCCGCCTCGGCGATCGACAGCACCTTGCCCAGCCTCACCCCGGCCGCGGCGGCGTAGAGCGCGGCCTTGCGCCCGGCGTCGGCCACCGCCGCCTTGCGCGCCTCGTCGGTCGCCGGCACCGGATCCTGCAGGCCGAAGCTGATCCCGCTCAGGGTGTTGGCCCCCTCATTCACCACGGAATCGAGAATCCCGCCCAGCCGGTCCAGCGCCCGCACCTCGACCGTCACCATGTTCGAGGCGGTGTAGCCCACGACCTTCTGGCTGGCGCCCCCCGACGAATAGTCGATGCGCGGACCCAGAGAGAGGCCGCTGGTCTGGATGTCGCGGGCCTCGATTCCCGAGGCGGCGAGCTCCTTGAGCAGCGCCGCGACCGCCTTGCTGTTGGCGTCGAGCGCCGCCCGCGCGCTGGCGGCGTCGTTGGTCACCCCCAGCATCACCGTCGCCATGTCCGGGGCGACCTGCACCTGGCCTTCGCCGGTCACGGTCATCGACGGGACGGGATCAGCGGCCATCGCGGGCCCCGCAAGCACCGCCACGGCGGCCAAGCTGTTCAGAAAGCGCATCAATTCCTCCTTGACTGGGTGACGCATCACCCGATTGGACGCGCGGCGCAAGCCAATCCTTGGCGGCACTCCTTCCAATGGGCGATTTTCTGCTTTAGCTAGGGGGCGACCGAAAGGGCGGCTGGGGTGGCCGCCCTGGCTATGCTAGATCGCCCGAATGAAGCCGCGCTTTGCCTTTGACCTGACCAACGAGACGATCACCCTTCTGGAGCGGACCGGCGAGGGCTGGGCGAGGATCGGCGCGACCGCCCTCGATGCGCCGGACCTCGATGGCCGGATGGCGGGGCTGCGCCACGAGATGGAGGCGCGGGCGCCCGAGGGGTTCTGCTCGAAGCTGATCCTGCCCAACTCGCAGATCCTCTATCTGGAGATCGAGGTTTCGGCCCCCGACCGCCAGGGCCGCCGGGCGCAGATCGCCGAGGCGCTGCGCGGCCGGACGCCCTATGACGTTGCCGATCTGGTGTTCGACTGGTCGCAGGGCGGGCCGAGCGCCAAGGTCGCGGTCGTCGCGCGCGAGACGCTGGACGAGGCCGAGGCCTTCGCGGAAGCGCACGGCCTGCGCCCGGTGGCCTTCGTGGCGGTGCCCGAGGCCGCGCGCTTCGGGGGCGAGCCCTTCTTCGGGCTGGCCGCGCGCAGCGCCGATTACCTGTCCCCGGGCGAGCGGCTGGACCGCGACCAGGACCCGGTCCGGGTGGTCGCGGCCGCTCCGGTGCCCGCGGACCCGCTGCCCGCCGATCTGCCGCCGTCTGACCTGCCGCCCCCCGAGGCCGATCCCGAACCTGCGGACGCGGCCAGGGACGCCGCCCCGCCCGCGCCGGAACCGGACGATCACCAGGCAAGCCTTGCGGAGCCTGCGGCGGAGGGGCCGGTTGCAGATGCCGATGGCCCGGATGGCGCGCCATTCGAGGGCGCGCGGCCCGAGGGTGCACCGGTCGAGATGCCGCCCGCCGCCCTGGCCGAGGCAGACCCCGACCCCCAGATCGCCGCCGCCGATGAACCCGCCGAACCCGCCGCCGAGGACCGGCTGCCCGAGGCCGGGGCCGGGGCCGAGGCCGACATCGAGGCGCCGTTCATCGCGATCGACGACCTGGCCGAGGCCGACGACCCCGCCCTGCCCGCCCTGGCCGGAGACGAGGCCGAAGAGGCGCAAGCCGCGCAGACGGCGGCCATCCTGCGGCGGATCGAGCAGGCGGTGGCCCATGCCCGCATCACCGAAGCGCAGGGCGGAACGCTGGCAGGCGCGGCGGTGGCGGAGTTGGCCCCGTCCGCCCGCGACGGTTTCCAGAGCCGCCGCCCCTCGGGGCCGGGCGGGGCCGAGGGCAGCCGCCTGGCGGCGGTGGCGCCCCGGCTGGGGGGCCTTGGCCATCCGCCCTCGGGCAAGGGGCCGCGGCCCGAGACGCAGCGCGGCGAGCGTCCCGCGGGCGGCGAGGGGCCGCAAGGGCCGGACGAGACGGCGGCGGCTTCCGGGCGCCTGCCCGCCGCCCTGTCGCGCGCCGTCGCCGGGGCGCAGCTGTCGCTGGCCGGGGCCATGCCCGCGGGTGCCGCCCCGGTACGCGCCGCCCCCGCCCGCGCCCCTGCCCGCGTCATCGCCGCAACGCGCACCGGCGCGGGCCTCATCGCGGGCAACAGGGGCCGCGCCGCGATGGTCGTTCTGGCCGGGGCGGCGGCGGGCTTCCTGCTTCTTGCCGTGGCGCTCTGGTCGCTGTTCGTGGGCGAAGGCACGCCCCCGTCCCAGCCGCCGCCGGCGGCGGAAAGCGGCGATGCCGGCGCTTCGCAGACCGCGACAAGCGCGCCATCGGCAGCTACCGGGCAGGCCAACCTCGCGCCCACGGAAGCGCCGGTCCCGCCGGCGGCAACCGCCCCCCAACCCGAACCCGCCGCACCCGGAACAACCGCGCCGGCAACCGCGGCGGCCCCTACTGTCACGGCCCCCTCGGACGTTCAGGCAGGCGCCCCCGCGGCCATCGCCCCGCCCCAGCCCGACGCCGCCACCCTGCCCGCGGTCACCGCGGCCCTGTCGCCCGACGGCGGGCAGCCACCGACCAGCCCCATCCCCGAAACCGGCCTTCGCGGCGCGGGCGGCACCGGCGACGCATCGCTGCCGGCCCAGCCCCTGCCCCTGCCCCTCGGCGCCATGCCCACGCTTGGCCCGGACGGGCTGTTCCTGCCCACCCCGGGGGGCACCCTGACGCCGGACGGCTTCACCCTCTATGCCGGCAAGCCGCCGGTCCTGCCCCCGGCGCGCCCGGCCGGACTGGCCGAGGCGGCTGCCCAGGCGGCACAGGCCGCCGATCCGCTGTTCGCGGTCAAGCCGCGCGCCCGCCCCGCGTCCCTGGCTGTCCCCGCCGCGCCCTTGCCCGCCGACAGCGGCGCCCTGACGCCGCCCACGCCCGATGCCACCGCCGTCGCGGAACCGCCGCCCGCAGCCGACCCGCGCCTTGCCCGGCCAAGGCCCAAGGCCCGGCCGGCGGCGGTCCTCAAGGCCGCGGAGGCCGCGCGCCAGACCGCCGAGCAGGTGGCCGAGGCCGCAGCCTCCGCCGCCCGCGCCGAAGCGGAAGCCGCGCAGAGCGGGGCGACCGCGCAGGCCGTGGCCCGGTCCGAGGTGCCCACCCGCCGGCCGAAGGCCGTCCTTGCCAGCGCGGCCAAGGCCGCTGCGGCCGCGCCGGCGCTGCCCGACATGAATTCGGCCGACGCCGTCGCCGCGGCGCTGAGCGAAGCCGCCCAACCCGCCCCCGAGGCCGCGGCGCCCGCGCCGGCCGACACGGCAACCCAGCAGGTCGAGGAGCCCGAACCCCAGCCCGGCCTCCCCTCGCTGCCCACGACCAAGCTTGTCGCCAAGAAATCGACACTCGCCAATGCCCTCGACCTCGGCAGCGTCAGCCTGATCGGGGTCTATGGCTCGCCCTCGCACCGCCGGGCGCTGGTCAGAATGCCGAACGGGCGGTTCATCAAGGTCCAGATCGGCGATGCGCTGGATGGCGGGCAGGTGGCGGCGATCGGCGACAACGAGCTGACCTATGTGAAAGGCGGCCGCACCCTTGTCCTGAAGATGGTCAAGGGCGGCTGAGGCCCCCCAGCCCGAAAGAAAAAGGGCGCGGCCCCCAGCACCGCGCCCCGCCCTCCCTGCCGGACAGCGGATCTCAGCCCGCCTTCAGCACCCCTCGGGCGATCTGGTCGGCTTCGATCGATTCGAAGAGCGCCTTGAAGTTGCCCTCGCCGAAGCCCTCGTCGCCCTTCCTCTGGATGAACTCGAAGAAGATCGGCCCGATCACGGTCTTGGAGAAGATCTGGAGAAGGATCTTCGTCTCGCCGCCATCGACCACCCCCTCGCCGTCGATGAGGATGCCGTGCCGCTCGAGCCGGTCCAGCGGCTCGGCATGGTCATGGACCCGCGCCCGGCTCATCTCGTAATAGCTCGCCGGCGGCTTGGGCATGAACCTGAGGCCGCGGTCGTGGATCGCGTCGGTCGCGCCATAGATGTCCTCGGTGCCGACGGCGATGTGCTGGATGCCCTCGCCCTTGTAACGCTTCAGGTACTCGACGATCTGGCCGGTCTCTCCCCGGTCCTCGTTGATCGGGATGCGGATGCGCCCGCAGGGCGAGGTGAGCGCCCGGCTGTGGAGCCCGGTGAACTTGCCCTCGATGTCGAAGAAGCGGATCTGGCGGAAGTTGAAGATGTCGCCGTAGAAGGCGAACCACTTGTCCATGTTGCCCTTCTGGACGTTGTGGGTCAGGTGGTCGAGATAGTAGAAGCCGACACCCTTCGGCTTGGACTGCGCGAGCCACACGAACTCGTCGTTGTAGGGCGAGGTCTCGTAGTAGCGGTCGATGAAATAGATCAGCGACCCGCCGATGCCGACGATCGCCGGCACGTCCATCACCTTGTCCGTGCCGTCGTAGGAGGCCGCGCCCTTCGAGACCGCATGGGCATGGGCCTTGGCCGCGTCCACCACCCGCCAGCCCATCGACGGGGCGCAGGGGCCGTGCTCGCCCACAAAGCGCATGGCGTGGCTGCCCGGTTCGGCGTTCAGCACATAGGTGATGTCGCCCTGCTGCCAAAGCTCGACCGCCTTCGACTTGTGGCGGGCGGTCAGCGCGTAGCCCATGCGCGCGAACAGGCTGCGCAGCTCCTCGGGCTCGGGGTGGGCGAACTCGACGAATTCGAACCCGTCCGTGCCGGCCGGGTTGGCCGCCGAGATCACCGATTTCGGGGCGGAATGCGGAAATGGGCCCATGACTTCTCTCCTGTGCGCGCTTGGCTCCAGTATGACCGACCCCCGGCGCGGGAAATGCGCATTTTCGCAAAAGTTTCACATGCGGATGCTGCGGTTCCGCGTTATACGTTGAAAACATGCATGATCCCCGCATCGAACTGGACGATACCGACAAGCGCCTGCTGGCGCTTCTGCAACGCAACGCCCATCTGACCGCGCAGGAGCTGGGCGAGGCGCTGAACCTGTCGCCCAGCCAGGCCGGCCGCCGCCGCCAGCGGCTCGAGGCCGAGGGGCTGATCAC
This sequence comes from Pseudomonadota bacterium, assembly GCA_018240425.1. Lineage (GTDB taxonomy): Bacteria > Pseudomonadota > Alphaproteobacteria > Rhodobacterales > Rhodobacteraceae > TMP-24. Next base: position 2,331 of record JAFEFU010000065.1, on the reverse strand, counting down.
CGGCTATTCCGCCCGTCTCGATCCGGGGCGGCTCGGGCTGGAGGTGCAGGCCTTCGTGCAGGTCCAGATGACCCGCCACGGGGCCGAGACCAGCGCCGCCTTCTCCCGCCTGCTGGGCCTGCAGCCCGAGGTGGTCAGCGCCTGGACCCTGACCGGCGAGGCCGACTACCTGCTGCGCGTCTATTGCGAGAACCTGGCGGGGCTGAACCGCCTGATCCATCAGGTGCTGCTGGCGCACCCGGCCGTCGCCCGGGTCCAGAGCCAGATCGTGATGGACCAGTTCAAGCCCGACGCCCCCTTGCCGACCTGAGCCGCAGATGGACGCGATTCTCTTCCAGACCACGATCTACCTGATGGCAATGGTCATCGCGGTGCCGCTGGCCACCCGTCTCGGGCTGGGGTCCGTCCTCGGCTATCTGGCCGCAGGCATCCTCATCGGGCCGGTTCTCGGGCTGGTCAGCACCGAGAGCGGCGGCCTGCAGGAGGTGGCGAGCTTCGGCGTGGTGATGATGCTGTTCCTGATCGGGCTCGAGCTCGAGCCGAGCGCCCTGTGGAACATGCGCCACCGGCTGGTCGGGCTGGGCGGGCTTCAGGTCGTGCTCACCACCCTTCTGATCCTGCTGGTCGGCCTGGCCCTCCATCAGCCGTGGGAGGTGGCGCTGACCGCGGGCCTCGTCCTGTCGCTTTCGTCGACGGCGATCGTCCTGCAGACCCTGAACGAGAAGCGCCTGATGCAGACCGCCGGCGGGCGCAGCATCTTCGCGGTCCTGCTGATGCAGGACATCGCGGTGATCCCGATCCTCGCCTTCCTGCCGCTTCTCGCCCTGCCCGGCGCGCGGGCGCTGAGCGAAGGCCAGGGGGGCGGGCATCACGCCGCAGGCTGGCTGGCCGACCTGCCGGGCTGGGGGGTGACGCTGGCCACGCTGGCGGCGGTGGCGCTGGTGATCCTCGCCGGCCAGTTCCTGGTGCGCCCGGCCTACCGCTTCGTCCATGCCGCCCGGATGCGCGAGGTGCAGACCGCCTTCGCCCTCTGCCTTGTCGTCACCATCGCCACCCTGATGCAGATGGTCGGCCTGTCGCCGGCGCTCGGCACCTTCCTCGCCGGCGTGGTCCTCGCCAACTCCGAGTTCCGCCACGAGCTGGAATCGGACATCGCCCCCTTCAAGGGCCTGCTCCTCGGCCTCTTCTTCATCACCGTGGGCAGCGGCATGGATGTCGGCCTCCTGATGTCGAGGCCCCTGCAGATCGTCCTTCTCGCCCTGACGATGATGCTGGCCAAGGGGCTGATCCTCGGCATTCTCGGCCGCCTCTTCGGGCTGCGCGGCCGCAATCTCTGGCTGTTCCTCCTCGGGCTGGCCCAGGCCGGCGAGTTCGGCTTCGTCCTGACCTCGTTCGCGCTCGGCCAGCGCATCCTGCCCGCCTCGATCGCCCAGACCCTGACCCTGACCATCACCCTGTCGATGCTGCTGACGCCGCTGTTCTTCCTGATCTACGACCGGCTGGCCAGCCGCCTCGGCGAAAGGCCAGCCGCCGTTCCCGCCGACAAGATCGACGACCAGCAGCCGATCATCATCGCCGGGGTCGGGCGCTTCGGGCAGGTGGTGAACCGGATGGTGACCATGTCGGGCTTCCGCACCACGGTCCTCGACCAGGACCTCAGGACGATCGAGCTTCTGCGCCAGTTCGGCTTCAAGGGCTTCGTCGGCGACCCGACCCGGCCCGATCTCCTCGAGGCGGCGGGGATCGCCACCGCGCGGGTGCTGATCGTCTGCGTCGACGGCCGCGACTCGGCCCTGACCCTCGTCACCTACGCCCGCCGGATCCGCCCCGACCTGCACATCATCGTCCGCGCCCGCGACCGCGAGCATGTCTTCCAGCTTTACCGCGCGGGCGCCGACGACATCGTGCGGGAATATTTCGACTCCGGCCTGCGCGTCGCCCGCTATGCCATGGAAAACATGGGTCTTTCCGAATTCGAGGCCTCAGAGCTGCAAAAGCTGTTCTTCCAGCTCGACCGGGCGGCGCTGCGCGACCTGGCCGAGGTCTGGAAACCCGGCGTCCCGACAGAAAACAACCCTGAATATGTAAGCCGCGCCAAGGAGTTGAACCGCGAACTTGAGGCGGCGCTCGTCGCCCGCTTCGCCAGCAGCGGCGATGCTGCCCCCGAGGTGCGCCCCGAGGTGCCGCCCGAGACCTCGGCCGAAGAACCGGCCGCGCGCCTGTCGCCGTCCCGTTCTAGGCGGTGAGGCCCTTTGGTTCGGGTAGGTTGTTGGCGCGGGCGGTGGCGGTGAGGGTGCTGGCCAGCAGGCAGGCGATGGTCATCGGGCCGAC
>JAFEFU010000064.1 GCA_018240425.1 Pseudomonadota bacterium | reverse complement strand
GACATTCCCGACGCGGAACTGCGCGCGCGGCTTGCCGCCTGGACGCCGGTTGTCGAGCGGCCCGCGGGCGGCTACGCACGGCTTTACCACGATCATGTCGAGCAGGCCCATGCCGGCGCGGACTTCGACTTTCTCAAGGGCTGCCGCGGCAATGCCGTCGCGCGCGAAAGCCACTGACGGGGTGGGCGCGCGCCGTCAGGTGGCCGACTGCGCCAGGTATTCGGCGCAGCCTTCCAGGGCGGCGAAGTCGTCCTCGATCACGCTGAGCGGGAAGTCGTCCATGAAGCCGGAAAACCGGCCCTTGTCGCGGAAGGCCGCGGCGAGGGTGCCGTCGCCCAGGTAGGGGGTGAAGGCGCGGGCGACCCCGCCGACGAGATATATCCCCTCGAACGGCAGGTGGACAAGGGCGAGATCGCCCGCCACCCGGCCGAGGAGGCGCAGGAACATCTCGCGGGCGCGGTCCGCGGCCGGATCCCGGCCTCCGGCGATCCGGTCCATGATCGCGGCGGCCGAAAGCTCGGCGGGGGTGCCGGCCTCTTCGGTGCACCAGGCATAGAGGCGCTCGAGCCCGCGCCCAGACAGCGCGTCCTCGACCCCGGCGAAGCCGTGCACACGTTCAAGTCCGGCGGCAAAGCGCGCCTCGTCCCCGGTCCTGACCGGCAGGCTTTCGTGGCCGCATTCCGAGGCGGCGACAAGCATGGCGCCGCGGGTGCGGTGGACGGGCGCGGCGTTGAAGCCGGTGCCGACGCCGATCACCAGCCGCGCGCCGCGCCGGGGGCGGTGGGCGCCGGGCAGGACGGTGCGCAGGCTGGCGCGTTCCAGCCGGTCGAGCGCGTGACCCTGGGCCTGAAGGTCGTTGAGGATCGCGACCCGGCCGGCCCCGGTGGCGGCACGCACCGTCTCTTCGGTGATCGTCCAGTCGAGATTGGTCATTTCGGCGACGCCATCCTGCACCGGGCCGGCGACGGCGACCGAGGCCCCGGCGCATCCGGCGACCCTGGCCTCGGCCAGATAGGCCGACAGGACCGGGGCAAGGCCGGGATGGCCGGCATTGGCAAAGCGGCGGATGGTGGCGCGATCCACCCTTCCGCCCCGGACCAGCGCCACGCGGGTGTTGGTGCCGCCGATGTCGGCGACCAGCATCGGAAGGTCGGGGCGGTCGGGCTTGGGCATCGTGGTCTCGGCGCTGCGTCCGGGGCTTGGGGCGGGGTTGACCGCCACTTACGGCCTTTGCAAGCCTGCATCAAGCCCGGGCAGGGCGGGAGGCGGCCCCCGCCGAAGCTGGCCTTTTCCCCCGGCGGGCGCTAACTGGGGTGCGGCCGCCCGGCCCGACAGCCCAGACGAGGCCCAGGATGAGAGCGCAAGCCCAGCCCCCGAACCGCCAGCTTGCCGGCCCCGCCGACTGGTGGCGCGGCGCGGTGATCTACCAGATCTACCCGCGCAGCTTCCAGGACACCGACGGCGACGGGGTCGGCGACCTCGCGGGGATCACGCAGAGGCTTGACCATGTGGCGCGGCTCGGCGCCGATGCCATCTGGATCTCGCCCTTCTTCACCTCGCCGATGAAGGATTTCGGCTATGACGTGGCCGATTACCGCGATGTCGACCCGCTGTTCGGCACGCTCGCCGATTTCGATGCGCTGGTGGCGCGGGCACACGGGCTGGGCCTCAGGGTGATGATCGACCTCGTCCTGTCGCATACCTCGGACCAGCATCCCTGGTTCCAGGACAGCCGGAAGGGACGGGACGGGCCACGGGCCGACTGGTATGTCTGGGCCGATCCCAGGCCCGACGGCACGGTGCCGAACAACTGGCTGTCGGTCTTTGGCGGACCGGCCTGGGCCTGGAGCGGCAAGCGGATGCAGTACTACCTGCACAATTTCCTTGGCTCGCAACCCGACCTGAACTTCCACAACCCGGCGGTGCAGGAGGCGATGCTGGACGTCGCGCACTTCTGGCTGGAGCGGGGGGTGGACGGATTTCGCCTGGACACGATCAACTACTATTTCCACGACCGGCTCTTGCGTGACAACCCCGCGCTGCCCCCCTCGGCGCGCAACGATTCCGTGGCGCCGCTGGTCAATCCCTACAACTGGCAGGATCACCTCAACTCGAAGAACCAGCCGGAGACCATTGGATTTCTGAGAAAACTTCGGGCGCTGATGGACCGCTACAACGCGGCGGCGGTGGGCGAGGTCGGAGATGCGCAGCGCGGGCTGGACCTGATGGGCGCCTATACATCGGGCGATGACCTGATGCAGATGTGCTACTCGTTCGATTTCCTCGCGGGCGAGCGGCTGACGGCGGAGCGGATCGCCGCCATCTTCGCGCAACTCGACGAAAAGGCCCCGCACGCCTGGCCCTGCTGGGCCTATTCCAACCACGACATGCCAAGGCACATCTCGCGCTGGTCTCTTTCAGACGCAGCAGCAAAGGCTTACACGACGCTTCTCATGTGTCTGCGCGGCTCGGCCTGCCTCTATCAGGGCGAGGAACTGGGCCTGCCCGAGGCAGAGATCGGGTTCTCGGACCTGCAAGATCCCTACGGCAAGGAGTTCTGGCCCGAGTTCAGGGGCCGCGACGGCTGCCGGACGCCGATGGTCTGGCAGAAGGATGCGCCGAACGGTGGCTTTACCGCGGGCCGGCCCTGGCTTCCGGTGCCGGAGGCCCACCTGCCGCGAGCGGCCGACCTGGCACAGCAGGATAGCGGCGGGCTTCTGGCCCATTACCGGCAGGCGCTGGCGCTGCGCCATGCCCATCCGGCGCTGCGGGCCGGGGCGCAGGCGGACATGCGCGCCGATGGCCCGGCCCTGTCGTTCCGGCGTGAGGGCGGGGGCGAAAGGCTGTTCGTGGCTGCGAACCTGTCGGGCAGGGCCGCGGGCGTCCGGGTGCCGCAGGGCGCATGGGCGCCGGCCGGAGCGGGGTTCGGCAGCGGCCCGGATGGGGGCGGGCGCCTCGATCTTGGTCCCTGGGAGGTGGCCATCCTGACGCTGCGCTGATCCGGCGCGGGCGGCCGCGCCCAAGCCCTACTCGGCGGCGATCTTGATGACCGGCTCCATGCTGGCCAGTTCCGTGTCCGACAGGTGGCACTTGATCTGGTGGCCCCCGGCCAGCACCCGCATCGGCGGCATCTCGCGCTCGCACAGGCCGGCGGGCGAGACGCGCGCCTTCCACCGGCAGCGGGTCTGGAACGGGCAGCCCGGCGGCGGGTTCATCGCCGAGGGGATGTCGCCCTCGAGCACGATGCGCTTCTTCTCGACGCGGGTGTCGGCGATCGGGACGGCGGACAGAAGCGCCTCGGTATAGGGATGGTAGGGCGGCGCGAACACCTGGTCGGTGGTGCCCAGTTCGACGACATGGCCGAGGTACATCACCATCACCCGGTCCGACAGATAGCGCACGATCGACAGGTCGTGGCTGATGAAGAGAAGCGTGGTGCGGTTCTTGCGCTGGATCTCCATCAGAAGGTCGGTGACGGCCGCCTGCACCGACACGTCGAGCGCCGAGACCGGCTCGTCCGCGACCACGATCTTCGCGCCCCCGGCGAAGGCGCGGGCGATCCCCACCCGCTGCTTCTGCCCGCCCGACAGCTGGCGCGGCATCCGCTCGGCGAAGGCGCGCGGCAGCTTCACCACGTCGAGAAGCTCAAGCATCCGGTCGGCGCGTTCCTTGTCGTCCTTGCCCTGGCCGAAGATCTCGAGCGCGCGGATGATCTGGCGGCCGACCGTCATCGACGGGTTCAGCGTGTCGAACGGGTTCTGGAACACCATCTGCACACCGGACACGGTTTCGGTCGAGCGCTTTTCGATCGGCGTGTTCTGGATGTCGCGGTCATAGAGCATGATCCGTCCCGAGGTCGCGGTTTCCAGCCCCATCAGCACCTTGGCGAAGGTGGACTTGCCGCAGCCCGATTCGCCGACGATGGCCAGAGTCTCGCCCTCGTGGGCCTCGAAGCTGAGCGTCTCGTTGGCCTTGACCACCTTCCTCGCGCCGCCGCCGAACATGCCGCCCGAGACCTCGTAATATTTCTTCACGTCGTCCATCTTCAGGACCACGGGGCCGATCTCCGACCGGCCCTGGCCCGCCCGCGCCGCCGGAGCGGCCTGCCAGTCGATCTCGGCCACGCGGAGGCAGCGGGTGTCATGGCGGTCATGGCCCGCCACCCGGACCATCGGCACCTCGGCCGCATCGCAGAGCCCCTTGGCGAAATAGGAACAGCGCGGGCCGAAGTTGCAGCCCGGCGGGCGTTCGTGGGGCAGGGGGAAGTTTCCGGGGATCGAGATCAGCGGGCGCGCGTTCTTGTCGGCGCCTGGCAGCGGGATCGAGCGGAACAGCGCCTGGGTATAGGGATGCTGCATCCGGTCGAAGACGTCGGCGACGGCGCCGGTCTCGACCGCCTCGCCCGAATACATCACGCAGAGCCGGTCGCAGACATCGAGCACCAGCCCGAGGTTGTGGCTGATGAACAGCATCGAGGTGCCGTATTTCGCCCCCAGATCCTTGACCAGATCGACGATCCCGGCCTCGACCGTCACGTCGAGCGCGGTGGTGGGTTCGTCGAGGATGAGAAGCGCGGGCTTGGACATCAGCGCCATCGCGATGACGATGCGCTGCTGCTGGCCGCCCGACAGCTGGTGCGGGTAGGCGCGCAGGATGCGATCGGGATCGGGCAGGCGCACGTCGGCGACGATCTGGCGGGCAAGCGCCCAGGCTTCGTCCTTGGCCATCCCCTCGTGGATCATCGGCACTTCCGCCAGTTGCGCGCCGATCCGCATCGCCGGGTTCAGGGACGCCATCGGCTCCTGGTAGATCATGGCGATCTCGCTGCCGCGGATGTGGCGCAGATCTTCGTCGCTCATGCGTGTCAGGTCGCGGCCCTTGAAGCGGATCGAGCCGCCGACGATCCGCCCGTTCTTGCCGAGGTCGCGCATGACCGCGAGCGCGACCGTCGACTTGCCGCAGCCCGATTCCCCCACCAGCCCCATCGCCTCGCCGGGCATGACGGTGCAGGAGAAATCCATCACCGCGGGGATTTCGCGCAGCCGGGTGAAGAAGGAGATCGACAGGTTCTCGATCTCGAGGATCGGTTTCGAGGGATCCCAGGTGGATGTGTCGGACATGATCGGCCTTCCGTCTGTGGGGGAGGCCGGGGGCTCTGCCCCCGGACCCCCGGGATATTTGGACCACAATGAAGGGGCGGGCGCCCCCTCAGTCCCTCAGGCTTTCCTCGCGCAGCCCGTCCGCGAGCAGGTTCAGGCCGAGGACGAGGCTCATCAGCGCCAGCGCCGGCACGAAGGCCGGGTGGGGGGCGATGGTCAGGAGCTTGCGGCCGGCGTTGATCGTCGAGCCCCAGTCCGGGCTTTCGGGGCTGAGGCCCAGACCGAAGAAGCCGAGCGTACCGAGCAGGATGGTGGTGTAGCCGATCCTCAGGCAGAAATCGACGATCAGCGGCCCGCGGGCGTTGGGCAGGATCTCCCACAGCATGATGTACCAGGGGCCCTCGCCGCGGGTCTGGGCGGCGGCGACATAGTCGCGGGTGCGGATGTCGAGGGTGAGGCCCCGGACGATGCGGAACACCGTGGGCGCGTTGACGAAGATGACCGAGACGAAGACGATCAGGATATTCGGCGGAACGTGAATCCAGTCGAGAGCGTCGGGCAGGAAGGCGATGCGCGTGTCCTTTTCGCTGACGAGCGACAGATAGGTCCAGCCGCCGGCAACAAGGATGACGGCGGCGGCGGCGTTGCGAAAGCCGGGCTTCACATAATAGCGCGAGTTCAGGAGCAGCAAGAGGAACAGGAGCGGCAGGATGAAGATCACGGCGGCGACATACTGGGGCAGGCCGGTCTCGACGATCTCGGGGGTGACGAGCAGGTAGAAGAGGAGGATCACCGGGAAGGCGAGGACGAGGTTCGCAAGGAAGCTCAGGCCATCGTCGAGCCGGCCGCCGAAATAGCCCGCAGGCAGGCCGAGGGTGATCCCGACCATATAGGCGAAAAGCGTGGCCAGGGGCGCGATCTGCAGGACCACGCTGCTGCCGGCCACCATCCGGCTGAACACGTCGCGCCCGAGGTGGTCGCCGCCCAGCAGGTAATAGCCCGACCCGTCCGGCATCGGCGTTCCGGGCACGACGTTCTTCATCTGGCCGACCTGCGACAGGACATCGTGGTCGATGATCATCGGCGCGAAGAGCGCGGTGTAGGCCCAGAACATGACCAGCGCGAAGCCGATCATGCCCACCGTCGAATCGAAGAGCTTGCCGTAAAGCCCCAGCCGCCGCTTGAAGATGATCGACAGGGCGAAGGTGGCGATCAGCGCGGCCCAGACCGGCCAGAGACGCAAGGCGACGGCCAGGAGGATCTCGCTCCAGTTCAGTGGGGTCATGTCAGCCGATCCGGATTCTGGGATTGAGGAAGGCATAGCCGATGTCGGAGATCAGCTGGGTGACAAGCACGACGAACACCGCGCAGACCGAACAGCCCAGCAGCAGCTGGATGTCGTTGTTGCCGGCGGCCTGCACCAGCGTCCAGCCAAAGCCCTTGTAGTTGAACAGGGTCTCGGTGATGACGACGCCGTTCAGAAGCCAGGGGAACTGGAGCATGATGACGGTGAAGGGTGCGATCAGCGCGTTCCTCAGCGCGTGCCGCAGCACCACGTTGCGGAAGCTGACGCCTTTCAGCCGCGCGGTGCGGATGTACTGGGCGGTCATCACCTCGGTCATGCTGGCGCGGGTCATGCGGGCGATGTAGCCGATGCCGTAAAGGGCGATGGTGGCGACCGGCAGGAAGAAATTCTCGAAGGTGATGCCGTCCATCGCGCTGGCGGCCGAGCCCTTGAACCATTTCAGCCCGGTCATCGACGAGGCGAAAAGGACGATGAGCACGACGCCCGACACATATTCCGGGGTCGAGGTCGAGGCGATCGACAGGGTCGAGAGCGCCCGGTCGAGCCGCGAGCCTTCGCGCATCCCGGCCAGGATGCCGATGGCAAGCGAGATCGGCACCATCGTCACCATCACCCAGAACATCAGGATGCCGGTCAGCCCGAGGCGCGTCGCCACGATCTTGCCGACCGAGTCCTTGAAGACCGAGGAGGTGCCCCAGTCGCCCTGGAGGATGCCGCAGTAGCGCGGCGCGCTGGCCGGATCGGCGCCCGCGTGGATGCAGCGCCCGACCGGCGCCCCCTCGTCGTTGGTGCCGGTCCAGCCGGGCACGACGCCCAGCCACTCGCCGTAGCGCACGGCAAAGGGGCGGTCATAGCCGTTCTTCTGCAGCCAGCTCGTCACCTCGGCATCGCTGATCCGCGACCCCGCCTCGAACTTGGCGACCTTACGGAGGTTCGGCTGCAGATTGGTCAGGAAAAAGATCACGAAGGTGATGCACACGGCCGAAAGCAGCAGAAGCAGCAGTCGCCGGGCAAGGAATTTCAACATCCGTCATCCCCCAGGGTGCGCGGTGGTCAACCGTCGCCGCACGGCAGCCCGAGCGGCCCCGCGCCGTTCGTGGGACGCGGCCCCGCCCGGGGCCGCGCCGGAAGGTCGTCCCTGGCTCAGGCCTTGTCCATCCACCAGCGGTAGTGGTGATGCTCGAAGGTCGCATGCATGTCGATGTCGTGGACGTTGGTCTTGGCGTGGCGGTAGAGCGAGCGCCAGTAGGGCTGGATGACCACGCCCTCGTCCTGCATGATCTTCTCGATCTTGGCCATCAGGTCGCGGCGCTTGTCCACGTTCGGCGTGCCGACCGCCTCGGTCAGAAGCTTGTCGAACTCCTCGTTCTTGAAGGCCGTCTCGTTCCAGGCGGCGCCCGACTTGTAGGCAAGGACCAGGACCTGCACACCCAGCGGCCGCATGTTCCATTCCGTGCTCGAGAACGGGTATTTCAGCCAGTCGTTCCAGAAGGTCGAGCCGGGAAGGATGGTGCGCTTGATCTTGATGCCGGCATCGCGGATCTGCGAGGCGACGGCGTCGGATGTCGCGGCCTGCCAGCTGTCGTCAAGCGAGATCAGCTCGAACTCCTCGCCGGCCTTGCCCGCATCCTCGAGAAGCTTCTTGCCGGCGGCCGCATCGACGACCAGGGGATCGAGCTTGGCATATTCGGGATGGATCGGGCAGACATGGTGGTTTTCGGCGGGCTTGCCCAGGTTGGCATAGCCGAGTTCCAGCACCACGTTGTTGTCCACCATCTTCTGGAGGCCGGTGCGAACCTTCACATCCTTGTAGAGGTCGGCATCCTGGTTGAAGCGCACCGCGATGGTGGCCGAGGTCACGGCCTCGGTCTTGTTCCAGCCCAGCCCGTCGAACACCTTCACGAAATCGCCCAGCGTCTGATAGGTGGCGTCGATCTCGTCGGCTTCGGCCGCGGCCTGGACGGCGGCGGCGTCGGTGCCGAGGTCGATGTATTCGATCTTGTCGAGATAGGGCCCGCCATAGACCGCCGTGCCCCACCAGGGGTTTTCGGTGTTCTTGACCAGAACCTGCTTGACCCCCACCTCGTTGTGGTCGGGCTTGTAGGGGCCGGTGCCGATCGGGTTCGCGGCCGGGTCGCCGCCCTTGTAGCTGGAGTGGTAGACGGCGGCCGGATAGTCGGCCATGCCGACGATCACGGTGATGTCGGGTTCGGGCAGGGTCAGCTTGACGGTCTTGTCATCGACCTTGGTGATCGCGCCGTCGCGGGCCTTCTTCTTCTCGGCATCGACGAGGCCGCCCATGCGCCCGGCCATCGAGTTGCCCTCGACCGTCGCATCGCACCAGTCGGTGATGATGCGTGCCACGTCGTCGGCGGTGAAGGCGTCGCCGTTGCTCCACTTCACGCCGGGACGGACGTGGAGGGTGAATTCGGTGGCGTTGTCGTTGGTGTCCCAGCCCTCGAGCAGCATCCCGCGCAGGGTGCCGTCGTTGTTGTATTCGATCAGATAGTCAAGCCAGCCGCGCCCGAAGTTGGCCAGTTCCGACCAGTCCCAGGTGCGCGGGTCCTTGCCCGCCTTGGTTTCCATGTTCATGCGCAGCGTGCCGCCCGGGACCGGATCGGCGGCGCGGGCGGGGGTGGGCATCGCCGCGCCGATCAGGCCATAGGCGGCGGTCGCCGACAGGCCGAGCGCGGTCGAGCGCGCCAGGAACTCGCGGCGGCTCAGCTGGCCCGCCTTGCATTCCTCGGCGTACATCCGGGCGGCCGGATGAATCGGTTCCGGCGTGAAGTGTCTTGTCATCCTCTGATTCTCCCTGAGCGGCTTTGTTGGGTGCGACAGTGGCGCGCCCGGCTTCTGTGGCCGGGACCGATGCGCGGATAGTGTAGTCACCGGGGCATTGCGCACCCTTTTTTGCGGCACGTCAATGTCAGTATGCGACATGGTACGTCGCAATGGCGGCTTGAATCCGGCAGCCGTCCTAAAATTTCCGTCATTGCGGAAGGGCCTGGCCGCCGCCTGCCAGAGGCTCAGTTCTGCTTGCGGAAGGCGGTGGGTGTCTTGCCGGTGCGGTGCTGGAAGGCGCGGGTGAAATAGGCCGGCGTGGTGAAGCCGAGGCTGCGCGCGACCTCCTGGACCGGCAGGCTGGTCTCGGACAGAAGCCGGCGGGCCTCGAAGATCAGCCGGTCGTGCAGCAGGTCCGAGGCCGATCGCCCGCAGGTCTTGTGGCACACCCGCGTCAGGTGGGTCGCGGTCACGCCAAGCTCGCGCGCGAAATCGCCCACGCCCTTGCCCTCGCGGAAGCCGCGTTCGAGAAGATCGGCATAGGCGCGCGCCAGCCGCCAGGCGGCGTCGGGGCGGGGGGCGTCATCGGCGGCGGTCTCGGCCATCCGTTCCAGCCATACGCCCAGAAGCCCCAGATGGAAGCGCGCGGCCCGCGCGGCGTCCGGCCTCTCGCTCTCGATCTCGCGCTGGATGCTTTCGATCAGGCCAGACAGTTCCGCCTGGGGGCCGACCTCGCGGATGCGCAGGTGCAGGGGCTCGTCGGGCAGGTCCAGCCCGTGCCGGTGGCCGAAGAAGAGCGCGGTCCCCGAGGTCTGGGCGCCGACCTCGAAGCCGTGCATCATCCCCGCGGGGATGAAGATGGCGTTGTGGGCGCCATAGCCGCGGGTGATGCCGCCGATGGTGATGCGGCCCTGGCCGCGGGTGAACCACAGAAGCAGCGGTTCCGAGCAGGCGCGCATCGCCTCGACCCGCCAGCGTCCGCCGCTGGCCAGCCGGCTGATCGGCACCAGGCGGGCCTCGCGCTCGCCCTCGGGCTGGAGAGGGGCGGGCGCCGGGGTCAGCGGCGTCTGGAGCCTGGAGAGAGGCGTTCCGGTAAAGAGTTTCACCACGTTCGGTTTCCGCGTCGCGCCCGGTCCGGGCAAATCCTGTCCTCGGTCGTCCGGGCGTAAGTCTGCCGGGCGTTGGTGCGATGATTAGGAAATTGCGCGGCGCCGTCCAAGAAAAAAATCATCAATATCAGAGATGTCGGCGGCGTGGTGCCGAAAGGGCTCAGGGGCGCGGCACCGCCTGCCAGCCCGCCATGCGCCGCCTCAGCCAGGTCCGCTGGCGCTTGGCATACTGGCGGCTGGCGGCCTTGGCGGACGATATTGCGTCCTCAAGCGGCATGACCCCCTGCATGTAGGCGACAAGCTCGGGCGCGCCGATGGCCCTGGCCCAGAGCGCGGCGGGCGACCAGAGGGGCAGGACGGCGCGCACCTCGTCGAGCGCGCCCCCTGCGATCATCGCGTCGAGGCGCCGGTCGATGCGTTCGGCCAGCCAGTCGCGGCCGGCGTCGATGCGCAAGCGCGTGGCGCTGCCTTCGGGGATCAGCGGCGGCCCGGTCTCGGCCTGCCAGGCTGCGAGCCCGCGCCCGGTGGTGCGCAAGACCTCCCAGGCGCGCTGGATGCGGACGGGGTTCAGCGGGTCGATGCGGGCGCGGGTCGGTGCGTCCAGTTCGGCCAGCAGGCGCGCGGCCCCTTCGCCCGACAGGCGCCCGTCGGCCTCGGCGCGGATGGCGGCGGGGGTCGGCGGGATGTCGCTCAGCCCCTCGGTCAGCGCGGTCAGGTAAAGGCCGGTGCCCCCGACGATGACCGGGCGGGGGTGGAGCGCCAGAAGCTCCGCCACCTCGCGCAGCCAGTGGCCGACCGAATAATCCTGTCCGGGCGCGCGGTGGCCAAAGAGGAAATGCGGCGCGCGCGCCTCTTCCGCGGCCGTGGGACGGGCCGACAGGATGCGCCAGCAGGACCAGACCTGAAGCGCGTCGGCATTGACGATCACGCGCTCCTGGGCCTCGGCGATGGCCAGCGCCAGCGCCGACTTCCCCGAGGCGGTCGGCCCCGCGATCAGCACCGGCCGGTCGGCGGGAATGTCCACAATTTGTCCTTCCTGCACCGCCATCTCGCAATCTGTCGTGGTTGGGGTCGCTTCTGCCGTTGAACCTTGCCGCGTTTTCCGCCATTTTGCGCGCAAGTGACAAGGGGCGATCCATGCGCTCCGCCGCCAGACATCGAAAGAGAAGAGAGAGTATGACCGGGGCCAGTGAACCCACCGTCACCTACAAGCGTGTCCTTTTGAAAATATCGGGCGAGGCCCTGATGGGCGACCAGGGCTACGGGCTGCATCCGCCGACGGTGAACCGCATCGCCGCCGAGGTGAAGTCGGTCCACGACCTGGGCGTCGAGATCTGCATGGTCATCGGCGGCGGCAACATCTTCCGCGGCCTGCAAGGGTCGGCGCAGGGGATGGAGCGGGCGACGGCGGACTACATGGGGATGCTGGCCACGGTGATGAACGCGCTGGCCATGCAGGCGGCGCTGGAGGCGGTCGGTGTCTTCACCCGCGTCATTTCGGCCATCCCGATGGACACGGTCTGCGAGCCCTACATCCGCCGCCGCGCCATCCGCCACCTGGAAAAGAAGCGGGTCTGCATCTTCGCCGCGGGCACCGGCAACCCCTATTTCACCACCGACACGGCGGCGACGCTCCGCGCCAACGAGATGGGCTGCGAGGCGATCTTCAAGGGCACCAAGGTCGACGGGGTCTATGACAAGGATCCCAAGAAACACGCCGACGCCAAGCGCTACGATCAGGTCAGCTATGACGAGGTGCTGCAAAAGCACCTGGCGGTCATGGATGCCTCGGCCATCGCGCTTGCCCGTGACAACAGCCTGCCGATCATCGTCTTTTCCCTGGACGAACCGGGTGGATTCCGGGGCATTCTCTCGGGCAGGGGCACCTATACGCTCGTGAAAGGCTGAAAAGCCTATGCGAGACGGGCGCGTGCGGGTAAAAGGCCGCAAGCCGCGCCGCCGATGAACTGATGGAACCGAACCCATGTCCGACGACCTCGAGATTGACATAGACGACCTCAGCCGGCGCATGGAGGGGGCGCTGGTGGCGCTGCGCCATGATTTCTCGTCCCTGCGCACCGGCCGCGCCTCGGCGGCGCTGGTCGAGCCCATCCATGTCGATGCCTACGGGCAGTTGACGCCGCTGAACCAACTCGGGACGGTCAACGTCCCCGAGCCGCGCATGGTCACCATCAACATCTGGGACAAGGCCCTGGTCGGAAAGGCCGAGAAGGCGATCCGCGAAAGCGGCATAGGCATCAACCCCCAGACCAACGGCACCATCATCATGCTGCCGATCCCCGAACTGAACGAGGAGCGCCGCCGCGAGCTGACGCGGGTGGCGGCCGACTATGCCGAGCGTGCCCGCGTCGCCGTCAGGAACATCCGCCGCGACGGCATGGACCAGATCAAGAAGGCCAAGGGCGCCGGAATGCCCGAGGACGACCAGAAGATGTGGCACGACGAGGTCCAGGACCTGACCGACAAGACGATCGCCGCCGTGGACAAGGCGCTGCAGGGCAAGCAGGCCGAGATCATGCAGGTCTGAGGCGGCGCAGGGCAGGCGGGAGCAGGGAGGCCGATGGCCGCGAAAGACATCAGCACGAGGACGGCCCGGCACGTCGCCATCATCATGGATGGCAACGGCCGGTGGGCCACGTCGCGCGGCTGGCCGCGGCTGGTCGGACACCGGCGCGGCGCCAACCGGGTGCGCTCGATCGTGCGCGCCGCGCCCGGCCTCGGCATCCGCTACCTGACGATCTACGCCTTCTCGACCGAGAACTGGAAACGCTCGACCGAGGAGGTCATCGGCCTCATGTCGATGTTCGCCCGCTACATCCGCAACGAGGCCGAAAAGCTCCATGCCGCCGGCGTCCGGGTGCGTTTCATCGGCAGCCGCGAGCGGCTCGAGCCGCATCTCCAGCACCTGATGGCCGGGATCGAGGAAAAGACCCGCGACTGTGATCGCCTAACCCTGACCATCGCCATCAACTACGGCGGCCGCGACGAGATCGCCCGGGCCGCCCGCCGGCTGGCCGAGGACGTGGCGGCAGGGCGGCTGGCGGCGGATCAGGCCGACGAGGCCGCGCTGGCGGCGCGGCTCGACACCGTGGGCCTTCCCGATCCCGATCTCATCATCCGCACCTCGGGCGAGACCCGGACCTCGAACTTCCTTCTCTGGCAGTCGGCCTATGCGGAATACGAGTTCACGCCGACGCTCTGGCCCGATTTCACCCCCGAGGAACTGGCCGCGATCCTGCATCGCTTCTCGTCGCGCGAGCGGCGCTATGGCGGTGTCGTCGCCCGATGACACTTCCCGCGCAGTGGGCCGATCTCAGGGTCCGTATCCTTTCGGGCCTGGCCGTGCTTGCGGTCGGGCTGGTGGCCGTCTGGTGGGGCGGGCGGCCGGTCCGGCTGCTGGCCGCGACCGGCGCGGGGCTGATGATCTGGGAACTGGCGCGGATGCATTCGCCCGGCCGCCCGGCCGAGGCGCGCCTGATCGGGGTGCTGGCGGCGGCGGTGATGGCACTGGTCCTGTGGCGCCACGACGTGCGCTGGATGGCGCTTCTGCCGGCGCCGGCGCTGGTGTTCCTGCTGACGCAGGGGCGCGACCGGCTCCTGCACGGGGCCTATGCGGCGCTGCTGATGATCGCCTGCTATGCCTTCGTCGGCTTCCGCGAGGGCTTCGGCCTCGCCTTCAGCCTGTGGCTGGTGCTGGTGGTGCTGGCCTCGGACGTCCTTGGCTATTTCGGCGGGCGGATCGTCGGCGGACCGAAGTTCTGGCCCCGCCTGTCGCCCAAGAAGACCTGGTCGGGCACGGTGGCCGGCTGGGCGGGGGCGGCGGCGGTCGGGCTGGCCTTCGCGCTTCTCTACGGCGAGCCGCGCTCGCTGGTCCTGTTCTCGGCGCTGACGGCTCTTGCCGCGCAGATGGGCGACATTGCCGAAAGCTGGATCAAGCGGCGGGCCGGGGTCAAGGACTCCTCGGGCCTGATTCCCGGCCACGGCGGGGTGCTCGACCGTTTCGACGCGCTGATCGGGGCCTCGGCCTTTGTCCTTGTCTGGGTGCTGGCGCGGCTGCCCCTGCCGGACTTCGGCTATTGATGGGCGCGCTCAGGTCAGTCTCGGTCTTTGGCGCCACCGGCTCGATCGGGGAAAGCACCTTCGACCTCTTGGTGCGGCAGGGGGGGCGGGAGGCCTACCGGACGGTGGCGCTGACCGGCGGGCGGAACGTGGCGCGGCTGGCCGAGCAGGCCCGCGCCCTCGGGGCCGAACTGGCGGTGACGGCGCACGACGAGTGCCTGGACGAGCTCAAGGGCGCGCTTGCGGGGTCGGGGATCGAGGCGGCGGCGGGACCGACGGCGCTGGCCGAGGCCGCGGACCGGCCAGCGGACTGGGTCATGTCGGGAATCGTCGGCGCGGCGGCACTGGTGCCGGGGTTCCGCGCGCTGGCCCACGGGGCGACGCTCGCGCTCGCCAACAAGGAAAGCCTGGTGACGGCGGGGCCGCTGCTTCTGGACGCGGCGCGGACGCACGGCGCGCGCATCCTGCCGGTGGACAGCGAACATTCGGCGATCTTCCAGTCGCTTCTGTCCGAGGACATGGCCACGGTCGAGCGCATCATCATCACCGCCTCGGGCGGCGCCTTCCGCGACTGGCCGATCGAGCGGCTGGCCGGGGCCACGGTGGCCGAAGCCTCGTGCCATCCCAACTGGGCGATGGGGCAAAGGATCACCATCGACAGCGCATCCATGTTCAACAAGGCGCTGGAACTTATTGAAACGCATGAGTTTTTCGGGATAACACCCGACAGGATCGAGGTGCTGCTCCACCCAGAATCGCTGGTTCACGCGCTGGTGGGCTTCCGCGACGGCGGGATGATCGGCCATCTCGGCGCGCCCGACATGCGCCATGCGATCGGCTATGCGCTGAACTGGCCCGACCGCGCGCCCCTGCCGGTGGCGCGGCTCGATCTCGCGGCGGTGGGCCGGCTGACCTTCGCGGCGCCCGACCCGGTGCGCTATCCGGCGCTGCGCCTCGCCCGCGCGGTGATGGAGACGGGCGGCCTGGCCGGCGCGGTCTTCAACGCCGCCAAGGAGGTGGCGCTGGACGCCTTCATCGCCGGGCGCATCGGCTTTCTCGACATGGCCGGGGTCGTGGAAACGGTTCTTGAACGATTTGCTGCGAGCACCACCCTTGGCGCCGCGCCCCGGACGCTCGATATCATCCTGGCGACCGACGGCGAGGCGCGCGCCGTCGCGGGCGAGGTGATCGGCGCGGGCAGAAGGAACTGACATGGACTTTGCGGCACTGATCCCGGTTTTCGGCAACCTGTTCTGGACGGCGGCGGCCTTCATCGTCGCCCTGTCGGTGATCGTCGCGGTCCACGAATACGGCCATTACATCGTCGGCCGTCTGTCGGGCATCCATGCCGAGGTCTTCTCGCTGGGTTTCGGGCCGCTGCTCTGGTCGCGCACCGACCGGCGCGGCACCCGCTGGCAGATCGCGGCCCTTCCGTTCGGGGGCTATGTGAAGTTTCTGGGCGACGCCAACGCGGCTTCGGCCGGGGCGGACACGACGACGATGGCCGCCCTCACCCCCGAGGAGCGGCGCCACACCATGCACGGGGCGCCGCTCTGGGCGCGTGCGGCGACAGTCGCCGCCGGACCGGGCTTCAACTTCATCCTGTCGATCATCGTCTTTTCGCTGATCTTCGTGATTTCCGGCGCGCCCTCCGACCGGCTGGTGATCGGCAGCCTGAATGCGCTGCCGGGCGGCACCGGCGGTCTGCGCGCGGGCGACGAGATCCTGGCCGTCGGCGGACGGTCGACAGCCGGCTGGGGTGATCTCGGCGCGGTGGCCGAGGCGCTGCCCCCCGAGGCGCAGGTCACCTACCGGGTCCGCCGCGACGGGGCCGAGATCGACGTTCCCGGCCCCTTCCCGATGCCGCCCCGGGCCGAGGCCGTGTCGCCGGGATCGGCGGCGATGGCGATGGGGATCGAGAAGGGCGACGTGATCACCGCGATCGACGGGCGGCCGATCCAGCGCTTCGCCGACCTGCAGGCGGCGGTCGAGAAGGGGCAGGGGGCGCCGATGCGGCTGACGCTCTGGCGCCCAGGCCGGGACGGGGGGGCGAGCCACGACCTGTCCCTGACGCTGGCCCCGCGCGAGACCGACCTGCCCAAGCCCGGCGGCGGATTCGAGACCAGCTACAAGATCGGCCTCGCCGGGGACTTCTTCTTCGCGCCGACCCTGCGCAAGGTCAGCCTGGGCGAGGCGGTTCCGATCGCGGCCGAGCAGACCTGGACGATAGCGCGCACCTCGCTTTCGGCCCTGTGGAACGTGGCGGCGGGGCAGATCTCGTCGTGCAACATGCGCGGCCCGATCGGCATCGCCGAGACCACGGGCCAGGTCGCCAGCCAGGGGATCAGCGACTTCATCTGGTTCATCGCGGTCCTGTCCACGGCGATCGGGCTGATGAACCTCTTCCCGATCCCGATGCTCGACGGCGGGCACCTTGTCTTCTACACCTACGAATGGGCGACCGGCAGACCCTTGCCGCCGAGGGTGCTGAACATCGCGATGACCGTCGGGCTGATGCTGGTCCTGGCGATGATGACCTTCGGGCTGACCAACGACATCATCTGCCCCTGACCGCCGGGCCGCGCACCGTCCGGCCGCAAACCGCCGCGCCCCTGCCGCAATCGGGTCACAATCGTCTGCCATGCTGCCGCCAAACCAATAACGGGCGGAGTGACGACGATGCATATGCTTGCCAATGGCTACCGGGATCTGAACCAGCTGGTGCAACGCCGTGCCGACGGCGTGATCGCGCCCCTGTCGGTGATCGTCAGCCTGATGGTCGCGGCGGCGATCGCGGTGGCGGTGATGCACCTCCAGCTTCCCCACAGCGCCGCGTTCAACTAAGCCGGGAAACCGGGGCCGAAATCCCGTTCGGCAACTAGGTCTGGCGATCTTTCACAACACTCGGGCAAAATGTGGCGCGACCCTGCAGAAGGGCCGCGCCGTTCCTTTGACAAGGGTGCCCAATCCCGCTAGTCACTGAACAGATAACAAGGTGACCTGAACGGCGGGGGACTGGTATGACGAGGCAAGAGCGGCGCGCGGCTGGACGGCATTTCCAACGGGGATTGCTGTCGGGCACGGCCCTGTGCGCGGCCCTGTTCCTGTCGGTCGCCTCGCTGCCGGCGCTGGCCGCCGACCATGTGTTCTCGGCGGTCAAGGTCGAGGGCAACACCCTGATCGAGCCGGCGACGATCCTGAAGCTTGCCGGGATTCCGAAGGGCCAGCCGGTCAGCGACGCGGGCCTGAACGACGCGGTCCAGCGGCTGACCGCCTCGGGCCTCTTCGCCACCGTCGATGTCGTGCCCTCGGGCAAGACGCTGGTGATCCGCGTGACCGAGAATCCGACGATCAACGCCATCAGCATCGAGGGCAACCGCCGGATCAAGGACGAGGATCTGACCAAGCTCATCAAGTCGCAGTCGCGCAAGGTCTATTCGGCCAAGCAGGCCGAGGACGACGCGGCCAACATCACCCAGGCCTATGTTGCCCAGGGCCGGATCGCGGCGCGGGTCGAGCCCAAGGTCATCGACCGCGGCGACAACAAGGTCGACCTGGTCTTCGAGATCCGCGAGGGCAAGGTCAGCGAGGTCGAGCGCCTGTCCTTCACCGGCAACCGCGACTTCTCCGACCGCCGGCTGCGCCAGGTGCTGGCGACCAAGCAGGCAGGCCTCTTCCGCGCGCTGATCCGCAGCGACACCTTCGTTCCCGACCGGATCGAGGCCGACAAGCAGCTCCTGCTCGATTTCTACCATTCGCGCGGCTACATCGACGCGCAGGTGCGCGGCGTCTCGTCGGAATTCTCGCGCGAGCGCAACGGTTTCTTCCTGACCTTCAACATCCAGGAAGGCCAGCGCTACAGCTTCAACCATATCTCGACCGTCAGCGAGTATGACGGAGTCGATGCCGCCGATTTCGCCAAGGTGGTCAGGATCCGTCCGGGCGCGGTCTATTCGCCGGTGGCCATCGACACGACCATCCGCCGGATGGAGGCGATCGCCGAGAGGAAGGGCATCGACTTCCTGTCGATCGACCCGCGCATCACCCGCAACCCGCAGACCCAGACCCTTGACGTGACCTTCGTGCTGACCAAGGGGCCGCGCGTCTTTGTCGAGAGGATCGACATCGAGGGCAACGCCACCACCCAGGACAAGGTCATCCGCCGCCAGTTCAAGATCGCCGAAGGCGACCCCTTCAACCCGCGCGCCATCCGCGAGGCCGCCGACCGCATCCGCAAGCTCGACTATTTCAAGACCTCGGATGTCAGCGCCAAGCAGGGCAACTCGGAAGACCAGGTGATCGTCGACGTGAACGTCGAGGAAAAGCCCACCGGCTCGCTCACGTTCGGCGCCTCGTACAGCGTCGCGGACGGGATCGGCCTGAACGTGGGCGTGACCGAGTCGAACTTCCTTGGCCGCGGCCAGTATCTCAGCCTCAGCCTGTCGACCACCTCGGACAACAACGACAATTCCTTCACCTTCATCGAGCCGTCGCTTCTTGACCGCGACCTGAAGCTGAAGCTGTCGGGCTGGTACAACACGACCGACAATGCCCATTCCAGGTTCGCCACCAAGCGGCTGGGGGCACAGGCCGGAATCGAGTTTCCGATCGCCGAGCAGATGCGCCTCGACCTTCACTACAAGCTGTCGAGCGACAAGATCACCAAGGTCTCGACCGGTTCGTCGCCCTTGCTTCTGGCCGATCAGGCGCGGGGGGCGGAGGTCACCAGCGCGGTCGGCTATGTCCTGTCCTACGACACGCGGATCACCGGCCTCAATCCGAACGGCGGGCTGCTTCTGACCTTCGGCCAGGACTTCGCCGGGCTGGGCGGCGACATCAAGACCGTGACGACCAACGCCAATGCGACCTACGAGACCAAGGTGATGCACGAGGAGGTCACGCTTCATGCCGAAGCCGATGCCGGCGTCGTCACGGCGCTGAACGGCGGCACCACGCGCTATCTCGACCGATTCACCGGCAACGGCAAGGTGCTGGGCTTCGAGCCGAACGGCTTTGGCCCGCGCGACCTGTCGGTGCCGAACCAGGACGCGCTTGGCGGCAACTATTATGCCGCCGTCCGGCTCGACGCGCGCTTCCCCCTCGGCCTGCCCGAGGAATACGGTATCACCGGCGGCGTCTTCGCCAATGCCGGCTCGGTCTGGGGCCTGAACAACCCCGGCGCCATCGACGACCGGATGCACCTGCGCGCCTCGGTCGGCGTGTCGCTTTACTGGGATTCCGCCCTCGGTCCGCTGCGCATCAACTTCGCCAAGCCGCTGAAGAAGGAATCCTACGACAAGGAACAGACCTTCGACCTGACCATCTCGACCAAGTTCTGATGGGCGGGCGGCTGCGCGGTCTGGCCGGGGGGGCGGTTCTGGCGGTGCTGGCCGCCGTGCCGTCCCTGGCACAGGAGGCAGTGGCGCCCGCCAGCCCGATCCTGACCATCGACCAGGAGCGGCTTTATGACCAGTCGCTCTGGGGCAAGCGGGCCGAGGCCGAGATCGCCGCCGAAAGCCAGGCATTGCAAACGGAAAACAACCGCATCGAGGCCGAGCTGACCGCCGAGGAGAAATCCCTGACCGAGCGCCGCCCCACCATGCCGGCGCCCGACTTCCGCAAGCTGGCCGACGATTTCGACCAGCGCGTGACCGGGATCCGCACCGCGCAGGACCGCAAGGCCCGCGAGATCGCCACCCGCCGCGACCAGGCGCGGCAGGATTTCTTCACCGCCGCCCTGCCGGTGATGGCCGATCTCCTGCGCGCGCGCGGCGCGGTCGCGATCCTCGACAACCGGGCGGTCTTCGTCTCGGCCCGCTCAATCGACGCCACCGACGACATGCGCCAGCGTCTGGACGAGGTTCTTGGGGCGGGACCGGAGCGGCCCGCGCCTCCGCCGGACCAGGGCCAGCCCGGCGCGGCCCCGCCAGCCGATACGGGCGGCGATACGGGCGGCGATACGGGCGGCGGCAACTGAACCGGCTGCTTCTTGCGCAGAAAGGGCCGAGTTGCTAGCAAGGCCGGAACAGGGCCAGAAACGGGGACGGCCAGTCAGGGAGGCCGATCAGGCATGGACACCAGCACAGTTACCGAAGCGGACATCCACCTGATTCAGCGGATCATCCCCCACCGCTACCCATTCCTGCTGATCGACAAGGTCAGGGACATCGTCCTGCACAAGGGCTGCGTCGGCATCAAGAACGTGACGATGAACGAGCCCCATTTCCAGGGGCATTTCCCTTCGAAGCCGATCATGCCCGGTGTTACGATCATCGAGGCGATGGCCCAGGCCTCGGCGGTGCTGGTCGGCCTGTCGATGGATGTCGTCGGCCGTGACCTGCTGACCTATTTCATGTCGATCAACGACTGCAAGTTCCGCCGCATGGTGGTGCCGGGCGACGTGCTCGAACTGCACATGACCGTCAAGCGCGGCGGCGGCAAGATCTGGAAGTTCCACGGCGCGGCCAAGGTCGGCGCCGAGCTGGCCTGCGAGGCCGAGATCACCGCGATGATGGACCTGCGGGACTGAGGCATGGGTATCGACGCGACAGCGGCCGTCCATCCCTCGGCGGTGATCGAGCCGGGCGCGACCATCGGCCCGGGCTGCAAGATCGGCCCCTTCTGCCTGGTCGGCCCCGAGGTCTCCCTCGGCGAAGGGGTCGAGCTCAGATCGCATGTCGTGGTGACCGGCTGGACCGAGATCGGCGCCGGCACGATGGTCTTTCCCCATGCCTGCCTCGGCGAGGTGCCGCAGGATCTGAAGTTCCGCGGCGAACGCACCCGCCTGATCGTCGGCGCGCGCAACCGCATCCGCGAGTATGTGACGATGAACGCCGGAACCGAGGGCGGCGGCGGGGTGACGCGGGTGGGCGACGAGGGGCTGTTCATGGCCGCGTCGCATGTGGCTCATGACTGCCAGGTCGGAAACCGGGTGATCCTGGCCAACAGTGTCGCCATCGCCGGCCATTGCGTCCTTGAGGACGACGTCATCGTCGGCGGCCTGTCCGGGGTACATCAGTTCGTCCGCATCGGGCGCGGCGCGATGATCGGCGCGGTGACGATGGTGACGGCGGACGTGATCCCGCACGGGCTGGTGCAGGGGCCGCGCGGGGTGCTGGACGGGCTGAACATCGTCGGCCTGAAGCGGCGGGGGGCGGATCGCGCCGACCTGCACGCCCTGCGCGAGCTTCTGGCCGACCTCGGCGCCGGCGCCTTTCGCGACATGGCCCGCAGCCGGTCCGAGGCCGGCAGCGACAATGCCTATGTCCGCGAGGTTCTCGACTTCATCCTCGGCCCCTCGGACCGTTCGTTCCTCGGGCCGCGATGAAGGGGACCGCACTGATCGCCGGCAGCGGGATGCTTCCGGGCCTTCTGGCCTCGGCGCTGCGCGCGGCGGGCGAGCCGTTCGTCCTGGCCGAGTTCGACGGGCATCCCGCGACCCTGCCCGAGGGCGTGCGCGGCCCCGCGTCGCTGACCTTCCGGCTCGAGCGTCTGGTGCCGCTGATCGAGAATCTGGTCGCCCTGGGCGTGGGCCGGGTCTGCTTTGCCGGGGCGGTCCGGCGCCCGGCGCTCGAGGCCGAGCTGTTCGATGCGCGCACCGCCAGCCTTCTGCCGCGGCTTCTTGCCGCGCTGCGTTCGGGCGACGACGGGGCACTGCGCGCGATCGTGGCGACGTTCGAGGAGTTCGGGCTCGAGGTGGTCGGCGCCGATGTGATCGCCCCCGACCTCGTGCCCGGACCGGGCGTTCTGGCCGGTGCGCCGACCGAGGCCGACCGCGCCGATGCGGGGCGCGCGGCCGAGATCGTCGCGGGGCTGGGGGGCTTCGACCTCGGGCAGGGGGCGGTGGTCGCCCAGGGCCTGTGCCTCGCGGTCGAGACGCTGCCCGGGACCGACGCGATGCTCGACTTCGTCGCCCGCACCGGCGCCGGTCTCCGGCCCGACCCGAAGGGCGCGCGGGGGGTGCTCTACAAGGGGGCGAAACCCGGCCAGGACCGGCGCATCGACCTGCCGGTGATCGGACCCGAGACGGTGCGCGGCGCCCATGCGGCGGGGCTGGCGGGGATCGCCTGGCAGGCGGGGTCGGTGCTGCTCCTCGACCGCGCGGCGGTGGTCGCGGCGGCGGGGGCGGCGGGCCTCTTCCTGTGGTCGCGTCCCTCATGAAGATCTTTCTGGTCGCCGGGGAGGCCTCGGGCGATGCCCTGGGCGCGGCGCTGATGGCCGGGCTGAAGGCGCTGCGGCCCGGCGTCTCGTTCCTGGGTGTCGGCGGTCCGCTGATGGAGGCCGAGGGCCTGCGCAGCCTCTTTCCGATGGAAGAGCTGTCGGTGATGGGGCTTCTCGAGATCCTGCCCAAGTACCGCCAGCTGAAGCGCCGGATCGCCGAGACCGCGCGGGCCGCCGCCGAGGCGCGGCCCGACGCGCTCGTCACCATAGACAGCCCCGATTTCGGCCTGCGCGTCGCGCGGCTGGTGCGGCGGGCGCATCCGGCGCAGCGCACCATCCATTATGTCGCCCCCACGGTCTGGGCCTGGCGGCCCGGCCGGGCGGCGAAGATGGCGCCGGTCATCGACCATGTGCTGGCGCTTTTCCCGTTCGAGCCACCCTACATGGAAGCGGCCGGCATGACCTGCGATTTCGTCGGCCACCCGATCGCCGCCCAAGGGGTCGCCGCTCCCCCGGCGGCGGCGGCGCTGCGCGAGAGGCTGGGCGTGGCGCCGGCGCAGCCGCTGCTTCTCTGCCTGCCGGGATCGCGGCGGGGCGAGGTCGCGCGTCTTCTGCCGCGGTTTCAGGGCGCGCTTTCGCTTCTGCGCACCGAACATCCGGGCCTGAGGGTGGTGTTGCCCACGGTCAGGGGGGTGGCGCCGCTGGTGCACGAGATGGTCGCCGGATGGGCCGAGCCGCCGGTGATCGTCGAGACGGCCGCCGACAGGCTGGCGGCCTTCGCCGCCGCCGATCTGGCGCTGGCGGCCTCGGGGACCGTCAGCCTGGAACTGGCGCTGAACCGGGTGCCGATGGTCATCGCCCATGATTTCAACTGGCTGACCTTCCGGATGATGAAGCGCGCGGCGCTGATCGACACGGTGACGCTGGTCAACATCGTCTCGCAGACCCGCACGGTGCCCGAGTTTCTCGGCCCCGCTTGCCGGCCCGGGCCCATCGCCGCCGCCCTGCACCGGCTTCTGTCGGACGGGGCCGCGCGCGCGGCACAGCGCGACGCCGCCGACACCACGCTGCGGCTCCTGGGCCAGGGCGGCGAGGCGCCGGGCCTGCGCGCCGCGCGCTCGGTCCTCGCGCACTTGTGAGCGCGGAGCGAGGGACGCTGTCCCTCGCGCACCCTGGGATATTTGAACCACAATGAAAGAGGGGGGAGGCGCGGCAATTCGGCCGTTGCGGCCCGGCCCCGGCGACGATATGGAGTCTGCCGCTGCCCGCCTGCGAAAGGACGCGCCATGACCGCCTCTGTCGCCATCCTCGGGGCTTCCGGTTACACGGGGGCCGAGCTTGTCCGCCTGATCGCCACCCATCCGGGGATGCGGGTGCGCGCCCTGTCCGGCGACCGCAAGGCCGGGATGGGCATGGGCGAGGTCTTTCCCTTTCTCGCCCATCTGAAGCTGCCCACGCTGCAGAAGATCGAGGACATGGACTTTTCCGGCGTCGATCTGGTCTTTTGCGCCCTGCCGCACGCCACCAGCCAGGCGGTGATCGCCGCCCTGCCGCGCGGCCTCAAGGTAGTGGACCTGTCGGCCGACTTCCGGCTGCGCGATCCGGCGGACTACGAGAAATGGTATGGCAAGCCCCATGCCGCGCCCGATCTGCAGAAACAGGCGGTCTATGGCCTGACCGAGTTCTACCGCGACGCGATCCGCCCGGCGCGGCTGGTGGCCGGGACCGGCTGCAACGCCGCGACCGGCCAATATGCGATCCGGCCGCTGATCGAGGCGGGCGTCATCGACATCAACGAGATCATCCTCGACCTCAAGGCCGGGGTCTCGGGCGCGGGGCGGTCCCTGAAGGAAAACCTGCTCCATGCCGAGCTTTCGGGCGGCACATATGCCTATTCGGCCGGCGGCACCCACCGGCATCTGGGCGAGTTCGACCAGGAGTTCTCGGCGCTGGCCGGCCGGCCGGTCAGGATCCAGTTCACGCCGCACCTGATGCCCTTCAACCGCGGCATCCTCGCCACCGGCTATGTCCGGGGCGATGCGCAGGCGGTCCACAAGGCGCTGGCCGACCGCTATGCGGCCGAGCCCTTCCTGCATGTCCTGCCCTTCGGCCAGCTTGCCTCGACCCGCTCGATCGCCGGGTCGAACTTCGTCCATGTCGGGGTGATGGCCGACCGCCTGCCGGGGCGGGCCTTGGTGGTGGCCGCGCTCGACAACCTGACCAAGGGCTCGTCCGGCCAGGCGATCCAGAACGCCAACCTGATGCTGGGCCTTGACGAGACGGCGGGGCTGATGCTGGCTCCGGTCTTTCCGTGAAGAACCTGAAGAAACAGCGCCGCATCCAGATCATCCTTCTGGCGGCGGCGGCGATGGTGGCGAGTTTCGGCGCCTTCTACTATGCGGCGCCGAACGCACTCCAGTATTTCCGCTCGCCCACACAGGTGCTGGCCGAACACCCGTCCGACGCCGAAGTGTTCCGCCTTGGCGGCCTGGTCGAGAAGGGCAGCCTGGTGCGCGGTGCCGGCGCGACCGTCACCTTCCGCGTCACCGACAACGGCGCCTCGGTGCCGGTCAGCTTCACCGGCGTCCTGCCCGACCTCTTCGGCGAGGGGCAGGGCATGGTGGGGACCGGCCACATGCAGGGCGGCACCTTCGTCGCCAGCGAGATCCTCGCCAAGCATGACGAGAACTACATGCCCAAGGAAGTGATCGACGCGCTGAAGGCCCAGGGCACCTATGTCGATCCCAAGGACCGGCGCGAAGGTGGAGCGAACGCCGCGCCAGCGTCGAATTAACCCCTTGCCCGCAGCCTTGGCCCTGACTTTCCAGGGACAGGGCCATGAAATCCGTATCCGACATCGCCAATGAGATCGTCGCCCGCGAGGGCGGCTTTGCCAACGACCCCGCCGATCCGGGGGGCGCGACCAACCACGGCGTCACGCTCGCCACCCTGCGCCGGCTGGGGATCGACCTTGACGGCGACGGCGCCACCGGCCTTTCGGATGTGCAGGCGCTGAGCGCGGGCCAGGCGGCGCAGATCTTCGTCGAGCAGTATTTCCGCCGGCCGGGGCTGGGCGGCCTTCCCGACTGCCTCCAGGCCTCGGTCTTCGACATGTATGTCAACGCCGGGGCCAACGCGGTGAAGATCCTCCAGCGGCTCCTGCGCGATCTCGGCCACGAGGTTGCCGCCGACGGCGCCCTCGGCCCGCGCACCCTCGCCGCCGCGCAGGATGCCGCCCGCCCCGACCCGGCGCTTCTGGCCGACGCCTACGGCATTGCCCGGCGCAACTATTACTACGTCCTCGCCGATGCCCGTCCGCAAAGCCGACGCTTTGCCCGCCGCCGCGACGGCGGGAAGGGCGGCTGGATCCTGCGCGCCGAGGAATTCATCTCGCCCCGCTTCCGGCTGAGCGATGCGGAACATCGGGAAAGGACAGCAAAATGGGCCTGATCCGCGCCATTTTCGGCACCCCCGCCGCGACGCAGGCCATCGGCGAGGCGGTGGGCCGCGTGGCCGAGGTCTTTGTCCCCAACGCCACCGGGAAGATGCAGGCTGCCGAAGCGGCCTACAAGGCCGCCATCGACGAACATGGCGCGGAATTCCAGTATGCCGCGCCGGGCCGGTTCGACCGGATCGTCAACGGGCTGAACCGGCTGCCGCGGCCGTTCCTCGCCTTCGGCACGCTCGGGCTTTTCACCTATGCGATGGTCGACCCGGTGCATTTCGCCGAACGCATGGTCGGGCTGAACTACGTGCCCGAACCGCTCTGGTGGCTCCTGACCGCCATCGTCGGCTTCTACTTCGGCGCGCGCGAGGCGCATTATTTCCGCGCCCGGCCCCTGCCGGCGGCAGAGGCCGCCCCGCCGCCCGCGCCCGCCGCCAGACCGGCGAACCCGGCGCTGGAGGAACTGCGCCAACGCCGCGGCGGCGGGCACGGCGGGCGGCCCTGACACCCATCAAGCCTGCGCGACACGGGCGCGCAGGCCATTGGCCTTTCCGGGCAGGGCAACTATGATCCGCCCCCATGATCACCGAGCTTGGCCATTTTTCCCTGACCCTTGCCCTCGCCTTCGCGCTGGTGCAGTCGATCATCCCCCTTGCCGGGGCACAAAGCGGGCGGCGGCGCTGGATGGAAATGGCGGGGCCGCTGGCCACGCTTCAGTTCCTGGCGATCGCTGGCGCCTTCGCGGCGCTGATGCACGCCTTCGTCACCTCGGACTTCTCTCTGAAGGTGGTGGTCGAGAACTCCCACACGCTGAAGCCGATGCTTTACAAGGTGGCCGGCGTCTGGGGCAACCACGAGGGCTCGATGCTGCTGTGGGTCCTGATCCTCGCGGGGTTCGGGGCCTCGGTCGGCTGGTTCGGGCGCGGGCTGCCCGCCGACCTCAAGGCCCGCGCGCTCAGCGTCCAGGCGATGATCGGGGTGGCGTTCCTTCTGTTCATCCTCTTCACCTCGAACCCGTTCCTGCGGCTCGAGTTCCCGCCCTTCGACGGCCATGACCTGAACCCGTTGCTGCAGGACCCCGGCCTCGCCTTCCATCCGCCCTTCCTCTATCTCGGCTATGTCGGGCTTTCGATGTCCTTCTCCTTCGCGATGGCGGCGCTGATCGGGGGCCGGGTCGATGCCGCATGGGCGCGGTGGGTGCGGCCCTGGACGCTCGCCGCCTGGATCTTCCTGACCATCGGCATCGCGATGGGCTCGTGGTGGGCCTATTACGAACTGGGCTGGGGCGGCTTCTGGTTCTGGGATCCGGTCGAGAACGCCAGCTTCATGCCCTGGCTCCTGGCCGCGGCACTCCTCCATTCAGCCATCGTCGTGGAAAAGCGAGAATCGCTCAAGGCCTGGACGATCCTCCTGGCCATCCTCGCCTTCGGCTTCTCGCTGATCGGCACCTTCATCGTGCGCTCGGGCGTCATCACCTCGGTCCATGCCTTCGCCAACGACCCGCGCCGCGGCGTCTTCATCCTGGCGATCCTGACCCTGTTCATCGGCGGCGGGCTGACGCTTTTCGCGATCCGCGCGGCGGCGATGCAGGCCAAGGGCGTCTTTGGCGTCGTCAGCCGCGAGGCGGCGCTGGTCCTGAACAACATCCTGCTGGCGGTTTCGGCCTTTGTCGTCTTTGTGGGCACGATCTGGCCCCTTGTCGCGGAAATGTTCTTTTCGACGAAACTGTCGGTGGGCGCCCCCTTCTTCGACAGCGCCTTCACGCCCTTCTTCCTGATCCTTGCCCTGGTCCTGCCGGTCGGCGCGATCATCCCCTGGAAGCGGGCGCGGATCAGGGCGGCCCTGCGGCCGCTGGCGGGCGCCATCGCCCTGGCACTGGCCGTGGGCCTACTGGCCTGGTCGGTGCAGTCCGGCCGCTCGGCGGTGGCTCCGGTCGGGCTGGCGCTCGGCGTGTGGCTGGTGGGCGGGACGATCGCCGAACTCTGGCTGCGCGCCGCCGGCCGGCCCGCGCGGCTGATGCGCCTGCCGCGCGCCGACATGGGCAAGGCGCTGGCCCATTCCGGCCTCGGCATCACCTTCATCGGCGTCGCGGCGATGACCGCCTGGTCGGTCGAGGACATCCGCACCGTCAGACCCGGCGAGACCTTTCCTGTCGGGCGCTACGAAGTGACCCTCGAAGGGGTCGAGAAGGGGCAGGGGCCGAACTATGTGACCCAGATGGCCACCATGCGCGTCCGCAGGGGCGGGGCCGAGATCGCGCTGATGCACCCGGAAAAACGCTTCTACCCCGTGGCCGGGATGCCCACCACCGAGGCCGCGATCCACAACGGGGTCTTCGACGATGTCTATCTGGTCCTCGGAGATCCGCAGGGCGACGGCAGATGGGCGGTGCGCAGCTATGTGAAGCCCTTTGCCAACTGGATCTGGGCCGGCGCGCTGATGATGGCGGCGGGGGGCGGCCTCAGCCTCAGCGACCGGCGCCTGAGGCTCGGGGCCGGGGCGCGCGCCCGCCGTCCCGTGGCGCAGCCGGCCGAGTAGGGACCATGCGCCGCTTCCTCATCGCCGCGCTGATCGCCCATCTCGCCGGGCCGGCGCTTGCCGTCCTGCCCGACGAGATCCTGCCCGACCCGGCACTCGAGGCCCGCGCCCGCGCCATCTCCGAGACCATCCGCTGCCCGGTCTGCCAAGGCGAGACCATCGACGATTCCAACGCACCGATCGCCCGCGACCTCCGCCTCCTGATCCGCGAACGGCTGACCCGGGGCGACAGCGACCAGCAGGCGGTGGATTTCCTCGTGGCGCGATATGGCGAATTCATCCTGTTCCGGCCCCGCGTCGGCGGGGCGAACCTGATCCTGTGGCTGGCCGGGCCGGCGGCGGCGCTGGCGGGACTGGCCGGGGCCGGCGTCTACCTGCGCCGCCGCAGCCGGATGCTGCCTGCGGGCGACGCGGCGGCGCTGACCGCCGAAGAGCAGGAGCGGCTGGACCGGATATTGGGCGAATGAGCCGCCGGCAGCGGCGCCTCAGCCCCCCGCCCAGTCGATCGGCGCCCGGCCCTGCGCCGTCAGCCATCCGTTCACCCGGCTGAAGGGGCGCGAGCCGAAAAAGCCCCGGCGCGCCGACAGGGGCGAGGGGTGGGCGCTTTCGACGATCAGATGTGGGCCGGGCCGGATATGGCCCTCCAACGCCTGGGCATGGCTGCCCCAGAGAAGGAAGGCGGCGGGGCGGGCGGACACCTCGGCCAGCACCTCCTCGGCCAGCCGCTGCCAGCCGAGGCGCGCATGGCCGCCCGCCTCGCCCGAGGGGACCGTTAGGCAGGTGTTCAGGAGCAGCACCCCCTGGCGTGCCCAGCCGCGCAGGTCGCCGTTCGGCATGGAAACATCAAGATCATCCTGCAACTCCCTGAAGATGTTCAGAAGCGAACGGGGAAGGGGCCGCATCTCCGGCGCGACCGAGAAGGCCAGCCCCTGCGCGTGGCCGGGGGTCGGATAGGGGTCCTGGCCAAGGATCACCACCTTGACCGCGGCGGGCGGGGTCAGGTCCAGCGCCGCATAGCGCTGCGCCGCGGGCGGCAGGATCTGGCGCGGATCGAGCGCCAGCCCGGCCTCGATCCGGGGCCAGTCGCGGGCGAAGAAGGGCAGGTGCGCCCAGGCGGGCGGGACCATGCCTCAGCCTGCGCTGGTCAGCCGCGCGAGCGCCGCGACCTTGTCCCGCGCCGCGCCGGAATCGATGCTGTCACGGGCAAGACCCGCCCCCTCCTTCAGGTCCGCCGCCCGGCCGGCCACCACCAGCGCCGCCGCCGCGTTCAGGAGGACCGCATCACGGTAGGGGCCGGGCGCGCCGGCCAGCAGGGCGCGCAGGGCGTCGGCGTTCTCTTCGGGCGTCCCGCCGAGGATGGTCTCGAACCGGTGGACGGGCAGGCCCGCCTCCTCGGGGTGAACCTCGAACTCGCGCACCGCGCCGCCATCGAGCGCCGCGACATGGCTGATGCCCGAGATCGACAATTCGTCGGTGCCGTCGCCGCCATGCACCAGCCAGGCCGCCTCCGAGCCGAGCGCGCGCAGCACTTCGGCCATCGGCCGGATCCAGGCGCGGGAGAAGGCGCCGGTCAGCTGGCGGCGGACCCCGGCGGGGTTGGTCAGCGGGCCGAGAAGGTTGAACACCGTCCGGGTCCCCAGTTCGGTCCGCGTCGGCATCACATGGCGCATGGCCGGATGGTGCATCGGCGCCATCATGAAGGCGATTCCGGCTTGTTCCAGTGCTTTTTCAACCACTTCCGGGCCGACCATCACGTTGATGCCCATCTGCGTCAGCGCATCGGCCGACCCGGACTTCGACGACAGGTTGCGGTTGCCGTGCTTGGCGACGACCACGCCCGTCCCGGCGACGACGAAGGCCGCGGCGGTCGAGATGTTCAGCGTGCCCTTGCCATCGCCGCCGGTGCCGACGATGTCGATGGCCCCCGCGGGTGCCCGCACCGCATGGCAGCGCGCCCGCATCACCGAGGCGGCGGCGGCAATCTCCTCGACCGTCTCGCCGCGGGTGCGCAGCGCCATCAGGAAGCCGCCCATCTGGCTGGGCGTCGCCGCGCCGCTGAACAGGGTCTCGAAGGCGCGCTCGGCCTCGGCCCGGGTCAGCGGCCGGTCGGCGGCAAGCCCGATCAGCGGGCGCAGATCCTCGCTCATGCCGCGGTCCCGAGCGGCACGCGAGCGCCTTCAAGGAAGTTCTTCAGCATCTGGTGGCCATGCTCGGACGCGATCGATTCGGGGTGGAACTGCACACCCTCGATCGGCAACTCGCGGTGCCTGAGGCCCATGATCGTGCCATCCTCGAGCCAGGCGGTGACCTCGAGCGCGGCGGGCAGGCTGGCGCGGTCGACGATCAGCGAATGGTAGCGGGTGGCGAGGAAGGGCGAGGGCAGGCCGCCGAACAGCCCGCCGCCGTGATGGTGGATCTCGCCCATCTTGCCGTGGACGATCTCGTGGCAGCGCACCACCTTGCCGCCGAAGGCCTGGCCGATGGTCTGGTGCCCGAGGCAGACGCCCAGAAGGGGGGTGCGGGTCTCGGCGGCGGCCTGGGTCAGCGCCAGGCAGATGCCGGCCTGGTCGGGATCGCAGGGGCCGGGCGACAGGATTATGGCGGCGGGGTTCAGCCCCATCGCCTGCTGCACGTCGAGGGCATCGTTGCGGCGCACGACCACATCGGCCCCGAGCTCGCCGAAATAATGGACGAGGTTGTAGGTGAAGCTGTCGTAATTGTCGATCAGAAGCAGCATGGCGGACTTTCCCCGGGGCGCCGTGGTCCGGGGTTGCATTCTGGGGGTGAACCGCGGCGCTTGTCGCGCTATACATGGGCCGAGCCGCAACCCGGGGTCAAGGGCTGGAAGCGGACAAGGGCAGGCACGACAGGATCAGGCACAGGCCGGAGGCGATTGTGAGCAGGAGTTTTCTCGCGGGGGCGGCGACCGGACTTGTCCTGTCGGTTCTGGGTCTTGGCGTGCTGTCGCTGATGGTGGCGCCGCCGGCGGCAATGGTGACCGCCGTGACCGCCGAGGGTGCCGCCGCCAAGCCGGCAGCGCCGGCGACCGGGGCCGGGGCGGAAGCCCCCAAGCCCGCACCCGAGCCAGCGCCCGCAGCCGAGCCTGCACCCGCTCCCGCCCCGGCGACCGTGACCGCGGATCAGGGGCCCGCGACGCCCGCCGAACCTTCGCAGTCCGCCCCGGCCGCTCCTGCGGCCAGCCAGGCGGCACCCGCTCCTGCGGCCAGCCAGGCGGCACCCGCGCCCGCTGCCGCCGCCCCGGCGCAGGCCCCCGTCGCCAGCCAGGAGGTGCCGGCGCCGCAGGCTGCGCCCGCCGCACCCGAGGCCCCGGCCGCGCTTCCCGCCGCCGAGCCCCCGCCTGCCGCTCCGGCCCCTGCGACAGCCCCGGTGACAGCCCCCGCGCCCGCCGATGCGGCGGCGACGGCCGAGGCCGCACCGGCGCCGGTCATGCCCCCCGTCATGCCCCCCGTCGCGCCACCCGCCACAGCGCCCGCAGCCCCGGACAGCGCCGCCCCGGCCCCGGCGGCCGATGCGGCCCCCTCTGCCGCGCCCGAGCCGGAGACCGGCGCCGGGGTCGGCCGGGTGGTCAGCCAGCCGTCTGCGGGGGCACCCGATTCCTCGCTCTCGGTCGCCGCCGGGGCCGGCACACAGGTTCCCGAGGGCGCGCAGCCGGCACCGGCCGCTGCCCCGGCCCCCGAAGCCACCCCGGCGCCCGAGGCCGCCCCCGAACCCGCACCCGCCGCCAAGCCCACGATCATCGCGCCGCCCGGCGGCGGCACGCTCACCGTGCGCGACGCGCCGGCGCAGGGACCGCTGATCATCAAGCCCGGCAACCCGGCAAAGGCCGCGACCGGCCTGCCCAAGGTGGTGACGCTGGTGCCGCCCTCGGGCGGCGCGGGCGGGCCCGAGACCGCGACGCCCGCGCCGGGTGCCGCAGGGACCGGCAAGCCCGCGGATGGCGAGGGTGCGGCGCGTTCGGTTCCGGGGGTCAAGATCCTGCGCCTTCCGGGCATGTCCGAGGCGCCCGCGCCCGACGCCGGACCCGACAAGGGGGCGCAGTCCCAGGCCGAGGCCGGGCCGCTGCGCCGCTATGCCGCCGCCTTCACCAACCCCGACAACAAGCCCTTGCTCGGGGTGCTGATCTTCGATCTGGGGGTCGAGGCCGGCGGGCTCGACCCGGCGGCGCTGGCCAGCCTGCCCTTTCCGGTGACGATCGCGGTCGATCCCTCGCGCCCCGATGCCTCGTCGGTCGCCGCCAGCTATCACGCCGCCGGGGCCGAGGTCGCGATCCTCGCCGGCGCGCTGCCCGACGGCTCGACGCCCTCGGATGTCGAGGTGGCCTACCAGGACTTCGCCGCCACGCTGCCGGATTCGGTCGCGCTGGTCGGCAGGCCCGGCTCGACCATGCTGGAAGGGGGGCGCGCGGCCGAGCATGTCGCGGCCCTTCTCGCCGCCGACGGGCGCGGCCTCATCACCTATGACGCCGGGCTGAACGACGGGCGCCGCGCCGCCGAAAAGGCCGGGCTGCCGAATGCGGTGATCGAGAAGCTTCTGGACAAGAAGGACGACAACGAGGGGACGGTGCGCCGCGAGCTGGACCGCGCGGCCTTCATGGCCTCGCAGAAGGGGGCCACGGTCGTGGCGCTTCCCTCGACGCCCGAGGCGGTTACCAGCCTTGTCGCCTGGGCCACCGGGCCGCAGGCGAAGTCGGTGGCGATTGCGCCGGTGTCGGCGGTGATGATGAAGGGCAAGTAGGGGGGCGCCCCCTCAGCCGTTCCCGCGCTGGACGAAGAGGCCCGCATCCTCGGCGGCCTTCTTCAGCGCCTTGGACTTGTTCACGGTCTCCTGGAACTCGGCCGCCGGGTCGCTGTCGAAGACGACGCCGCCGCCCGCCTGGATATAAAGCTTGCGGTCCTTGACCACGGCGGTCCTCAGCGCGATGCACATGTCCATCTCGCCGTTGGCGGCGAAATAGCCGACGCCGCCGCCGTAGATGCCGCGCTTTTCGGGCTCGAGCTCGTCGATGATCTCCATCGCCCGCACCTTGGGGGCGCCCGACACGGTGCCGGCGGGCAGGCCCGCCAGAAGCGCCGACAGCGCGTCATGGCCGGGCGCGATCTCGCCCACCACGTTCGACACGATGTGCATGACATGGCTGTAGCGTTCGATGATGAATTTCTCTGTCGGTCTGACCGTGCCGATCCGCGCCACGCGCCCGACGTCGTTGCGTCCGAGGTCGAGAAGCATCAGATGCTCGGCCAGTTCCTTCTTGTCGGCGAGAAGCTCGGCCTCGTTGGCGCGGTCCTCCTCGGGGGTCAGCCCGCGCGGGCGGGTGCCGGCGATCGGGCGCACCGTCACCTCGCCGCCCCTCAGGCGCACGAGGATTTCCGGGCTGGCGCCGACGATCTGGAAGGGCCCGAAGTTGAAGAAGGTCAGGAAGGGCGAGGGGTTGGTGCGCCTCAGCGAGCGGTAGAGCGCAAAGGGCGGCAGGGCGAAGTCCGCCGTCCAGCGCTGCGAGGGCACGACCTGGAAGATGTCGCCGGCGCGGATATAGTCCTTGGCCTTCTCGACCGCCGCCATGTAGCCGTCGCGGGTGAAGTTCGAATGCAGTTCACCCACCTGCGCCGCGTCGCCGAGGGTCCGGCTCTCGCCGGCGGGCGTGCGCTCGAGGTCGCGCACCGCGTCCATCACCCGTTCGGCCGCCTGCGCATAGGCCGCGCGCGCCGTGAGGCCCGAGGCGACCCAGGCGGGCGAGCAGACCGTGACCTCGCCCTTGACCCCGTCGAGGACCGCCACCACGGTCGGGCGCATCAGCATCGCGTCGGGGGCGCCGATCGGGTCGGGCTTGACGTTCGGCAGATGCTCGACCAGCCGGATCATGTCATAGCCGAGATAGCCGAACAGGCCGGCCGCGATCGCGGGCAGGCCCTCGGGCATGTCGATGCGGCTTTCGGCGATCAGCGCGCGCAGGGTTTCCAGCGGATGGCCGGCCAGCGGCTCGAACGCGGCATCGTCATAGCGCGCCTGGCGGTTCACCCGGCTGTGGAGGCCGTGGCAGTCCCAGATCACGTCGGGCTTCAGCCCCACCACCGAATAGCGGCCGCGCACCTCGCCGCCGGTGACCGATTCCAGCATGAAGCTCATGCGCGCGGCATCGGCGAGCTTCAGCATCAGCGACACCGGCGTATCCAGGTCGGCCGCCAGCCGGGCATAGACCAGCTGGTTTCGGCCAGCGGCCCAGCCGGCCTCGAACGTCTCGAAGGCGGGGAAAAGCGCCAAGTCCGCTCCTATCGCATCTGTGCGTCGACGGCGTTGATCGCCGCCTGGTCAAGCGTGACCTTCTGAGTCGATTCAACCGCCCGGGTGAAGGCGTCGAAGAGGTCGCGCCCGGTCGATTGCGACAGGCTCGCGCGGATCTTGTCGCGCAGCGCCCGCACCTGCTCGCTGGCCATGTCGGCGGGCGTGACCGAGTCGAGCGACAGGAGATAGACCTTGCCGCCCGCATCGACGACCTTGTGATCGCCCGCGGTCATGGCGAAGACCTCCTTGCCGACCGCCGGATCGGCGTCCTGCACGAAGCCGTCGCGGGCGAAATCCTCGAGATGGGTCGTCACCAGCCCCAGCTTGTCGAGCGTCGCGCCATTGTCGAGTTCGGCGATCTGCTCCTGCGCAAGGGTC
The DNA here is from genome assembly GCA_018240425.1 of Pseudomonadota bacterium. Classification (GTDB taxonomy): domain Bacteria; phylum Pseudomonadota; class Alphaproteobacteria; order Rhodobacterales; family Rhodobacteraceae; genus TMP-24. The sequence continues at coordinate 42,133 of JAFEFU010000064.1, read as the reverse complement.
AGGAGGTGCTTGTGGGTCTCGTCCGCCGTCCAGTCGGCGATGACCTTGTCCTTGACCTCGTCAAGGGGCTTCAGCGCCGCCGGGTCGATCTTGTCCAGTTGCAGCGCGAAGACACCGCCGTCGTCCAGCGCGGTCAGGGTCGGGAAGGCGTCGGGCGTGGCGGCCAGCGCCGCCTTGCGGAAGGCCTCGTAACCGCTGATGCCGCCCTCGCTTTCACTGTTGAAGTCGATGTGGCCAAGCGTCATGCCCTCGTCCTTGGCCACGTCGGCCAGGCTCGCGCCGCTGGCCAGCGCATCCTCGATCTGGCCGGCCTTGTCCGAGACCAGCCGCCGGGCGCGGTCGATCGCCACCTCGTTGCGCAGCTCGTCGCGGGCCTCGTCGAAGGTGGTGATCTGGGCGTCGAGGATGCCGTTCATCGAGAAGAGCGCGGGGCCGAGATCGCTGTCGAGCGGGCCGATGACCGCGGGTTCTTTCAGCGCGAACACCGCGTCGCCCGCCGGGCCCAGATCCTCTTTCGTCACCTCGCCCAGATCGACATCCGCGGGGGCAAGCCCGCGCTCGCGCACCAGATCCTCGAAGCTGGCCTCCTTGGCGTCGAGCCGCGCCTTGGCCTTCGCGGCCTCGTCGGCGGTCGGATAGACAAGGCGCGAGACCATGCGCTTTTCGGGCACCACGAAGTCAGACTTGCGGGCCGCGTAGGCGTCTTTCAGCGTTTTCTCATCGACTTGCACCTGATCCTTCATGTCGTCGGGCGAGAGCCAGACATAGGTGATCTTGCGGGTCTCGGGGCGCATGTAGCTGGCGTTGTGGGCGTCGTACCAGGCCTTGATCTCATCGGCGGTGGGCGCGGGGACCGGCGCGGGCAGGTCGGAGGGGATCAGTTCGGCGAAGGTGAAGCTGCGGGTCTCGGCCCGCCAGGCGGCGATGCGGGCGGCGATGTCCTCGGGGGCCTCGACTCCGGTGACGACCGCGCCCTGCAGGATGGTGCGCGCGCCTTCGTCGCGCAGCTTGCGCTCGAACTGGGCTTCGTTCAGGCCCTGCTGGCGCAGGAATTCGGCGTAGGCGTCGCGGTTGAACTTTCCGTCCGGCCCCTGGAATCCGGGCGCGGCCATGATCCGGTCCTTGATCTGCACGTCGCCGATCGAGATGCCGAGCCGCGCCGCCTCGCCCTCGAGTGCGGCGGCCGCGACCAGCGTCGCCTGCACCTGGCGGTCGAGGCCCATCTGCTGGGCCTGCTCGAAGGTCAGCTGCTGGCCGACCTGGTTCGAGAGTGAGGCCATCTCGGACTGAAGCGCGCGGTGATAGTCGTTCACGCTGATCTTGCGGTCGCCGACCGTGCCGAGGTCGGTCACGCCCTGCGAGAAGTTCGTCACCCCATAGCCGCCGAGGCCGATCATCATCAGGGCGAGAACCCCCCAGATGACGGAATGGCCGCGTTTCTTGCGCAGGGGCGTGGACATGAATCCCTCCGGTAAATTTGCTTGACGCTGTTTAGGGCCTTCGCCCGTGCGGAGCAAGGCTGGCGGGGGCAAGGCTGGCGGCGGTGCGGATCAGGGCCGCCAGCCCGCCAGCCGGCCGATCAGGGCGTCGATTCCGCCGGCGTCGACGTTGGCGAAGGCGATGCGGAACTGGCGGGCGCCGGCCGGGTCGCCCTCGGGCGTGAACATGGTGCCGGGCAGCATCAGGACGCCCGCCTCGGCCACCAGACGGCGGGCCACCTCGGGCGAGGGAAGCGCACAGGGATGTTCGGCATAGGCGAAATAGGCGCCGCAGCCCAGAAGCTTCCAGCCCTCCAGCCTGCCGAAGCCCTGTTCCAGGGCCGCGCGCCGGGCAAGGATCTCGGCCCTCTCTCCGGCCACCCACTGCGCGAGGTTGCGCATCCCCCAGAGCGCGCCGATCTGGCCAAGCTGGCCGGGGCAGATGGCGACGGTGTCGAGGAATTTCTCGACCTGCGCGAGGAAGTCCCGGTCGGCGACGATGGCGCCGACCCGGTGGCCGGTCAGCCGGTAGGCCTTGGAGAAGGAATAAAGGTGGATGAAGGTGCCGCGCCAGTCCGGGTCGGCAAACAGGTCGTGCGGCGCGCCGGCGCGGCTGTCGAAGTCGCGGTAGGTCTCGTCCACGATCAGCGCGATCCCGTGCGCGCGCGCCAGATCGAAGAAGGCGCGGACGAGGGCGGCGGGATATTCGACGCCGCCGGGGTTGTTGGGCGAGACAAGGACGATGGCGCGGGTCCGCGGCCCGATCATCCGGGCGCAGGCGGCGGGGTCGGGCAGAAGGCCGGCGCCGGTGGCCAGGGGCACGGTGCGGCAGCCGGCCATGTCCAGCCACATCTTGTGATTGAAATACCAGGGGGTTGGCAGGATGACCTCGTCCCCGGCGCCGGCCAGCGTCGCCAGCGCGGCGCAGAAGGCCTGGTTGCAGCCCTGGGTGATCGCCACCTCGTCTTCGGCGATGGCGCCGCCATAGGCCGCCGACCATTGGCCCGCCACCTCGGCCCTCAGGGCCGGCATCCCGAGGACCGGCCCATAGAGATGCGCGGCCGGATCGTTCAGCGCGGCCTCGGCCAGGGCGCGGCGCAGCCCCTCGGGCGGCGGATCGACGGGCGCGGCCTGGCTGACATTCAGAAGCGGCCGGCCCGGCGGGAAGGTGACGCCATCCAGCCAGCGCCGCGCCTCCATCACCGGGGGGAAGAAGGTCGCGGCAAGCGCGGGGTTGAGGGCAAAGGCCATCCGGTTCTCCCTGGGGCGCGCGGGGTCAGGTCAGCTCGGCGGCGCGCGCCGTTCTCAGCACGCGGTATTCCTGCCAGACGAGGCCGACCATGAAGAAATCGAAGAAGGCGAGCAGCAGAAGCACCGGCGATCCGGCATGGACGAACTCGGTCAGCTGATAAAGGACGAAGCCCACCAGCACCAGCATCGCCGCCGGATAGGCCCAGAGAATGCGCAGCCAGAGCATCACCACCATCGCCAGCTTCAACCCGCCGTGGGCCAGAAGATACCAGCCGTAGAAGGACTGGATGTGCAGCGGGAAGAAATCGACCGCCTGGCGCGTCAGGTCGGCCATCGTGTCATAGGGATCGGCGGCCAGATGCAGGTGGGTGGCCCAGTAGACCATCCGCGCCACCAGCGGATTGGGCGTCAACAAGAGCCCGAGGCCGGACAGGGTCTCGATCGCGCACAGAATCCCCTTGATCGCAAGGCTGGCTTCGAACAGCCAGTGCAGGATGCGGGCGGGAAGGGTCTTGTAAACGGGGGTCATGACGCCGGTGCGGCCTCAGTCCTTGCCACGGAACGGTTCGACATACTGGAGCGCCATGTCCCAGGGAAAGAAGATCCAGGTGTCCTGGCTGACTTCGGTGATGTAGGTGTCGACCATCGGCCGGCCCGAGGGCTTGGCATAGACCGTGGCGAAATGCGCCTTGGGATAAAGCCTGCGCACCAGTTCCAGGGTCTTGCCGGTATCGACCAGGTCATCGACGATCAGGATGCCGGTGCCGTCGCCCATCAGGTCGGCCTGCGGGCTTTTCGTCACCTTGGCTTCGCTGCGGTCCTGGTGGGCATAGCTTCTGACGCTGATCGTGTCGACGACGCGGATGTCGAGCTCGCGCGAGACGATCATCGCCGGCACCAGCCCGCCGCGGGTGATCGCCACCACCGCCCGCCACGAGCCATTGTCCGGCCCGTGCCCGTCCAGCCGCCAGGCCAGCGCCCGCGCGTCGCGGTGGATCTGGTCCCAGCTGACGTGAAAGCCCTTCTCGTGCGGAAGGCGTTCCTTCATTGCGCCGCCTCTTTGGCGTGGCGGCCGGTCACGGCGTCGATGTCGGGCGCATCGACCGACTTCATGCCGACGATGTGATAGCCGCAATCGACATGGTGGGTCTCGCCGGTGACGCCCGAGCCGAGGTCCGAGAGAAGATAGAGCGCGGACTTGCCGACCTCGTCCTGGCTGACGTTGCGGCGCAAGGGCGAGTTCAGTTCGTTCCACTTCAGGATATAGCGGAAATCGCCGATCCCCGAAGCCGCCAGCGTCTTGATCGGCCCGGCCGAGATCGCGTTGCAGCGGATGCCGTCCTTGCCCAGATCCTCGGCGATATAGCGCACCGAGGCCTCGAGCGCGGCCTTGGCCACCCCCATGACGTTATAGTGCGGCATGACCCGCTCGGCCCCGTAGTAGGTGAGCGTCAAGAGCGAGCCGCCATCAGGCATCATCGCCGCCGCGCGCCGGCAGACCGCGGTGAAGGAATAGACGGAAATGTCCATCGTCATGCGGAAATTCTCGGCGCTGGTCTCGACATAGCGGCCGCGCAGCTCGTTCTTGTCGGAGAAGCCGATGGCATGGACGACGAAATCCAGCTTGCCCCAGACCTTCTGCAGATGCGCGAAGAGCCGGTCGAGCGATCCCTCGTCGCCCACGTCGCATTCGACGATCTCGGTCGATCCGATCTCGGCGGCCAGCGGTTGAACCCGCTTCAGAAGCGCCTCGCCCTGGTAGGAAAAGGCCAGCTCCGCCCCCTGCGCCGCACAGGCCCTGGCGATGCCCCAGGCGATGGACTTGTCGTTCGCCAGTCCCATGATCAGGCCGCGCTTGCCCGCCATCAGTCCATTGGCCATTCCGTCACCTCCGCCCATCCGTTCCGCGCAAGCATTAGGCGAACTTCCACCTTGCTTCAAGGGCGCGGACCTCCTAGGTCAGCGGGTGCGATGTTGGATGTTTGCCGCAGGCGGGCGGAGGCCGGGATGAGCGACCGTGGTGGAATTTTTGCCGGCGACGATCCGTTCGCGATTGCGCGCGCCTGGCTGGCGGAAGCGGCGCAGGCCGAGCCGAACGATCCCGACGCGATCGCGCTGGCGACCGTCGATCAGACCGGGATGCCCAATGTCCGCATGGTCTTGCTGAAAGAGATCGGCGCGCGGGATTTCGTCTTCTACACCAACTACGGTTCGGCAAAGGGCCGCGAGATCGAGGCCAGCGGCACCGCCGCCTTCGTCATGCACTGGAAAAGCCTGCGCCGCCAGATCCGGGTGCGCGGGTTGACGTCGCGTGAAGACGGCCCCGAGGCGGATGCCTATTTCGCCTCGCGCTCGCTGAAAAGCCGGCTCGGCGCCTGGGCGTCGCGCCAGTCCGAACCGCTTGCATCCCGCCTCGGGTTGATGGCAGAAGTTGCGCGTGTGACGGCGGCGCAGGGGGCAAACCCCTCGCGTCCGCCCTTCTGGGGCGGTATAAGGATATGTCCGCTGGAAATCGAGTTCTGGGCGGACGGCGCTTTTAGGCTGCACGACAGGTTCAGGTGGCGCCGTGGTTCGGCTTTGCAAGACTGGACGATTGAACGGTTGAACCCCTGAATTTCTTTGCGGTGCAGTAAGTTTTCTTGAGGCAGAGGGCGGTGCGGCGCAATGGCCGCAGCGTATCTTGCAGTGTGAAGGGTGAACTGAACAAACAGACAGACGGATGGAAAGCTACAGACAATGACAGAAGAAGAAGGGGCGCAACACGTGGTTCGTGGCCGCGTGAAGTGGTTTGACGCCTCCAAGGGATTCGGCTTCATCGTGGGCGACGAGGGGGGAAGCGATATCCTGCTTCACGCCAACGTCCTGAGGAATTTCGGCCAGGGGTCGGTGGCCGACAATGCGCGCATCACCGTCAGGGTGCAGACGACCGCCCGGGGCACGCAGGCGACCGAAGTCATCGAGATCGCGCCGCCCGAGGACGAGGAGCGCGTCCCGATCGAGGATCTCGGCGACAGCGACGCGGCCACCATCGCCGCCCTGCCGCTGGAGCCGGCGCGGGTGAAATGGTTCGACAAGGGCAAGGGCTTCGGATTCGCCAACATCTTCGGCCTGCCCGAGGATGTGTTCATTCACATCGAGGTGCTGCGGCGCTCGGGCTTTGCCGACCTCGGCCCGGGCGAGGCGATCGGCATCCGCGTGATCGAGGGGCGGCGCGGCCGGATGGCGGCGCAGATCGTGTCCTGGGAAACCGCGGTCAGGCAGCAGAAGTGAGGCGGGCGGCCCTGGCCCTTCTGTGGCTGGTGGCCGGGGCACCGGGGGCAGGGGCGGCGGCTTGCGCGCCCGATCGCGCCGATCTCGTCTGGTCCGGCGGCAGCGCCGGTTTTCAGGTCGAACGCGCGGCGACCCCGGCCGAGCGCGCCAGGGGCCTGATGCTGCGCGACCATCTCGACCCCGGCCGCGGCATGATCTTCGTCTATGACCGGCCGCAGGAGGTGGCCTTCTGGATGAAGGACACGCTGATCCCGCTCGACATGCTGTTCATCGACAGGACGGGGCGCGTGGTCAGGATCGCGCCGGACCGAAAGCCCCTGGACGAGACGCCGGTGCCCTCGGGCGGGGCGGTGATGTTCGTCCTCGAGATCGCCGGCGGCGAGGCGGCCCGGCGCGGCATCGGCATGGGGGCGGTCCTGCAAAGCCCGCTGGTCCCCCAGGCGCAGGCGGCCCTGCCGTGCCCGGCACCCTGATCTTCGGCGATCCGGGCTTTCATTCAAGTGGCCGAAGGGCTAGAGACGGCGCGTCGGGGCGTAGCGCAGCCTGGTAGCGCGACGGTTTTGGGTACCGTAGGCCGGGGGTTCGAATCCTCTCGCCCCGACCATCCTTCCTTCCCAAGGCAAGCTCCGCCCCCGCACGCGGGCCGCCCTGTCGCATTTTCGTCATGCCTGTCGCGACGCGCGCGAGCGGCCCCGGCATGGCGTTGCCTGTGGACAGACCCGAGATCCGGGCGCAGCCGCGCCTGCCAAGCCGATACACATCAAGCGGAATTTCGCCGGCCCGTCGCCCGACCGGCCTGTGCATGAATCATGACGGCCTGGCCAGCCCCCGCGGATGGAAAGACGTCAACAGGAATATCGTGACGATTTCGTAAATAATCCTGTTGACCGCTGGCCGAACTCTACGCCAGTTTGTGTAGGCCGAGGCAACGGCCACAAAATGTAGTGTGGTCGCCAAAGGGGACAAGGACAGGCCGGAAAGGTCCGCGACAGTCGTCGGGCCACCCCTGTCAGCCCCGCCCAGGCGAAAAAACAGGGTCCGCGGATTTCACGACGGGACCGGGCGCCAGAAAACGGGACGGGGGCAGTGATGAAGATCGAACGGAAATTCACCAGGGACGGCCGCGATGCCTACGCCGACATCGCCTTTTCGACGACCACATCCGAGATTCGCAATCCCGACGGCAAGATCGTCTTCCGCAACGAGGCAGTGGAAGTCCCCGCCGGCTGGAGCCAGGTCGCCTCGGACGTGCTGGCGCAGAAATACTTCCGCAAGGCGGGCGTGGCGGCGCGGCTGAAGCGCGTGAAGGAAAAGGGCGTGCCCGAATTCCTGTGGCGCTCGGTCCCCGACGAGGCGGCGCTGGACCGGCTGCCGCAGGCCGACCGCTATGCCGGCGAGACCTCGGCCAAGCAGGTGTTCGACCGCCTCGCCGGCGCCTGGGCCTATTGGGGCTGGAAGGGCGGCTATTTCACCGCCGAGGCCGACGCGCGCGCCTACTATGACGAGATGCGCTTCATGCTGGCCGAACAGATGGCGGCGCCCAACTCGCCCCAGTGGTTCAACACCGGCCTGCACTGGGCCTATGGCATCGACGGGCCGAGCCAGGGCCATTTCTACGTCGACCACAAGACCGGTGTCCTGACCAAATCCGATTCGGCCTATGAGCATCCGCAGCCGCACGCCTGCTTCATCCAGTCGGTCAGCGACGATCTGGTGAACGACGGCGGCATCATGGACCTCTGGGTGCGCGAGGCGCGGCTGTTCAAGTACGGCTCGGGCACCGGCACCAACTTCTCGTCCCTCAGGGGCGAGGGCGAACGGCTGTCGGGCGGCGGCAAGTCGTCGGGCCTGATGGGCTTCCTCAAGATCGGCGACCGCGCGGCGGGCGCGATCAAGTCGGGCGGTACCACGCGCCGCGCCGCCAAGATGGTGATCTGCGACATGGATCACCCCGACATCGAGCAGTTCATCAACTGGAAGGTCATCGAGGAACAGAAGGTCGCGAGCCTCGTCGCCGGCTCGAAGATGCACGAGCGCCAGCTGAACGAGATCTTCGCGGCGATCCGCGCCTGGGACGGGTCGAGCGAGGATGCCGTCGATCCGGCGAAGAACCCCGGCCTCAAGGCCGCGATCCGCGGCGCCAAGCGTGTCGCGATCCCCGACACCTACGTCAAGCGGGTGCTGGACTATGCCTGGCAGGGCTATGCCTCGATCGAGTTCCCGACCTACGACACCGACTGGGATTCCGATGCCTACGCCAGCGTCTCGGGCCAGAATTCCAACAACTCGGTGCGCGTGACCGACGCCTTCCTGAAGGCGGTGAAGGACGATGCCGACTGGGAGCTGGTGCGCCGCACCGATGGGCGGGTGGCCAAGACGGTGAAGGCGCGCGACCTGTGGGAGCAGGTGGGCCATGCCGCCTGGGCCTGCGCCGACCCCGGCATCCAGTTCCACGACACGGTGAACGCCTGGCACACCTGCCCGGAAGACGGGGCGATCCGCGGATCGAACCCCTGTTCGGAGTACATGTTCCTTGACGACACGGCCTGCAACCTGGCGTCGATGAATCTGCTTACTTTCCACAAGAACAACCACTTCGACGCCGAAGCTTATGTGCACGCCACCCGGCTGTGGACGGTGACGCTGGAAATCTCGGTGCTGATGGCGCAGTTCCCCAGCCGGGAGATCGCCCAGCGGTCCTACGATTTCCGCACCCTCGGCCTCGGCTATGCCAATATCGGCGGCCTCTTGATGACGATGGGGCTTGGCTACGACAGCCCCGAGGGCCGGGCGCTGTGCGGCGCGCTGACCGCGGTCATGACCGGGGTTTCCTACGCGACCTCGGCCGAGATGGCGGGCGAACTGGGGGCCTTTCCCAAATACCAGAAGAACGCGAAGCACATGCTGCGCGTCATCCGCAACCACCGCAGCGCCGCCTGTGGCAAGACGGCGGGATACGAAGAGGTGAACGTCGCCCCGGTGCCGCTCGACCACGCGAATATCCCGGTCGAAGGACTTGGCGCACTTGCAAAATCCGCCTGGGACGAGGCGCTGGAGCTGGGCCAGAAGCACGGGTTCCGCAACGCCCAGGCCACGGTGATCGCGCCCACGGGGACCATCGGCCTTGTCATGGACTGCGACACCACCGGGATCGAGCCGGACTTCGCGCTGGTCAAGTTCAAGAAGCTCGCCGGCGGCGGCTACTTCAAGATCATCAACCGCTCGGTTCCCGCCGCCCTTGAAACCCTGGGCTACGGTTCCGCCGAGATCGAGGAGATCGTCGCCCATGCCGTCGGCCACGCATCCCTGGGCAATTGCCCCGGCATCAACCATACGGCGCTGATCGGCCACGGTTTCGGCCCGCGCGAGATCGAGAAGATCGAAGCTGCCCTGCCCACCGCCTTCGACATCCGCTTTGTCTTCAACCAGTGGACCCTGGGCGAGGAGTTCTGCACCGGCACGCTTGGCATCCCGGCCGAACGGCTGGCCGATCCGACCTTCGACATGCTGAAGCACCTGGGCTTCACCAGGGCGCAGGTCGATGCGGCGAACGACCATGTCTGCGGGACCATGACGCTCGAGGGCGCGCCGCACCTGAAGGCCGAACACCTGCCGGTCTTCGACTGCGCCAATGCCTGCGGCAAGACCGGCAAGCGGTTCCTGTCGGTCGACAGCCACATCACCATGATGGCGGCGGCGCAAAGCTTCATCTCGGGCGCGATCTCCAAGACCATCAACATGCCGAACAACGCCACGATCGAGGAGACGCTGGCGGCCTACGAACTGTCGCACTCGCTGGGGATCAAGGCCAACGCGCTCTACCGCGACGGCTCGAAACTGTCGCAGCCCCTGGCCGCGGCGCTGGTCGAGGATGACGAGGAGGCCGAGGAGATCCTGCTGAACGGCTCGGCCCAGGAAAAGGCGGCGGTCCTCGCCGAAAAGATCGTCGAGAAGGTGATCGTCAAGGAAATCGTCCGCAACCACCGCGAAAAGCTGCCCGAACGGCGCAAGGGCTACACCCAGAAGGCGATCGTCGGCGGCCACAAGGTCTATCTTCGGACCGGCGAATATGGCGACGGCAAGCTCGGCGAGATATTCATCGACATGCACAAGGAAGGCGCGGGCTTCCGGGCGATGATGAACAACTTCGCCATCGCCGTGTCGGTCGGCCTGCAATACGGCGTGCCGCTCGAGGAGTTCGTCGACGCCTTCACCTTCACCAGGTTCGAGCCTGCCGGGATGGTGCAGGGCAACGACTCGATCAAGAACGCGACCTCGATCCTCGACTATATCTTCCGCGAACTGGCAGTCAGCTACCTCGACCGGACCGATCTTGCCCATGTGAAACCGCAAGGCGCGTCCTTCGACGACCTCGGCGGCGGGCAGGACGAGGGCCAGTCGAACCTGGCGGAAGTCAGTGAAAGGGCGGCCTCCAAGTCCTTGGAAGTGCTCAAGCAAATATCGTCGACGGGCTATCTGAGAAAGCGCCTGCCGCAGGATCTGGTGGTGCTTCAGGGCGGCATCGGCGCGACCGCGCTGGCCGGCGATCCGCTGGCGGTGCTGAACCGGCTGGTGCCCGAGACGATGCTGGGCGGCGGAACCGCGGGGGCGACCGCGCTCGCCTCCGGGACCGTGGCGATGGACGCCCGCGCCAAGGCCAGGATGCAGGGCTACGAAGGCGACCCCTGCGGCGAATGCGGCAACTACACGCTGGTCAGGAACGGCACCTGCATGAAGTGCAACACCTGCGGGGGCACGAGCGGGTGCAGCTGAGGAGATCCGGGGCGGGTGCGCTCGCCCCCGACGACGTTCAGGCCGCAGGCAAGAACACCGAGCGGTATAAACCGAGCCTGAACGGCGAAACTGACAGGGGCGGGGCAACCCGCCCCCTTTCTTTGTGGATTTCCGGCGGTTATTGCCTAACGGGGAAGGATCCCGCCATTTTCCCCCCGACGCACCCCCCTTGCGCGGCCCGCGCCCGGCCCCCAGATTGAGGGCAAGGCCGCCGCCCCCCGCGAAGGACCAGGGGACATGTGCCAGGATGGAGAACTGAATGAAGACGTCGCTTATCGCCCTTGTCCTGACCTTCGGCCTGGCGGGCTTTGCCGCTCAGGCCCAGACCACGGTCAGCGACACCGACGGCAACGGAACCTACTCGATCGAGGAACTGAAGGCGGCCTATCCGAACATGACGCCCGAACTGTTCAAGAAGATCGACGTGGACGGCAACGGCCAGGTCGACGCGGACGAGCTTCAGGCCGCCCGCGAGAACGGTCTCCTGCCCAACTGACCGGAACGGGCGCCCTGACGGGCGGCCCGACCGTCGCACTCAGGCGCCGCGTGACAGGGCCGCAACCCCGGTCCGCGCCACGTCGGCAAGGCCGAGCGGCCGCATCAGGTCGGCGAAGGCGTCGATCTTGTCGGGCGTGCCGGTCAGTTCGAACACGAAGCTCTCCAGCGTCGAATCCACCACGCTCGCCCGGAAGATCTCGGCCAGCCGCAGCGACTCGATCCGCCGCTCGCCGGTCCCCGCCACCTTGAACAGCGCCAGCTCGCGCTCGACCGAAGGCCCCTCGACCGTCAGGTCGTGCACGTCGTGGACCGGCACCAGTCGGCCAAGCTGGGCCTTGATCTGCTCGATCACCGCCGGGGTGCCGCGCGTCACCACCGTGATCCGCGAGCGGTGGCCCTTGTGGTCGACCTCGGCCACGGTCAGGCTGTCGATGTTGTAGCCGCGCCCCGAGAAGAGGCCGATCACCCGGGCCAGCACCCCCGCCTCGTTGTCGACCAGGACCGCCAGCGTGTGGCTTTCGATCACCTGGGCGTTCGGGTCGCGCAGGTCATAGGCGGAATGGCTGGTCGAGCCCTTCTTGATGTTCAGTGCCGACATCTTCTTTCTCTTTCATTGTGGCTCAAATATCCTCCGGGGGTCCGGGGGTGGAAAACCCCGGCCTCCGCCTCAGACCAGGACCGCGCCCTTGGCCCCGATCGCGCCCTCGGTGTCGGCGTCGCCCAGCAGCATCTCGTTGTGGGGCTTGCCCGAGGGGATCATCGGGAAGCAGTTCTCGTGCTTCTCGACCAGGCAGTCGAAGATCACCGGCCCGTCATGGGCCAGCATCTCCTCGATCGCCGCATCGAGCTTCGCCGGGTCCGAACAGCGGATGCCCTTGCAGCCGAAGGCCTCGGCCAGCTTCACGAAGTCGGGCAGGCTTTCCGACCAGCTGTGCGAATAGCGCTCGCCATGCAGAAGCTGCTGCCACTGGCGCACCATGCCCATGCGTTCGTTGTTCAGGATGAACTGCTTCACGGGCGCGCGGAACTGCATGGCCGTGCCCATCTCCTGCATGTTCATCAGCCACGAGGCTTCGCCCGCGACGTTGATGACCAGCGCGTCGGGGTGGGCGACCTGCACCCCGATCGAGGCCGGCAGGCCATAGCCCATCGTGCCCAGGCCGCCGGAGGTCATCCAGCGGTTCGGCTCGTCGAAACGCAGGAACTGCGCCGCCCACATCTGGTGCTGTCCGACCTCGGTGGTGATGTAGCGGTCGCGCCCGCGGGTCAGGGCTTCGAGCCGTTCCAGCGCATACTGCGGCTTGATGACCTTGTCCGACTGGCGGTAGGTCAGGCATTTCCGCGCCCGCCAGCCGTCGATCTTGCCCCACCAGCGGGTCAGGCCCTCCTTGTTGACCTTGCGGCCGCGCGCCTTCCAGATGTTGACCAGATCCTCCAGGACATGCGCCACGTCGCCGACGATGCCGATATCGACATGGATGACCTTGTTGATCGACGAGGGGTCGATGTCGATGTGGACCTTCTTCGAGTGGGGCGAGAAATCGGCGATGCGGCCGGTGATGCGGTCATCGAAGCGGGCGCCGATGTTCACCATCAGGTCGCAGTCGTGCATGGCGAGGTTGGCCTCGTAGAGCCCGTGCATCCCCAGCATCCCGATCCAGCCCTTGCCCGAGGCCGGATAGGCACCAAGCCCCATCAGCGTCGAGGTGACGGGGATGCCGGTCGCGTCCGCAAGTTCGCGCAGAAGCTGGCTGGCGGCCGGGCCCGAGTTGATGACTCCGCCCCCGGTGTAGAAAAGCGGCCGCTCGGCCTTTTCCATCATCTCGACCAGCGCGGTGATCGCCGCCGTATCGCCCTTCACCCGCGGCTGGTAGTGGCTGACGCCCGCCTCGCGCGGGCCGGTGTAGGCGCCGGTGGCGAACTGCACGTCCTTGGGAATGTCGATCAGCACCGGGCCGGGGCGGCCACGGGTGGCGACATGGAAGGCCTGGTGCAGGGTCTCGGCCAGCCGGTCGGTGTCCTTGACCAGCCAGTTGTGCTTGGTGCAGGGGCGGGTGATGCCGACGGTGTCGGCCTCCTGGAAGCCGTCGGTGCCGATCATGAAGGTCGGGACCTGTCCGGCCAGGACGACCAGCGGGATCGAATCCATCAGCGCGTCGGTCAGCCCGGTGACGGCATTGGTCGCACCCGGCCCCGAGGTGACGAGGACCACTCCCGGCTTGCCGGTCGAGCGGGCATAGCCCTCGGCCATGTGGACCGCACCCTGTTCGTGGCGCACGAGGATGTGGCGGATGTCGTTTTGCTGGAAGATCTCGTCATAGATCGGCAGGACGGCGCCCCCGGGATAACCGAAGATCACGTCGACGCCCTGATCCTTCAGGGCCTGAACCACCATCTTCGCACCGGTCATCTGCCGCGACATTCTCATCTCCATCCGCTTGGCCTTCCGGCCAACAAAAAGCCCCCGAGGGTCATCGGGGGCGCATGGGAACCATCATGGTCTGCCGTCACCGGCCCATGCGCCTTTGCCCCCCAAGTACAAGGATCGCCCTCATGGCTGTTCCCATTGCTGCTGTGCGGCGGACATTAGGCGGGGGCGGCGGGGGCGTCAACCGGCAAAATCGCGAAGAAAGTGACGCTGGGTGCGTCATTTTGCTATTTTTCTTTCAACATGGGCGGCATCGGCGACAGAAAAGACAAGTTGCCTGCGCCTTCGCGGCGGCGGACGCTGCCCGGGGCACATTGCGCTGGCATTCTGACTTTCCAGTCAATATGATCGGCCGGCAACAGGGAGGCGCGCATGAAAGCCATCGGCAGGAATGACCGGCAGGTCGTCAACATCCGCGAGGGCGCGTTCCGCCCCTTCGTCTATCCCGACGGGACCGCGCTTGGCGACGGCGTACTGCAACTGGACGACGGCCTGCCGCTGGGGCAGGGCTTCCACGTCTACCGGATGCCGGCGGGCATGACCACGCGCGGCCACCGCCACAACGGCCACGAGCAGTTCCTGATCCTCGAGGGCGAGCTGCACGAAAGCGACGGCACGGTGCTGAGGGCGGGCGATCTGGTCTTTTACCGGGACGGGTCCGAGCATCATTCCTACACACCCCACGGCTGCCTCCTGGCGGTCCACATCGCCGGGCCGGAAATCGCGGTGGAGTGATCGCGGCGGATCGCGCGGGTCACGGCGCCGCAGCGGAACGGAACTGAACCAGATCCCAGCGGTTGCCCCACGGATCGCGCCAGACGGCAACCGTGCCATAGGCCTCATGTCGGGGCGCCTCCTCGAAGCGCACCCCGACCGCCTTCATGGCCGCGTGGTCGCGGGTGAAATCGTCCGTCTCAAGAAACAGAAACACCCGGCCGCCGCTCTGGTTGCCGATGGCGGCGGCCTGTGCCTCTGATGCGGCCCTGGCCAGAAGCAGGGCGCAACCTTGTCCCGCGCTCGGCGGCCGGACGGTAACCCACCGCTTGCCCCCGCCCTGCGGCAGATCGTCGATCAGATCGAACCCGAGCTTTCCGACATAGAAGGCAAGCGCAAGATCGTAGTCGGGCACCAGAAGGCTGACGAATGCCAGCCGCTGCTGCCTACCGGTCACGGCTTCGGGCGCACCGGGCGGGCTTCGGGCAGCGAGATGCGGGCCACCTGCTCGGCGATCGGATCGACCGACAGCGGGTGCGTCTCGGCGGTGTGGGCGGCGGGGTCGCCCAGGTCCTGCCAGCGGCCGTGCTTGTAGATCTCGACGGCGCTGAAGCCGGCCTTGTAGCCCATCTTGCGGCTGCCGGGCACCCAGTAGCCCAGATAGACATAGGGCAGGCCGGCCTCGCGCGCGATCTCGACATGGTCGAGGATGATGTAGGTGCCAA
Organism: Pseudomonadota bacterium; assembly: GCA_018240425.1. Taxonomy (GTDB): domain Bacteria; phylum Pseudomonadota; class Alphaproteobacteria; order Rhodobacterales; family Rhodobacteraceae; genus TMP-24. Next base: position 26,975 of record JAFEFU010000064.1, on the reverse strand, counting down.
GGCTGTCACGCTCCCGCTCGGGCTCGTAAAAGCTGTAGACCATGCTGACCCCGTCATCGAGAACGTCGGTCAGGCAGACCCCGGCCAGCACGCGGCGCCCCTCGTCATCGGCGGGGGCGGCGGAATATTCGATGACCCGGCTTTTCACCGGCGTCTCCTCGATCATCGCGGCAAACTCGAAGATGTCCATGTCGGCCATGCCGCCGTCGGAATGGCGCTGGTCGAGATAGCGGCGGAACAGCGCATACTGGTCTTCGGTCGCCCAGGGGCTGGTCGCCTCGCGCCGCAGGTCGGCGTTGCGGCGCAGGACACGCTTCTGGCTGCGGCTGGGTCGGAAGTCCGCGACGCGGATGCGCGCCGACAGGCAGGCGGTGCATTCGGCGCAGGAGGGGCGGTAGAGGACGTTCTGCGAGCGCCGGAACCCCTGCTTGGACAGCGCGTCATTCAGCCTGACCGCATTTTCGCCGGGGAGGGCCGTGAACAATTTCCGTTCGGACCGCCCCTCGAGATAGGGGCAGGGCTGCGGGGCCGTGACATAGAATTGCGGCGCAAGGGGCAGCGTGTGGCGCATGGCACAGGAGTATGGCAGCTTCGATGAGGGCGAGGTTATCAAGGCCGCGCGCGCTCGCCAAGCCATTCCGTGGGCGCGGCGCCTTATCCTTTAAGGTAGCCCCGCCGCGGCGCGACTGTTGACGCGCCGCGGCGGCTGTCTGTGGTTCGGGATGGCGTCAGGCGCGGCCGCTGCCGGACCCCGAGGCATCGGGCGCGGGGCCGCCCTGGTCGCGGGCCTCGGCCTCGGCGCGGGCGGCGCGGGCGCGTTCCTCCATGTACTGGTCAAACTCGGACTTGTCCTTCGAGGCGCGCAGACGTTCGAGGAAGGCCTCGAACTCGTCCTGTTCACGCTGCAACCTGTCCAGCGTGTCGGCCTTGTAGGCGTCGAAGGCGCTGTTGCCGGACGAGCGGAAGCGCTGGCCGTGGGTGCGGAAGGGATGCGACCCCATCCGGTGGCCGAAGCCGCAGGTGCCCTTGGAAAACATGCGTTTGCTCCAGATCATGTAGGCCAGCAGGGCAAGGCCCACGGGCCAGAAGAAGATGAAACCGAGGATCATGGCGGCGATCCAGGCGCCTTTTCCGCGGTCGTCGAGCCAGCTCTCGGCCCGGGCGGGCCAGGCGGCGATGGTGGACATGGGAACCTCCGTTTCCTATGTGAATGCCCTTCACATGACGGAAGATCGGTGGAGCGGGCGCCCGCGTCAAGGATTGATGTGAATTATTTTAACATCCACCCGCCTCCACCGCCCCGGCTTGGCGGAAATCCGCGCGTCAGGCGGTGAAGCGGGCGAGGCTGGCGCCGGCAAGGGACAGAAGCCGCGCGGGCGCGATCGCGAACACATGGTGGGGCGTCCCCGCCGCCGCCCAGACCTGCGGGAAGTCCATCAGGCGGGGATCGAAGAAGGCCCGGACCGGCGACAGGTGGCCGACGGGCGCGACGCCGCCGATGGCAAAGCCGGTCTCGGCCCGGATCAGGTCGGCGTCGGCCTTGCCCAGGGGCTCGCCCGCGACCTCCGCGGCACGGGCCGGATCGACCCGGTTGCCGCCCGCGGTCACGAACAGAAGGACATGGCCGCCCGTCTCGCCGCGGAAGATGATCGACTTGGCGATCTGGTCGAGCGCGCAGCCCACCGCCGCCGCCGCCTCGGCCGCGGTGCGCGAACTGGCGTCGAGCGCGCGGATCTCGGGGCGCAGCCCCGCCGCGACCAGGGCCGCCTCGACACGTTTCAGGCTCTTGCTCATCCTGCCCGCCCTTCGATTCCTGCCGCCAGAGGAACCGCAGCGCTGCCGCAAGGCAAGGGGGATCAGGCGACCAGCGCCGCCTTCTTGCGCAGGAGCATCCCGTAAAGATCGCGCGGCTCGTCGGGGTCGGCGATCATGTCGAGGTCGGCGCTGAAGGCCAGCGACTTGGGCAGGGTCTGCAACTTCCCGTGCACATAGCGCAAGGCCGAGAAATCCTCGATCGCGAAGCCGACCGAATCGAAGAGGGTGATGGCGCGCGCGTCGGCCCGTCCGGCGATCTGGCCGGTCATCACCTGCCACAGTTCCTTGACCGGGTGGTCGGGGGCAAGCTGCTGGATTTCGCCCTCGATCCGGGTCTGGGGCGGATATTCGACATAGATGTCCGAGCGCAGCAGGATGTCGCGGTGGAGCTCGGTCTTGCCGGGGCAGTCGCCGCCGACCGCGTTGATGTGGACGCCGTTGCCGACCATGTTGTCGGTCAGGATCGTCGCATATTGCTTGTCGGCGGTGACGGTGGTGATGATCTGCGCGCCAAGGATCGCCTCTTCGGCGCTGGCGCAGGCGGTGACCTTCAGCCCGGTGCCCCTCAGGTTGGCCGCGCACTTGCGCGTCGCCGCAGGGTCGAGGTCGTAGAGGCGCACCTCGGCGATGCCGCAGACCGCCTGGAAGGCCAGCGCCTGGAACTCTGCCTGGGCGCCGTTGCCGATCAGCGCCATGCAGGCCGCCCCTTTCGGCGCCAGCCATTTGGCCGCCAGCGCCGACATGGCGGCGGTCCTGAGCGCGGTCAGGATGGTCATTTCCGACAGAAGCACCGGGTAGCCGGTGTTCACATCGGCAAGAAGTCCAAACGCGGTAACGGTTTGCAGGCCTTCCCTCATGTTCTTCGGGTGGCCGTTCACATATTTGAACCCATACATCTCTCCGTCGGAGGTCGGCATCAGCTCGATCACCCCCACGTCGGAATGCGAGGCGACGCGCGGGGTCTTGTCAAACAGCGGCCAGCGGCGGAAGTCACGCTCGATCTCGGCGGCAAGCTCGGTCAGGACCCGCTCGACGCCAAGGTGAAGAACCAGCCGCATCATGTTGTCGACGCTGATGAAAGGGACGATGTTAAGGTTGGGTCTGGTCGTCATTCGGCGACTCCTGTCTGGGCGAGGCGCGGCGACAGGTGCACGCCCGCGATCATGCAGCGCACCGAGCCCCCCGCATGCTCGATGGTGGGCACGTCGAGCGCCACGATCCGGGCGCTGCGTTCGATCTCGGCGCGCTGATGGTCGCTCAGCGCCCCGGCGGCGCGGCGGGACAGCGCCAGAATGCGCCCGTCCCGCCCGCTCAGCTCGATGGCGTTGCCGGCGAAGTCGCCGATCTGCGCCTCGGTCAGCGGGATCACGGTCTTGCCGGTTTCCGCCAGCCGCTGCGCGATGGTGGCGCGGCGGTGCCCGTCGGGCACCAGGTCAAGGCCGACGAGCGCGAAATCGGTGGCGATGCACATCAGCACGTTGGTGTGATAGACGGCGCGGCCCTGGCCATCCACGGCGTCGAAGGCGATGGGCTCATAGGCGAAATGGGTGCAGAACCGTTCCAGCGCCACCGGGTCGGCACGGTTCGAACGCACCGTGTAGGCGATGCGCCCGATATGGTCGAGCACCATCGCCCCGGTCCCTTCCAGTGCCAGCCCGTCCTCCTCAAGCCCCGACATGTCGATGATTTCCTGCACGCGGTAGTCGCGTTTCAGCATTTCCAGAACGTCGGCGCGCCGCTCGCGGCGGCGGCTGGCGGCATACATCGGATAGACCGCGACCTGGCCGCCGGGATGGGTCGAGAACCAGTTGTTGGGGAAGACGCTGTCCGGCGTGTCGCGGCTGCCGTCGTCCTCGAACACATGGACGGTGACGCCGTGGCGCCGCAGGGTCTCGACGGCGCGGTCATGTTCGTCGCGGGCGCTCAGGCTCAGGTCCGCGCCGGCCGCGTTGGCGCTGGTCTGAAAGGCATTGTCGGCGCGGGTTTCGGGGTTCGGCGCGAAGGCGTGGGGGCGGATCATCACCACCGCGTTCGGCGCCTGCAACAGGTTTCGGGCGGGAAGGAAGGTCATCCGAAGCTCCGGGTCGGGCGGTCGAAGACCTTGCGGCCCATCAGCGAACCCACCAGTTCCACCATCAGTTTCGCGGTGCGCCCGCGTTCGTCGAGGAACGGGTTCAGCTCCACAAGGTCGAGCGAGGTGACAAGGCGGCTTTCGTGCAGAAGCTCCATCACCAGATGCGCCTCGCGGAAGGTGGCGCCGCCGGGCACGGTGGTGCCGACCGCCGGCGCGATCGACGGGTCGAGGAAATCGACATCGAGCGAGACATGCAGCATCCCGTTGGCCGCGCGCACCCGGTCGAGGAACTCGCGCAGGGGCGCGACGATCCCGCGCTCGTCCAGAACCCGCATGTCGCAGATCGCCATGTCGGTCTTCAGAAGGCTGGCATGTTCGGCCGGATCGACCGAACGGATGCCGTAAAGGCAGATGCGTTCCTCGGGGACCGGGGCGGGGAAGGGGGGCAAGGCGTCAAAGCCCCGGTGGCCGGCGATATAGGCGACGGGCGTGCCGTGCAGGTTGCCGGACTGGGTGGTCAGCGGCGTGTGGATATCGGAATGCGCGTCAAGCCACAGGACGAACAGCGGCCGGCCCCGGTCCGCGGCATGGCGGGCGGCGCCTGCGACCGAGCCGAGCGCCAGCGAATGGTCGCCGCCGAGGATGATCGGAAAGCCGCCCTCGGCCAGGGCCTCGGCGGTGCGGGCGCTGAGGGCGCGGGTCCAGCCGACGATCTCGGACAGCGAATGGACGGCGGGGTTCGGGCAGGCCGCGGGCTCGAGCGGCGGCAGCGCGACATCGCCCCAGTCGCTGACCAGATGCCCAAGCTCGGTGATCGAGGGGCCGAGGCCCGCGACGCGGTAGGCCGCCGGACCCATCAGGCAGCCCGCGCGCCTTTGCCCGGCGTCGATCGGCGCACCGATCAGGATGCAGTTCTTGGTCATGGCGGGGCCCCTTGGTATTTTCAACAGGATGAACCATATTGCGTCGGTTTGAAGCCGGATTATTGTCGATGCGGGCTGGACTTTGTCCGATATGGCAGGAGGATTGACCGGAATGGACGATACCGATCAGGCGCTGATCAGCGAGTTGCGGCGCGACGGGCGGGCCAGCTGGTCGGAGCTGGCGGACCGGCTGGGGCTGGCGCGCGCCACCGTCCGCGCGCGTCTGGAGCGGCTGGTGGCGCGGGGCGAGATCACCGGATTCACCGTCCTGACCCGCAGCGACGTGGCGGAAATGCCGGTGCGCGGGCTGATGATGATCGCGATCGAGGGCCGCGGGCAAGAGCGGATCACCGCCCGCCTGACCGGCCTGCCCGAGGTGGTCGCCGTCCACTCGACCAACGGGCGGTGGGATCTGATCGCCGAGATCGGCACCCGCACGCTCGAGGATCTCGATGCGCTGATCCTTCGGGTCAGGAACTACGAGGGGGTTCTGGCCAGCGAGACCAGCCTGCTTCTGTCCACCCGCCGCGCCGGCCGGCGCTGATCAGCGCCGCCGCGCCGCCGCCACCCACAGAAGCGCCAGCCCCAGGGACAGGAGCGCGTTCCACGAGGCCATCGACAGGCCGAAAAGGCTCCAGGCGACCTCGTTGCAGCGCACCAGCGGGGCGTTCATGATCTGGGTCATCAGGTCGCCGGGCGACAGGCCCTGGATGCCCCCTGACGAACAGGTGGAAGGGCCGATCCAGAAGCCGCGCTCAACCCCGGTGTGATAGACGCCGAGGCCGGCCGTCGCCAGCGCCGCCAGCGCCCCGGCCCAGGCCAGCGGCCGCCGGCCCGTCTGCCAGACGAAAAGACCGAGAAGGATCGCCAGCGCGTGCGGCCAGCGCTGCAACAGGCAGAGCTCGCAGGGCGCATAGCCGAGCATCTGGAAGACATAGGCCCCGCCGAGAAGCGCCGCCGACCCGAGGCCGGCCAGAAGGGCGAGGATGCGGGCGTCGCGGCTCACAGGAACCTCGTGACGCCGTAGAGGCCCAGCAGCAGGGCGAGGAGGGTGCCGACCACCAGCCCCAGCCGCCGCTCGACGAAATCGAGCACGACGGCCCCATAGCGGCGGAGCGCCCAGGCCAGGGCATAGAAGCGCGCGCCGCGGGCGACGATGGCCGACAGGATGAACAAGGGCAGGCTGAAGCCCACCACCCCGGAAAGGATGGTCACCACCTTCATCGGCGGCAGGTGGGCGAGGCCCGAGGTGACGAGAAGGACGAGGATGATCCAGGTGCTGCCCGCCACCTCGGCGCGCATCGCCTCGAAGGCGTCGAGCTTGTGGTAGAACTCGAGGACCGGGCGCGCCAGCCAGGCGAAGGCGAAATGCCCGATCAGCCAGCCGAAGATGCCGCCGAGCACCGAGGTGACCGAGGCGATCGCCGCCAGCCGCATGGCGCGCTCGGGCCGGGCCGCGCACATCGGGATGAAGAGGACATCGGCCGGGATCGGAAAGACCGAGCTTTCGACGAAGGAAATGGTGCCGAGCGCCACGGTGGCGTTCGGGGAGCGCGCCCAGGACAGGGTCCAGTCATAGAGTTTCTGAAACATCGCCTCGGGCCAGTGGTTGCCCGCGCCATTGGCCACAGGGCGGGCGCGAGGTCAAGGAAAAGCTCCGTGACAGGGGGCGCCGGGCGCGGGTAGGATCGGCGCGTCAAGGGTGGGCCGCAGGGCCGGGGGGATGTGAGATGAAGTGGGAAGGCCGGCGCGAAAGCGACAATGTCGAGGACCGCAGGGGCATGGGCGTCGGCCGCGTCGCGGGTGGCGGCGGCCTGGGGCTGGTTGCCGTGGCGCTGATCGTCTGGGCGCTTGGCGGCGATCCGCTGGCGGTCCTGCAACAGGGCCTGTCGGAGGGCGGCCAGATCTCCTCGGGCGGCGGCCAGATCACCCCCGAGGACGAGCAGGCGGCGAAATTCGTCTCGGTCACGCTGGCCGACACCGAGCAGGTCTGGGGCGACATCTTCCAGAGGGAGCTGGGGCGGACCTACACGCCCACGACCCTGGTCCTGTTCAAGGGCGCGACCGGCTCCGCCTGCGGTGGCGCGTCCGAGGCCACCGGCCCCTTCTACTGCCCCGAGGACAAGAAGGTCTATCTCGACACCGGCTTTTTCGTCACGCTCTCGCAGCAACTGGGTGCGCATGGCGATTTCGCGGCAGCCTATGTCGTCGCCCACGAGGTCGGCCACCATGTCCAGGACGAACTGGGCATCCTCGCAAAGGCCAATGCCGCCCGCCAGCAAGCCTCCGAGGCCGACAGCAACGCCATCTCGGTGCGCATCGAGTTGCAGGCCGACTGCCTGTCCGGGGTCTGGGCGCGCCAGGCCGCCGACAAGCTGGGCACGCTCGAGCCCGGCGACATCCAGGAGGCGGTCGATGCCGCCGCGCGCATCGGCGACGACACGCTGCAAAGAAGTGCCGGGCGGGTGCCCATGCCCGACAGCTTCACCCACGGCACCTCCGAGCAGCGCCAGCGCTGGCTGGCGACCGGCTACAAGGCCGGCTCGATCCGCGCCTGCGACACGTTCAGCACCGACAACATCTAAGGCCCGCGCCTTGCCATCGCGGCGGGGCGCGGCTATCTGTTGGCGCGCGCCCGGATGGCGGAATGGTAGACGCAGCGGTCTCAAACACCGCCGACGCAAGTCATGCGGGTTCGAGTCCCGCTCCGGGCACCAGCGCGCCTTCAGCCCATCATCGCCCGCCCTTCGGGCAGATTCGGCGCGCCCCTCCGGCGGCGCGCGGCGGGGGTGAACCAATCGGGGGGCAGCCCTCCGGCTTTGTGGCCCGCGAGGAAACGCCGGACCCTGCCGCAAAAATGCCCGGAATCTTTTTTGCGTGGCGCTCCAGGGGGGTGATTGTTCGCACCTGTTCAACGGTTAGCTAACGAAAGGACAGGTTTCGGAGAGGCGCTCTGACCGTCCCGGGCAGGAGAACGGTAGAAATACCATTTGATAGCAGCATGTTGGCCGAAATGGCGACTATTTCGCGCCTGTACCCAATCGCGCGGCGTGACCCTTGCGGGACGGGGGTTGGGCAACAGTAACGCCCTGAAATGCGCCACATTTTCGCCATCTTTTGCCGGCCATCTGGCCTTGACCGGGGCGCATGACCTGGTCGGCCAAGGCGGGAAAGGCCGGAATTAGCCAAAGACCCGAATGAATGGACGAGTGCCGGCCAACCGGTGAGTTTCAAGATTTTTTGTCGGGAAATTGGATATCGTGCCCTGCTTTACCAGCGGAACCTTGATCACGACCCTCGGCGGTGAAAAGTCGGTCGAGGAGCTTTGCGCGGGTGACCGGATCGTCACCCGCGACAATGGATTGCAGACCCTGCGCCGGGTTTTCCGGCGGGACTACGACTATGGGCAGCTGGCTATTGTGCCGCACCTTCAGCCGGTCCTGGTGACAGCCGGGGCCCTGGACAAGGGGCTGCCCGAGCGTGACATGCTCTGCAGTCCCAACCTGAGGCTTCTGGTCCGCCCGGACCGGCTGCCGTTCGGCGTGCCCGAGGCCCCGGGCCTTGGCGATGCGCTGGTGCCGGTCAAGCACCTGTGTGGCGGCAGAGCCGTCCGTACCTGTGCGGTCCTCGGCGTCGGCTACATCCTGGTCGAGTTCGACCGGCACGAGGTGATCCTCGCCAACGGCTGCTGGGTCGAGGCCTTCTGTCTGGGCGACCCGTCGCTCGGGGCGCGCGGCAACGCGCAGCGCACCGAGATCCACGAGATCTTCCCCGACCGCAGGCCGGTCAGGCCGCTGCGGCGGGCGCTGGAGACATAGGAAGGGCCGTTCCGCCGTATTTCCGGCGGGGCGCAGGGAGTGCACGGCCGGCTGGCCGGAAGGGATTGGAGTTCAGATGTTCCTGTCGATGATCTGTGTGGCGGTTTTCGCCCTGTGCCTGCCGCGGCTCTCGCCCGCCCGGCCCGCAAGTTGCCCGGCCACGGTCCGCGCCCGCCGGCGCGGCTAGGCCCGGGGGCTGTTCGCCCCGCGAGGGCCGGGGCCGCAGCCGCCGGGATACATCCACGCCGGTCGTGCGCGGGGCGGCGGGAAGCGGCGCATCGAGGACCGGGCCACCGCCGCCGGACCGGCTGCAGGCGATTCGCCGGGGGCCCGAGGCCTGCACCCCTGACCCGCAAGCGGCAGTAGGCGCCCGCCGAAGGCTCTACCAGCCGTTGCGGAACCATCGCCTGTTTCGCAAATCGCGGCGGATGGGCCGCGTGGTCTGTTGTCGCACGGCAACGACCGATCGGGATTGTTGACTGGCCACTCAAAACCCCTGTGCCGACCGGCTCGGCCCGGGCTATTCACCAAAGGACAAGAACCCCGCCAGGACGCCCGGCCAGACGGGCGGCGAGAAGCGGTGAATGGGTGGTTGCGTTTGACGTGGAACGATGGGCACTGCGGCGACCGGAATGCGACTTTCCGGGGGCGGTCCTTCGCAGGAAGGGCGCGCGCGGAGTCCCGTTCCCGCCAGGGCGATGGCGGTGCCCCCGGCGCCAGGGTGCGGCAATCCTTGCGCCGTGCGGCGGGCATTTCCGATTTGTTTCCGGTTGCCGTGCCAGGCTGGCGCCCGGGCCGTATCATTGCGGCGGGAACAGGTGTCAGCGGGGCCGATGACGACAGCGGCGGAGGAAGCCGGAAGCCCGGGGGCGGCTTTTCGCCGGCCTCGCGGCATGATGGCGGTTTGCAGGCGTTCTGGTTTGGTTGTGGGTAACGAGTAGATGGCAACATCCAACACATTCACCTGGATCTACCTCGGCAAGCCCTCGGTGCAGCTTGACCCGACCGAGGGCAACACCACTGCCGAGAACGTCAGCAACGCCGCCTTCCTCGGCCAGACCTTCGGCTCGGCGGCCGATCCGCTGTTCGGGCACATCACCTCGGCGACGATGACCAACGTCGGCGGCTCGGCGACGGCGATGGACAGCAACAACAACGCCGCCAACGACACCTTCACCTCCAACATCGGCGCCGGGGTCCAGACCTTCACCTTCGACACCAGCGTCCAGTACAACGCGACGCTGACCTACGCCGACGGGACGACCGCGACGATCACCGCCGTCATCGCGCAAAGCACCACGGGCGAACTGTTCCTGGCCCCCGAGATCACGGCCAACGCCGACACGACCGCCCAGGAAGCCAAGCCGATCCGCTCGATCACCTTCAACTCGGTGGCCCAGACCGGCGCCGACATGACCATCACCCGCCAGGTGACGGGCTTCGATGACGGCTATGTCGACGGCACCGCCGGCAACGACCTGATCGACGCCTCCTATGTCGAGCCGATCGCCGGCGGCAGCGACAAGATCGACAACAACGACGCGGGTCTGGCCGGGTCGTCGGGCAACGACGACTATGTGCGGGCCGGGGCCGGAAACGACACGGTGCTGGCGGGCGACGGCAACGACACCGTCGACGGCGGCACCGGCAACGATTCGATCGACGGCGGGGTCGGCAACGATTCCCTGATGGGGGGGACCGGCAACGACACGCTGATCGGCGGGGCGGGCGACGACACGCTGGTCGGCGACTATGCCAACGACACGCTCGGCGGCCACGATTCCCTTCTGGGCGGGGACGGCAACGACTCGATTTCCGGCGGGATCGGCAACGACACCATCGACGGGGGCAACGGCAACGACACGGTCGATGGCGGATCGGGCGATGACACCATCACCGGCGGCGCGGGCGACGACTCGCTGGCCGGGGGGACCGGCAATGACACGATCGACGGCGGCACCGGCAATGACAGCATCGACGGGGGGGCGGGCAACGATTCCCTGTTCGGCGGCACCGGCACCTTTTCCGACACGATCCGCGGGGGGGCCGGCAACGATTCCATCGACGGCGGCGACGGCAATGACTCGCTGGCGGGCGACGCGGGCAACGACACGATCATCGGTGGCAACGGCGACGACACGATCGACGGCGGCGACAATGACGACCTGATCACCGGGGGGGCGGGCAACGACTCGCTTGCCGGGGGGCTGGGCAACGACACGATCGACGGGGGCGACGGCAGCGACACGCTGAGCGGTGGCGCGGGCAGCGACGTGCTGACCGGCGGCCTTGGCAGCGACAGGTTCGTGGGGATCACCGCCGGGGATGTCGTGGACGGGGGCGAGGACCCGGGCAACACCGACAACGACGTTCTCGACCTGTTCGGCTCGGGCTACACTTGGCACAACACCAACATCCTCTTCTCCTCGCCCAACCACGAGAACGGCACCGTCCAGTTCCTCGATGCGAACGGCACCGTGATCGGCTCGATGACGTTTTCCAACATCGAGACGATCATCCCCTGCTTCACCCCCGGCACCCTGATCGAGACCGACCGCGGCCCGGTCCCGGCCGAGCAGATCCGCGAGGGCGACAGGGTGCTGACCCGCGACAGCGGCTATCGCCCGGTGCGCTGGTCGGGCAGCCGCAGCCTGGGCGCCGCCGATCTCGTCGCCGCCCCGGCCCTGCGCCCTGTCCATATCCGGCGCGGCGCGCTGGGCGAGGGTCTGCCCGAGCGCGACATGATGCTGTCGCCGCAGCACCGGATGCTTTTGACCGGGGCGCGCGCCGAACTGATCGCCGGCGAGACCGAGGTGCTGGCCGCGGCCATGCATCTTGCCGGGCGGCCGGGCATCCGGCGCGCTCCCGCCGGCCCCGTGACCTATGTCCACTTCCTCTTCGACCAGCACGAGATCGTCCGCTCGGACGGGATCTGGAGCGAGAGCTTCCAGCCCGGCGCCGCATCGCTCGGCGGTCTGGACGCGGCGCAGCGCGACGAGATCCTGACCCTGTTCCCCGATCTGGCGACGGTTCCGGGCCTGACCGCCTACGAGGCCGCGCGCCTGTCGCTGAAACCGCACGAGGTCCGGGCGGTTCTCGCCGCCTGAAGGCACCGGCCTTCCCGCCTCCGTCTATCCGGCCTGTCCCTTGCGCCAGAGCGCCCAGTCCCGGCGCGTGTCGAGATCGGTCAGCGCGTGGCGGCCGGGCAGGGGGCAGAGGCGCACCTCCTCATCCGCAAGCAGCCGCCGCGCGCCTTCGTCGCCGGTCAGCCCGGCGACCGAGGCAAGAAGGCGTGCGGGCAGGATGACCGGGTGGCCGGGCTCGCCCTCCGGCCCGGCGCCGCGCAGGGGCCGCGACGGGTCGGCGGCGAAGGTGCCGATGATCAGGCAAAGGTCGACCGCGTCCACCTCGGGCATGTCGGGCAGAAGGACCATCATCCCCCGCGCCGCGCCCGCCCGCGCCGCCCCGGCCCGCAGGCTGGCGGCCAGTCCCTCATCCGCGCCGGCAAGGGACAGGATCCCGGCGCTGCTGCCCTCCAGCGCCTGAAGGCGACCGAGGGTCAGGGGGCGGTCGGCGGCCAGCGTGACCAGCACCCTTGCCCCGGTCGCCAAGGCAAGGCGGGCGGTGCGCCGCAGGACCGGCTCGCCCGCCACGTCTTCCACAAGCTTGTCGCGCCCGCCCATGCGCCGCGCGGCGCCGGCGGCGGGGATCAGGATCAGCAGGTCCGCCGCGCCGTGCATCCCGGCCCCCACGCCGCGGGATCAGCCGCGCATCCGCGTCCCGTCCGCGTCCCAGAGGGGGCCCGAGGCCATCCGTGCCCGGCGCCGCTCGCCCAGGATTTCGATCTCGGCCTCCAGCCCCTCGCGGATCAGACCGACGGGCACGAAGGCCTGCGCGACCGACTTGCCCGTCCAGTGCGAATAGCCGCCCGAGGTGCAGAAACCCACCACCTTGTCGCCGATCCACAGCGGCTCATAGGCCACCACGTCGGCGTCGGCCGCATCGACCACGAAGGGGCAGAGGCGGCGCTGCGGCCCTTCGGCCTTTTCCTTCAGCGCCACCGCCTTGCCGATCCAGTCGGCCTCCTTGTTCCAGCGGATGAAGCGGTCGATGCCGGTCTCGCCGGGGAAATAGTCCGGGCTGAACTCGCGCGCCCAGCTTCCGAACCACTTGTCGAGCCGCAGGCTCATCATCGCCCGCATACCGAACGGGCGCAGGCCCAGATCCTGCCCCGCCTCCCACAGCGTCTGCCAGAGGCTGCGCTGCTTCATGAAGTCGCAGAAGATCTCATAGCCGAGATCGCCGGTGTAGCTGACGCGCTGGACAAGACAATCGACCATGCCGACCGTTATCTGTTTCGCATCCATGAACCTGAAGGCCGCGTTCGACACGTCGGCACGGGTGACGCGGGCCAGAAGCTCGCGCGCCTTGGGCCCGGCGATCTGGAAGCCGGTGATCCGGTCGGACATGTTTTCGACGGTCACACCCGGCTCGGCGTGCCTTTCGAACCAGCGCAGGTGCTGGTCCTGGGCGCCGTAGCTGCCGGTGATCTGGAACTCGGTTTCCGCCAGGCAGGTTACGGTGAAGTCGCCGATGATCTTGCCCTTGGGCGACAGCATGGGGGTCAGCGACAGGCGGCCCTTTTGCGGGATCGTGCCGGCCATCATCATGTCGAGCCAGGCGCGGGCGTTCCTGCCGCGCACCCGGAACTTGCCGAAGTTCTGCACCTCGTTGATGCCGACCCCCTCGCGCACGGCCATGACCTCGGCCCGCGTCGCGTCCCAGGCGTTCGAGCGCTTGAAGGTCGGCGTCTCGTGACGCGGCTCGCCGGGAAGGGCGAAGTAGTTCGCCACCTCGAGCCCGTACTGGCTGCCCCAGACGGCGCCCATCCTGTCGAAGATGTCGTACATCGGCGTGGTGCGGAAGGGCCGGGCGGCGGGGCGCTCTTCGTTGGGGTAGCTGACCGAAAAGCGCATCTGGTAGTTCTCGATCACCTTGGGCACGGTATAGCCCGGCGTCGTCCACTTGCCGAAGCGCGCCACATCGAAGCCGCGCGGATCGACCTCGGTCTCGCCGTGGATCATCCATTCGGCGAGGCTCTTGCCCATGCCGCCGCCCTGGCTGAAACCGGCCATCACCGCACAGGCCGACCAATAGTTGCGCAGGCCCGGGACCGGCCCGATCAGCGGGTTGCCGTCGGGGGCGAAGGTGAAGGGGCCGTGGATCACCCGCTTGACGCCACTGCGTTCCAGGACCGGAAAGCGGCGGTAGGCGAAGGCGACCGAATCCTCGATCTTGTCGAACTGTTCGTTCAGAAGCTCGTGGCCGAAGGTCCAGGGGGTGCCGTCCACGCTCCAGGGCTCGCAGGGTTTTTCATAGAAGCCGATGCAGAGGCCGCGCCCTTCCTGGCGCAGATAGCTTTCGCCGCCGGGGTCCATCACATGCGGGAATTCGCGCCCCGATTTCAGGATCGCCATGATCTCGGGGATGTCGTCGGTGACGAGATACTGGTGCGCCATCGGCAGAAGCGGCAGGTAGACGCCCGCCATCGCCCCCACCTCGCGCGCCCAGAGGCCGCCGGCGTTGACCACATGTTCCGCGTGGATCGTGCCCTTTTCGGTCACCACGTCCCAGGTGCCGTCGGGGCGCGGGTTGGTCTCCAGCACCCGGTTGTGCAGGACGATCTCGGCACCTCCCATCCGCGCGGCCTTGGCATAGGCATGGGTGGTGCCGGACGGGTCGAGGTGGCCGTCCAGGGGGTCGTAGAGCGCGCCGATGATGCCCTTGGTGTTGACCAGCCCGTCGGTGAACTTCTCGATCTCGGCGGGTGTCAGGACTTCGGTGTGCAGCCCCATGTAGCGGTGCTTGGCCCTTTCGGCCTTCAGCATCTCGAACCGCGCCTGATTGTCGGCCAGGGTGATGCCGCCGACATGGTGCAGGCCGCAGGACATGCCGGTGATCTGCTCCAGCTCCTTGTAGAGGCCGATCGTATAGCCCTGAAGCGCCGCCATGTTGGTGTCGCCGTTCAGCGTGTGGAAGCCCCCTGCCGCGTGCCAGGTCGAGCCCGAGGTGAGTTCCGACCGTTCGATCAGCATCACGTCGCGCCAGCCGAGCTTGGTCAGATGGTAGAGGACCGAACAGCCGACGACGCCGCCGCCGATCACGGCCACCTGTGCATGGGTCTTCATCGCTTGCTCCCTGTTCGCCGCCTTTGCGGAGGCTGGCGCGATGATTACAGCCCGCCGCTGCCGATGAAGATCATTCTTCGACAAAATCTGTCGTTTTCGGCAACAGCCGATGACCGGGCCCGCGGTTTGCTGCGAAGTTGTTTGGCCCCGGGCGCGCTTGGCCTTAGGCACGGGGCATGGCCGGCCGCACCGGCGGGGAGACATTCGTGATTCGCCTGACACTTCCGCGCATACTGATCGGCTTTGCCCTCTTGATGCTGTGCCTGTTGCTGCTGCGCCCCCTTCTTCCGGTGGACGAGACGCGCTATCTCGCCGTCGCCTGGGAGATGCACCTGTCGGGCGATCCCCTGCACCTGACCCGCAATTTCGCCCCCTATTCGCACAAGCCGCCGCTTCTCTTCTGGCTCATCAACCTGGTCTGGGGGATCACCGGGGTCAGCGAGTTCGCGGCGCGCCTGATCGGGCCGGTCTTTGCCGTCGCCGTGATCGCCGCAACCGCCGGGCTGGCGCGCAGCTTCTGGCCGGGCGAGCGCGAGACCTCGCTGGCGGCGGCGGCGGTGCTGGCGGGATTCAGCATCTTCCAGCTTTACGGCAGCGCCACCATGTTCGACACGATGCTGTCGCTGGCGGTCCTTGGCGGGATCTCGGCCCTATGGCGGATCGGGTGCGGCGAAGGGGGGCGGACGCCGTGGCTGGCCTTTGGGGTGATGCTGGCGCTTGGCGGCTATGCCAAGGGGCCGGTGGTGCTTCTGCACCTTCTGCCGCCCCTTCTCCTGATGCGGTTCTGGGCGCCGGACGGGCCGGGCCTGCGCGAGGCGGCGAAGGGCTTCGGCCTTGCGTTGGCCCTGGGGCTGGCGCTGGTCGCGGTCTGGCTGGTGCCGACGGTGCTGACCGCGGACGCGGCCTTCCGCCACGAACTTCTGTGGAGCCAGTCGGTCGATCGCGTGTCGGGCGGCATGGCTCACGACCGGCCCTTCTGGTTCCTTCTGGCGCTTCTGCCGGTGATGCTGTTCCCCTGGGGCTGGAGCGCGCGTTTCTGGTCCGGCCTGCCGCGCGCGGTCGGCACCGACGCGGCGGCGCAGCTGTGCCTGATCTGGGCGCTGTCGGGGATCGTGCTCTTCTCGTTCGTGTCCAGCAAGCAGGCCCACTACCTTCTGCCCGATCTGCCGGCGCTGGCGCTTCTCGTGGCGCGGCCGATGAGCGTCGGCGGACCGGGGCGCAGCCTTGCCCCCTGGCTGGCCTACGGGCTGGCGGCGCTGGTGGTGGCGATGGTGGCGGGGCTGGTGCCGGGCGATGCGGCGATCATCCACCAGACCTTTCCGCTTCTGGGCTTTGCCGGCGCCCTCGCCGGGCTGGGGTTCATGGCGCGGCGCCTGGACCTGGTGCCCGGCCACCTGCTGCTTGGCGCCGGCACGACGCTGGCGCTGCACCTGCTCCTTTATGTCTCGGGCGCCTTCGACGGCTACGACAGCCGCCGCCTTGCGATCCTGCTGGCCCCGGCGGGCGACGGCGAACTGGCCGTCACCGGCATGAGCTACAATGCCGAGGTCAACTTCACCGCCCGCTACCGCCAGCCGGTCGCCACGCCGGCGACGGCGGCCGACCTGGTCGCCTGGGCGGTGGCCCACCCGCGCGGACTGGTGTTCGGGTCCATCGACCACGCGCCGATCGCAACCCCGCCCTCCGAGGCCCTGTCGTTCGGCGGCGACCGCATCGGCATCTGGCCGGCCGCGGCTGCGCTCAGCGCTCGGGAATGAGGCCTCGGGGCGCGAAGCGCAGCACCACCAGCAGGATCACCCCCATCGTGATCGTGCGCATCTGCGCGGCGCTGTCCAGAAGGTAGTGCTTCAGCGTCGAGGCGTCGTCCATGCCGCGCGTCAGGGTGAACATCAGCGCATTGCCCCAGGGATCGACCTTGATCCACAGGAACCAGATCAGGAACGACCCGAGGATCGCGCCCCAGTTGTTGCCCGACCCGCCGACGATGACCATCAGCCAGATGGTGAACGTATAGCGCAGGGGCGTGAAGCTGCCCGGCGTCAGCTGCCCGTCGAGGGTGATGAGCATGGCCCCGGCCAGCCCGCAGATCGCCGAGCCGAGGATGAAGACCTGCAGGTGCCGGCCGGTCACGTCCTTGCCCATCGCGCGGGCGGCGGTCTCGTTGTCGCGGATCGCCCGCATCATCCGCCCCCAGGGGCTCTTCAGCGCCATCTCGCAGGCCCAAAGCAGGATCAGCAGGACGGTCAGGAACAGCCCGCCGTAAAGCAGCTTGACCATGATCGTCGAGGCCGTCACCGGGTTCCAGCCGAAGCTGTGCACCCAGTCCAGAAAGCGCGCGCTGGCCTGCAGGTCGACCTCGTCGGGAACCGGCCAGGGGCGGGGGATGTCGATGACGTTCTTCACGCCCCGGTCCAGCCAGTCCTCGTTCTTCAGGATCGCCACGATGATCTCGCCGATGCCGAGGGTGGCGATGGCGAGATAGTCCGAGCGCAGGCCGAGCGCGGTCTTGCCGATGACCCAGGCGGCGGCGGCGGCGAAGAGCGCGCCCACCGGCCATGAGATCAGCGCCGGCAGCCCCAGCCCGCCCATGTTGCCGTGCAGGGCGGGGTCGTTGGCCTCGATGAAGCTCACCGCCGGATCGAGGATGGCGCGGTAGAGGAAGAAGCCCGCAAGGAGCAGCGCCAGCATCGCCAGCGTCCGCCGCCGGCCCTCGGTGCGCCGGTAGAGCGCGACCGCGGCGGCGATGACGCCCGCCCCGAAGATCAGGCCGGCGATCAGACGGTAGACCCCGCCGCCGACCCAGACCGCCGGCACCACCGGCGACGAGATCAGGACCGGCGCCAGCGCACCAAGCGCCACGAAGCCGACGATTCCGGTGTTGAAGAGACCGGCATAGCCCCATTGCATGTTCACCCCCAGCGACATCACCGCCGAGATCAGGCACAGGTTCATGATGACCAGCGACGAGTTCCAGCTGTCGCCGAAGATGGTGAATTCGGTTCCGGTCGGCCCGATGGTCCACCTGACCGTGCCCTCGAGAAGGAACAGCACCCCGACCGCCGCGAACAGCCCGACATTGCGCCAGTTGATGGTCATGCGGACTTCCCCTTGAAGATGCCGGTCGGCTTGAACAGCAAGACGATGATGAGGATCGCGAAACTGACCGAGAACTTGTAGTCGGTGGACAGGATCTGGAGCAGGCTGTCGGGCGCGAGGCTTTCGGGCAGCAGATAGGTTGCCACCTTCTTCCAGGCATAGGTCACGCCGACCTCGGAAAAGGCGACGAGGAAGCCCCCGGCGATCGCGCCCAGGGGATTGCCCAGCCCGCCGACCACGGCGGCCGCGAAGACCGGCAAGAGGAGCGAGAAGTAGTTGAAGGACTTGTAGGTCTTGTCCAGCCCGTAGAGCGTGCCGCCGATCACGGCGATGGCTGTGGCGATGATCCAGGTGATCTGCACCACGCGCTCGGGGTTGATCCCCGACAGAAGCGCCAGATCCTCGTTGTCGGAATAGGCGCGCATCGACTTGCCGGTGCGGGTGGTGTTCAGGAACCAGAAGAGCGCCCAGACCACCAGCCCGGCCGTGACCAGGGTGATGAGCTGGGTCGAGCGCAGCGCCAGCCCCTCGGCCAGCCCGGTCGCCGCCTTGAAGCTGTTGGGCTCGATCACGAACTTGGTGCCGTCGGTGAACTTGATCTCCTCGACGCCGATGATGAAGCGGGTGATCCCGGCCATGACGAACATCACCCCCATCGAGGCGATGACCACGATCACCGGCTTGGCCCTGACCCGCCGGTAATAGCGGTAGACCAGCCGGTCGGTGGCCAGCACCAGCGCCGAGCAGACGGCGATGCCGAAGGGCAGGGCGAGAAGCGCGGTCGGCAGGGGGCCA
Organism: Pseudomonadota bacterium; assembly: GCA_018240425.1. Taxonomy (GTDB): domain Bacteria; phylum Pseudomonadota; class Alphaproteobacteria; order Rhodobacterales; family Rhodobacteraceae; genus TMP-24. The sequence continues at coordinate 8,266 of JAFEFU010000064.1, read as the reverse complement.
AGGCCGATGCCGTGGGCCTGGAACCACCAGGTCAGAAGGATGGTGACGGCGGTGCCGAAGGCCATCGTGTCGCCAAGCGCGAAGTTGGAAAAGCGCAGGATGCCATAGACCAGCGTCGCCGACAGCGCGCCCAGTGCCAGCTGCGCGCCATAGGCGGCGGCGGGGATCACCACGAAGTTCAGAAGGGCGACGAGTGCGTTCAGATAGTCCAATGTAGTTCCCCCGCTGCGGACTGGATTCCACCTTCTGGATTGCCGTGGATGGAGTTCGCGCCCCGGCAACCGGCGGGGCCGTATGATGCCGCCGGCGTCGCCCGGGAGACGCGGAGGTTATTGAAACAGCGATGGTTGACGAAGGCTGTCACTGGAATGCTGGCCCCTTCTCACAAGTGCCCGAGTATTTTGTTGTTCTTGATGCGGCGCCGTCGGAGCCGCTTTCGACGTCCTTGTAAGTCGCTGTCCCATTCGGTCGGATCAGCAGGCGCAGGTTCGTGTCGCCGAACGCGCTTTCGAAGAGTTTTCCCGACTTGGTCTCGCGTATCTCAAAACAAAGCAGCCCATCGCTGGCCATGTCCAAAACGCAGGCCGTCCCAGGTGCGTCGGCGACCAACCACAAATCCAGCCCAGCGACTTCGCTTCCCGCGTTCGCCGGTTGAAGCTTGCAGTGCGCAACCAACTCCGAACGGGCACTGGGGTCGGAAAGGTAGCGTTCGTTTTCATCCGAGTGAATGACGCCGGGAACCATGCTCGGACCAAGCAATACGTAGGTAGGGTCGAAGCACAGCCCCGAGGAATGGGCCGGCGTCTTTGTTCCGCCAACGGTCACATCGCGGTCATAGGTGAAGGGCCTTTGGCGCAGGTCCTTGACTGCCCCGTCCGCCGCGTTTGGTTCTGGCGCTGGTGTGACGGAGTGGACTTTGATCTGGGCGGTGCCGCCGTCCGCAGTCGACCAGCGATAGACGCGTGTGCCCGTTAGAAAGTCCCGCCGATGTTTGGGAATGTCGAACTCGGAGCCCACGTTGAAGACGCCGTCATACGTTCCTAACTCTATGTGATCCTTCTGATCGCGCGGCAAGATGAATATCACTTGGCGATGTGCGGCACCCTGGGGCTTGGTGCAGTTACCGTTGACACACTCCACTTCGACGCCGCAAAGCAGCTGCGTATCTTGCGCAGCCGCCGTAGAGACCGGAACCGCAGTTGCGGCCGCGCAGCAGAGGATCGACTTGAGCGTTCGCACCGCTCTATCCCCCCAGGAACGTGCGGCGGACCTCGGGGTCGGCCATCAGGGCCTTGCCGGTGTCGGTATAGCGGTTGCGGCCCTGGACCAGCACATAGCCCTGGTTGGCGATCTCGAGTGCCTGGCGCGCGTTCTGCTCGACCATCAGGATCGAGATGCCGGTGCGCGCCACCTCGATGATCCGGTCGAACAGCTCGTCCATGACGATGGGCGAGACGCCGGCGGTGGGCTCGTCCAGCATCAAGACCTTGGGCTGGGTCATCAGCGCCCGGCCCACCGCGACCTGCTGGCGCTGGCCGCCCGACAGTTCGCCTGCCGGCTGGCGGCGCTTTTCCTTCAGGATCGGGAAGAGGGCATAGACCTGCTCCATCGTGTCCCGGAAATCATCGCCACGGATGAAGGCGCCCATCTCGAGGTTCTCCTCGACCGTCATCGAGGGAAAGACGTTGTTGACCTGCGGCACGAAGCCCATGCCCTTCCTGACCCGCTCCTGCGGCGACAGGTGGGTGATGTCCTCGCCGTTCAGCCGCACATGGCCGCCGCGAAGGTTCAACATGCCGAAGACCGCCTTCATCGCCGTCGACTTGCCGGCGCCGTTCGGCCCGACGATCACCGCGATCTGGCCCTTTTCGACCGCAAGCGTGCAGTCGTGCAGGATGTCGGCCGCGCCGTAGCCGCCGGTCATCTTCTCGCCGATCAGGAACGGTTCAGCCATCAGTTTGTCCCGAGTTTCGTGTTGGCGGCAAACTCCTCGTGAAGTTTTCTGTGCGCATCGCTGTAGGTGGTTTCCCCGATCCGGTAGGTCTGCACCTGCACCGTCGAGGTATCGGTCAGCACAATCGTGTTCGCGAATACCACGGGCAGCCCCTTGAACCTGACGACGAAGACAAGCGTTTCGGATGGATGTCCATCCAGCTGGTCCGCGTTGGCCGCAAGGACGCCGGGCTTTTCGCCCGTCTTCTCTTCGATCCCACTCAGCACCAGGGATTTGACAGCTTCGATGTTGCTGCCGTCATTCCGCCCGAACTCTTCGACGACGAACTGCCCGTACAGCTTGGCATCATGCCGGTAGGCCGCCGCAATTTCGGGAGAGGGGGTGCCGGATTTTTCCCAGCCGAGCTTCTCGCCACAGAAGGAGACCGCCTTTGATACTGCCTTGCAGTTGTTCCCGAAGCTGTTTTCATATGCCCAGGAGTTGTCGGAAAACAGCAAGACATCTTTGCCGTTGACGATTGTTCGGCCAACGATCTCGTCCGCCTGAACTGGCAGCGCGAACAAGAGAGTGGCCATGACCTGAGTCAGTCTCAAAATCCTGCGGTTCCTCATGCCCAAGTATTCCTACCCATGCGCCTCTGCCTTCACCTTGTTCTTCAGGCCGCGGCCCAGGTAGGCCTCGATCACCGCCTCGTTCTTCATGATGTCGCCGGCCGAGCCCTTGGCCAGCACCTTGCCCTCGGCCATGACCACCACCGGGTCGCAGAGGCGGCCGATGAAATCCATGTCGTGCTCGATCACGCAGAAGGTGTAGCCGCGTTCCTTGTTCAGGCGCACGATCGCGTCGCCGATGGTGTTCAGAAGCGTGCGGTTCACGCCGGCGCCCACCTCGTCCAGGAAGACGACCTTGGCATCGACCATCATGGTGCGGCCCAGCTCCAGAAGTTTCTTCTGTCCGCCCGAAAGGTTGCCGGCCCTCTCGTGGGTCAGGTGGGAAATCGTCAGGAAGTCGAGGACTTCATCGGCCTTGCGGCCGAGCGCCTCCTCCTCGTCGCGGATGCGGCGGCGGTGGAACCAGGTGTTCCACAGCGTCTCGCCCGACTGGCCGGAAGGCACCATCATCAGGTTCTCGCGCACCGTCATCGACGAGAACTCATGCGCGATCTGGAAGGTGCGCAGGAGACCCTTGTGGAACAGCTCGTGCGGGGCAAGGCCGGTGATGTCCTCGCCGTCCATCACCACCCGGCCCGAGGTCGGCTTGAAGACCCCGGCGATGACGTTGAACAGCGTGGACTTTCCCGCCCCGTTCGGGCCGATCAGCCCGGTGATCGAGCCGGTCTCGATCGTGATGGATGCGCCATTGACGGCACGGAATCCGCCGAACTGCTTGTGCAGTTCCTCGACGACGATCATGCGTGTTCCCCCAGCGTTGCCCCGATGTGCCTTCGGCATCGGTTCGGGGCAAGTGCCTGTCCCTGAAAGCGAAGGCAGCCCGAACCGGGTTCGGACTGCCGTTGCCGATCGCGTTGGATCAGCGGTATTTCACCGTCACGATCTTGTTGTCCTTGACCTCGATCTCGCGGTAGTTGCCCGCGCTCTCGCCCGGGGGGATCAGCTGGACGTTCGAGGCGCCGACATAGTCGATCGGCTTGCCTTCCTTGATGAGCTTCAGCGCCTTGGCCAGGTCGCCCGGCTCGATCTTCTCGCCCGGTCCGTTGGCGATTTCCATGATCTTCTTGGAATAGTCGGCCGGCTTGGTCGAGTTGGCCGCCTGCATCGCCAGAAGCATCAGCGCCGCCGCGTCATAGCTTTCGGGCGTATAGGGCGAGGTCACGTCGAACTTGCCGCCCGACATTTCGCCCAGCTTCTTCAGGCCCGGCGAGTCGTTGCCCGGAACCTGCCCGAACGAGCCGTTCAGCCCTTCGGGGACGTTCTTGGTCAGCGTGTCCGAGATCATGCCGCCCGGCAGCTCGAACTTGGTGAAGGCGCCCGAGTCGACCGCCGCGCGCAGGATGCCCGAGCCGCCCTGATCGACGTAGCCCGCGACGATCAGGATGTCGCCGCCGGCCGAGGCGAGCGAGGCGACTTCCGCCGAATAGTCGGCCTTGCCGTCCTCGTGCGCGGCCGAGATGGTGATCTTGCCGCCCTTGGCCTCGAACGCCTTCTGGATGGCTTCGGCAAGGCCCTTGCCATAGTCCGAGTTGGAATAGGTCAGCGCCGCGGTCTTGATGCCGTGCTCCATCATGATGTCGGCAGCCACTTCGCCCTCGCGCGCGTCCGACGGGGCGGTGCGGTAGAACAGGCCCTTGGAATCGACCTTCGACAGCGCCGGCGAGGTCGCCGAGGGCGAGATCATCACCATCCCGTTCGGGATCGCCACGTTCTGCAGGACCGCGCCGGTCACGCCCGAGCAGTCGCCGCCGAGGATGCCCGACACCTTGTCCGAGGTGACGAGCTTTTCGGCGGCCGCGGTGGCGGCGGCGGCGTCGATGCAGGTCGAGTCGGCGCGGACCGCCGAGACCTTGGTCTTGCCGTCGAGGAATTCGCCGGACTTGTTGACCTCGTCGATCGCGGCTTCCGAGGCGGCGGCCATCGAGCCGGTCAGCGATTCAATCGGGCCGGTGAAGCCGTAAAGGATGCCGAGCTTGATGTCCTCGGCATGTGCAATGCCCGCAAAAAGGGCGCTCGCCGCGGTTGCGGCAAGAAGAGTTCTCATTGGTGGTCTCCCCTGCTGGAACGTTGTCCTGAGCAGCGAACCTAATTCCCCGCCTGCGAAAAGCAAGGAAATCATGCGCCAGGGGTGCGTGGCCGGTGCCCGCGCATGAAAATTGCGCGCGCACGCGCCAAATTGTTTCAAACTTGAAGTGAATGCCGCCGCCGGGCAATCTTCGGTCAGATCGACAGCCGCGCGGCGCCCGGTTTGCCGATCGTGCCACGCTCGCGGTAGGGGGTGGTCTGGTAGTGGGCGCGGTAGCATTTCGAGAAATGCGACGGGCTGGCGAATCCGCAGGCAAGCGCCACGTTGATGACGCTCATGTCGGTCTGCATCAGCAGGTTGCGCGCCTTCTGCAGGCGCAGTTCCATGTAATAGCGCTTGGGGCTGCGGCTCAGATAGCGGCGGAACAGCCTTTCGAGCTGGCGGGTGGACATGCCCACGTCGGTCGCCAGCGTCGCCGGGCTGATCGGATCCTCGATGTTGGCCTCCATGATCTGGATGACCTGGCTGAGCTTGGGATGGCGCACCCCGATCCGGGTCGGGATCGACAGGCGCTGCGTGTCCTGGTCGCTGCGGATCGAGTTGTAGACAAGCTGGTCGGCGACGATGTTGGCCACGTCCTCGCCGTGATCCTGGGCGATGAGCTTCAGCATCAGGTCGAGCGACGAGGTGCCGCCCGCGGTCGACATGCGGTTGCCGTCGATGACGAAGACCGACTTGGTCATCCGCACTTCCTCGAACTCTTCAAGGAAGCTGTCCTGGTTCTCCCAGTGGATGGTCGCGCGCTTGCCGTCCAGAAGGCCGGCCTTGGCCATCGTGTAGGAGCCGGTGCAGATCCCCGCCACCGCCACCCCGCGCCGCGCCTCGCGCCGCAGCCAGTTCAGCGCCGCCTTGGTCGTCGTCTGCTGGATGTCGATGCCGCCGCAGACGAAGATCATGTCGTCGCGCTCGAGGTCGGACAGGCCGACATCGACGCGGAAGGCCACCCCGTTCGAGCAGCGGACCTCCTTGCCGTTCTCGCCGGCGAGGATCCAGGAATAGGCGGGCCGGCCCAGCATCCGGTTGGCGATGCGCAGGGGTTCGATCGCGCCGGCGAAAGAGATCATGGTGAAACGGTCAAGGAGCAGAAAGACCACCCGGCGCGTGCGGGTTTTCTCGTCGGTTTCCTTCTTGCCGCGCGCGGCGACGACCTGCATTATGCGACCCATTCCTGTCGTTTTACGCACAGAACCACCAATCGCCAGCCGCTGCAAGGGCAATCGCAGGGCAGGTGCGCAGGAAGTGGTTTGCAAGCGGCGGGGGCCTTCTTTATAAGCGCGAACCGTTATCGCTAAAGCCGCGGGAGACTGAGATGACTTTGGGCTGGACCAAATCCGACTGGCGCACGAGGCCGCGGGTGCAGATGCCCGACTATCCCGATCGGGCGGCGCTTGCCGCGGTCGAACGGGCGCTGACCCAGATGCCGCCCCTGGTCTTCGCCGGCGAGGCGCGCAAGCTCAAGCGCGCGCTCGGCGAGGTGGGTGCGGGTCGCGCCTTCCTGCTGCAAGGGGGCGACTGCGCCGAGAGCTTCGCCGAATTCTCGGCCGACAACATCCGCGACACGTTCAAGGTCATCCTGCAGATGGCGATCGTCCTGACCTGGGGCGCCAAGCTGCCGGTGATCAAGATCGGCCGGGTCGCAGGCCAGTTCGCCAAGCCGCGCTCGGCGGCGACCGAGGTGGTGGGCGGCGTCGAGCTTCCGTCCTACCGGGGCGACATCATCAACGGCTTCGACTTCAGCGCCGGCGCCCGCATTCCCGATCCGGCGCGGATGTTGCAGGCCTACACCCAGGCCGCCGCCTCGCTGAACCTCTTGCGCGCCTTCTCGACCGGCGGCTACGCCGACATCCACCGGGTGCAGAGCTGGATCTCCGGCTTCACCGACGAGGCCGACGCCCGCCGCTACCGCGAAGTCGCCCGCCAGATCGAGGATGCGATGGACTTCATGGCCGCGGCCGGGGTCACCTCCGAGACCGCGCATGAACTGGCCACCGTCGATTTCTACACAAGCCACGAGGCGCTGCTACTGGAATACGAAGAGGCCCTGTGCCGGATCGACTCGACCACCGGCCTGCCGGTCGCGGGCTCGGGCCACATGATCTGGATCGGCGACCGCACCCGCCAGCCCGACGGGGCGCATGTCGAATTCTGCCGCGGCGTCCAGAACCCGATCGGGCTGAAGTGCGGCCCGTCGCTCTCGGCCGACGACCTGAAGGCGCTGATCCGCAAGCTGAACCCCGAGAACGAGGCCGGGCGCCTGACGCTGATCGCCCGTTTCGGCGCGGGCAAGGTCGGCGATCACCTGCCGCGCCTGATCCGCGCGGTCCAGGAAGAGGGCGCCAATGTCGTCTGGACCTGCGATCCGATGCACGGCAACACGATCAAGGCGGCCTCGGGCTACAAGACGCGGCCCTTCGAGTCGGTGCTGCGCGAGGTGCGCGAGTTCTTCGCCGTCCACAAGGCCGAGGGCTCGATCCCCGGCGGCGTCCATTTCGAGATGACCGGCAAGGACGTGACCGAATGCACCGGCGGGGTGCGCGCGGTCAAGGACGAGGATCTGTCCGACCGCTATCACACCGCCTGCGATCCGCGCCTGAACGCCAGCCAGTCGCTGGAACTGGCCTTCCTGGTTGCCGAGGAACTCCAGGACCGCCGCGCCATGCGCCGCGCCGCCGGCATGTAAGGTGCAGGCGGGGGCCGGCGCCTCAGTCGCCGGTCCTGACCAGCCGCAGGTGCGCCCGCCCGGGCGATGCCGCCGGGGCGAAGGTGGCTGGCGCCTCGGCAAGGCCGGGCGGGGCGGGGCGCCCGTCACCCGTCGCCGGCCCGTCGCCCGTTCCTGGCCCGTCGCCGATGGGGGCGGCAGTGACCCCGGTCAGGTCGAACCGGCGCGGCGCCCGGCCGGTCTGGCCGAGCGCGCACAGGCAGCCGAGCGCGCGGCTGATGTCGCCAAGATCGCTGCGCAAAGGCAGAAGGATCATCCGCGCCACCAGCGCCGGCCTGCCCGGCCCCGTCTCGCCGGCAAGGATCAGTTCGGCGACCTCGGGCCGGCGAAAGACGCCCTCGACGATGGCACCCGCCGCGGTGCGCGCCAGCGGCGTGAAGAGGGTGGTCAGCGGCATTCCCCTTACCTCCATCCCCATCAGGTCGCCCAGATGGGTGCCCGCCAGCCGGAAGCGCGCCACCTGCGGCGCGATCCGCTCGAGGATGAAGGCATGGTCCAGCGCCCCCTCGATCCCGCGCGGGTCGATGTCGGAGCGCAGCGGCACCCGGCGCCCGGCCCGCAGTGCCTCCCAATAGGCCCTGACCTCGGCCAGGGGCGGAAAGCCCATGTCCTGCTTCGCCTCGCGGAAGGGGACAACCTCGCCCCTGTTTTCGTCAGATCGCATGTCCACAACCTTGCCATTGCAGCGCCCGGCTGGCCGCCCGCCCGGATCGCGTTGCCGCGGGGATCAGGCTTTGTTAACCCTGAGGCGGGAATGATTACCCAAGTGTTAATATGCACAAGTTTCAGCAATCCGGGGGCGCGAAAGTCTTAAATGGTTAAGGGACAGGTCAACT
>JAFEFU010000063.1 GCA_018240425.1 Pseudomonadota bacterium | reverse complement strand
CAATGGTACCGGGGGCCGGATCGAGCTGATCTCGCCGGCCGCGGGCCGGGCCGACGGGTTTGAGGCCCGCTTTCACATCGCCGGCCCCGGGCCGGCCGAGGCCGGAGGTTCCGGCCGGGAAGGAGAATGACCGGATGCGCAGCCTGGCCGCCCGGCTGAGGGAAAACCTGTCGCTGGCCCTGTCGGCCGCCACCCTGGCCGGGATGGCGCTTGCCACCGCCGGGCTCAAGCTTCCGGCCGGCGACTATGCCTTTCTCGGCCTGCCGGGGCTCGCGACCGTCTACCTGGCCGGGGGCCTGCCGACCGCGGCGCGCGCGCTGTCGGCCATGTGGCGCGCGCATGTCCTCGACATCGACCTGCTGATGGTGGTGGCCGCGCTTGCCGCCGCCGTCGTCGGCGCCCCCTACGAGGGCGCGGTCCTCCTGACGCTCTTCAGCCTGTCGACCACGCTCGAGGAACGCGCGCTCGGGCGGGCGCGCCGCGCGATCGAGGCGCTGATGGCGCTGCGGCCCGAGACCGCGCTGCGCAAGACCGCCGGAGGAGCCGTCGAGGAAATCCCCGCTGCCGAACTTAAGGCGGGCGATGTGGTGGTGCTGCGCCCCGGCGCCCGGGTTCCGGCCGACGGCACCATCCTCGCCGGGCGGGGCGGATTGGACGAGGCCAACATCACCGGCGAATCCATGCCCGTGACCAAGGAGGCCGGCGAGCCGGTGTTCGAGGCCACGGTCAACCTCGACGGCGTGCTCGAGGTCGCGATCACCCGGCCGGTGGCCGACAGCACCATCGCCCGGATGATCCTTCTCGTCACCGAGGCGCAGGCGGCCAAGGCCCCGTCAGAACGGTTCAGCGCCTGGTTCGGCCAGCGCTACACGGTGGCGGTGCTGGCGGGCGCGGCGCTTGCCTTCGCGGCCTTCCGCCTTCTGGGCAACGACTGGGAACAGGCCCTCTACCGCGCCGCGACGCTTCTGGTCGCGGCCAGCCCCTGCGCGGTGGTCATCTCGGTGCCGGCGGCGATCCTGTCGGCGCTGGCGGCGGCGGCGCGCGGGGGGGTGCTGTTCAAGGGCGGCGCCGCGCTCGAGACGCTGGCGGCGGTGCGCACCTTCGCCTTCGACAAGACCGGCACCCTGACCACGGGGCGCGCCGCGGTGACGCGGATCGTCGCCCTCGACGGGGACGAGCGGCGGTTCTTGGCACTTCTTGCCGGCGTCGAAGCCCATTCCGAACATCACATCGCCGGGGCGATCCGCCGCGATGTCGCGGCCCGCGGGATCGAGTCCGCCCCGGTCGCCGACGTGACGGCACGGCCCGGCTTCGGCATCCTCGGGCGCGACGGCGAGGGGCCGATCTGGGCCGGAAACGCCATGCTTGCCGCCGAAATGCGGGCCGCGACCGATGGGCCGGGGCTGGCGGCGCTGGCCGATGGCGCCCAGACCGTCGTCTATCTCGGGCGGGGCGAGCGGGTCCTGGGCGCGATCTGCGTGGCCGACGAACTCCGCGCAAGTTCCGCCCCCGCCCTTTCGGCATTGCGCGCTGGCGGCGTGGACCGGATCGTGATGATGACCGGCGACCGCCGCCCGGTGGCCCTGCGCATCGGTGCGGAACTGGGCCTCGGGCCCGAGGAAATCCTGGCCGAGATGCTGCCGGCGGACAAGGTCGCGCGCGTGGGCGACCTCGCCGGGCGGGGCAGGGTCGCCTTCGTCGGCGACGGGGTGAACGATGCCGCGGCGCTGGCGCGTGCCGACGTGGGCATCGCAATGGGTGCTGCGGGCTCGGACGTGGCGCTCCAGGCGGCGGACGTGGCGCTTCTGTCCGACGACATGGAGCGGCTGGCCGACGCGCACCGGCTGGCGCGGCGGACGGCGGCGGTCATCCGCCAGAACCTGGTCTTCGCGATCGGCGCGATGGCCGTGCTGGTCCTGTCGGGGCTGTTCCTGAACCTGCGCCTGCCGCTCGCGGTCATCGGCCACGAGGGCGGGACGGTCCTGGTCGTCCTGAACGGGCTGCGGCTTCTCTCCGACCGGATCCGCCGCCCCTCGCGCGGTTCCGGCCAGGAGACGGCCGGGACACGGGCGGGCGGGACCGCGCCACAGGCCCAACGGGCGACCTGATCGCGCCCATCCCCCAAACGCCCCTAATCGAGGGATAACCAGAACAAATTTCAACCGCCGCCCGCTTGCGGCTAGCGTCGGGCCACAAATTCGACCTGCCCCGAAAGGATCAAGCGATGACCGACGACATGCTGCATGTGATGGAGTGGCACAACGGCGACAAGGACTTTTCGCCCTTCTCCGACGCCGAGATGAAGCGCCGCCAGGACGACGTGCGCCGCTGGATGGCGGACAACAACGTCGATGCCGCGCTCTTCACCTCGTATCACTGCATCAACTACTACTCCGGCTGGCTCTACTGCTACTTCGGCCGCAAGTATGGCATGGTCATCACCCAGAAGGACGCGACCACCATCTCGGCCGGGATCGACGGCGGCCAGCCCTGGCGGCGCAGCTTCGGCAACAACATCACCTACACCGACTGGCGGCGCGACAACTTCTATCGCGCGGTGCGCCAGCTGACCCCCGGCGTCAAGCGGCTGGGGATCGAGTTCGACCATGTCCATCTCGACTACCGCAAGGCGCTGGAGGCGGCGCTGCCGGGGGTCGAGTTCGTGGACATCGGCCAGCCCTCGATGTGGATGCGCTCGATCAAGTCGGCCGAGGAGCACAAGCTGATCCGCGAAGGCGCGCGCATATGCGACGTGGGCGGCCGGGCGGTGGCGGGCGCGGTCAAGGCGGGCGTGCCCGAGCACGAGGTCGCCATCGCCTCGACCAACGCCATGATCCGCGAGATCGCGAAGTCCTTCCCCTTCGTCGAGCTGAT
>JAFEFU010000062.1 GCA_018240425.1 Pseudomonadota bacterium | reverse complement strand
CTGATGAAGATGGGCATGATGGTGACGATGAACCAGGCCATCGACGCCGACACCGCCGAACTGGTGATCGAGGAATTCGGCCACAAGGCCGTGCGCGTCACCGATGCCGACGTGGAACAGGCCATCGACTCGGTCGAGGACCGGGCCGAGGATCTGCGCCCGCGCCCGCCGATCGTCACGATCATGGGCCACGTCGATCACGGCAAGACCTCGCTTCTGGACGCGATCCGCCACGCGAATGTCGTCTCGGGCGAGGCCGGTGGCATTACCCAGCACATCGGCGCCTATCAGGTGACGACCGACAATGGGGCGGTTCTGACCTTCCTCGACACGCCGGGCCACGCCGCCTTCACCTCGATGCGGGCGCGCGGTGCCCAGGTGACCGACATCGTCGTGCTGGTGGTCGCCGCCGACGATGCGGTGATGCCGCAGACGATCGAGGCGATCAACCATGCCAAGGCGGCCAAGGTGCCGATGATCGTGGCGATCAACAAGATCGACAAGCATGACGCCAACCCCCAGAAGGTCCGCACCGACCTTCTCCAGCATGAGGTCGTGGTCGAGGAACTGTCGGGCGATGTCCTCGACGTGGAAGTATCGGCCAAGACCGGCAAGGGGCTGGACAAGCTGCTCGAGGCGATCGCCCTCCAGGCCGAGATCCTCGAACTCAGGGCCAACCCCGGGCGCGCCGCCCACGGCGCGGTGATCGAGGCCAAGCTCGACGTGGGCCGCGGCCCGGTGGCGACGGTCCTCGTCCAGAACGGAACCCTTAAGCAGGGCGACATCTTCGTCGTCGGCGAACAGTGGGGCAAGGTGCGCGCGCTCATCAACGACAAGGGCGAGCGGGTCACGGAAGCCGGCCCTTCGGTCCCGGTCGAAGTCCTGGGCCTGAACGGAACCCCCGAGGCCGGCGACGTGCTGAACGTGGTCGACACCGAGGCGCAGGCCCGCGAGATCGCCAGCTACCGCGAGAAGGCGGCCAAGGACAAGCGCGCCGCCGCCGGCGCTGCCACGACGCTTGAACAGCTGATGGCCAAGGCCAAGGCCGACGAGAATGTCGCCGAACTGCCGGTGGTGGTGAAGGCCGATGTGCAGGGTTCGGCGGAGGCCATTGTTCAGGCAATGGAAAAGATCGGCAACGACGAGGTCCGGGTCCGCGTCCTGCATTACGGGGTCGGCGCGATCACCGAATCGGACATTGGCCTGGCCGAAGCCTCGAAGGCGCCGGTCATCGGCTTCAACGTCCGCGCCAATGCCCCGGCCCGCGCCGCCGCCAACCAGAAAGGGGTCGAGATCCGCTATTACTCGATCATCTACGATCTGGTCGACGACATCAAAGCCGCCGCCTCGGGCCTCTTGAAGGCCGAGGTGCGCGAGACCTTCATCGGCTATGCCAAGATCCTCGAGGTCTTCAAGGTCTCGGGCGTCGGCAAGGTGGCGGGCTGCCTGGTCACCGAAGGGGTGGCGCGCCGGTCCGCCGGGGTGCGCCTGCTGCGCGACAACGTCGTGATCCACGAGGGCACTCTGAAAACCCTCAAGAGATTCAAGGACGAGGTCAAGGAAGTTCAGTCCGGCCAGGAATGCGGCATGGCGTTCGAGAACTACGACGACATCCGCCAGGGCGATGTGATCGAAATCTTCGAGCGCGAGGAGGTCGAGCGCAAGCTCGCCTGACCCGCCCGGCCTGGCCCCCTCGGAAACGAGAAAGCCGCCTGCGATCAGGCGGCTTTTTTCTCGACCGGCGTGCCTTCGTACAGACGCTCTCCGACCCTGACCAGTATCTTGCCGTTCTCCAACTGCCGCTCGAAAACGCCCTGAACCTGCACGCAGGTTCCCACCGTGATCGTCCGTAGCATCCCCGTGTCCCTCTTCTTGTTCTTGTCCCGATTCTTGTCCCGACGGGCGATCTTCCGGGAACCCGCCGCTTCGTGATCGCCCTGGGGGCAAGGCTGACACAATTCGGTCATGCTGGAAACAATAATTGCCCGCCGGACCCCTCTGGCCCACAGGGCGGCGGCGGGAGTTGCAGAATTCCTACAGCCAGTCGCGCAGGATCGGGATCAGCGGCAGGTCGGCGGGCGGCATCGGATAGTCTTTCAGGTCGCGGGCGCGCACCCAGGCCAGCCGCTGGCCTTCGTGGGGATGGGGCGTGCCCTGCCAGCGCCGGCAGGCGTAAAGCGGCATGAGAAGGTGGAAGTCCTCATAGCTGTGGCTGGCGAACGTCAGGGGTGCGAGGCAGCTTTTCCAGGTGTCGATGCCCAGCTCTTCCTTCAGTTCGCGGATCAGCGCCACCTCGGGCGTCTCGCCCGGCTCGACCTTGCCGCCGGGAAACTCCCACAGGCCGGCCAGGGTCTTGCCCTCGGGCCTCTGCGCCAGAAGCACCCGCGCGTCGGCGTCGATCAGCGCGACCGCAGCGACCAGAAGGGTTCTCATCGGCGCCCTCCGGGGATCACGAGCGATAATCGGCGTTGATCTCGACATAGCGCGCGGTCAGGTCGCAGGTAAAGACCGACCGCTTGCCACGCCCCAGACCCAGATCGACGGCAATGACCAGTTCGGGCCGCTTCATGTATGCTGCCCCGTCCTCCTCGCGGTAGGCAGGCGCGCGCCAACCCTTTTCCGCCACCAGGATGTCGCCGAAGCGGATCGTCAGCCGGTCGCGGTCGGCCTCGGCGCCCGATTTGCCGATCGCCGCGACGATCCGGCCCCAGTTCGGGTCCTGTCCTGCCACCGCGGTCTTGACCAGCGGCGAATTGGCGATCGACAGCGCGACCCGGTGGGCATCGGCATCGCTGGCCGCTCCGGTCACACGCACTTCGACGAACTTGGTCGCACCCTCGCCGTCGCGCACGACCTGGTGGGCCAGATCGGTCATCACGTCCTTCAGCGCGGCCTCGAACACCTTGGCGACCGCCCCGCTGACCGGGCCTGCGTCCGACTGGCCAGTCGCGGCCGCGAGAAGCGTGTCCGATGTCGAGGTATCGCTGTCCACGGTGATCGAGTTGAAGGTCGCATCGACATTGGCCGCCAGCATCTTCTGAAGCCGTGCCGGGGTAATCTTGGCGTCGGTGAAGATGTAGACCAGCATCGTCGCCATGTCGGGGGCGATCATCCCCGACCCCTTGGCGATGCCGGCGATGTGGATCGGACCGCCGTCGCCCTGGATGATCGCGGCCGCCCCCTTGGGGAAGGTGTCCGTGGTCATCATCGCCTGCGCCGCCAGTTCGATGGCATCCTCGGACAGCGCGGCGACCAGCGCCGGAACCTGCGCGGTGATCCGCTGATGGGGCAAGGGTTCGCCGATCACGCCAGTCGACGAGGAAAAGACACGGGCAGCCGGCAGCCCGAGTGCGGCGGCGACTGCCCCGGTGACTTCGGCGACCGCCTTGTCGCCCGCCTTGCCGGTAAAGGCGTTGGAATTGCCCGAGTTCACGACGATCGCCGCGCCCGCGCCCGCAGGGACTTTCGCCGCCAGCTTGGCCTGGCAGTCGCGGACACAGCCCGAGCGCGTCGACGAGCGGGTAAAGACCCCCGCCATGGCGGTTCCGGGGGCAAGGCGGATCAGCATCACGTCCTTGCGCCCTTGATAGCGGACCCCGGCCTCGACCGCCGCGAACTCGGCCCCGCGGATGACCGGCAGGGCGGGGAAGGCCGCGGGCGCAAGCGGCGAGACCGGCTTGGCCCTGGCTGGCGCAGCACCCTGAACCGGAGCGGCGGCCGAAGCCAGAAGATCCTTCAGCCGCGTCACCTTCTTCTTCAGTTTCGCGACCTTGGCTTTCACATCCCTGGCCATCGCCATCCCCCGCTCGCCGCCCGGCCCAGCCTACTTGCCGATCAGGGCAAGGTTCTTCAGCACCGCGGGGTCGATCCCGTCGGCCTTGCGCTCGACCTTGGCGGCATCGGTCAGTTCCTTGACCTTGGCCTCGACCGCCTTCTGACGCAGGTCGCCCGCCAGCTCTTCCTTCACATCCTCGAGCTTCGGCGCGGCCGCGGTGCGCTCATCATTCAGCTTGATGATGTGCCAGCCGAAATCCGTCTTCACCGGGTCGGAGAGCTTGCCCTTCTCCATCTTGACCACCGCATCCTCGAACGGCTTGACCATCATGCCCGGGCCGAACCAGCCCAGTTCGCCGCCGTTCGCCGCCGACCCGGTATCAAGCGATTTTTCCTTGGCGATGGCCGCGAAATCGCCGCCCTTGTCCAGTTCGGCCCTGATCGCCTTGGCCTCGTCCTCGGTCTTCACCAGGATGTGCGAGGCGTCGTATTCCTTGGATGGCGCCGCCTTGGCGTACTTCTCGTCATAGGCCTTCTTCAGTGCCTCGTCGGTGACGGCAGCCTTGGCCACGCCGTCAAGAAGCGCCTGGGTGAAATAGCTGTTCTTCTGGTTCTCGATCGCCAGATCGTCGCCCTTGACCTTGGTCTTTTCAGCGACCTGCGCCATCGCCGTCTGCTGGATCAGCTGGTCAAGAAGCCCCTTGAACAGCACATCGTCGGGCAGCGACTGGTATTGCGCGGGCAGGGCCTGGCGGGCAGCGATCATGTTGCCCAGTGTGATGTTGGCGCCGTTCACGGTCGCCACCACGGTGTCGGCGGTCGGCTCCTCGGCCCGGGCCGGCAGGGCCAGCGCCAGCGCGATCAGCGAGGCACCCAGAAATTTGGCCGGTTTCATCATCGTGACTTCTCCTGAACGGGCTGCAAATCCTTGCAGCGTTGACTATCCGCAGGCAGCCGCTTACATCGCTTCGAGCCCGGAATGGCCCCCGCCGCCTGCTTTCGCTGCCCTTCTAGGCAAGGTCTGACAGGGCGGCAAGGCCAAGTTGGCGCGACGGACGATCACAATAACCCGAGCGGAGAAAACATGCTGGGCCTTGGAACAATCGCGAAAAAGGTCTTTGGCACGCCCAACGACCGCAAGGTCAAGTCGGTGCGCCCGCTGGTCGAACGGATCAACGCGCTCGAAGATCAGTTCAAGACCCTGTCCGACGAGGGGCTGAAGGAAAAGACCGACGAGTTCAAGGCGCGCGTGGCGGCCGGCGAAAGCCTGGACAAGATCCTTCCCGAGGCCTTCGCCAACTGCCGCGAGGGCGCGCGCCGGGCCCTGGGCCTGCGGGCCTTCGACGTGCAGCTGATGGGCGGCATCTTCCTGCATCAGGGCAATATTTCCGAAATGCGCACCGGCGAGGGCAAGACCCTTGTCGCAACCTTCCCGGCCTATCTGAACGCGCTGAACGGCCGCGGGGTCCATGTCGTGACCGTCAACGACTATCTGGCCAAGCGCGACGCCGACTGGATGGGCAAGGTCTATCGCCAGCTGGGCCTGACGGTGGGCGTGGTCTATCCCTTCCAGCCCGACGCGGAAAAGCGCGCGGCCTACCGCGCCGACATCACCTATGCCACCAACAACGAGCTCGGCTTCGACTACCTGCGCGACAACATGAAGAACTCGATCGAGGAGATGGCGCAGCGCGGCCATTCCTTCGCCATCGTGGACGAGGTGGACAGCATCCTGGTCGACGAGGCGCGCACGCCCCTCATCATCTCCGGCCCCTCGCAGGACCGTTCAGAACTCTACAAGACGCTTGACGCCTACATCCCCGAGCTGACGCCCGAACATTACAAGATCGACGAAAAGACCCGCAACGCCACCTTCACCGAAGACGGCAACGAATATCTGGAAAAGCGCCTCCAGCAGGTCGGCGTCCTGCCGGCGGACCAGACGCTCTATGACCCGGAATCGACCACCGTCGTCCACCATGTCACCCAGGCTCTCCGCGCCCACAAGCTGTTCCTGCGCGACCAGCACTATATCGTGCGCGACGACGAGGTGGTGCTGATTGACGAATTCACCGGCCGGATGATGAAGGGGCGCAGGCTCTCGGACGGACTCCATCAGGCGATCGAGGCCAAGGAGGGCGTGAAGGTCCAACCCGAGAACGTGACGATGGCCAGCGTCACCTTCCAGAACTATTTCCGCCTTTACGAAAAGCTGTCCGGCATGACCGGCACCGCGGCGACCGAGGCCGAGGAATTCATGGAAATCTACAAGCTGGGCGTGGTCGAGGTGCCCACGAACCGCCCGGTGGCGCGCAAGGACGACCACGATCAGGTCTACCGCACCGCGCGCGAGAAATACGAGGCCATCATCCGCCGCATCAAGAAGGCCAATGCCAAGGGCCAGCCGATCCTTGTCGGGACCACATCGATCGAGAAGTCGGAAATGCTGTCCGAGATGCTGAAGAAGGACGGCATCCCCCACAATGTGCTGAACGCCCGTTTGCACGAGCAAGAGGCCACCATCGTCGCCGACGCCGGCAAGCTGGGGGCCGTGACCATCGCGACCAACATGGCCGGCCGCGGCACGGACATCCAGCTGGGCGGCAACGTCGACATGAAGGTAATGGAGGCGCTGAGCGCCGACCCCGAGGCCAACCCCGACGAGATCCGCGCGCGGATCGAGGCCGAACATGCCACCGAAAAGCAGAAGGTGATCGAGGCCGGGGGCCTCTTCGTCCTCGCCTCCGAACGTCACGAAAGCCGCCGGATCGACAACCAGCTGCGCGGCCGTTCGGGCCGGCAGGGCGACCCCGGCCGATCGTCCTTCTATCTCTCGCTCGAAGACGACCTGATGCGCATCTTCGGCTCGGAACGGCTGGACAAGGTTCTGTCCTCGCTCGGCATGAAGGAGGGCGAGGCGATCATCCATCCCTGGGTGAACAAGTCGCTGGAACGCGCCCAGGCCAAGGTCGAGGGGCGCAACTTCGACATCCGCAAGCAGCTTCTGAAGTTCGACGACGTGATGAACGACCAGCGCAAGGCGATCTTCTCGCAGCGCATGGAGATCATGTCCTCGGACAACATCGAGGACATCGTCCAGGACATGCGTCACCAGCTGGCCGACGATCTTGTCGACGAATACATGCCGCCCAAGACCTACCCGGACCAGTGGGACACCGAGGGGCTGAAAGAGGCGGCGGCGCGCCTCATGTCGCTCGACGTGCCGGTCGCCGACTGGGCCCACGAGGAAGGCGTCGATCAGGAAGCGATCCGCGCCCGCCTTTACACGGCTTCGGACGAGCTGGCGGCCAGCAAGGCCGAGGCCTTCGGCGACGAGACCATGCGCCAGATCGAAAAGCAGTTCGTGCTGCAATCGATCGACACGCGCTGGCGCGAGCATCTGGTCACGCTGGAACATCTGCGCTCGGTGATCGGCTTCCGCGGCTATGCGCAGCGCGATCCCCTGTCCGAATACAAGACCGAGGCCTTCGCCCTGTTCGAGAATCTGCTCGACGGGCTGCGCTCCGACGTGACCCAGAAGCTGTCGCAGGTCCGTCCGATGACCGCCGAGGAACAGCAGGCGATGATGCAGCAGATCCTCGCCCAGCAGGCCCAGTTGCGCGAGGCCGCCGACCAGTCCGAACAGGTCGCGGTCATGGCCGAGGCCGAGGCCGCTGCCGGTGTCGTGACTGCCGCAGCGCCGGGCTTCGTCGCCTCGGATCCCGCCACCTGGGGCAATCCGTCGCGCAACGACCCCTGCCCCTGCGGCTCGGGCGAGAAGTTCAAGCATTGCCACGGGCGGCTGGCCTGATCGGCGCCCCCATCCGGCCCAGGACAGGAGGCGCCATGCGGCTTGCCCCCCTCTGCCTTCTGGCGCTGGCGGCGACCGCGCCGGGATCTGCCTTCGCCGCCTGCGCCGCGCCCCTCCTGACGGTCGCGGCCGCGCCGCAGGCGATGCTGCGGGTGGCCGTGGATGCGCCCTGCCTTCCCGGTGCGGTCGCTGACCTCGTGCATGGCGGACTGGGCTTTCGCGTGCGGCTTGACGACAGCGGGCGGTTTTCCACCGCCCTTCCCGCGCTCGACCCATCCGGCCTGGTCACCGCGAGCCTCGCGGGGGGTACCACGCTCGCTGCGCGCGGCCCGGTGCCCGAAATGGCCGGCGTCCGCCGGCTGGCGCTTGCCACCCGCGGCACGACGGCCCTCCGGCTCGACGTCGGAGACGGCATCCGCCTCACCATCCTCGGCGACCCGTCCCTGCCCGGCCCGCGCCTTGTCCAGATCGCCGACCTGCCTGCGGGTGGCCCATCGCCCCACCTGACGCTGAGCGCAGAAGTGACCGCGCAAAGCTGCGGCCACGACCTGCTGGCCACCGCCCTGCTGGTCAGCGGCGACAGCGCTCCACAAGGCGAGGCAATCAGCCTGGCCATGCCGGAATGCGGCCCCGATGCGCAGTCCGCCCACCTTTCGCTCGACCTGGGCCGGGAACTTCTGGCCCGGCCCCGAGACTGACGGCCGGTCAAGCCGATGGGGCGGGCCTACAGATAGCCCTCGCCGCGAAAGCTCAGCACCCGCGTCTTGCCGACCACCAGATGGTCATGCAGCACGATGCCCATGACATCGGCGGCATCCCGGATCTGGTTCGTCACCAGGATATCGGCCTGTGACGGGGTCGGATCGCCCGAGGGATGGTTGTGGACGAGGATCAGGGCGCTGGCGTTCAGCTCCAGCGCGCGCTTGACCACCTCGCGCGGATAGACCGGCACATGATCGACCGTGCCCCGGGCCTGCTCCTCGTCGGCGATCAGCACGTTCTTGCGGTCAAGGAACAGAAGGCGGAACTGCTCGGTCGTCCGGTGGCCCATCGCCGCCCGGCAATAGTCGAGAAGCTGATCCCAGGATGACAGAACCGCCCGGTTCATCACCTGCGCCCGCGCCAGCCGGTGGGCCGCGGCCTCGACGATCTTCAGCTCCTGCACCACCGACGGCCCGACGCCCGCCACCTGTTCCAGCCGGGCCGCGGGCGCCGAGACCACCGCGCCGAAGTCGCCGAACAGATCCAGAAGCCGCCGCGCAAGGGGCTTCACGTCTTGGCGCGGCAGGGCGCGGAACAGGACGAGTTCGAGAAGCTCGTAGTCGGGCAGCGCCGCCGCGCCGCCAGCCATGAACCTGTCCCTCAGGCGCCGGCGATGATCGCGGATGTAGGACGGCAGCCGCCCTTCGGGCAGGGGCGCGGCCTCGGCCTCGTCGGGCACAAGCGGCAGGGTCGCTTCCTGAAAGGCGGCATGAGTCGGTCGCATGGCCCCAGCCTCGGCCCGCCTGGTTTACAATGGGTTAATCGCCGCTTTCCCTTGGCGAAATACTCCGGGGGTCCGGGGGCGGCGCCCCCGGCGGTCACCGCCCGAGACCCGGTTCAGAAGTCCAGGTCGGCGTAGTGCGGCGGCGGCACGAAGCCGGGGATCTGGTCGGCAAGGATCGACCGGAACGAGGGCCGCGACTTGATCTTCGCATACCAGTCGCGCACGTTCTGCGACCGGTTCCAGTCCACGTCCGAAATATAGTCGAGCGACGACAGGTGCGCGGCCGCCGTCAGGTCGGCCAGCGACATCTGGTCGCCGGCCAGCCAGCGGCGCTGGTCCAGAAGCCAGCTCAGATAGTCCAGGTGATACTTGATGCGGCTGGCCCCGAACTTGACGTTCTTCGAATCCGGGTAGCCCTGGCCCATGACCTTCTTGTTCACGCGCTCGTAGAGAAGCTTCGAGGTCACTTCGTCATGGAACTTGTCATCGAACCAGGCGCAGAGCCGCCGCACCTCATAGCGGCCGTCGGCGTCGCGCGGCATCAGCCGCGGCTCGGGCACGGTTTCGTCGAGGAACTCGCAGATCGCCTGGCTTTCCGACAGGGTCCGGCTGTCCAGCTTCAGGACCGGCACCTTGCCGGCCGGATTGCGCATCAGGAACTCCTGGCTCTGCTCCCAATAGCGTTCCTCGACCAGCTCGACCTCGATCTTCTTCTCGGCCAGGGTCAGGCGGACCTTGCGGCAGAAGGGCGACAGGGGAACGTGATAGAGGCGGGCCATTTGCTGCAATCCGATGTGTCGGCGCCCCTGATACCGCCCAGCCCTTGTGGGATCAATCCTCGAAACAGGCGGCGCGCCCGTCGGCCTCGATCGTGTCGGCGCCTTGGCGGATCTGCGCCGCCCTCGAGCGCAGATAGCCGCCGGGCCGGGCGGGGTTGCGCCCCTTGGGGTCGGGCAGGACGGCCGCGATCCGCGCCGCCTGATCGGCGGTCAGCCTGGCGGCCGGCACCTTGAAATAATGCCGGGCGGCGGCGTCAAAGCCGAAGATGCCGGGGCCGGTCTCGGCGACGTTCAGATAGATCTCGAGGATCCGCCGCTTGGTCCAGACCAGCTCGACCACCGGCGTCATCACCGCCTCGAGCGCCTTTCTCAACCAGCTGTGCCCCTGCCAGAGGAAGACGTTCTTCGTCACCTGCTGGCTCAGCGTCGAGGCGCCACGCTGCGAACCGTGGTCGATGGCGCTGCGGATCGCCTTGATGTCGAACCCCCAGTGGTTGCAGAAATTCGCATCCTCGGCCGCCACCACCGAGCGCGCAACCTCGGGCGCCATGTCGCCGATCGCCACCCAATTGCGCTCGATCGGCCCAAGGCGCAGCCGTTCGGCCAGGATGTAGGGGGTCAGCCGCGGGTTGATGAAGGCGCCGAGGATCAGAAGCACGACGAACAGGCCCGCAGCCGCGAGGGCGGCCCGCCCGGCAAGATGAAGCGCCCGGCGCAGGCTTGGGCGCCGCGCGGATGCGGCAGGAGCCTTTGTGCGCTTCTTCGTCTTTCTTGCGGGCGTGTCGGTCATTGTGCAGATAAGCCACGGTCGGAAGGCGCCGGTCAAGGCCCGCACCAGAGGCGTCAGGCCACCAGCAGGCGTGCCTCGTGCCGCGCCAGGACCGGACGGGCCGCAGGCACCTCGCTGCCCTGCACGAGTCCGGGGCAACCGGGAAAGACCGCCGCGATCTCGGCCCTCAGTGCCCGGTCGCCGGCCAACATCTGGCCGCCGGGATGGAAGCTTTCGGTCGGAACCCCGTCGGACAGCACCAGTTCATGGCGGTCGAACAGCAGGTGGATGTAGACCACATGCGCGGCCGGTTCGCGCGTCACCCCGGCAAGGCCCACAAGATGCAGGGCGGGAACCAGCACCTGCGGCTCGGCAAACAAGAGCTCGGCCCGCGCCCCCGACCACAGGATGCGGTGCTGAGGCGAGACGAAAAGCGCCCGGTCGTTGCCGATCGCGCCCGGGGCAAAGCGGATCGGGGCCAGCTTGCCGGTTCCGTCCACGCTTTGCCGGCCGATCCAGCGCAGGGGCTGCGGGCCGTGGTCCAGGGTCAGGACCGGATCGCCGATGCGAAGAGTCTCGATCGCCACCCGTCCCCCGGGGACACCGATCAGCGTCCCGGGGGTAAAGCAGGCCGGCCCCAGTTGCGAGACATTGAGCGGCCCCTGCTTGGTGACAAAGGTCGATTTGACGAAGGTGCCGTTCTGCAGAATCTGGCCGGTGTTCGGGGTGAATACCCGCTGGCCGTTGGCAAGGTAAAAGGTCGTGCCGGTATAGGTGATGTTGCTGCCACCCACCTTCACCGTGATCGTGTCACCCGGATAGGATTGCTGGATCACCGATCCGTTTACGAGGTCGCCCGTTCCCCCGAGGAACTGGTTGTTGTTGTTGGCATCGTTCAGTGTGTAGCGAACGAAATTCAACGCCGTCCCCGCCGCGGGCGGATTGGCCGGGTCCATCAGGTAGAACTGGTCCTTGTAAAGCGCCATCGCCCCGATTCCAAAACTCGTTACCGAAAAGGTCAGGGCACCCTACAGAAGGCCGAAGGCGATGGCCCAGCCAAATACCGCCGACGCGGTGAAATTATCACTCCGCCGGTTGCGCTTTCGCCTCTCTGCCCAATGGATAGGCGAGACGGGTCAGCATCTCCTTGGGGCAGACCTGGACGAAATGTGCCTTTTCATTGGCCCAGTCCGAGAGGATCGCCGCCCCGCGGCGGCTGCCGGTTTCCTGGACATGACGCTCGATCAGCCCCTTCAGCTGGGCCTCCCAGTGCGGGTGGCCGACCCGGCTGGTGACGATGCTTTCGTGGTTCATCAACAGCTTGGCCTCGCCGTCCTTGTCCCAGACATAGGCCATGCCGCCAGTCATGCCAGCCGCAAAATTGGCCCCGATCCAGCCGAGAACGACCGCTACGCCGCCGGTCATGTATTCGCAGCCGTTCGAGCCGCAGCCCTCGATCACCACGCTCGCGCCCGAGTTCCGCACCGCGAAGCGCTCGCCGGCGCGACCGGCGGCGAACAGATGGCCGTCGGTCGCCCCGTAAAGGACGGTGTTGCCGATGATGGTGTTCTCGCCGGCGTCCAGGGGCGAGCCCATCGGCGGGCGCACGACGATGGTGCCGCCCGACAGGCCCTTGCCGACATAGTCGTTGGCGTCGCCCGATACCTCGATCTTCAGGCCCGGCGCGGCGAAGGCCCCTAGAGACTGCCCGCACGAGCCGGTCAGCTTGACCGTCAGATGATCAGGCTGAAGGCTGTTGCGCATCCCGAACTTCTTCACGATCAGGCTTGAGGCGCGGGTGCCGATGGTGCGGTGGGTGTTCCTCACCGCATAGGACAGCTGCATCTTCTCGCCTTCCTCGAAAAAGCGCGATCCGTCGCGGATGATCTCGGCATCCAGCGTGTCGGGGACGGCATTTCGAGGTTTCGAGCGGTCATAGACGATCCGGTCGAACCCGTCGACGGTGATGAGCAGGGGATTGAGGTCCAGGTCGTCCAGATCGGCATGGCCGCGCGACACCTGGGTCAGAAGGTCGGCCCGGCCGATGATCTCGTCCAGCGAACGCGCCCCGATCTGGCTGAGGATTTCCCGCACTTCCTGGGCGTAGAAGGTGATGAGATTCACCACCTTGTCCGCCGTCCCGGTGAACTTCGCCCGCAGGCTTTCGTCCTGGGTGCAGACCCCCACCGGACAGGTGTTCGACTGGCACTGGCGGACCATGATGCAGCCCATCGCGATCAGCGCGGCGGTGCCGATCCCGTATTCCTCGGCGCCCATCATCGCGGCGATGACGATGTCGCGCCCCGTGCGCAGGCCGCCGTCGGTCCTCAGCGTGATCCGGTCGCGCAGCTTGTTCATCGCCAGGACCTGATGGGCCTCGGTCAGGCCCATTTCCCACGGCATCCCGGCATACTTGATCGAGGTTCCGGGGCTGGCGCCGGTGCCGCCGTTGTGACCCGAAATCAGGATCACGTCGGCCTTGGCCTTGGCCACCCCGGCGGCGATGGTGCCGACCCCCGACGAGGCAACGAGCTTCACCGTCACCTTGGCGCGCGGGTTGATCTGCTTGAGGTCGTAGATCAGCTGGGCCAGATCCTCGATCGAATAGATGTCGTGGTGCGGCGGCGGGCTGATGAGCGTCACGCCCGGCGTCGAATGGCGCAGCCGCGCGATCAGTTCCGTGACCTTCATTCCCGGCAGTTGCCCACCTTCGCCGGGCTTGGCGCCCTGCGCCACCTTGATCTCCAGCTCCTCGCAGGCGTTCAGGTATTCCGCCGTCACGCCGAACCGGCCCGAGGCCACCTGCTTGATCTTGGCCGACGGGTTGTCGCCGTTGGCCTCGGGCTGGAAGTGCGCCGGATCCTCGCCGCCCTCGCCGCTGTCGCTTTTCGCGCCGATCCGGTTCATCGCGACGTTCAGGGTCTTGTGGGCCTCGGGCGACAGGGCGCCGAGGCTCATCCCCGGCGTCACGAACCGCTTCCTGATCGAGGTGATTGATTCCACCTCCTCGATCGGCACCGGCCGGCCAAGCGTCTTGATGTCGAGAAGATCGCGCAGATGGATCGGCGGGTTGGCCCGCATCGTGGCCGAATAGGTCTTCCACATGTCATAGGACGCCCGGTCGCAGGCCGACTGCAACAGGTGCATGGTCTGGGCTTCCCAGGCGTGCTTCTCGCCGGCCCGCCGCGCCTTGTAGAAGCCGCCGATCGGCAGCACGTCGGTGCCGCCGAGCCAGCCCTTCGCATGGATTTCGGCGACCTTGTGCTGGATGCCGGTGATGCCGATGCCCGAGATGCGGCTTTGCATCCCGGGGAAATATTCGGCGACCATCGCCCGGCTCAGACCCACGGCCTCGAAGTTCAGCCCGCCCCGGTAGGACGAGATGACCGAGATGCCCATCTTCGACATGATCTTCAATAGTCCGCCGTCGATGGCGGCACGATAGCGGCGCAGGGCATCCTCGAGGCTTCCCTCGATCAGGCCGCGCCGCACCCGGTCGGCGATCGAATCCTGCGCGAGGTAGGCGTTCACCGTGGTCGCGCCCGACCCGATCAGGACCGCGAAGTAATGGGGATCGACGCATTCCGCCGCCCGCACGTTGAGCGAGGTGAAGGTGCGCAGGCCCTTGCGCGTCAGCCAGCTGTGCACCGCGCTTGTCGCCAGGATCATCGGCATGGCCACCCGGCCTTCGCCCTGGTGCTGGTCGGTCAGGACCAGATGGCCCGCGCCCGAGCGCACCGCATCCTCGGCCTCGGCCCGCACCCGCTCGAGCGCCTGTTTCAGCGCCTCGTCGCCGGCACCCGCCGGGAAGGTGCAGTCGATCAGCGCGACGCGGTCGCCGAACAGCCGCACCATCTCGTCGAACTCAGCGTTGGCGATGAAGGGGCTTTCCAGGACAAGGATCTCGTTCTGGCTTGAATCCTCGGCCAGGACGTTCGTCAGGTTGCCGAACCGGGTCTTGAGGCTCATCACCCGGGTTTCGCGCAAGGAGTCGATCGGCGGGTTGGTGACCTGGCTGAAGTTCTGGCGGAAATAGTGCGACAGGGGCCGATACTGGCCCGACAGAACCGCGGGCGGCGTGTCGTCGCCCATGCTGGCCACCATCTCCTTGCCGTCCTCGGCCATCGGCGCCAGAACCTGCTCGATTTCCTCGAGCGTGTAACCTGCCGAGATCTGGCGACGGCGAAGGTCGGCGCCCTCGAACAGCGCATGTTCGGGCACGTTCTTCATGCGGGCGTTCAGGTCGATGACCTTCTCCACCCATTCGCCGAAGGGCTGGCTGGCCGCCAGCTTGTCCTTCAGGTCCCAGTCGCGGAACAGGGTGCCCTCGGCCATGTCGACGGCGATCATCTGCCCCGGCCCGAGCGCGCCCTTCTCGCGCACCGTCATCTCGTCGACCGGCACCATGCCCGCCTCGGACCCCGCGATCAGCATTCCGTCGCCGGTCAGCACATAGCGCATCGGCCGGAGACCGTTGCGGTCCAGTCCGCCCGCGACCCAGCGGCCGTCGGTCATCGCCAGCGCCGCCGGCCCGTCCCACGGTTCCATCACCGAGTTGCAGTAGGCATACATGTCCTGCCAGGGCTTCGGCATCTCGACCGGCGATTTCGACCAGGCCTCGGGCACCATCATGGTCTTGGCCATCGGCGCCGAGCGTCCGGCCCTGACCAGCGCCTCGAACACGCTGTCGAGCGCGCCCGAGTCGGAGGTGCCGTGGGGAATGATCGGCTTGATGTCCTCGGCCATGTCGCCGAAGGCCGACGAGGCCATGCGGATCTCGTGGCTGCGCATCCAGTTCACGTTGCCCTTCAGCGTGTTGATCTCGCCGTTGTGGGCGAGCATGCGGAAGGGCTGGGCCAGCGACCATTGCGGGAAGGTGTTGGTCGAATAGCGCTGGTGATAGATGGCGAAGGCCGACTCGAACCGCTCGTCCTGCAGGTCCGGATAGAAGACGCTGACCTGTTCGGCCAGCATCATGCCCTTGTAGATCACCGACCGGCACGACAGCGAGCACAGGTACATCCCGGCGATCTGCGCGGCGATCGCCGCCTTCTCGATCCGGCGGCGGATGATGTAGAGTTCGCGCTCGAACTGCTCGCGGTCGATGTCCTTTTCGCAGCGGATCAGGATCTGTTCGATCTCGGGCCGGGTCGCGTTGGCCTTCTCGCCGAGGACAGAGGTATCCACCGGCACATGCCGCCAGCCATAGATGTAATGGCCCATGCGCAGGACTTCGGTTTCCACGATCGTCCGGCAGCGTTCCTGCGCGCCGAAGTCGGTGCGGGGCAGAAACACCTGGCCCACGGCGATCAGCTTCTTGGGATCGGGTTCGTGCCCGGTGCGCCGCACCTGATCATAGAAGAACCTGACCGGGATCTGGACATGGATGCCCGCCCCGTCGCCGGTCTTGCCGTCGGCATCGACCGCGCCGCGGTGCCATACCGCCTTCAGCGCGTCGATCCCGTATTGCACCACCCGGCGCGACGGCTTGCCGCTGATCGCCACCACCAGCCCCACCCCGCACGAGGAATGTTCGTCCTCGGCCCGGTAGAGCCCATGCTGGGCCAGCCAGTCGCGCTGGCGCCCTTCGCTTTCGACCCACTGGGCGTCAAAGGTCGTCATGGGTCGCATCCTTCATCATCGGGGCCACGGGGGCGCTGGTCATGGTCATGTCGCAGCCGATTTCCGGGGTCTGGCTCTGAAAGCCCGCATCGCCGGGGAAAGCGAAGGTCACCGGCGCGCTCTTGCTGGTCGTGGTGGCGCCCGAGGCGTCGGTGCTCTCCTCGGTGTCGGCGAAGAACAGACGCCAGTCGCGGTTGATCAGCTGGTGGCCCTTGCGCTTGCTGGCCACTGCCCCGTCGGCGTCATAGGTCGTCAGCTCGAACTCCGTCTGCTCCAGGCTGACCTTGCCGATTGTCACCTTCTTCCCGGTCAGCCGGTCAAATCCCTGATAGCGCTTCTCGCCGCTCTGGGAATTCAGGGTCGTGAAGTCGTAGCTGTCGAGGCCGGTGCGCAGAAGCTCGGTGAACGAGGCGGGATCGCGTTCCTCGCCCAGCCGGCTCATCTCGCCCGATGTCAGGTCAAAGTCCTGAAGCCAGCGGGTCTCGGGGTCGATCTGGGACATGTAGAAGGGGCCGTTCGGACCTGAATAGACCGCCCACTGATCGCCCTTGGGATCAGCATCGCAGGTATAGTGGTTCGACACCTCGCAGTCAGAGTGCTGGACCGTCACATAGACCTTGCATCCCTTGGGCGCGACGAACTTGCCTGCGGCCAGGGCCGGGGCCGGCAGCAGCAGCAAAAGGGCGGGGATGGTCCATTTCATCTGCGGTCTCCTTGCAGGGTCGCGGCGCGGGGGGCCGGGGCCGGGCGAAAATCTCTCAGGCGCTCGTACTCGGTGCGGTCAAGGCCGCCAGCGGCCCGGGCAATGGCGGCGAAGTCGGCGGGCGTCCCGGCCAGGCCGGCCTCGACCAGCCGGGCGGTGGCGCCGCTGGCCTTCAGATCCTCGCCCAACTCGTGGCCGTGGCCAGTAAAGATGAAGTGATGAAGGTTCGGCGCGGCGGGAAAGCGCAGCGCGTGGACCAGCTCCTCGTCGCTGTCGCCGTGAAGGATGAACTGCTCGCCCGCCGGAGCGATCCGGTCCACCGCCGGAAAGCGGAAGTCGCCGATCATCCGGCGCAGCCGCTTCCACTTGCCCTCCTCGGGGACGATGCCGGCATCGACGGAATATTGCGGGACAAAGGCGACGACCCGGTCGACCGGCAGGAAGCGTGCGATCAGCAGCGCCATCGTGCCGCCCATCGAATTGCCGACGGCCGCGAGCCTCCGTGCCCCGGTGCGCGCCAGCATCCGCCGGGCGGTGTCGGCGATCGCTTCGGCCATGCCCGCCGCGTTCAGCCAGCTGCGGGACTGGTCGGTGACGTGCAGGACATGGTTCGCGCCCCCGCCGCTGGCCGAGCGGAAGAATTCCAGCGCCGGCTCGCTGTCCGGATCGGTGGTCTGGCCGACGCCGGAAAAGGCCAGCACCATGCGCTCGCCGCACCCCGGGCGATAGCGAATCCGCAGGGGCGGCGCATCGTGCACCAGTTCCAGCGACAGGTGATGACCGCGCTTGTCTTCCACGGCTGCCCGCCCCCCTACTCCGCCGCCACCCGCGTGCCCTGTGCCAGGTAGGCCAGGATGCTGTCGGCAGCCTCGCGACCGTCGCGGATCGCCCAGACGACAAGGCTGGCGCCGCGCACGATGTCGCCCACCGCATAGACGCCGGGCAGGCTGGCCGCATGGCTGCGGAAGTCGGCGCGGACGGTGCCCCAGCGGGTCACCGCCAGGTCCGCCGCGCCCCAGAGGGCGGGCAGATCCTCGGCCTCGAATCCCAGGGCCTTGATCACCAGATCGGCCGGCTCGGTCCAGTCGGACCCGGCGATCACCTCCGGCGACTGGCGGCCGGTGGCATCGGGCGCGCCAAGGCGCATCCGTTCGGCCATCACGCCCTCGACCGCGCCGTTGCCGGTAAAGCCCTTGGGGGCGGCCAGCCAGACGAATTCGACGCCCTCCTCCTCGGCATTGGCGACCTCGCGCTGGCTGCCCGGCATGTTGGCGCGGTCGCGGCGATAGAGGCATTTCACGCTGGTCGCGCCCTGGCGGATCGCGGTGCGAACGCAGTCCATCGCCGTGTCACCGCCACCGATGACGACGACACGCTTGCCGCTGGCGTTCAACACGCCCGAGTCATAGTCCGGCACCTCGTCGCCGAAGCTCTTGCGGTTCGAGGCGGTCAGATAGTCGATGGCCCGAACGATACCCCTTTGCCCGGCCCCCGGACCGCCGAGGTCGCGGCTCTTGTAGACGCCGGTGGCGATCAGCACCGCGTCATGGCGGCCGCGGATGGCGTCGAACGAGATGTCGGTGCCGACGTTGCAGTTCAGCACGAATTGCACACCCGCCTGTTCCAGTTGCCCGATCCGGCGCAGGACCACCTGCTTTTCCAGCTTGAAGCCGGGGATGCCGTAGGTCATCAGCCCGCCGGCCCGGTCATGCCGGTCATAGACGACGACCTGCACCCCCCGGCGGCGCAGAACGTCGGCCGCCGCCAGCCCGGCCGGGCCCGCCCCGATGATTCCCACGCTTTCCGCCCGTTCCGCAACCGGAGCCAGCGGCCTGACCCAGCCCTCGGCCCAGGCCGTGTCGGTCAGGTACTTCTCGACCGCGCCGATGGTGACGGTGCCGTGGCCGGCCTGTTCGATGACGCAGTTGCCCTCGCACAGACGGTCCTGCGGGCAGATGCGGCCGCAGATTTCAGGGAAGGTGTTGGTGGCCTGCGACAGCTCGTAGGCCTCTTGCAGGCGGCCCTCGGCGGTCAGGCGCAGCCAGTCGGGGATATTGTTGTGCAGGGGGCAATGCGACTGGCAGTAGGGCACGCCGCACTGGCTGCAACGGCTGGCCTGTTCCGCGGCCTTCTGCGCCGCGAATTCGCGGTAGATTTCGTCGAAGTCGGTGTTGCGCAGGCTCGCCGCACGCTTTTCAGGCATCTCCCGGCCGCGCGAGACGAACTGAAGCATGCGGTTCTGCGCCATGACGAGACTCCCTGACTGACAGCCGAGTGCTACCTTGGGTCAGGGGCAAATAAAAGTCATATAAGCTGACCTATAATCGTCTTTCTTTTGCTTTCCGGCGCTGAGGTTGCGAATTTGCCGCAAATTTATGTCAGATATGTTTACATATAATCAGTATCCGGCCCAAAGCGCCGCCCAGGCCAGCCCCCCGACGATCAGCCGCCACCAGCCGAAGAGCCAGAGCCCGTGGCGCGTGATGTAGGCCAGGAACCAGCGCACCACGATGATCGCCACCACGAAGGCGGTGACGAAACCGATGGCGATATCGCCCGCCATCGCCGCGTCAAGCGAATGGCGGCTTTTCCAGACATCCAGCGCGAAGGCTGCCAGCATGGTCGGCATCGACAGGAAGAATGAAAACTCGGCCGCCGTCCGCCGGTCCGCGCCCAAGAGAAGGCCACCGACGATCGTCGCGCCCGACCGCGACACGCCCGGGATCAGGGCCAGGCACTGCGCCAGCCCGACGCCCAGGGCAACCCGGAACGGCAGGCCGTCGGACTGATGATGGCTGGGCGTCAGGGGCAGACGATCGACCACCAGAAGGACGACGCCGCCGACGATCAGCGTCGTCGCGATCAGGCGGGGCGATTCGAAAAGGACGGCCTTGATGAAATCGTGGGCCAGAAACCCGACCGCCGCCGCCGGCAGGAAAGCGATCAGCACCGAGACCAGGAACCGCATCTCCTTGGGATCGCGACCGAGGCCGCGGACCATCTGGATCAGGCGGGCCGCATAGGCCCCCATGACCGCAAGGATGGCCCCCAACTGGATCAGCACCTCGAATGTCTTGCCGCTGCTGTCAAAGCCAAGGAAATGGCTGGCGAGCAGCAGATGCCCGGTCGAGGACACCGGGATGAACTCGGTCAGCCCCTCGAGCGCGCCCAGAAAGAGCGAGTCGACAACCTGTCCCGCCATCGGAAATCCTCCCCGACCGGCCTGCGGTCAGCCTTGCTTGCGAAGGTTCTTGGCCGACGCGGTGATGGCCGCAAACTGGCCCGCCGGGCGGAACCGCCAGAGATAGTCGGGAAGGACCGCCCCCATCGCCGTGGGCGTGATGCCCAGGTCGGTCAGGCCCCGCGCCCCATCGGCGACCACATTGTCGCTGCGCAGGCTGCGCACCTGGTCGCGGGTCAGGATCCGGTTCGGCACCAGCCGCAGCGTCAGCGCCGAGCCGAGGTCGAGAAGGCCGCCAATGAAGCGGCCCAGGACGAAGGGCAGGTTCAGGATCAGCCGGCGGCGGTTGATCGTGGCCAGCATCCGCTGCATCAGCTGGCGCAAGCTCTCGACATCGGGTCCGCCCAGTTCATGGACGCCCGGCGCGGCCTCGCCCAGAACCCCCTTGACGGCGGCCCGGGCCACGTCCTCGACATAGACCGGCTGAAAGCGCGTGCCGGCCCCGATGATCGGCAGGACCGGCCCCAGACGCGACTGCCCGGCAAAGCGGTTGAAGAAGCCGTCCCCCGGCCCGAACATGACCGATGGGCGCAGGATCACCGCCGCCGGAAAGGCGGCGCGCACCGCAGCCTCGCCCTCGGCCTTGCTGCGCTGGTAAAGGCTGTCCGATCCCGCGTCGGCGCCGATCGCCGACACATGGACCAGTGTGCCGACGCCAGCCGCCGCCGCAAGCCGGGCGATGCGTTCTGCCCCCCTGACCTGGATCGCGTCAAAGCTGTTGGCCCCGGCCCGGTCGAAAGTGCCGACGCAGTTGACCACCGCATCGGCGCCGGCCATCGCCGCGGCGACCGAAGCCTCGTCCCGGATGTTGCACAGGACCGGCTCGACCTGGCCCACCGCGCCGTAGGGCCGCACGAACAGCGCCTCGTTCGGACGCCGGCAGGCGACGCGGACGCGCCAGCCCTCTTTCGCCATCAGGCGGGCGATCTGGCGCCCCAGAAAACCCGAGCCGCCATAGATGGTCACCAGTCTGGACATCGGCGATGATCCCCTTTTCGAGCCTGTTCCGGGGTTTATCCTTCCGCCTGCGGGCAGACAAGCGGCATTCGGGCCGCAGCCCGCGCGCGCGTCCGGCGGTCAGTGGAAGACCAGGACCGCAAGGACGATGACCAGGACGACCAGGACGCGCACCGCCAGCGACAGGCGCGCCAGAAGCGCCACGTCCAGCGGCCGGCGCCCCGACGCGGCCTGCGAGCGCATCCAGACCATGTAGGGAACGATCACCAGAAGCGCGGTGGCCGCCAGCAGCTTCAGCGAGAACAGCGGCCCGCCGTTGGCGAAGGCGCCGGTCATCGCCGCCATCGGCAGGCCGGTCAGCCACAGGACGATGACCGCGCCCAGCCCCATGTTGGCCTGCACCTTCATCGCATCCGCCACCAGGGCGGGCGGCGGCGCGCCCGAGGCCATGACCCGCTTCATCAGCACGGCGTTGCCCAGGGATGCCGCCCCGCCCAGAAGCAGGCAGATCAGGTGGATCGACTTCAGGATTTCAAGCATCATGCCCCCCTTCGGCTTTTCGCGCAGTCTGGCCTTTTGGCGCGGGATTTCCCAGAGGAATTGCGTCCGCTTTCCGCGCCGGTCTTTTCCCGAGGAATCCCATTGACACCGCCCGGAGGCCCCATTACATCGCCCCCCACGACATCGCCCAGATGGCGGAATTGGTAGACGCGCTGGTTTCAGGTACCAGTGCCGCAAGGCGTGGAGGTTCGAGTCCTCTTCTGGGCACCAATGTCGACGGACCGCCTTCGGGCGGTCTTTTGCTTTCGCGCCCGCGGCAAACGTTGACCCTTTGGCGCCCTGGGGCTAATCCGGGCGCAACGCCGAGGCAGGCCCGGAAACACAGCCAGGGACCGCCCCGGATAGCCGCCCAGACACCAGCCCCGGAGACAGGGACAGATCGTGGCCATTCACCTCTACCAGAACGACCTGCCCGACGGGCTTGCGCTTGGCCCCGTGGTGGCCATCGACACCGAGACGATGGGGCTTGATCCCCGCCGCGACCGGCTGTGCCTGGTGCAGCTGTCGTCGGGCGACGGGGACGCGCATCTGGTGCAGATCGCCCGCGGCCAGACCCGCGCCCCGAACCTCGAGCGGATGCTGGCCGACCCCCGGGTGCTGAAGCTCTTTCACTTCGGCCGCTTCGACATCGCGACGCTGAAACAGGCGTTCGGAGTGACGACCGCCCCGGTCTATTGCACCAAGATCGCGGCCAAGATGGTGCGCACCTTCACCGACCGCCACGGGTTGAAATACCTGTTGCAGGAACTTCTGGGCGTCGACATTTCCAAGCAGCAGCAGACATCGGACTGGGGTGCGGCGGTCCTGACCGAGGCGCAGCGGGAATATGCGGCGTCGGACGTGCTTTACCTGCACCGGCTCAAGACCGAACTCGATGCCCGGCTGGAACGCGAGGGCCGCGCGGCGCTGGCGCAGGCCTGTTTCGACTTCCTTCCGACGCGCGCCACCCTCGACCTGATGGGCTGGGGCGACGAAACCGACATCTTCCGGCACTGACATGGATGACAAGAGCCAATTCCTGACCACCGCCCGCCGGGTCATCGCGATCGAGGCCCGCGGGCTGGACGCGCTGGCCGCCGCCCTGGACGGCAGCTTCTCGGCCGCGATCGACCTGATCCTCGCCGCGCGCGGGCGGGTGATCGTGTCGGGCATGGGCAAGTCGGGCCACGTCGGAAGGAAGATCGCGGCGACGCTGGCCTCGACCGGGACGCCCGCGCAGTTCGTCCACCCGGCCGAGGCCAGCCACGGCGATCTGGGCATGGTCACCGAGGGCGACGTGGCGCTGGTCCTGTCCAACTCGGGCGAGACGCCGGAACTGGCCGACATCGTTGCCCACACCCGCCGCTTCGGCATCCCGCTGATCGGCGTGGCCGGCCGCGCGGGATCGACCCTGCTGACCCAGGCGGACGTGGCGATCCTTCTCCCCAGGGCCGACGAAGCCTGCGGCACCGGCATCGTGCCCACCACCTCGACGACGATGACGCTGGCGCTTGGCGATGCGCTGGCAGTGGCGCTGATGGAACATCGCCGCTTCACCCCTGACCATTTCCGCGCCTTCCATCCCGGCGGCAAGCTGGGGGCGAGGCTCCTCAAGGTCGCCGACTTGATGCACGGCGGCGAGACCCTGCCGCTGGTCGGCGAGGCCGCCCCGATGGCCGAGGTCCTGGTCGAGATGAGCCGCAAGGGTTTCGGCGTGGCCGGGGTGGTGGACGCCGCCGGGCGGCTGACCGGCATCGTCACCGACGGCGACCTCAGGCGGCACATGGATGGGCTTCTCTCGCACCGGGCCGCCGAAGTCATGACCCGCGGCCCCCGCACCATCGCGCCGGGCGCGGTCGCCGAAAAGGCGGTGGCGCTGATGAAGGACCGCAAGATCACCAGCCTGTTCGTGGTCGGCGACGACCCGGACGGCCGCCCTCTCGGCATCCTCAACATCCACGACTGCCTGCGCGCCGGAGTGGTCTGAGACATGGCCGGATCGCTGAGCGCCCATTCGCGCCTGGTCTTCTGGCTGAAGATCACCCTGCCCATCCTGGCGCTGGCGATCCTGTCCACGATCTTCCTCCTGGCCCGGCGCATCGACTACGAGGGCGCCCTGCCCTATGTGCAGGAAAGCATCGACTCGCGCGCCAGCGACCCACGCCTGACCCGGCCGGACTATGGCGGCATGACCAACGATGGCGCGTCGGTCAGCGTCACCGCCGCCGAGGCGCGGCCCGGCAAGGGGCCCGGCAGCCCGGCGACCGCGACCGACGTGGTCGCCGAATACAGCAAGGGCGGGCGGCCCTCGGTCCGTGTCACCGGCGCGTCCGGCATCTTCGACACGGCGGGCGGCACCATCGACCTGCGGGGGTCGGCACGGATGACGACCGCCGACGGATACGACCTGAGCGCCGACCGGATACGCGCCGACCTGCACAGCCAGGACCTGATCGCCGAGGGGAACGTGGCGGGCGACATGCCGCTCGGGCGGATCACTGCCGACCGGATGGAGCTGAAGGGGCCGACGGGCCAGCATCATTTGGTTTTCAAAGACCGCGTCCGCCTAGTATACAAGCCGCAGAACTGAGGAGCGAATGCGCAAAATCCGTCAATTGTTCTGGCTGGCCGGTTGCATCCTTGTCCTGGGGCAGGCGGCGGATGCGCAGCAGACGGCAATCGCCTTCAAGGGCCTCAAGGCCGGCGCGGGCCAGCCGGTCGAGATCACCGCGGATTCGCTCGCCGTGGACGAACAGGCCTCGACCGCCACCTTCACCGGGCATGTGCTGGCCGTGCAGGGCGATCTGAAACTGTCGTCGGACTCGCTGCTTGCCGTCTATGTCAAGGGCGAGAAGTCGAGGATCGACACGCTGACCGCCACCGGCAACGTGCTGATGTCCACGCCGACCGAGGCCGCCCAGGGCGCCAAGGCCGTCTATTCGCTGACCGGCCGCCAGATCGAGGTGACGGGCGACGTGGTCCTGACCCAGGGCACCAGCGTGATGAGCGGCAATCGCCTTGTCGTCGATCTCGACGCCGGCACCGGGCACATGGACGGCCGGGTCAAGACCCTGCTGCAACCCGGAGGCAAATGAGATGGCCGCCCAGCAGCCGCAACTGACGGTCGCCGCGGGCAGCGCCGGGCTGAAGGTCAGCCATCTGCGGAAAAGCTACCGCCGCCGCCCGGTGATCCGCGATGTCTCGCTCGAACTGAACCGCGGCGAGGTGGTGGCACTGCTCGGGCCCAACGGCTCGGGCAAGACCACCTGCTTTTACAACATCGCCGGCCTCATCACCCCCGACAGCGGCGAGATCCTGATCGACGGCCAGGATGTGACCGGCCTGCCGATGTATCGCCGCGCACGCCTGGGGATCGGCTACCTGCCGCAGGAAGTGTCGATCTTTCGCGGCCTGTCGGTCGAGGACAACATCCTCGCGGTGCTCGAGATCACCGTCGCCGACAGCCACAAGCGGCGCGAGCGGCTGGAAGAGCTGATGTCCGACTTCTCGATCGAACATCTGCGCCGCGCCCCGGCGCTGGCGCTGTCGGGGGGCGAGCGGCGGCGCGTCGAGATCGCCCGCTGCCTCGCCGCCGATCCGAAATACCTGCTGCTCGACGAGCCTTTCGCCGGGGTCGATCCGATCTCGGTCGGCGATATCCGCACCCTGGTGCATGACCTGAAGTCGCGCGGCATCGGGGTTCTGGTCACCGACCACAATGTCCGCGAAACGCTCGAGATCGTCGATCGCGCCTATATCCTCCATGACGGCGCGGTGCTGATGAGCGGGACGACCGAAGAGGTGGTGCGCGACGAGAACGTGCGCCGGGTCTATCTGGGGCAGAGCTTCCGCATATCCTGACGAATGGCCGGACGAATGGCGGGCGCATTGGGCGGAAATCCGCAACAGTTCGTTGCCGTATGCGTCGATATCCGCCGAGCCGGGTTCCGGTCCGGGCGCCTGTCGGCGCGTTTTCCGCCCCATTGTCGCGCGCATCCGCCCAGGCGCACTTGCCAAGTTGCCGGGCCATGCCCACCTATCAACGAAAGCGTTGACAGGCCGCGCCGATCTGTCGCCAAATGAGACAAATGCCCACGCTTGCCGCTTTCAGCCCGACGCCAGAAACGGACGCGATCCGCCGAAGAAACTCGGCGCCGGCAGGCCCCCGGCCCGCGCACCGAACGCCCCCCGAATGCCCCTTGCCCGACCCGGCGCCCGCAGGCGCAGGGCGGCGAATTGATGCCACACAGAGGAGATGACCATGCGGTACCAGATCAGCGGCAAGCAGATCGACGTGGGCGAGGCGCTTCAGACTCATGTGAAATCGGAACTGGGCGAGACCTTCGACAAGTATGCCCAGCGGCCGACGGATGCGACCGTGGTCTTTTCGCGCGATTCCAGCGCCTACCTCTGCGAGGCGAACGTTCATCTGTCCACCGGGCTGACCGTCGCCGCCAAGGGCCAGTCGCATGATGTCTATGCCGCCTTCGAGGCGGCGCGCGAACGGATGGACAAGCAGGTGCGCCGCTACAAGCGCCGGCTGCGCGACCATCACCGTGACCGCCGCAGCCCGGTTGAATTCGCCGAGGCGCCCCTGTATGTGCTGGCCGCCAACGAAGGAACCGACGAGGCCGAGCCCGACACTCTCCAGCCGATCATCATTGCCGAGACCGAGGCGAAGATCCCGTCGCTGTCGGTCGGCGAGGCGGTCATGCAGATGGAGCTGGCGGGTGTGCCGCTTCTGGTCTTTCGCAACGAGAAACATGGCGGGGTGAACGTCGTCTACCGGCGCGAAGACCGGAATGTCGGCTGGATCGATCCGGCGGGGCGGGGCTGAAGGCCGCCGCTTCGGCGGCAACAGGAAACGTGACGTATGGACCTTTCGAGCTTTCTGCGCCCGAACGCAGTGCGGGTCATGGCAGGATCGACCGGCAAGAAGCGCCTGTTCCACGATATCGGGGACATGGCGGCGGCGATCTATGGCCTTGATGCCGCCGCGACTGTCGATGCCCTGCAGGAACGCGAGATTCTGGGCCCGACCGGCGTGGGGCATGGCGTGGCCCTGCCCCACGCCCGCCTGCACGGGCTGGACCGGATGGCCGGGATCTTCATCCGCCTGGAAAAGCCGATGGACTTCGATGCGGTGGACCGCCTGCCCGTCGATCTGATCTTCGCGCTCTTTGCGCCCAAGGCGGCGGGGGTCGAGCATCTGAAGGCTCTGGCAATGGTGTCGCGGACGTTCCGCGACGAATCCATGCGCATGAAGCTGCGCCAGAACAGCGATCCGGCCGCGCTTCATGCCGTGCTGACCGAACGCCGCTCGACCCAGGCGGCCTGACCGGCCCGTCAGGCGACCGGCGGCCAGTCGCGAAATCCGAAGGCCACATAGTCGCGGGCACAGGCCTGCCGAAGCAGGCGGGCGATATCGTCGTCGCGAAGGTTCTCCGGCACCCCCGGCCTGGGGCACTCGACCGGCGGACAGTCAAGGCCAAGATCCGCGCACAGGTGGCGCAGGCCAGACTCCAGTGTTTGCGGCCTCAGGATCACGTCGGGCACCGCGAACTGGCTGAATCCCTGCAGATGCGCCGACTGGCTGGCCCAGGCCGGATCGACGCGCAGGTTGGTCTGGCCGCTCAGGCTGGCCTTCAGGAACACGAGAAAGGCGCGGAAGGCCGCCTTCAGCGCCGCCGGGTCCGAAGGATCGGACAGAGGGATCGCCCATTGGCGGCGGATCAGCGCGGCAAGCGCCGGATCGGCCCCATCGATGAACAGCCGCGAGAACGCCGCCCAGGCGCGGTCAGCCGGATGGCACAGCAAGGTAAGGCTGCGAAATGGCGCGCTGTCCTTCATCCATTGGCGCAGCTCGGATTGCGTCAGCCCGTTGCGGCTGCCGCCGCCGATCCGGTCAAGCCAGCCGGTGATCCCCGCGGCCGGGTTGCCAGGGATCGGCATGAACAGAAGCCGCGCGCCCAATGCCACCCGGAAATCCGGCACCCCCGGTCCGCGGCGCGGCTCGAAGCTCGGGGGTCGCCCCAGCCGGAACGGATCAAGCCTGGCTAGCGCCGCCGCCATTTCCGCCGGGTTCGTGACCTTTTCCTCGGCCGGTTCCGGGTTCTGCGGCAGGGTCTTGCGCAAAGGCGGCAGGGCGCTGCCCGCTCGCCCCAGAAACCGCGCCAGCCCGGCCAGCACCCCGGCATCGCCGAGATCGTCGTAATCAAGATGGAAGGCGGTCTGGCCGCTGACCTGCAACGCCCGCAGGATCCGCCCGTGGAACCCGGCCAGCAGGTCGAGATGGCCGGCAAACTCGTCGCCGTCGAAGGGCACGCGCGCCACCCGCCGGCCCGGGCCGCCCAGCCGCCACTGGCCGGTTTCGCGCGCGATCTTCAGGCTGATGTAGCTGTCCAGCGGATTGCGGCTGAGCACGATCTTGGCGCAGGCGGGATCGTCCAGCACCTCGTCCAGAATGCGCGGATCATGGTCGGGAAAATAGCGAAACCCGTTCAGCCCCGGCTGCCGGCGAATCCGCTCAAGAAGCGGCCGGGGATCGCGGTCGCGATCCGCCTGGCTGACGCCGAGAAGGTCCGTGCGGTCGGGATAGGCGATGAACACCGGGTTGAAGGCCTCGCCGTGGCACTGAACGCCCTCGATCCGGTTGAGGCTGTCCTCAAGCAGGTTCGAGCCGGTGCGCATGGCCGCCAGAAGGACGAACGAGGTGAACGGACCCGCCAACCCGACGTCCCCTCAGCGCACCAGATAGGGCCGGCCCCGCGCCGGCGGCTGCGGCCGCCAGTCGCGGCTGACCGGAAAATCGCCGGTCAGCGTCGGCTGCATCCCCTGGTTCTTCAGGTTCTGGAGGAACTGGCCAAAGCCGTCCAGCGCCACCATCCTCGGCGCCTCGCTCAGCCGGCGCGGCATCCGCGGACTGATCTCGTCAAGGATCAGCTGAAGGTTCTCCATCGGGCCCTCCAGGAACTCGGCCAGGGGCCAGATGCGGACCCGGGCCTTGACGGCGGCGCCGCGCAACAACGCAAGGTGCGCCGTCTCGATCCGTTGCAGCCGCGCCGCCTCGGCCCGGATATCGGCAAAACTGCCGTCGCCGTGGAACAGCGGGATCGCCCAGGCCCCCGAGATGACCGAAATCTGGGCATTGGCATCGGTGGCGATGAACCGGTTGCACTCCTGCCCGTCGCGGGGGCTGAACTGGAAGCACTGCCGCTCGCCGCGCGTCGCCCAGATCAGGTTGGTCAGGAAGGCCCGGGGGTCATAGTCGCGCAAGGCGGCCGAGGACGAGAGGGCACCGTTGAAGACCGGCTCGTTGCCCGCGAACTCGACCCGGTCGGCGGCAAAGAGGTGCCCGTGAACACGCCCGCCGGCGGTCTTGGCCAGCCAGCCGTCGAAATGCTCGAAAAGATCGGAAAACCCGTGAAAGACCGAATAGGGGGCACCCGTCTTGCCATTTTCGCGGTCCTGCGCCGGAAAGCGGCTTTGCATGTAAAGCCCGGCGCGCCCCATCCTTCGCCGTTCGACCGCCTTGTCGAACAGCCGGTCGATCTTGCCGGGCTGGGGGTCTGCCTGGGCCGCGCCGGTCGGGCCGGCGTGCAGGAATGCCCGGTAGAGCCGGCCGGCCTGCGGCCAGATCTTGCGGGCGACAAAACAATCCGACCGGCGCAGCAGTTGCAGGTGGTCATCATAGAATGTGTAGGGCCTGCCCTTCACATCGAACTTGGACAGGGTCAGAGACCGGCTTTCGATGCGCGTCGAGTACAGCCGGGCAAGGGTCTGGAAGTAGCTCTCGTCGGGGATCCAGACCCGGCGGAAATAGCGGTCGAACTCGGCCCGGCGCGGGTCGCTCAGGATCGACAGGAGCGTGCGCCGCGTCAGGCACCACCATTGCGACCCGAGGTGGGGGACGAGTCCCTGGGGAATCCGCCGCCTCAGCCCCAGGCGGCGCTGGAGGCGGACATAGCCGTCGAACAGGGTCCGCTGCGTCTGCCAGGTAAAGGGAAAGCGCAGGGTGAACCGCTCCATCGCCAGGCCGTCGACGATCCAGGGCACATCGTCGGTGGTCACGCTTTCGATGAAGTCCGTGTCGGGATGGGCGGCAAGGTAGTCCTGCAGGTCGGAGAGCGGCCGCAGCGGAAGGCAGGCGCCCGAGGCCAGATAGACATGGTCAAGGCCGGGATGGGTGCGCATCAGCTGCCCGGCGGCGGTCAGGGTCGCCTCGACCAGCCCGAAGGTGCCCCAGGGGCAGGCGAAGCGCGGCGAGAAGGCGATGCCCGGCACACCGTCCAGCGCCGCCCGGAACGCTTCCATCTCGGGGTCGGCGGTGCGCCGGTCGACATGGATGACCACCGGCGCGCCGGAAGCGGCCCAGAACCGCGCGGCCTCGGCGGCGCGGTCCAGGGCCGTGTGGCACAGAAGGATGATCCCGACGCTCATGCCCGCACCCTAGGCCCAATTGCCCTTGGACATCAGCCCCAGAATCTCGAGCTGCCGCCAGTTGATGTATTTCTCGCTCCACTTGCACCAGAGATCGGTCTGGTCGGGGCTGGCCTCGGCATAGACGCGATAT
Source organism: Pseudomonadota bacterium (assembly GCA_018240425.1). Taxonomy (GTDB): domain Bacteria; phylum Pseudomonadota; class Alphaproteobacteria; order Rhodobacterales; family Rhodobacteraceae; genus TMP-24. Next base: position 56,765 of record JAFEFU010000062.1, on the reverse strand, counting down.
TCCCGGCCCCGCGCGAAATGTTCGACCCGCGCGACCTCCTCGGCGACCTTTGCGGGAAAGGTCGACAGGAACTTGGCGTGCAGCAAGCAGCCCGAGATCATCTCGCCCCCCGCCGAATCGTAGGTGAAGTTGAGGCCGCGTGGCAAAAGCATGTGGGTCGAGTTGACGAAGACATAGCGCCGGTCCCACCTGACCAGCGGGATCTTGTTCAGGGCCGGTGCATCCGCGGGCCGGTCGGGGAAGAAGACGCGCGCCCGCGGCCCCCCCTGTATCCAGAGATTGCCGTAGAGCGGATTGCGCGAAATCATGTAGTTGGCGCTGTCGAACCAGCTGGCAATCTCGAACGGGTCCTGCCCCTCGCGGTAGGGCCGGGCCGAGACCGGACCCTTGGGATACATGTCCACCATCATCGCCGGAAAGGACCGGATGGCGCAGCTGTCCAGCCAGTCGGTCAGGGCGCCGATGGGTCGGGCGTCGCCGAAGGGAAAGACCAGGAACTCGTCCACATCGACGACAAGGATCCAGCGGTCGTGGCGATGGCGGCCAAGCAGCGCATTGATCCAGTCGATCCCGAAGCGCGATCCCCCATAGCTGGCGGTTGTGCGCCAGACCGACACGTCGGGCTGCGCCGCCAGCCATTCGCCGGTTCCGTCGTCCGATCCGTTGTCGACTATCAGGAAATGCCCGATCCCGAGACGGCGGTAGTAGTCGATGAAGTAGGGCAGGCGCAGCCTCTCGTTCCGGACAGTGGCAGCAAGCGTGACGCCTGCCGCCGCGATGGCCTTCGGGTGGACGCTGACCGCCGACAGCTCGCGTCCCTTGCGCAAGGACCGCAGGCGCAGCCGCCTGCGCCGGATCCTCAGCCGGTATCTGTCCCAAAGCCGCACTGGGTACTCCCTGCCCTCTCCCGGGGCGCTGCAATCGTCTTAACCGAGAAAATTAAGAACGCAGTTGAAATGCGCTGTCCAGTCCGAGAGGAGGGGCGGCCGTCGCGGGGCGGGCGAATCCGACAGGATCGCGCGCGACCAGTCCGAGACCATCCCGGCCGGGAGATAGGTTGGCCAGTCGCCGAGGACTTCGCGCGTCACCGGCAGGTCGCTGGCAAGGACCGGCACCCCGAGTGCGGCGGCCTCGGCGGCGGGCAGGCCAAAGCCTTCGGCGCGGCTGGGGGCGAGTAGCCCCGCCGACCCGACCAGCAGCGCACCGACCGCGCCGTCGGGCAAGCCGGAATGGACGTCGACCACACCACCGGACGCGCGCGTCCGGGCAAGACGGTCCAGAAGGCCGGCATCCGCCCAGCCCGGCCTGCCGCAGATGAAAAGGCGCGGGACGCGGGCGGCGGGCAGGCCGGCGCACAGCCCCCGCCAGACATCGAGAAGCAGCCCGTGATCCTTGCGCGGCTCAATAGTGCCCAGCGCGACGAAGAACCGCCCCGAGATGTCGATCCCCGGCGGCAGCAGGCCGGGATCCGGCGCGGCCGGCGCCACGCCCAGGGGCACTGCCCGCAGCGGCGGTAGCCGCCCCGCGCCGGCCCCGTGGCGCGCGATGGCGGCCATCACGCTGCGCGAGGGGCAGAGGATCAGGTCGGCATGGCGCAGGGCGGCACCGAGAGCGGCACGAAAGCGCTCGGGCGCGCCCGGCCCCGACCATTCGGGATGATCAAGCGGGATCGTGTCGTGGATCATCACCGCGACCTTCAGCCCGGCAGCGGCGGCCTGTCCCAGGACGCCGCCGGTCAGGTTGGTGTGGCCGACGCTCAGCCAGACGCCGCCGCCGCAGGCCCGCCGCAGCCAGCCCGAAAGCGCACGTTCGGGAAGAACACCCTCGGCCCTGCCGCGCAGGGCGGCCTCGATCCCCGGCGATCGGCGGCGGCGGGCGATCAGGCGGGCGACAGCGCCGGTCCGCGGCAGCGGCGCACCGCCGATCCAGCCCAGGAACGCCTGGCCCGCCGCGCGGTCAAGAACCAGCCAGCCAAGCGCGGTCCGGCACAGGAAATGAACCGGCTGTCGCGCGGCGCACAGCGCGGCCAGATAGGCGCGCTCGACCCGGTCGATCCCGGTCGGCGGGCCGCCATCGGTCCGCTGTACCAGCCGGGTGATGTCAAGGCACAGCGCGCCCGGCGCCTCAGCGCTCATAGCGCCCGGTCTGGTGCCAGCGCCAGGCATCGGCGATCATGTCGCCCATCGTCGACCGCGCGGGCCGCCAGCCCAGTTCGCGCACCGCCCGGTCCGAGCCGCACACCAGCGTCACCGCGTCCCCCGCCCGCCGGTCGCCATAGACCACCGGCACGTCGCGGTTCGTCACCCGGCGCGACTGGTCGATGACCTCGCGCACCGAAAAGCCCTTGCCGGTGCCCAGGCAGAAGACCTGCGGCGCCCTGCCCGCCTGAAGCCACTTCAGCCCGAGAACGTGGGCCTCGACCAGATCCATCACATGCACATAGTCGCGCACACAGGTTCCGTCGGCGGTCGGATAGTCGGTGCCGAACACGGTCAGCGCCGGCCGCTGGCCCGCGACCGCGTCCAGCATCAGGGGCACGAGGTGCGACTCGGGGCGGTGATGTTCGCCCACCTCGCCCTCAGGGTCGGCGCCGGCCACGTTGAAATAGCGGAAGATCACCGGGCGCAGCCCGTGGGCGGCGGCGAAGTCGCCCAGCATCTGCTCGATCGCCAGCTTGGACTTGCCATAGGCATTGATCGGCGCCTGCGGGGTTTCCTCGTCCAGCACCACGCCGTCCTGGTCGCCATAGGTCGCGCAGGTCGAGGAAAAGACGAAGTCGAGGCAGCCCGCCGCCACCGCGGCCTCGGCCAGGTTAAGCGCCGACAGGACATTCGCCCGCCAATAGAGCCCCGGATCGCGCATGGCATCGCCCACCAGCGACAGGGCGGCGAAATGCATGACGGCATCGGGCTTCCAGCGCGCGAACACCTCGTCCAGCCGCCCGCGGTCGGCAAGGTCTCCCTGCTCGAACGGGCCGAACTTCACCGCGTCCTGCCAGCCGGTCACCAGGCTGTCATAGGTGACCGGCAGATAGCCCGCCCCTTTCAGGACCTTGCAGGCGTGCGAGCCGATATAGCCCGCGCCGCCGGTCACCAGAACGGTTCGGGTCATGCGGCCCTACTCGGCCGCCTTGCGCATCGTGGTCATTTCTTCCAGGAACTGCTGGAACTCATCGCGCAACTCGGGGCGCGCCAGGCCGAAGGCCACCGTCGCCTGCAGGAAACCCGCCTTCGATCCGCAGTCGAAACGCTGGCCGCGGAAGCGATAGCCATAGACATTGTCCGAGGTGGCGATTTCCTTGGCGATCGCGTCGGTCAGCTGGATCTCGCCGCCGGCGCCCTGCTGCTTGGCCTCGAGGTTGCGCAGCACGCCCGACGACAGGATGTAGCGGCCGATGACCGCCAGGTTCGACGGCGCCTCGCTGGCCTTGGGCTTTTCCACCATGCCCTTGACCGAGACCAGCGCCCCCATGTCCTCGCGGATGTCGAGCACGCCGTAGGACGAGGCCTTTTCCGCCGGAACTTCCATCGCAGCGACCATGTTGCCGCCGGTTTCGGCATAGGCCTCGACCATCTGTTGCAGGCAGGGCTTTTCGGCGGCGATGACGTCGTCGGGCAAGAGAACGGCAAAGGGTTCGTCGCCGATCAGGCGGCTGGCGCACCAGACCGCATGGCCAAGACCAAGGGCCTTGTGCTGGCGGACATAGGCGATCGCGCCCGAATCCATGTTGGTCGCCTGAAGCACGGCCAGAAGATCCTTCTTGCCGGCCCGGGTCAGGTTCGCCTCCAGCTCGTGCGCATGGTCGAAGTAATCCTCGAGCGCGCCCTTGCCGCGCGAGGTGACGAAGATGAATTCCTCGATTCCGGCCGCCCGCGCCTCGTCGATCGCATACTGGATCAGCGGGCGGTCGACGAGCGTCATGATTTCCTTCGGAATCGACTTGGTCGCGGGCAGGAAACGGGTTCCGAGCCCCGCTACCGGGAAAATCGCTTTCGAGACCTTGCGTGTCATTCAGGCACCTTGGTTAGTTCAGTCCCTTGCAGGACAGGGTTTTTTCGCTTCTACGCCCTTGCAGAAAGGCCAACAAGGGCCGGACCAACATAAGGCTTGCCACCTCCGGCGCAGGGGGAATTTCGCGCCGGAATGCTCACTCCCTGCCATTTTAGTTGATCTTGTGGAAACCGTGGAGTCAGGAATTCCCGTAGCCGGTGCTGAATCTTGCCGACTCGCGGCGCAGGCGGGCGGAGAACCGCCAAAACCGGAACCAGGGGTCGGCGCGGTCGGACTTGCCGAACAGCCCGCCGGTGTGAAGCCAGAACCCTTCGTCGGTGAACCGGCGGCGGTGGAAAAGGGCGGTAGGGCCGAACAGGAACAGACGGACGACCTGGCCCGCTGCGGCCCGCCGGGCCGCTTCACGGCTCAGCCGCGCCCGCTGCCAGGGGCGGCCGGCCAGCACCACGGTTCCGGCGGTCCTTGCGGGAAGGGGCATGAAGGCGGCGGTCTCCGGGCGCAGCGGCGCAAGCGCCGCCAGGGCGCGCGCCGCACCCTCGGCCAGCCCCGACCGCAAGGTCGCCATCAGCCGGTCCGCCTCGGCCCGCGTCAGCCTGCGCGCCGCGACAAGGCCGGCAAGCCTTGCTTCCTGCTCGCTCGCAAACTGGTTTCCGGCGTGCGCGACCTCGGCAGGGGTGGCGCCGTGGCGGCGCAGGGTGATGGTGGTGCTGGCGCCGATCATCGCCAGGTCGAGCGGGGTCCGGTCGCCGTGGCGCAGGTCGCTTGGGGCCTTCAGGTGGTGCACCCGCGCCTCGGGGACGATGGCCGTCACCGCACCCAGCGCCGCAAGCCGCAGGTTCAGTTCGGTTTCGTCGAGATAATAGCGCAACTCCGGGTCAAAACCGCCCATCCCGAGCAGCAGGGACCGGCGATAGGCGCAGTTCACGCCCTTGATTTCGATCGCCTTTCCGGGGCTGGCCCGGTGCAGGCTGGGGGCGTCGTCCGGCAGGGCAAGCAGGCCGGGGACAAGCAGCCGGTCAACGGTTCCGCCGGCCCATTGCAGGGAAATTCCGTTGGTCCCCAGCACGAACCCGCCCGCCGCCGCGACCAGCGGGTCGGCGAAGGGCCGCGCGAGGTGGCACAGCCATTGCGGCTCGGGCACCGCATCATCGTCGATGAAGGCCACCACCTCGCCGGCGGCGGCGCAGATCCCCGCGTTGCGGGCGGCCGAGATGTTGGCCAGGTCGAAGGCGACGGTGCGGACCGGAAAGCCGCGCGCCACCGCCAGTCCCGGGGGATCGGCCGCGACGATGACCTCGCAGGCGGGGTAGTCCAGTTGCATCAACCCCAGCAGGCAGCGGCGCAGGGGGCCGGGCCGGCGGCGCGACACGACGATCACGCTGACCGCCGGGGCGGCGGTCATGCCATCCCCATGTCCGCCATCATCGCCTCGATCCGGGCGACGTCGGAGGGGTTGTTCAACTCCCAGAACTGCCGGCCGCGCGCCTCGACCACGACACACAGGACCTGCCGTCCGCGCTCCAGGAAGCGCAGCTGCTCCAGCCCCTCCAGCGTCTCCAGCGGGCCCACCGGCCAGGATGCGTAGGATTTCAGCGCCTCTGGCCGATAGGCATAGACGCCGACGTGATGAAAGACCGGCGTGATTTCGCCGTCGGCATAGGGGCGTCCGGTATAGGGAATCACTTCCTTGGAAAAGTAGAGCGCCCGCCCACCCTCGCCAAAGACCGCGGTGGTCCCGCCGACCCGGCCGTTGCGGCGGTCGTCGAGAAAACCGTTCAGCGCCCGGCCGTCGCAGCGCAGGACCGGGGTGGCCACTTCGGCGTCGGGATGGGCGCGCAGCCCGGCCACCAGATCCTCGACGAACCAGGCGGGGGTCAGCGGCGCGTCGCCCTGCAGGTTGACCACGACCTCATGGGCCCACCCCAGCACCGCCTGCGCCTCGGCGCAGCGCTCGGTGCCATTCTGGCAGGCTTCCGAGGTCATCACCACCTCGGCGCCGAACCCTTCGGCATGGCGACGGATGCGTTCGTCGTCGGTGGCGACGACCACGCGGTCGGCGTCCCTGACCTGCATCGCCGCCTCCCAGCTGCGGCGGATCAGGCTGCGCGGCTGCCCGCCGGCGCCCTTCAGTTCGACCAGCGGCTTGCCCGGATAGCGGGTCGAGGCATAGCGGGCGGGAATGACGATCAGGACAGACACTATTTCACCAGAAGGACGCCCGGGGCGTAGGCGATGAAGAAGGGGTTCTCGAAGCCGGGCTTGCCGTAGGCGAAGGGTGAGTGATCGTCGAAACGGACCATCTCGCCGCCCGCGCCGCGCAGGACCGCGTCACCCGCCGCCGTGTCCCACTCCATCGTCCGGCCAACGCGCGGGTAAAGGTCGGCCTCGCCCGCCGCCACCAGGCAGAACTTCAGCGACGATCCGGCACTGGTCATGTCGGCCACGGCATATTGCGAGATGTAGTCGTCGGTCGCCTGATCGCGGTGGGACTTCGACGCCACCACCATCAGCGCCCGGTTGTCGGGAACCGAGACCGACAGGTGGCGCAGCGCGCCGGGATGGTCCTTGTCGAACGGGCCGGTTTCCTCGACCGAACGACCGTCCGCCAGCGTATAGAACAGACGGCCCTTGGCCGGCGCATAGACGACGCCGCGCAGGGGCACGCCGTCTTCGACATAGGCGATGTTGACGGTGAAGTCGCCGCGCCGCTGCACGAATTCCTTGGTCCCGTCCAGGGGATCGACGATCAGGAAGGTCGAGACCGCCTGGGCGTGGCTGTCGGCCTGCTCCTCGGTGACGATGGGAAGGCCGGGGAATGCCTCGGCCAGCCCTTCGGCGATCAGCGCATCGGCCGCCTCGTCGGCTGCGGTGACCGGGCTGGCGTCCGACTTGGCACGCACCTCGAAATCGGCGGCATCGTAGATTTCCATGATCCGCTCGCCCGCAGACAGTGCCAGCCAGCGCATCACCTGCATCAGATGCTCAAAATCCACGACTTCCCCCATCTTTCGGCCAGATTTCGCCCCCTGACCGGGCAACCTTGTGATAGGTAGCAAGGAAAAGGCAAGACTGCCGCAATTACAATGGTGTCGCGAACCACGGGCCGGGCATGTTCAGGATCGAGAAAAGGCGGCGGACGCGGCTGACCGCGGCGCTTGAAATGTGCGAAGTGACCTATCACGCGACGGTGCGCTCGGCGCGCGGGGCGCAGTCGAACGCGCTGTTCGGCCTGATGATGAACGTGGTGTTCATCGCCCTGTTCATCCTGACGCTCTATGTGACCATGACCATCATGGGGATGAAGTCGAACCAGTTCCGCGGCGACTTCGTGATGTTCCTGATGACCGGCGTCACGTCCTACATGACCTTCAACAAGACCATGCGCGCGGTCTACGGGGCCGAGGGCCCGACCTCGGCGATGATGCTGCACGCGCCGATGAACACGATCGTCGCGATCGCCTCGTCGGCGCTCAGCGCGCTCTACATCCAGATGTTTTCGGTCATCGTCATCCTGTTCGTCTACCACGTCGCCTTCAAGCCGCTGGAAATCGCCAGCCCCAGCTATGCGCTGTTCATGATGCTGTCGGCCTGGGTGTTCGGCATCGCGACCGGCCTTGTGCTGATGGCGATCAAGCCCTGGGCGCCGAAGCTCGCGCCGATCATGATGCTGATCGTGGCGCGGGTGAACATCTTCGCCTCGGGCAAGATGGTGGTGGGCAATGCGCTCAGCTTCTCGCTTCTGAAGTTCTTCGACTGGAACCCGCTCTTCCACATCATCGACCAGATGCGCGGCGCGGTTTTCCTGAACTACATGCCGCGCAATTCGGACGTGGCCTATGTCTACGAAGTGTCATTCGCGCTGTTCGTCCTGGGGATGATGGGCGAATTCTTCAGCCGCAAGCATGTGTCGCGCAGCTGGTTCGCGCATTAAGCCCGCCGGCGCAGCACGGCGATGAAGAATCCGTCCATTCCGCCGCGGTCAGGCCAATGGTCGGGGCGCAGCCGAAGGCCGCCCTCCGCTCCGATCCAGCCCGGCTCCAGCCCGGGAAGCGACATCGCCGCAGGGTCGGCCTCCAGCACCTCGTGCCGGGTCAGCGCCGCGCCCATCTGGCGCTCGCCTTCCTCGGGCAGAAGCGAGCAGGTGGCATAGACCAGCCGGCCGCCCGGCCTCAGCAGGGCGACCGCGCGGTCGATCAGGGCCGATTGCAGGGCGAAGATGTCCTTCAACCCGCCCGCATCGCGCACGAAGGGCAGGTCGGGATGGCGGCGGATGGTGCCGGTGGCCGAGCACGGCGCATCAAGAAGGATCGCGTCGAACGGATGGTCCGGCTGCCAGTCCAGCGCATCGGCGACGATGGTGCGGGCGCTCAGGCGGCAGCGCTTCAGGTTTTCCCCGACCCGCGCCATGCGCTGCGCCGAAATGTCCAGCGCAGTGACATCGGCACCCGCCGCGGCCAGCTGCAGGGTCTTGCCCCCCGGCGCCGCACAAAGGTCAAGCACCCGCTCGCCCGGCCGGGGCGCCAGCGCCCGGGCGGCCAGCGCGGCGGCGGCATCCTGCACCCACCAGTCGCCCTCGGCATAGCCCGGCAGCTCGGCCAGCGGCGGAAAGCCCGCGAGGCGCACCGATCCCGTCGGCAGGGCAGCCCCGCCGAGCCGCGCCGCAAGACCCTCCGCATCGCCATCGCGCGGCGTCAGGTCGAGGGCGGCTCCCCTGACGTGGGCGGCCTCGATCGCTAGGGTGGCGGCCTTGCCCCAGGCCGACATCAGCCGCCCGCGCAGCCAGCCCGGCAGCGCCTGCGGCGGCAGGGCGGCGAACCGCGCCGGGTCGGTCTCGGCCGCCCGCCTCAGGACCGCGTTGACCAGTCCGGCAAAAGCCTCGGTCCGCTGGCCCGCCCCGCGCGCGATCGTCACGGCGTCATGGACGACGGCATGGGCCGGCGCCCCTTCGGCCAGCATCTCGGTGACGGCAAGCCGCAACAGGGCATGGATGAAGGCCGGCGGCTCCTTGCGCAGGAACGACTTCAGGATGAGGTCGGCGGCGTCGAGGCGGCGCAGCGTCGCCAGCGCCAGCCTCTGGGCCCGCGCCCGGTCCGCCGGCGAAAGGCCCGCCATCGCCCCCTCGCCCGACTGGTCGGCAAGGGACAGGCGCCGCGCGACGACCCCTTCGACCATGAGGGCGGCGGCCATCCTTGCCCCGGTTCCCGATTCCATCGCGCCACCTGTCCGCTTGCCCCCGGCTGGGCGCGGCCTATATCAGGGCTGTCGCCCGCACAAGCAAAGCCCGAGGTCGCGTTGGACGAAGCCCGCCAGAACCCGCTTTCCCCCGCCGCCCGCCGCGCCCTGGCCGAGGCCGAGGAGCGTCGCCGCAAGGCCGCCCCGCCCCTGCCGCCGGAACTGGGCGGGCGCGATGGTCCCGATCCGGTGCGGTTCGGCGACTGGGAGAAGAAGGGGATCGCGGTCGATTTCTGACCGGGCTCGAGGCGGTCAGAGCCCCAGAACGTCGGCCATGTCGTATTCGCCCGGCTCTCGCGCCTGCCCCCACAGCGCCGCCCGCAGCGCGCCGCGCGCGAAGATCGCCCGGTCGGTGGCGATGTGGCGCAGAACGATCCGCTCGCCATCGGCGGCGAAGATCACGTCATGCTCGCCGACGATGTCGCCGCCCCTGACCGAGGAAAAGCCGATGTCACCCCGCGTCCGCGCCCCGGTCAGCCCGTCGCGGCCGCTGTCCCTGTGCTGGTCCAGGGCAACGCCGCGCCCCTCGGCCGCCGCCTGCCCCAGCATCAGCGCGGTCCCCGAGGGGGCGTCGACCTTCATCCGGTGATGGGCCTCGACGATCTCGATGTCCCAGTCGGCATCCAGCGCCTGGGCCACCTTGCGGGTCAGCCGCGCCAGGAGGTTGACGCCAAGGCTCATGTTGCCGGCGCGGATGATGACGGCATGGCGGGCGGCGGCGGCGATCCGGGCCAGGTGCGCGGCTTCCAGCCCGGTGGTGCCGATCACATGGACGGCGCGGGCCTGCGCGGCCAGGGCCGCGAACTCGACGGTGGCGGCGGGGGCGGTGAAGTCGATCACCGCCTGCGCCCGCGCGAAGGCCTCGAGCGGATCGTCGGTGACGCGCACCCCGGCCGCGGCACCCCCCATCGCCTCGCCCACGTCCCGGCCGATCCAGGCGTGGCCGGCGCGCTCGACCGCCCCGGCCAGACGGGCGCGATCCGACCCGAGGATCATCGAGGCCAGCATCCGCCCCATGCGGCCCGACGCGCCGGTAACGACAATGCCTGGAAGATCTTGGGTCTGGCTCATGGCGCGCGCTCCTGCTGACCGGCATTCCATAGCCCGCCGCCCGCGCCTTGGCAAAGGGCCGTTGCGGGGGGCGCGGGCTTGGCCTACATGGGGCGCATGGCACAGAACCGCTTTTCCCAGGGCCCGGGCCCGTCGCAGCGCCAGCTTCGCGTGGGCGAACTGATCCGCCACACGCTGGCCGGGGTTCTGGCGCGCGGTGACGTGCACGACCCCGAATTGCAGCGATTCTCGATCACCGTGGGGGAAGTGCGCACCTCGCCCGACCTCAAGGTGGCGACGGCCTATGTCCTGCCGCTCGGCGGCACCGGGGCGGAGGCGGCGCTTGCGGCCCTGCGCCGCAACCGGGGCGAACTGCGCCGGCTGGTGGCCAAGGCGATGACCCTGAAGTTCGCGCCCGAACTGCGGTTCCAGCTGGACGAGACCTTCGACCGCCTGGACGAGACGCGCCGCCTTTTTGCCGACGAGCGCGTCCGGCGCGATGTCAAGGGCGGCGACGGAAACGACGATGCGGACGACGATGCGCACCTGGGTTGAGGCGGCCCTTGCCCTCTGCCTGCTGTGCCTGCCCCTGGCGGCGCGCGCCGACTCGTGCCGCGAGATGCAGTTCGACGGCGCCGACTTCAGCGTCTGCGAAGCCTCGGCCGGCGCCGACCTGCGCCTGTTCCTGAACGGGCCGGACGGCACGGTCCTCGGCAGCTTCGACGCGGTCAGCACCGCCCTGGCCGGCGAGGGCCGCCGCCTTGCCTTCGCGATGAACGCCGGAATGTATCATCCCGACCGCAGGCCCGTCGGGCTTTACATCGAGAAGGGCCGCCAGATGGCCGACCTGCAGAAGCGGGCGGGCCCGGGGAACTTCGGCCTCCAGCCGAACGGCGTCTTCTGCATCCGCCGCGACGGGTTCCAGGTGACCGAAACGCTGGCCTTCGACGCGCAGCGGCCAGAGTGCCAGTTCGCCACCCAGTCCGGGCCGATGCTGGTCATTGCCGGCAAGCTGCACCCCAAGTTCTCGCCCTTTTCCGAGGCAGTCAACATCCGCAACGGCGTGGGCGTCTCGGCCGACGGCAAGACCGCCTATTTCGCGATTTCGAACGATCCGGTGAACTTCGACACCTTCGCCCGGCTGTTCCGCGACGGCCTCGGGGCGCCGGACGCGCTGTTTCTGGACGGGACGATCTCGCGGCTCTATGCGCCGGACCTCGGGCGCGACGATTTCGGGTTCCAGATGGGCCCGATCGTCGGGCTGGTGGTTCCGGCCGGCTGACCGCCCGCAAGGCACGGCAAACCCGGGAGAGATGATGGCGCGCAAGAAGGGACGGGACATATCCGGCTGGCTGGTGGTCGACAAGCCGGCGGGGATCACCTCGACGGCGGTGGTCGGCAAGGTGCGGTGGGCCTTCGACGCCGCGAAGGCCGGCCATGCCGGCACGCTCGATCCGGCGGCGACCGGGGTTCTGGCCGTGGCGCTTGGCGAGGCGACCAAGACCATTCCCCATATCACCGACGCGCTGAAATGCTATCGCTTCGCCGTCAGGCTGGGCGCGGCGACCGCGACCGACGACGCCGAGGGCGACGTGATCGCCCGGTCGGACGCGCGGCCTTCGGACGAGGAGATCGCGCAGGCGCTCGGCGCCTTTCGCGGCGACATCCTGCAGGTGCCGCCGCAGTTTTCGGCGGTCAAGGTCGAGGGCGCCCGCGCCTATGACCTGGCCCGGGAAGGCGAGATCCTCGACCTCGCGGCCCGGCCGCTCCGGGTCGAAAGCCTGGCGGTGATCGCCCGCCCGGACCGCGACACCGTCACGCTGGAAATGGTGTGCGGCAAGGGCGGATATGTGCGTGCCATCGCCCGCGATCTGGGGCGGGCGCTTGGCTGTCTTGGCCATGTCCTGTGGCTCAGGCGCGAATGGTCCGGCCCTTTCGCGGCCAGCGAGGGGGTGACGATGGACCGGATCGAGGCGCTGGCCCGGACCGGGGCGCTCGATGCCCTGCTCTTGCCGCTTCAGGCCGGACTGGAGGGCATGACCGAGGTGCGGGCCAGCGCCGAAGGCGCGGCGCGGCTGAGGAACGGCAATCCCGGGCAGGTGCTGACCGGGGCCGAGTTCGGCGACGAGGTCTGGGTCAGCCACCAGGGCCGCCCCATAGCCATCGGCACCTATCGCGGCGGCGAGGTCCACCCAAGCCGGGTGTTCAACCTGTAGATCACACCGAAATCGCCGCGCGGACCGCGCGCTGCCAGCGCGCGTGCCGGCGTTCGCGCTCGGCCGCATCCATGCGCGGCTCGAACCGGCGCTCGCACGTCCATCCTTGGGCAAAGCCTTCGGCATCGGGGTAAAGGCCGGCCTGCATCCCCGCCAGCCAGGCGGCGCCGAGGGCGGTGGTCTCGGTCACCCCCGGCCGGTCGACGGGCGCACCGATGATGTCGGCCAGGAACTGCATGGTCCAGTCCGAGGCCGCCATTCCGCCGTCGACGCGCAACACGCCCCCGGCCGCGCCCACCCAGTCGGCGCGCATCGCCTTGAGCAGGTCAAGCGTCTGGAAGCCGACGCTTTCCAGCGCTGCGCGGGCAAGCTCGGCTGGGCCGGAGTTGCGGGTCAGCCCGAAGATCGCCCCCCGGCAGTCGGCGTTCCAGTAGGGGGCGCCCAGCCCGGTGAAGGCCGGGACAAGGATCAGATCCTGCCCCGGATCGGCGGCTTCGGCGAGGGCGCGGGTCTCGACCGCTGCACCGATGATCTTCAGCCCGTCGCGCAGCCACTGGACCACCGCACCGGCGATGAAGATCGAACCCTCGAGCGCATAGGTCGTCCGTCCGTCCAGCCGGTAGGCGATGGTCCCCAGAAGGCGGCTGCGGCTTTCGATCAGCTCGCCCCCGGTGTTGAGAAGGGCAAAGCAGCCGGTCCCGTAGGTGGATTTCATCATCCCGGGGGCAAAGCAGGCCTGGCCGATGGTCGCCGCCTGCTGGTCGCCCGCCACGCCCAGGATGGGGATCGGCCGGCCGAACAGGCCGGCGTCGGTGGCGCCGAAATCGGCGGCGCAGTCCCGGACCTCGGGCAGCATGGCGGCGGGAATATCGAGAAGGCCGAGGATTTCGGCGTCCCAGCGGTTTTCGCGGATGTCGAACAGAAGGGTGCGCGCGGCATTGGTGGCGTCGGTTGCGTGGACCCTGCCCCCGGTCAGCCGCCAGATCAGAAATGTGTCGATGGTTCCGAACAGAAGCTCGCCCCGCCCGGCACGCGCCCTCGCGCCCGGCACCTGGTCCAGAATCCAGGCGAGCTTGGTGCCCGAGAAGTAGGGGTCAAGCAGCAGGCCGGTCTTGCGCGTCACCATCGACTCGTGGCCCTCGGCCCTCAGGCGGGCGCAGAGGCCGGCGGTGCGGCGGTCCTGCCAGACGATCGCCCGGTGGATCGGCTCGCCGGTCAGGCGGTCCCAGACCAGGGTGGTCTCGCGCTGGTTGGTGATGCCGATCGCGGCAACGCCGGCCGCCGTGATGCCCGCGCGGCCGATCGCGCCGTGCACGGTGGCAAGGACGCTGGCCCAGATGTCGCCAGGGTCATGCTCGACCCAGCCAGAGGCGGGGAAATGCTGGGGAAACTCCTGCTGGGCGCTGGCCACGGGGCGCATGTCGCGGTCAAAGACGATGGCGCGCGACGAGGTGGTGCCCTGGTCGATGGCGACGACGTGGCTCACGGACCTGCACCTTGAGCCTGCATCCAGAGGTCAAGCTCGGCGATCTCGCCCGCCTCCATCCTCAGGCCCAGTTTCGAGCGGCGCCAGACCACATCCTCGGCACGGCGCGCGAATTCGTGCCGCATCAGCCACGCCACTTCGCGTTCGGTCAGGCCGGCGCCGAAGCTGCGACCGAGATCCTCGGGTGATCGCGCCGGCCCGAGAACCGCGGGCGCCTCTGTCCCGTAGGCGCGCACGAGGCGCCGGCATCTGTAATCGTCCAGGAACGGATAGCGTAGTTTCATCTCGCGGGTCAGGCGCGGCGCGTCGCCCACCGGGAAATCGCCACCGGCCAGCGGCACACCCGCCGTCCAGCCGCCCCTTTCGGGGGCGAGGAACGGTGTGATCCTGTCCAGCGCCGCCTCGGCCAGCTTGCGGTAGGTGGTGATCTTGCCGCCGAATACCGACAGGATCGGCGGACCCTCGCTGTCCAGCGACAGCACGTAGTCGCGGGTCGCGGCCTGCGCCGACTTCGCCCCGTCCTCGTGCAGGGGGCGGACGCCGGAATAGGTCCAGACTACATCCTTGCGCGCAACCGGGCGGCGGAAATACTGGCTGGCGAAGGTGCAGAGATAGTCCTCTTCCGCCTCGGTGCAGGTCGGGTTGGCGGGGTCGCCGTGATGATCCATGTCGGTGGTGCCGATCAGGGTGAAGTCTTCCTCGTAGGGAATGGCGAAGATGATGCGGCCGTCGTGGCCCTGGAAGAAATAGCATTTGCCGTGGTCGAACAGCCGCCTCGTGACGATATGGCTGCCGCGTACCAGGCGGATCGATTCCTTCGTATCGACATGGGCGATGCCGCGCACCACCTGCTCAACCCAGGGTCCGCCGGCATTGACCAGCACCTTGGCGCGGAAGATCTGCGTCGTTGCGCCGATGGCGACCGTCACCTGCCAGAGATCGCCGGACCGGACGGCAGCGGTGACGCGGGCGCGGGTCAGGATGGTGGCGCCGCGCTCGGCCGCGTCGCGGGCATTCAGCGCCACCAGCCGCGCATCCTCGACCCAGCAGTCGGAATATTCGTAGGCATGGCGGAATTTCGGATCGAGCGGCGCCCCAGCCGGATCCTGCGTCAGATCCAGCGTCGCCGTGCCCGGCAGGATCTTCCGCCCGCCCAGATTGTCGTAAAGGAAAAGGCCCAGGCGGATCAGCCACGCGGGCCGCCTGCCCTTCATCCATGGCATGAACCGGTCGAGAAGCCGCGAGGTCGGGGTCTCGCCCTCGAACCGCATATCGGGATGATAGGGCAGGACAAAGCGCATCGGCCACGAGATGTGGGGCATGGCGCGCAAGAGAACCTCGCGCTCGGCCAGCGCCTTGCGCACCAGCGAGAACTCGAAATATTCGAGATAGCGCAGCCCTCCGTGAAACAGCTTGGTCGAGGCCGACGAGGTGGCCGAGGCGAGATCGCCCATTTCCGCCAGCGCCACCGTCAGGCCGCGCCCCGCCGCGTCGCGGGCGATGCCGCAGCCGTTGATCCCGCCGCCGATGACGAAAACATCGTAGAGCCTGTCCGAATCCATTGCTCGCCCTTCACGGTTGCGCGGTGAATTGAACGCAGTCATGCGCGAACTGTCAAAGAAAATGTTCGTTAATTTTCGTTTATGCTGGCTATACAGGCAAGAATTGCTAGAATCGCCGGAAAAGGAACCGACATGGCCCGAAGCCTACGACAGAATGACATCCTCGACCTGGCCCTGACCGAGGGCCGGGTGGCGGTGGACACGCTTGCCCGGCGCTTTGGCGTCACGCTCCAGACCATCCGCCGCGACCTGGGCGAGCTGGCGGACGAGGGCCGGCTGGAGCGGGTCCACGGCGGGGCGGTCCTGAAGGCCGGGGCGGCCAACATCGGCTATGCCGAACGGCGCACCCTGAACGCCGCAGCCAAGGCCGCGATCGGACGCACCTGCGCGGCGGCGATCCCCGACGGTTCGTCGCTGTTTCTCAACATCGGCACCACCACCGAGGCGGTGGCCCGCGCGCTTCTCGCGCATCGCAACCTGACGGTGGTGACCAACAACCTGAACGTGGCCAACATTCTTGCCACCAGCGACAGCTGCCAGGTGATCGTGGCCGGCGGCATCCTGCGCAAGTCGGACGGCGGGCTGGTGGGCGACCTGACGAGCGAGGCGATTGCCGCCTTCAAGGTCGATTTCGCGGTGATCGGCACCTCGGCGCTGGACGAGGACGGCGACCTTCTCGATTTCGACGGCCAGGAGGTGCGGGTCAGCCGCACGATCCTGCGGCAGGCCCGGCGCGCGTTTCTGGTCGCCGACCATTCCAAGTTCGGCCGCGCCGCGCCGGTCCGCATCGGCTCGCTGCGCGATGTCGCGACGATCTTCACCGACCGGCCGCTCGGCGCGCGCCTTGCCGCGCTCTGCGCCGAATGGGGCACCAAGGTCTGCCTTCCTGCCTGAAGGGGCAGGCAGGCGCCGGCACCGGCCAGCCTTCATTGAGCTTTTGCAAATCTGGTGTTACCCTGAACCCAGGCCCGGCGCCGGGGCAGGGATCGGCGTGCAGCACAGGAGGACGATGATCTGTCCAGTCTTCATGAAGCAGCCCCCTCAGCGGCTGCGCGGGCGGTGCCGATGATGGCGCGGCCCTCCGACGGGCAAAGCGAGGCTCTGCTTGCCCGGATTCTTTCCTCCCTCGACGATGACAAGGCCGAGAACGTGGTCACCATCGACCTGCGCGGGCGATCGTCCGTGGCCGACTTCATGGTCGTCTGTTCCGGCCGTTCGTCGCGCCAGGTGACGGCGATCGCCGAAAAGCTGGTCCAGCGGCTGAAGGACGAGATGGGGCGCAACTCGAAGATCGAGGGCAAGGACCAGGGCGACTGGGTGCTGATCGACACCGCGGACGTGATCGTCCATGTCTTCCGCCCCGAGGTCCGCGAATTCTATCAGCTTGAAAAGATGTGGATGCCCGCCGGAGCGGCGGCGCAGGCGTCCAAGACCATCTGATGAAGGTCGCCATCGTGGCGGTCGGGCGCCTGCGCGCCGGTCCCGAGCATGAGCTGATCACCGACTACCTGCACAGATTCGACCGCATCGGCCGGGGTCTGGGCCTTGGTCCCGCCCGCGTGATCGAGGTCGATGACCGCAAGGGCGGCGGCATGGCCGCCGAAGCCGACCTTCTCGACCGGGCGATTCCCGCCGGCGCCTGTCTGGCGGTGCTCGACGAGCGCGGAGCCTTGATGACCTCGCCCGAATTTGCCGCCGAACTCGGCCGCTGGCGCGACCACGGCCGGCCGGAAATGGCGTTCGTCATCGGTGGCGCCGACGGGATCGCGCCCGCCCTGCGCAGCCGGGCCGACCTGTCCCTGTCCTTCGGCCGGATGGTCTGGCCGCACCTGCTGGCCCGCGCGATGCTGGCCGAACAGCTGTACCGCGCGGCCTCGATCCTTGCCGGGGCTCCCTATCACCGGGCGTGAGGCCCCGGAGGTCAGCCGCTGACCGCGGCCTCGAATGCCGGAAGACTCGCCTCGATCATCGCCGCGCTGCCGGTCAGGCTGACGCGGAAATCCGCAGGCCGCTGGAACAGCGTGCCGGGCATCACCAGGACACCCTCTCGGGCAAGCCTGCGGGTAAGGCCGACCGAGTCGCCGCCGGGTGCGCGCCCCCACAGATAGAAGGTTCCCTGCGGCCTGGTCATGCCGTAGCCCCACTGGGTCAGCGCGCCATGCAGCCGGTCGCGCTTGCGCTGAAGTTCGGCGATGTCGATTCCGATGCGCTCCAGATCGCCGACGGCATACTGCAGGGGCGCGTCGGGAAAGTTCCAGCCACCCGCAACCTGTGACGAGATCGCCGCCGCGCGCAGAGCCTCCCTCTCGGCCTCGGGCATGGTGGGGCAGATCGCGAGATAGCCGATGCGCAGACCCGGCGCGAGCAGGATCTTGCCGTAGCTGTAGTCGATCAGGGTGTGCGGATAGAGGGCTGCGGGACTGGTGAAGGGCGCGCCATCGAACCGGATGCGGCGGTAGGGCTCGTCCGAGAGGATGAAGATCGGACGGCCGTTGTCTGCCGACTTGCGCGTCAGCATGGCGGCGAGTTCCGCGAGGCGGTCGCGGCTGTAGATGACACCGGTCGGGTTGTGCGGGGTGTTGACGACGACGATGCGGGTGCGCGGCGTGATCGCCGCCTCGATGGCGGCGATGTCGAGGTCGAACGTGCCCTCGGCGAGCGGCGCCTCCACCGGCACTGCGTTCAGTGCGCGGAGCGTGGTGGCATAGCAGAACCAGCCCGGTAGCGGGATGACGCATTCGTCGCCGGGGTCGAGCAGCAGCGAGAAGGCCAGGCCGATGGCGCCGAAGGCCCCCCGCGTCATCGCGATGTCCTCGGGCGCGAAGGGCAGGCCAAGTTCGGTGCCAAGCGTCGCCGCGATCACGCCGCGCGGTTCCGCCTCGCTGGTCTTGTAGGCAAACCAGTTCGGGGCCTGCGGCTCGATCCGCGCCCTGATCGCCGCGACCAGCTCCGGCAGGGGCATTTCGTTGGGATTGCCGAAGGTGAGGTCGGCGCGAACGTCGCGGTCGTCGATCCCCGCGCGATAGGTGCTGAAGAAGTCGAGTGCCGTTCCGATGGCCCCGGCGGTGGAATGTGCGCGTTCGGAAAGAATGTTCATGTGACACCATCCATCCTTGCCAGGAGCCTGCGCCCGAATTCGCCGAAAAGCCACACGAGCTTTGTCGCGCGGTTTCCCGGTCAGATCGCGCCCGTCCCCGCAACCCCGGTTGCCGCCCGGCCGCCCACCGCTTAGAAGGAGCGCGGTTTCAGGCAGGAGTCACCGATGCCCCGTCCCAGACCCGTGGTCCTGTGCATCCTCGACGGCTGGGGATACCGGGCCGAGAGCGAAGCCAACGCCGTGGCGCTGGCCGATACGCCCGCCTGGGACCGGATCATGGCGACCTGTCCCCATGCGCTCCTCGTCACCCACGGGCCGGACGTGGGGCTGCCCGCCGGGCAGATGGGCAATTCCGAGGTCGGCCACACCAACATCGGCGCCGGTCGGGTGGTGGCGATGGATCTGGGCCAGATCGACCTGGCGATCGAGGACCGCAGCTTCTTCTCGAACGCGGCGATTCTCGCCTTCGGACAGACGCTGAAGGCCTCGGGCGGAACGGCGCATCTGATGGGCGTCATCTCGGACGGGGGGGTGCATGGCCATATCGACCATGTGATCGCGGCGGCCGAGGCGCTGACGGGCATGGGCGTGCCGGTGGCGCTCCATGCCGTCACCGACGGGCGCGATGTCGCGCCGACCTCGGCCGGCGGCTTCATCGCCGACCTGGTGCGCCGCCTGCCGGCGGGGGCGCGCGTCGCCACCGTCTCGGGGCGTTTCTATGCGATGGACCGCGACAACCGCTGGGAACGGGTGGCGAAAGCCTACGCGGCGATGGTCCGGGCCGAGGGCGAGCGGTCCGCCGACGCCGCCAGCGCCGTCCGCGAGGCGGCAGGACGGGGTGAGACTGACGAGTTCATCCGCCCCACGGTGCTGGACGGCTACGCCGGGGCGCGCGACGGCGACGGATTCTTCTGCCTGAACTTCCGCGCCGACCGGGCGCGCGAGATCCTGCTCGCCGTGGGCGAGGACGCATTCACCGGCTTTCAGCGCGGCCCGCGCCCGCACTGGGCGGCGCTCTTGGGCATGGTCGACTATTCCCGCACCCACGACGCCTTCATGGCTGCGGCCTATCCCAAGCGGCCGGTGGTCAACACGCTGGGCGCCTGGGTCGCGGCACGCGGGCTGCGCCAGTTCCGCCTGGCCGAGACCGAAAAATATCCGCATGTCACCTTCTTCCTGAACGGCGGCAAGGAAGTGCCCGAGGCCGGCGAGGACCGCTATATGGCGCCCTCGCCCAAGGTCGCGACCTATGACCTTCAGCCCGAGATGTCCTCGACCGAGGTCACCGATCATTTCGTGGCCGCGATCGAGGCGGGCTATGACCTGATCGTGGTCAACTACGCCAACCCCGACATGGTCGGCCATACCGGCAGCCTGCCCGCCGCCATCGCCGCCTGCGAGGCCGTGGACCGCGGGCTGGTCCGGGTGCTGGCCGCGCTGGAACGGGCGGGGGGCGCGATGGTCGTCACCGCCGACCACGGCAATGCCGAACTGATGGTCGATCCGGTGACCGGCGGGCCGCATACCGCGCACACGACCAATCCGGTCGTCGTGGCGCTGGTCGGCGGGCCGCCGGGCGCGCGCCTGCGCGGCGGGCGTCTGGCCGACCTGGCGCCGACCATCCTCGACCTGATGGGCCTGCCGCTGCCGCCCGAGATGACCGGCCGCTCGCTGATCCTGGCGGCCACCGGCGGGAACGCCGCATGATCCGGCGCGTCGCGGCCATCCTCGCCTGCCTTGCGCTTCTGGCGGCCGCGGCCCGGGCCGAGACGACGGCGCCTGCCGACGCGGCCGCCCGCGCCGCCGCCGACCTCCGCGCCGCCATCGAATCGCTCAAGACCGCAGAGACCGGCAAGGACCGGATCGCGGCCCTGACCGCCACCATCCGCTCCTACGAGGCCGGCCTCGCGGCGCTGCGCGACGCCCTGCGCGCGGCGGCGGTGCGCGAGGCCGCGATCCGCGGCCAGTTCGACGCCCAGCGGCAGGAGATCGGCCAGCTTCTGGGGGTGATGACCTCGATGCAGCGTTCGCCCGCGCCGCTTCTCCTGCTGCATCCCTCGGGGCCGCTCGGGACGGCGCGGTCGGGGATGATCCTGTCGGCGGTCACGCCCGCGCTTCAGGCCCGGGCCGAGGCGCTGAAGGCCAGGCTGACCGAAATCCGCAATATCCGCGCCCTTCAGCAAGAGACCGCCGACATGCTGCAAAAGGGCCTGAATGCGGTGCAGGAGGCGCGGACCGCGCTGGCCCAGGCGATGCAGGACCGCACCGACCTGCCCAAGCGCTATCAGGACGACCCCGAGGAACTGCGCACCCTCGCCGACAATGCCGACACCCTCGACGCCTTCGCAACCGGGCTGGCCCGGATGGAAAGCGACATCGGCCCCCCGGTCGAGGATTTCGCTGGCGCGCGGGGCCGGCTGCCGCTGCCGGTCTTCGGCAAGCTGTTGCGCCGCGCCGGCGAGGCCGATGCGGCAGGGATCGTCCGGCCGGGCCTGCTGGTCGCCACCCGGCCCGCGGCCCTGGTCACGACGCCCTGGCCGGCCACCATCCGTTATCGCGGGCCGCTTCTGGACTACGGAAATGTGATGATTCTCGAACCTGCATCCGGCTATCTTCTGGTTCTTGCCGGCATGGACAGCGTGTTCGGCGAAACGGGCGACGTGCTGGCGGCGGGTGCGCCGGTCGGGCTGATGGGCGGAAAGGACACTGTCGACGCCTCCCTGGGCGGAAGCGGCAAACAAGGCAGTGGCGCCGACCGGCCGGAAACGCTTTATATCGAACTCAGACAGAATGGCGCGACCATCGATCCTGGTCCGTGGTTCGCCGAAACGAAGGACAGGTAGGCAATGAAGAAATTTCTCTGCTCGGCGCTTGGCGGGACGCTGCTTGGCGTCCTGCTGACCACGCAGGTCGCCGGGCCGCTGGTCGCGGAAGAAACCAAGAAACCCGACTCGGTCTATGAACAGCTGGACCTGTTCGGCGACATTTTCGAGCGGATCCGCGCCCAGTATGTCGAGCCGGTCGATCCGAAAAAGCTGATCGAGGCCGCGATCAACGGGATGCTAACCTCGCTCGATCCCCATTCCAACTACATGAATGCCGAGGACTTCGCCGCGATGCGCGAGCAGACCCACGGCGAGTTCGGCGGCCTCGGGATCGAGGTGACGCAGGAAGAAGGCGTCATCAAGGTGGTCTCGCCCATCGACGGCACCCCGGCGGCGGCGGCCGGAATCCAGACCGGCGACTACATCACCAAGGTCAACGGCGAAAGCATGGTCGGCCTGACGCTGGATCAGGCGGTCGACAAGATGCGCGGCCCGGTCGGATCGGAAATCACAATCACCATCGCCCGCAAGGGGGTCGACCAGCCCTTTGACGTGACCCTGACCCGCGACACGATCAAGATCGCCGCGGTCAAGGCCAAGGTCGAGGACAATGCCGTCGTCCTGCGCATCACCACCTTCAGCGACCAGACCTTCCCCGACCTCGAGGCCGGGATCAAGAAGGCGGTCGCGGACGCGGGCGGCATGGACAAGGTCGACGGCTTTGTCATCGACCTGCGCAACAACCCCGGCGGGCTCTTGAACCAGGCCATCGCCGTCTCGGACGCCTTCCTCGACAAGGGCGAGATCGTCTCGACCCGCGGGCGCAACCCGCAGGACACCGAACGGTTCAACGCGACGCCGGGCGATCTGGCCCAGGGCAAGCCGATCGTCGTCCTCATCAACGGCGGCTCGGCCTCGGCCTCGGAAATCGTGACCGGCGCGCTTCAGGACCACCACCGGGCGATCGTGGTCGGCACCAAGAGCTTCGGCAAGGGCTCGGTCCAGACCGTGATCCCCCTGAAGGGCGACGCCGCCATGCGCCTGACCACGGCGCGCTACTACACGCCCTCGGGCCGCTCGATCCAGGCGCTCGGCATCTCGCCCGACATCGTGGTCGAACAGCCCAAGCCGGATGCGGCCAAGGATGCCGCCAAGGCGGGCGCGGACGGCGGCGCGGACAACGGTGCAGACAACCAACTGCGCTCCGAAGCCGACCTGCGCGGATCGCTGACCAACGATTCGATGACCGACGACGAAAAGAAGGTCTACAAGGAAGAACAGGCCCAGGCCGAAGAGGCCGCCAAGCGCCGGCAGGACGATTACCAGCTGGCCTATGCGGTCGATATCCTCAAGGGCCTGACCGTCATCAAGCCCGCCGAATGAGGAGGAGGGGGCCGGGCGACCGGCCCCGTTCGACGATGAGTGCCAGCGATCCGCAAGCCCTGCCCTACCGGCCCTGTGTGGGCGTCGTCCTTGTCAACCCGCAGGGGCTGATCTTCGCCGGCCAGCGCCGGGACAGCGACAGCCCGGCCTGGCAGATGCCGCAGGGCGGCATCGACGACGGCGAAAAGCCGCGCGCCGCCGCCCTGCGCGAGCTGCGCGAGGAGACGGGGATCACCGCCGATCTGGTCGAGTTCGTCGGCAAGACCCATCACTGGATCACCTACGACCTGCCCGCCGACCTTCTGGGCAAGGTCTGGGGCGGGCGCTATCGCGGCCAGCGGCAGAAATGGTTCCTCTACCGCTTTCTCGGACGCGACGGGCAGATCGACATCGCCACCGAACATCCCGAATTCTCGCACTGGAAGTGGATCGATGCCGACGAGATGATCGCGGCCATCGTGCCCTTCAAGCGCGCGGTCTATGAACAGGTGGTCCGCGCCTTTCGCGCCCATCTGGCCTGACGCGGCGCCTCAGCCGAACGGATAGTCCGCAAGCATGTCATGGACCGCGCCCTCCGGCCGCAGGGTCGATCGGTAGAGCGTCAGCGACGCTGCCGTGAAATCGGGCAGGGGCGCGGCCGCGAACGTCGCAAGATAGCGGACGAGTGCCGCGTTTTCCTCGGCTGTCATCCGCGGCGGCAGGCGGGAAAGGGTCACATGCGGCCGGAACCGCCGCCGCTCGGTCTCGATCCCGGCCGAATGCAGGGCGCCCATGACCTGCCGGTGCAGCGCCGCCAGTTCCGGCGTCGGACGGATCTCGGCGTGGAGCGACCGGGGCGCACCACCGCCGAAGCAGGCCAGCGGACCGAAGGACAGGGTGAACGGGCGGGCCGGCAGCCGTTCCAGCAGGAAATGCAGCTCTTCCAGCGCCCCGTCCCCCTGTTCGCCCAGGAAGGCCACGGTCAGGTGCAGGTTCTCCGGTGGCACGGCATGACCCACGCGCAGCCGGGCCTGAAGGTCGGCCAGCCGCGCTGCGGCCTCGTCGGGCAGGTCGATGGCCAGGAAGGCGCGCATCTCAGAACGTGGGCGGGGTGCTGGCGCTGACGATGCGGCATTCCTCGCGGCCGGGATTGCGGAACCGGTGCGGCAGGCGGCTGTTGAAATGGTAGCCGTCACCCTTGTGCAGGATCCGGGATTCGCTGCCGACCGTGATCTCGATCTGGCCTTCAAGGACGATGCCGGCCTCCTCGGCCTCGTGGCTGTAAAGCTCGGGGCCGGTGTCGGCGCCGGGCGGGTAGGTCTCGGACAGGACCAGAAGCGCGCTGTCGATGGCCTGGCCCAGGCGCAGAAAGCGGATGCCGGGTCCGGCACCTGAGGCGGGGGGCGTGATTTCGCGGAACTCATCGGGGGTGAAGTGCCACTTGGTCGCCGGCGGCTCGTCCTCGGCGAAAAAGGCGCTGAGCGGCATGTTCAGGCCCGACAGGATCTTCTTCATCGTGGCGATCGAGGGGCTGGTGCGGTTCTGCTCGATCATCGAGATCATCGCCGCCGTCACCCCGGCGACCGCCGCCAGCTGGCGCTGCGACAGTTTCCGCGCCTCCCGTTCGGCCTTCAGCCGCGCGCCCGTGTCGAAACTCATCCGCACCCCCGGTGGCTGCGAAAGGGCTTGCAGCCCCGCCGCGACGAAGATAAATTTATTTGTCGTCAGTATATATGATATTGAGCAAAATTCGCAACGGCCTGTCTGCTCTCGCGGGGCCAGCTTGGGGGATCGCCGATGAAGAACGCCGAAATCGAAGCCCGCCGCAAGGCCGCCATGTCGCGCGGTGTCGGAGTGATGACGCAGATCTATGTGGACAAGGCCGAGAACGCCGAGATCTGGGACAAGGAAGGCAACCGCTATATCGACTTCGCCGCCGGGATCGCGGTGGTGAACACCGGCCATCGCCACCCCAAGGTGGTCGCGGCGGTCAAGGACCAGATCGACCATTTCACCCACACCTGCCACCAGGTCGTTCCCTATGAGAATTATGTGCGACTGGCCGAACGGCTGAACGCGATGGTGCCGATCAAGGGCGAAAAGAAGTCGATCTTCGTCACCACCGGCGCCGAGGCGGTCGAGAACGCCATCAAGATCGCCCGTGCCGCCACCGGCCGGCAGGCGGTGATCGCCTTTACCGGCGCCTTCCACGGCCGCACCTTCATGGGCATGGCGCTGACCGGCAAGGTCGTGCCCTACAAGGTCGGCTTCGGCGCCATGCCGAACGACGTGTTCCATGTGCCCTTCCCGGTGCCGCTGCATGGCGTTTCGGTCGAACAGTCGCTGGACACGCTGAACTATCTCTTCAAGGCCGATGTCGACCCCAAGCGGGTCGCGGCGATCATCCTCGAACCCGTGCAGGGCGAAGGCGGCTTCTACGAGGCGCCGCGCGAGTTCTTCAAGGCGCTGCGCGCGATCTGCGACGAACACGGGATCCTTCTCATCGCCGACGAGGTGCAGACCGGCTTTGCCCGGACCGGCAAGATGTTCGCGATGGAACATCACGAGGTGCAGCCCGACCTGATGACGATGGCCAAGGCGCTTGCCGGCGGCTTCCCGCTCGCCGCCGTCACCGGCCGGGCCGAGATCATGGACGCCCCCGGCCCCGGCGGGCTGGGCGGCACCTATGGCGGCTCGCCCATCGGGATCGCGGCGGCAAATGCGGTTCTGGATGTCATCGAGGAAGAAGGGCTTTGCGACCGCGCCAACCAGCTTGGTTCGCGCCTCAAGCAGCATCTCGAGATGCTGCGCGACGAGGTACCGGAAATCGCGGACATCCGCGGCCCCGGCTTCATGAACGCGGTCGAGTTCAAGGACGCCAAAACCGGCAAGCCCTCGGCCGACTTCGCCAATCGGGTGCGGGTCGAGGCGCTGGCGCGCGGCCTTCTGCTGCTGACCTGCGGCGTGCATGGCAACGTCATCCGCTTCCTGTCGCCGCTGACCATCCAGGATGGCGTGTTCACCGAGGCGCTCGGCAAGTTGGACGAGGCGATCCGGGCGGCGCGCGCCGCCTGAGGTCGTCGCGCACATACTCCTTTGGCCGGGTTGATAGACTTTCATCCCGGCCAAAGCGTCCCGAAAGCGCGGGGGCTGCCTTCAGCCGCGCAGCCGCTTGAGGATGTCGAGGCTCGCGTAACCGTCGGGCCGCTCGCCGATGCTGCGCTGGAAGGCCCGGATCGCGGCGATGGTCCTGGGGCCGATCCGGCCATCGGCACCGCCGGTGTCGAACCCCGCCGCTGTCAGCCGTTCCTGCAATTCCCGCCGCTCGGCCAGGTAAAGGGCACGGTCGTCGCGCGGCCAGCCGGCCACGATCGGCCCGCCGCCCTTCAGCCGGTCGGACAGGTGACCCACGGCGATCACATAGGCATCGGCGGCGTTGTACTTCTCGATTGCCCGAAAATTAGGAAAGATCATGAAGGCCGCGCCGCGCGCGCCAGCCGGCAGCAGGATCGAGGCCGGCCCCGGCTCGGCCACAGGCCGTCCGTCCATGCCGCGCACGCCGAGCGCCGCCCAGTCCGCCGCCGACTTGTGGTGGCCATGACCGGCCAGGCCCAGGTCGAAATTGGCGGGCAGTTGCACCTCGACCCCCCAGCGGCGCCCGACCTTCCAGCCCGATCGGGCCAGATAGGACGCGGTCGAGGCCAGCGCGTCCGCCGGATCGTCCGACCAGATGTCGCGCCGCCCGTCGCCGGTGAAATCGACGGCGAAGGCAAGGTAGGAGGTCGGGATGAACTGGGTATGGCCCATTGCGCCCGCCCAGCTTCCGGTCATGTCCTCGGGCCGGACATTGCCGGCCTGGATGATCTTCAATGCCGCGATCAGCTGCTGTTCGAAGAAGGCCCCGCGCCGGCCGTCATAAGCCAGGGTGGCCAGCGACTGCACCAGGGGCAGGTTGCCCCGGTTCTCGCCATAGGAACTTTCCAGCCCCCAGACCGCGACCACCACTTCCTTGTCGACGCCATAGGTGGCCTCGATCCGCTCCAGCAGCCGGGCATGACGCTTCAGCGCGGCGCGGCCGTTGGCCACCCGTTCGTCAGACACCGCCCGGTCGAGATATTCCCAGATCGGCTTGACGAATTCACCCTGGTTGCGGTCCTTCTCGATCACCGCCGGGTCATAGGCCACATGGGCGAACGCCGCCCGGATGACCGCGGCACTGATCCCGTGCGCCCTGGCGCGGGCGCGGAAGCCATCCAGCCAGTGCTCGAATCCGGCTTCGGAGCCTGCGGTGAAAATATGCTCGGGTCCGTCGGTCATCTGATGTCCTGCCAGTGGCGGCGGCGGGGCCGGATTGACCGCCAGGGCTTCGCCGCCGGCAAATGCCAGGACCAGACCGGCCAGATGGGAACGCATGGGGAAACCGCCTGTTGCTCTTTCGGCGAACCCTAGCGGGCTTTGACACGCCAGGAAAGAACCGCGCGCGCCGGCGGCGGCTCAGCGCCGACGCCGCTCGACCTTGCGCTTGAGTTTCGCGGCCTTGGCCTTGGCCAGACCCGGCTTGCGCGGCAGCCGCCGCCCAGGCCGCGCGGCAGGCCCGCCGGGCATGGCTCCGCCCTCGATCTCCAAGAGTTCCAGCATCAGCCCGCCCGTCACCGGCACCGCTTCGGCCAGCCGCACGGTGACGCGCTGGCCCAGCCGGATCACGGTGCCGGTATCGGCTCCGGTCAGGGACTGGCTGTCGGCGTCGAAATGGAAGAACTCGCGCCCCAGGCTGCGTATGGGCACCAGCCCGTCGGCGCCGGTCTCGTCCAGCCGCACGAACAGGCCGAACCGGGCGACGCCGCTGATGCGGCCCGAGAACTCGGCCCCCACCCGGTCGGCGAGGTAGGCGGCAAGATAGCGGTCGGTCGTGTCACGCTCGGCCGCCATGCTGCGCCGCTCGGTATCCGAGATCTGCTGGGCGGTCTCGTCCAGCATCTCGATGTCGGCGACCGACAGCCCGTCCTTGCCCCAGCCGTGCCCCGAGATCAGCGCCCGGTGCACGATCAGGTCGGAATAGCGGCGGATGGGCGAGGTGAAATGCGCGTAATTGGTCAGCGCCAGACCGAAATGGCCG
Source organism: Pseudomonadota bacterium (assembly GCA_018240425.1). Classification (GTDB taxonomy): domain Bacteria; phylum Pseudomonadota; class Alphaproteobacteria; order Rhodobacterales; family Rhodobacteraceae; genus TMP-24. The sequence continues at coordinate 28,808 of JAFEFU010000062.1, read as the reverse complement.
AAGTTCTGCGGGTTGTAATAGGCCTGGGTCATGGCGCGCAGCATGGTGACGTTCATCAGCTCGTCGAACTCGGTGCCCTGCGACTGGGCCAGAAGCCGGTTGAGGGACGAGGTTTTCAGCACCTGGCCCTTCGCCAGGGTGAAGCCCGCGGCCTCGGCGGTCTCGCGCAGGGCGTCGATCTTTTCGGGGCTGGGCTCCTCGTGCACGCGGAACAACAGCGGCCGGCGCAGGCGGATCAGTTCCTCCGCCGCCGAGACATTGGCGAGGATCATCGCCTCTTCGATCAGCCGGTGGGCGTCAAGCCGCTCCTTGAAGGCGACCGAGGTGACGCGGCCCTCGGGCGACAGTTCGATCCGCCGCTCGGGCAGGTCGAGGTCAAGGGGCTGGCGGGCGTCGCGGGCCTGCTTCAGCGCCTCGTAGGCGGCATAAAGCGCGCCGATCTGGTCCGCGAGCGGCAGGGTGCGGGGGTTGGGCGCGCCGTCTCGCGTCGCCTGCACCTCCTCGTAGGCCAGTGCCGCGGCGGAACGGATCAGGGCACGGGTGAAGCGGTGGCTGCGCTTCTGGCCGCGGGCGTCGAGAATCATGCAGACCGCCAGCACCGGCCGGTCGGCGTTTTCATGCAGGGAACAGAGATCGTTCGACAGCCGGTCGGGCAGCATCGGCACCACCCGGTCGGGGAAATAGGTGGAATTGCCGCGGTTGCGCGCCTCGCGGTCCAGCGCCGACTGCGGGGTGACGTAATGGGCGACATCGGCGATCGCCACCCAGAGAATATGGCCGCCGGGATTGGCCGGGTCGTCGTCGGGGTGGGCATGAACGGCATCGTCGCGGTCACGGGCGTCGGCGGGGTCGATGGTCAGGAAGGGAAGGCCGCGCAGATCTTCGCGCGCGCCCAGGGGGGCGGCGGCCATCGCGTCGGCCTCGGCGATGGCGGCGTCGGGGAAATGGTCGGGGATGCCGTGCTGGTGGATGGCGATCAGCGACACGGCGCGCGGGGCGCCGGGATCGCCCAGCCGCTCGACGATGCGGGCGCGCGGCAGGCCAAGGCGGGCCTTGGGCCCCGCCAGCTCGGCCTCGACCAGTTCGCCGTCGCGGGCCCCCTGGGTGGCGTCGGCGGCGACCAGCCATTCCTTGTCGGCACCCTTGTCCACCGGGAGGATGCGCCCGCCCTCGGCCGTCTTGCGGAACAGTCCGAGGATGCGGACCGGGTTGGTGCCGATCTTGCGGATCAGGCGGGCCTCGTACTGATGGTCCGGGGCCTTCACCGGGGCAAGGCGGGCAAGGATGCGGTCGCCTGCCGCAAGCGCCGCGTCGGCCTTTCGCGCCAGATAGAGGATGCGCGGCGCCGGGCCCTCGCCCTGCCAGTCAAGCAGGCGGGCGAAGAGATCGCCGTCGCGGTCGGGGCGGTCGATCACCAGAACGGCGACCGGAGGCAGATCCCCTGTCTCGCGGACGGTCTTGCGCCGCCGTTCAAGGGCGCCGTCGCCTTCCATCTCCTTCAAAATCCGCTTCAACTCGATCCGCTCGGCGCCCTTCAGGCCAAAGGCCTTGGCGATGTCGCGGCGGGCCGCCTGGCCGGGATTCTCGGCGACCCATTGCAGGATTTCATCTCGTGAGGGAATGCGTGCCATGCCCCGCCGTAGCATGGCGCGACGGGGCCGTCATGTGGAAATGGCGACAATCCGGGCGCTTACGGCGGCCGTGGCGCGCTTCACGAAACGGTGATTCGGCGTGATTGTCGCGCCAAGGCGAGCCAATCGCGGAAGGATGACACAGATTTGCCGTGACCGTTGACGAAAAAGGGACAGTGGCAAAATTGCGGCATAAAGACGATTGAATTCGGGCGGCTGAGTGGTATTTTGGGGGCAGGGTGAATTGTGTTTTGACTCGCAGGGACAGGGTATGACGAAAATGACAAAGGGATTTGTGGTCGCGGCGCTGCTGACATCGGTTGCCTTGCCGGCCTCGGCGGCGACCATCGACTTCACCGCATTCAAGACCGGCACCACCGGCACCATCGCCGGCACGTCCTGGGCGATGACCTCGAACGTCGGCACGCTGAACAATGCGCAGAAGTTCGACGGGCAGGATTCGCTGGCGTCGCTGGCGGGGACCGGCCTCGCCTTCCAGACCGACGGCTACGGGGTGCGCAGCAAATTTGACAAGCAGCGCAACGATGACGAGATCACCAGCATCGCGGCCGGGATGGAGGCGGTGACGATCACCTTCGCCAAGCCGGTCCTGTTCACCGGCATCTCGTTCCTTGACCTCTACAACCAGCGCAAGACCGGCGCGCCCGGCGAAGTCGGCTTTGCCAAGCTGACCGACGGCACGATCTTCTCGGTGGCAGCGACCGATCTGGCCAACATCCCCGGCAAGACCTTCCGCGCCGGTTATGCGGCCCTGTCGACGCTCGGGACCAAGACCAGGTCGATCACCATCTACATGGGCCTGACCAACGACCTGCAGGGCGCGGCCGACGGGGCGCTGGCCTCGGTTTCGGTGGCGCCGGTGCCGCTGCCGGCGGCGGGGCTGATGCTGATGGCGGGCCTTGGCGGGCTGGGCGCGCTCGCCCGCCGCAAGCGGGCCTGATCCCGCTTCGTCACGCCGACACCACGAATAACGGACCCGGTTTCCGGGTCCGTTTTCTTTTGGCAGCCACCTTCGCGGGCGCTCCGGCCTCAGGCGAAATAGTCGCGCAGGATGCGGGAATAGACGGATTTCAGCTGGCCGATCTGCGCCACCTCGACCCGCTCGTCGACCTGGTGCATGGTCTTGCCGACCAGGCCGAACTCCACCACCGGGCAATGATCCTTGACGAAGCGCGCGTCCGAGGTGCCGCCCGAGGTTGACAGTTTCGGCTTCACCCCGGTTTCGGCGCTGACCGCGCGGGCCACGAGGTCGGTGAAGGGGCCGGGAGGGGTCACGAAACTGTCGCCCGCGACCTCGATCCCCAGCGTGAACGCAACGCCGGTCGCGGCCTCGACCTCGGCGGCCTCGGCGCGCAGCCAGTCGGTCAGGCTTTGCGGGCTGTGGGCATCGTTGAAGCGGATGTTTACCGTCGCCCGGGCGCGGGCGGGGATCACGTTCGTCGCCGGATTGCCGGTGTCGATGGTGGTAATGGCCAGCGTCGAGGCGTCGAAATGATCGGTGCCTTCGTCCAGGACATGGCTGGCGAGATTGTCCATCAGCCGCACCAGCGCATGAAGCGGGTTCTTCGCCCGGTGGGGATAGGCGGAATGGCCCTGCACCCCCTGGGCCGAAAACCGGCAGGTGAGCGAGCCGCGCCGGCCGATCTTCATCATGTCGCCCATGATCTCGGGGCAGGTCGGCTCGCCCACCAGGCAGTCGGTCATCGCCTCGCCGTTGGCGCGCATCCAGTCGAGAAGCGCCGTGGTGCCGTCGGTGCCCGCGCCTTCCTCATCGCCGGTGATGGTCAGGATGACCGCCCCGTCGGGCGGGGTCTGGCGGACGAAATCGACGGCGGCGGCGGCAAAGGCCGCGACCCCGGACTTCATGTCGGTGGCGCCTCGTCCCCAGAGCCAGCCGTCATGGATCTCGCCCCCGAAGGGATCGCGGCTCCAGAGGGCGGCATCGCCCACCGGCACCACATCGGTATGGCCATTGAAGCCGAAGCTGCGGTTGGCGCCCTTGCGGCCCCAGCGGGCGAAGAGATTGGGGGTGCCGTTGCGATCCACCCGCCGGCACTCGAACCCCGCCCCGGACAGAAGCCGTTCAAGAAGAAGCAGCGCCCCTCCTTCCTCGGGCGTGACCGAGGGGCAGCGGATCAGGTCGGCGGTCAGGGCGACCGGATCGACGGGGGCGAAGGGCGCTTGGCTGGGCATGGAATCCTCGGGGTCAGTGAAGGGTGCGGGCGCGGTCGTCGTCACCGAAGAAGGGCGTGACCTGCGCGACAACCACGGCATTGTCGGCCAGCGCCTGCGCCATCAACGCGCGCTCGTCCTCGGCCACCTCGTGCCCCTGGGCCAGGCGCTCGTCAAGCGTACCGTAGCCGGTCACGTCAAGGGGTGCCATGTCGGCCTGCTTCAGCACCGCCACGCATTCGCGCACCGCCTCTTCCTCGGTCACGCCGGTCGAATAGCACAGAAGCGCGGCGCCGGTCGCGCCCTTGGGCAGGCCGTCGCCCTCCTTGCGCCCGACCTCGACCAGAAGGGTGTAGGCCTGCTGCGGGCGCCTGGTTTTCTCCGGTTTGCCGGTCTGATCCTGGCTCATCTTGTCCTCGGGAAGGGGGGTCAGGACCGGAGCCGGTCCATCACCCGCAAGAGTTCGGCGGTGATTCCGGCCTCGGACAGGGCGTGACCGGCTGCGGGAACCATGCGCAGGTCGGCGCGGCGCCAGCCCTGGGCCAGGCGCCATGCCGAAAGCGGCGGGCAGATCATGTCATAGCGGCCCTGCACGATCACCGCGGGGATATGCTCGATCAGCGGCCGGTCGCGCAGGATCTGGCCGTCGCAGTCGAGAAAGCCCCGGTTCAGGAAATAATGGTTCTCGAGCCGGGCGAAGGCGCGGGCATAGTCGCCGGGCGCGTCGCCGGTGGCCCCGTCGTTCTCGATCGAGGCCAGCGCATTCTCCCAGCCGACCCAGGCTCGGGCAAAGCGCGCCTCTTCGATCGGGTCGCCGGAAAAGAGCCGCCGGTGATAGGCGGCGATCAGGTCAGCGCGCTCGGCCTCGGGGACCATGCCGCTGAAGGCGCGCCACTGGTCGGGCCAGAAGTCGCCGGCACCGCCGCCGTAGAACCACGCCAGCTCGCGCTCCATCATCAGGAAGACGCCGCGCAGGATCAGGCCGGTGACACGCTCGGGGTGGGCCTGGGCGTAGAGCAGCGCGAGCGTCGCCCCCCAGCTGCCGCCGAACACCGCCCAGCGGTCGATGCCGAGCGTCCGGCGGATCGTCTCGATGTCGGCGACGAGATCGAGGGTGGTGTTGGCCTCGACCGAGGCATGGGGGCGCGATCGGCCGCAACCGCGCTGGTCGAAGAGGATGATCCGGTAGTGGGCGGGATCGAAATAGCGGCGCATCGCCGGGGACGAGCCGCCGCCCGGCCCGCCGTGCAGGACCACGACCGGCTGGCCCTGGGGGTGGCCGCATTGTTCGACATGGATGCGGTGGCCGCCCGATACCGCCAGCATCCGCTGATCGAAGGGTTCGATCTGCGGATAAAGAAGGTTTCCTGCGCGCTTTTGGCCTGCGATCCGGTCCATGATGCGACTATATAAGCCTTTGCCGGGGGCCGCCACCCTGCCCCCGCGCCCCGGAAGGATGCCGCCATGAGCCTCAATACCGTCGATCCCGCCGAAGTCGCCAAGTTCGAGGCGATGGCCGCCGAATGGTGGGACACCGAGGGAAAGTTCAAGCCGCTGCACATGATGAACCCGGTGCGGCTGGACTACATCACCCGCCAGATCGCCGCCGAGTTCGGGCGCGACCTGACCCTGCCCCGTCCCTTTACCGGGCTGCGTCTTCTCGACATCGGCTGTGGCGGCGGCCTTCTGTCCGAGCCGATGGCGCGGCTCGGGGCCGAGGTGATGGGGGCGGACGCGGCCGAGGCCAACATCCCGGTGGCACGCCTTCATGCCGGTCAGGCGGGCCTGACCATCGACTACCGCCACACCACCGCCGAAGCGCTGGCTGCGGCAGGCGAGGGGTTCGACGTGGTTCTGGCAATGGAGATCGTCGAGCATGTCGCCGACCCCCAGGGGTTCGTGACCACCTGCCGCGGCCTGCTGAGGCCGGGGGGGATGCTGATCATGTCGACGCTGAACCGCACCGCGAAAAGCTTTCTTGCCGCCATCGTCGGCGCCGAATGGGTGATGCGCTGGCTGCCGCGCGGCACCCACGACTGGTCGAGATTCATCCAGCCCGATGAGCTGTGCGCCCTCATGCGCACGGCCGGCCTCGACCCGGTGGATCGCAAGGGCATGGTCTTCAGCCCGGTCGGCTGGCACTGGTCGCTGTCGGATCGCGACCTGTCGGTCAACTACGCGGCGACCGCGCTTCGGCGCTGAGCCGTTCCTCCGCTCTGGCTGAAACATCCCGGGGAGCGCGAGGGGCCGGCGCCTCGCCCCTTTGCCCGTCAGTCGCCGCCCAGCCGCAGGCGCAGGTCGCGCAACACCGGCAGGACCGCCTTGATCTTCTGGGCGCCGATGGCGGTGACCACGTCGCCGATCACCGGGGCGACCGCGGAAAGGGCGGCGTCGCGCGCCGCCCTGCCCGAAGGGCTGATCGACACGCACTTGCGCCGCGCATCGTCCCAGTCGGGGCGAATATGGACATGGCCGGCCCATTCGAGCTTGGCCAGGGTGTTGGTCATCGCGCCCCTGGTGACGTGGAACGTGTCGGCCAGCTGCGCCGGCGTGCGCTCGTCGTTCAGGTGCGCCAGATGGTTCAGGACCGCGAAGTGCGACAGTTCCATCCCCCGGGGCAGCACCCGCGAGATCAGGTTGCGCGCCAGCTGGTCGGCGGTGAACACCTCGGAAAAGAGGGCGATCGCCAGTTTTTCGGTCTGCTCAGACATCAGGGCCCCGTGAAGGGTCGGTCGTGGGAAAGCGAGGGGACGCGGCCGCGTGCCCGGTCGACCGCGGCGGGGTCGATGTCCAGGAAGGTCAGGCCCACCTGCTCGCCACCATCGGCCAGGACCTCGCCCCAGGGCGAGACCGCCAGCGAGTGGCCGTGGGTGCGGCGCGGGCGGCCGTTGTGGCTGGCGTGGCTGCCGCACTGGGCCGGGGCGAGAACCCAGGCGCCATTCTCGATCGCCCTGGCCCGCAGGAGGCTTTCCCAGTGCGCGGCGCCGGTGGTGTCGTTGAAGGCCGCCGGCACGGTCAGGATGGTCGCGCCCCCTTGCGCGAGGCGCCGGTAGAGATGGGGAAAGCGCACGTCGTAGCAGATGCTGAGGCCGATGGTGCCGAAGGGGGTCTCGGCCAGGACGGCGCGGTCACCGGGACGGTAGCCGGCCGATTCGCGATATTGCTCGGTCTCGGACACGTTCACGTCGAACATGTGGATCTTGTCGTAGCGCGCCCGGACGGTCCCGTCCGGCGCGATCAGGAACGAGCGGTTGGCAAAGCGCCCGTCCGCATCCCCGGTCAGAAGGCCGAGCGAGCCGACCAGAAGCCAGATCTTCTGCACCGCGGCCTCGGCCGCCAGCGCCGCAAGGGTCGGATCGTCCTCTTCGTGCCGCAGCACCGCCCGCTGATGGGCGCGGTCGGACGAGAGGCAGTTCGTCACCTCGGGCGTCAGGACAAAGCCTGCCCCGCCCGCCGCCGCCTGCCGGACAAGGCCCAGCGTCACCGGCAGGTTCTGGGCCGGATCGTCGCTTACAGAAAGCTGGACAAGGGCGGTGCGCATCGCCTAGCCCGCCAGAAGCGCGTCGAGCCGGCCGGCACGATCGAGGGCGTGGATCTCGTCCGAGCCGCCCACCGGCCGGCCGCCGATGAAGATCTGCGGCACCGTGCGCCTTCCGCCGGCGCGCGCGGTCATTGCCTGGCGCAGCGCCGGGTCGTGCGAGACGTCGATCTCGGTGTAGGCGACGCCCTTCCTGGCCAGAAGCCGCTTGGCGGCATGGCAATAGGAACAGGTGGGCGTGGTGTAGATTTCGACTGGCAACATGCGCGATCCCCTGGCTGGCGCCGACTATAGGGATTTAGGCATCCTTCGCAACGCGCGCCAGCGCCAGAACCGATACCTGCCCTGCACCGGCGGCAAGGCAGGCGTCGGCGGCAGCGGCAAGGGTCGCGCCCGATGTCATCACGTCATCGACCAGCAGGACATGCCGCCCCAGAAGATGGTGGCGGCGGCGCGGATGGGCGGCCAGCGCGCCGGCGAGGTTGGCGTGACGCTCATCCCGGCCCTTGCCGTCCTGGCTGGCGGTGGCGCGCTGGCGGACCAGGAGGTCCGGGCAATGATCGAGCTCCGCCGCCCGGGCCAGCGCCCGCGAAAGTAGCGCCGACTGATTGTAGCGCCGGCGCAGGAGTCGCCGCCAGTGAAGGGGCACCGGCGCCAGCACCATGCCGGGTTCGAGGATCGGGGCGGCGGCGCGCGCCAGCCAGCCCGCCATCGGCCGCACTAGGTCAAGCCGGTCGGCGTGCTTGAGGGCAAGGACCATGTCGCGGCCCCGGCCCTTGTAGAGAAGCACCGCGCGGCCCCGCGCCCAGGGGCGCGCGAGGCTCAGGCAGTCGTCGCAGACTTCGGGGCGACCCTCGTCCTCACCGGCGAGCGGCGTGCCGCAGCGGTCGCAGACAAGTCCGCCGATGAAGGCGGTCTCGCGCCGGCAGTCGCCGCACAGCCCGAAGTCCGAGGCGACCTGCGCCCCGCATCCGACGCAGGAGGGCGGAAAAATCGCCCGGAGCACGCTTTCTATTGCCATCTCTTGCCCTTATGGTCCCCTGCCATGCCCGACCCCGCACCCCTGACCGACCGGACCGCCCTTGCCCGCCAGCGCGCCCGCGCCTGCACCCAGGGACCGGACCTGTTCCTGCACCGCGCCGCCGCCGACGAGATCGAGGAAAGACTCTCCGAGGTTAACAGACGGTTTACGGCCGCCGCCGTGGTGGCGGGTTTTCCTGATTTCTGGCGGGAAAGGCTGCACATATGCCTGCCAGGCACGCGGGTCGTCAGCGATGACAAGGTGCTGGCCCTGGCGCCGGGCGCGCATGATCTGGTCATTCACGCGCTGGCACTGCACTGGGCCGACGATCCGGTGGGCCAGATCATCCAGTCGGCCCGGGCGCTGAGGCCGGACGGGCTGTTCCTCGCGGTCCTGCCCGGCGGGCGGACCCTGCACGAGTTGCGGGCCTGCCTCGCCGAGGCCGAAAGCCGCCTGTCCGGCGGCCTGTCGCCCAGGGTGCTGCCGATGGGGGAAATCCGCGACCTCGGCGGGCTTCTGTCGCGCGCCGGGCTGGCCTTGCCGGTGGCCGACGCGGTGACGCTGAGCGCAAGCTACCGCGACCTTGGGCATCTGGCCGCCGACCTGAGGGCGATGGGCGAGGGCAATGCCCTTGCGGCACGCAGCCGCCGCCCGGCGCGGCGCGCGCTCTTTGCCGAGGCCGCGCGGATCTATCGCGAAACCTATCCGGCGGAGGGCGGCCGGATCGCCGCCACCTTCGATCTGATCTTCCTGACCGGATGGGCCCCCCATCCCGGCCAGCAGAAGCCGCTGCGCCCCGGATCGGCCATTACCCGGCTGGCCGACGCTCTGAACCCCGGCACGGCGAGGACAGGCGAATGAACAACCCCCTCGATCCCGCGATGCCCCCCCGCGCCCTTCCTCATGCGCCCGCCGGCCATCCGGCCCGGCCGCAGCCGAAGATTGGCGTGCTGCTGGCCAACCTCGGCACCCCGGACGGCACCGACTACTGGTCGATGCGGCGCTATCTGTCCGAGTTCCTCTCGGACAAGCGGGTCATCGACTACCCGGCCTGGAAGTGGCAGCCGATCCTTCAACTTGTCATCCTCAGCCGCAGGCCGCAGGCCAAGGGCCGCGACTACCGGACGATCTGGAACCGCGAGCGCGACGAAAGCCCGCTGATGACCATCACCCGCCAGCAGACCGACCGGCTGCGCGAGGCGGCGCTGGCGGAATGGGGCGAGGGAGTGATCGTCGATTTCTGCATGCGCTACGGCAACCCCTCGACCGAGGCGCGGGTGCGGGCGATGGTGGCGGCGGGCTGCGAGAAGATCCTGTTCTTCCCGCTCTATCCCCAATATGCCGGCGCGACCGTGGCCACCGCCAACGACCAGTTCTTCCGGGCGCTGATGAAGGAACGCCATCAGCCTGCGGCGCGCACCGTGGCCCCCTATTTCGATCATCCGCTCTATATCGACGCGCTGGCCGGCTCGGTCGAGCGCGCCTTTGCCGGGCTGGAGCACCGGCCGGACGTTCTTGTCGCCTCCTACCACGGGATGCCGGAACGCTACCTGCGCGAGGGCGATCCCTATCATTGCCAGTGCCAGCGGACGACGCGGCTTCTGCGCGAGCGGTTGGGCTGGGGCGAGGGCACGATCGACACGACCTTCCAGTCGGTCTTTGGTCCCGAGGAATGGCTGAAGCCCTACACGGTCAGGCATGTGGCCGAGCTGGCGCGGGCGGGAAAACGGCGGATCGCGGTCATCTCGCCCGCCTTCTCGGCCGACTGCATCGAGACGCTGGAAGAGATCCAGGGCGAAATCCGCGAGGCCTTCCTGCACGCGGGCGGCGAGAACTTTGCCTATATCCCCTGCCTGAACGACGAGGAGGCCCACATCAGGGCGCTGATGGCGGTGGTGCGCCAGAACCTGTCGGGCTGGGTCTGAGCACGGCAACCGAGGCAAAGAAAAAGGCGACGGGAATCCGTCGCCTTTTCCTTATCAAGGTGATCCGAAAGGATCAGTTGCTGGCGACGGCCGCGGCAACCACGAGCAGCAGGAGCACCGGAATCAGGATGCCGCTCGACGACGAAGCGGCTTTGGCTTCGACGGGCGCCGGTTCCATGACGGGCTCAGCCATGCCACCAGCGAAAGCGGTCGTGGCGGTAAGGGCGAGAGCGGCAGCAAGCGCGATTTTCTTCATTGTATGTCTCCATCCGCGCCCCAGCATAGGATTCAAGTGAGGATAACTGGGGCAATTATCGTTACCTCGTGTTGTCGAGTAGCGCGAAGAGTCTGATATTTGCAACACGTCTTGTGCGCGAACGGCGAAGGTTTCGCCCATTTTGTCAAATAAGCAACACTCCGTCCCGGACGGGCCGGTGCGGAGGGCGGAATTGCCAGCGAAAACGTGGATTTGGACGCGCTCGCGACAGGCGGGCGCGGGCAGTAGAGAGCCGCTTGCGGCGGAGGTCCGCCGCAAGCGGAAGCGCGCATCAGCGCGTCAGGCAGCAATCAGTTGCTGGCGACGGCCGCAGCGACGACCAGAAGCAGCAGCACCGGAATGAGGATGCCGCTCGACGACGAGGCGGCCTTGGCCTCGACCGGGGCCGGTTCCATCACCGGCTCGGCCATGCCGCCGGCGAAAGCGGTGGTGGCGGCCAGCGACAGAGCCGCAGCAAGAACGATCTTCTTCATCTCAATGTCTCCATCCGCGCCCCGAATTTTTCAGGCGGGACGGCCGGGGCAGCCTGCTTCCCTGGCCACAGGGTGCGGTGGGCGCAGGATTTTTTCCAGCTTTTTCTGCTGCGCACGCCGCCCCGGGGCCTATGGCGTCAAATCAGCAACACCTGGGTTCCGACGTTGGCCAGCCCGAACAGTTCGAGGATATGTTCGTTGTAAAGGCCGACGCAGCCGTTCGACGAACGCCTCCCGATCTTGCGCGTGTCCTGGGTGCCGTGGATGCGGTAATATTGCCAGGACAGATACAGCGCCCGCGGCCCGAGCGGGTTCTTCGGGTCGCCGCCGGCCACGAACTCGGGCCAGTCGGGATAGCGTTCCCGCATCGAGGGCGTCGGGCGCCACGGCGGATTGACGACCTTTTCCACCACCTCGGTCGTGCCGCGGCGGGTCAGGTCGTCGGTCAGCGCCACCGAGCAGGGGTAAAGCTTGTAGATCGTCTGATCCTCGTTCCAGAAGTGCAGCGCGCGCGAGGTGATGTCGACAAGGATCGCGCCCTTGCGGGTGTTCTGGAAATAGTCCTGCCAGTTCAACGAGCGGAAGCTCGAGACATTGCGGCGGATGTTGCTGCTGATGTCGGCGTCCATCTCGGTGGTGCTGGCGTCGTTCTGGTCGGTGGTGGTGCTGACCACCTGCGCCAGGGCCGGCGCCGCCAGCGACGAGGCCGCAAGGGCCGCCGCCGTGCCCAGAAGCGCCCGGCGATTGAACCTGGTTTCGTCGTCTCTGCTCATGTCCTCTCTCCGCTTCTTCTTGGGGCCTTTCGCCCGATCCGCCGCGTCCCCGGCGTCACCTTGTCCTGTCGCGCACCGCGGCGGGTCAGGCAAATCAAAGCTCTGCGACCGGCCGCCTGCGGGATGATTTGGCGTTTGAACACCGTTTGGCGAGACTGTAAAGCACCCCTGCACCAGAAGAGGGGACAGCCTCCAGATGAAGACCAATATCGGCGCAGTCCTGACTGCACTCGCGCTGCTTTCCGCCTGCGTTTCGGGCCAGAAGGAGCTTGGGCCGGACGGGCGGCCGCTGCCGACGCCCTATGTGATCGGACCGGGCGATGTCAGCCGCGTCACCTATTCCATGCTTGATTCGATCAACAGCGTGCGCGCCAAGGGCGGTCTCGCGCCCCTGACGCTGAATGCCCAGCTGACCGCCGCCGCCGCCACCCATTCACGCGACATGGCGGTGCAGAACCGGCCCTGGCACTTCGGTTCGGACGGCTCCTCGCCGATCCTGCGGGTCCAGCGCACCGGTTATCCGGGCAAGATGCTGGGCGAGAATATCTCGGAGACCTACGAGAACGAGATCGAGACGCTGACCGCCTGGATGCAGGTCAAGTCCACGCGGACGGTCATCGTCGATCCCGCCGCGAAGGATGTGGGCTTTGCCTGGTATCAGGAACCGTCGGGCAAGATCTGGTGGACGCTGGTCACCGGCGGCTGACCGGGGCACGGGGGCGGCGAGCGGCCGCCCTTCCGCTGTCAGGGATAGAGGAAGATCGGGGTGCCGGGCTGCACCATCGCATAGACCTGCTCCATCTCGCGGTCGGTGACGGCGATGCAGCCCGCCGTCCAGTCGCCGCCCTTGGCTTTCACCTTGGGGTCCTGGCCGTGGATGAAGATATCGCCCCCCGGCGGCTTGCCGGCGGCCTCGGCGAAGGCGCGGTCCTTGTCGTTGGGGTAGGAGATGCCCAGCGACAGGTAATAGCGGCTGTTCGGGTTGCGGTGGCTGATGAAATACTGCCCTTCCGGGGTCTTCATGTCGCCCTCGAACTGCTTGGCGCCGACCGGATCGCCGCCCAGATGCATGTCATACTGTTTCAGCACCTGATTGCCGTCGAGAAGGAACATCTTGCGGTTGGCCTTCTGCACCACGACCGCGGTGACGGGCGGGCCGTCGTAGCGCAGGAACTTGTTGTGGCCGCAGGCCGTCAGGGTCAGCCCGGCGGCGGCGGTCACGAGAAGGGTTCGACGGTTCATTGCCTGTGTCTGCCTTGGTTCTTGTTCGCGTTGGTTTTTTCCCGGTCCTACACCTTCCGCCGCCCTGGCAAAAGGCCCGTCGCGGCCCGGGGGTGCAGAATTACGGGCGCCGGAAGCGGGCGGCCAGCTCGACATGCGGGGACCAGCGGAACTGATCGACAGGCAGCACGCGCTCAAGCCGGTAGCCGGCGCCGGTCAGGATGCGGGCGTCGCGAGCGAAGGTGACGGGGTTGCACGAGACATAGGCGACGACCGGCACGCGCGACCGGGCCAGTTCCTGCACCTGCGCTTCGGCCCCGGCCCGGGGCGGGTCGAGGATGACGGCATCGAAGCGGTTCAGTTCGCCCGCCAGGAGCGGCCGGCGGAAAAGGTCGCGGGCCTCGGCACTGACCGGGTGCAGGCCGGGGGTGGCGCGTGCGGCGGCGCGCAGGGCGGCGATGAGCGCGGGATCGGCCTCGGCGGCGTGAACCTCGGCCGCTTCGGCCAGGGGCAGGGCAAAGGTGCCGGCGCCGGAAAAGAGATCGGCGACGCGACGGGCCGCGCCGGCGGTGGCGCGCACTTCGGCAAGAAGGGCGGCCTCGCCCTCGCGGGTGGCCTGCAGGAAGGCGCCGGGCGGGATCGCGACCAGTGCGCGGCCAAGGCCCTGACGCGCGGGGCGGCGGGCGACGACCACCTCGCCGTTCCAGGCCAGGCGGGCGAGGTCGCCTGCATCAGCCAGCCCCGCCAGGGCGGTGAACAGGGGCGCGTCCATGTCCTTGCCCCCGACCGCCGCAAGGTCGATCCCGCCTTCGGTGGCGGTGACGGTCAGGGCGAGTTCGGCCTTGCGCGAAGCCCCGGCCTCGGTGATCCGCGCGAAAAGGGGCAGCACGGCGTTCAGCGACGGCAGGAGAAGGGCACAGTCCTTCACCTCGACCAGGGTGCCCGAGGCGCGGCCGTGGAAACCGACGATCGCGCCCTTCTTTGTCCGCCGCCCGGCCAGCGTCGCGCGCCGGCGCGACCGTTCGGGCGAGGTGTCGGCGGGCAGGACCGGCGCCTCCAGCCCCTGCCCCGCCAGCGCAGCGGCCACCACCCCGGCCTTCCAGCCGGCGACGAAGCCGTCGGTCGCATGCATCAGCGCACAGCCTCCGCAGGCGGCGTAATGCGGGCAGGGCGGACGGCGGCGGTCGGGCGACGGGGCGACGATCGCCGGGCGATCCATGCGGCCGCCCACCGCCTCGCCTTCGACCACCTCGCCGGGCAGGACGCGGGCCACATAGACCGGCGCGCCGTCCGGCCCCCCCTGCCCGATGCCGTCGCCCAGATGGCCCAGCCGGTCGATGGTCAGCCTCACTCGGCCGCCTCGTCGGCGCGGGCGTCCTCGGGCGCGTCGTCGGTGCCGATGAAGCCGCCGGACTGGCGGTTCCAGTAGCGGGCATAAAGCCCGTTCTGGGCAAGCAGGTCGGCGTGGCTGCCCTGTTCGACGATACGGCCCTGGTCCATGACCACGATCCGGTCCATCTCGGCGATGGTCGACAGCCGGTGGGCGATGGCCAGCACTGTCTTGCCGCGCATGATCCGCTGGAGCGCCCCCTGGATCGAGGCCTCGACCTCGCTGTCAAGGGCGCTGGTCGCCTCGTCAAGGACAAGGATCGGCGCATCCTTGAGGAAGGCGCGGGCCAGTGCGATGCGCTGGCGCTGCCCCCCCGACAGCTTGACCCCGCGTTCGCCGAGATAGGCGTCATAGCCCATTCGCCCGTTGGCGTCACGCAGCCCGAGGATGAAGTCATGCGCCTCGGCCATTCGGGCGGCGGCGAACATCTCGGCCTCGCCCGCCTCGGGGCGGCCATAGAGGATGTTCTCGCGCGCGGTGCGGTTGAACATGGCGGTCTCCTGGGTGACCATGCCGATCTGGCGGCGCAGCGACTCTTGCGTGACCGCGCGCAGGTCGATGCCGTCGATCAGGATACGGCCCTTTTCGGTGTCATAGAGACGCAGGAGCAGCGCCACCAGCGTCGATTTCCCGGCGCCCGAGGCCCCGACCACCCCGATCCTTTCCCCGGCGCGGATCGTCAGGTCAATGTCGGCCACGCCTCCGCGCCCGTCGGCGGTCTTGCGCCCGTACGAGAAGGTGACGCCCTCGAACCGCACCTCGCCCCGGACCTTGGGCATTTCCCCGGCGCCTGGCGCGTCGGTCAGCGTATAGGCGGGCGACAGGGTGCGGATGCCGTCCTCAACCTCGCCCAGATTGCCGAAGATCGACATCAGCGAAAAGCTGACCCAGCCGGTCATCTGCGCCAGCCGGAACGAGATCGCCCCCGCCGCGGCGATGTCGCCGGCGGTGGCACCGCCCCTGGTCCACAGCCAGACGGTGCCGCCGACCAGCATCACCGGCAGGACGCCGGCCAGCGCCATCAGCGTGAGGCGGAACCATGACGAGATGCGCCCGTAGGTGATCGCCCGCACCCGGAAGTTCTCCATCGCCTCGAGCGCCACCCGGTCCTCGTGGCTGGAATGGGCGAAGAGCTTGACCGTCTTCATGTTGGTGACGGTATCGACGATCTGGCCGGTGACCATCGCCCGCGCCCCGGCACGTTCGGCGCTGGCTCGGCGGACGCGGCGCAGGAAGGACCGGATCAGGAAGGCATAGGCCGCAACCCACAACAAGAGCAACGCCGCCACCCAGCGGTCGATGGCCAAAAGCAGGAACAGCGAGCCGAGGACCGAGGCCATCGAGAAGGCCACGGTCTCGATCGCGCCCGAGACCACGTCGGTCGCGGCGCGGGCGGTCTGCATCTGCTTTTGCGCGATGCGGCCGGCGAAGTCGTTGTCGAAGAAGGTCACGGCCTGGCCGATGGTCCAGCGGTGCAGCCGCGACAGGATCAGCGGAAACAGGCCGGGCTCGATCACGATGCTTTGCGATGCCGTCGAAAGGCCGAAGATCAGCGGCCGCGCCACCAGATAGAAGACCAGGAAGAAGGTGAAGAGCGGCCAGTGCAGCGCCATCAGCGTCGCGGGCGTGGCGGTGTTGGCCGCGTCGATCACCCGCCCGAGGATGGTGGCCGAGATCGCCTCGAGCGAGCCTGCGCAGGCCGACCAGAAGGTCGCCCACAGGACGCCCTTCCACGCCCCCATCAGCGCCCATCGCAGGAAGGGCCAGATGCGCCCCGGCGGCGGGCCCTCGGCGGGGCGGAAGGGCGCTATGGTGGGGGAGAACTTCATGGTCCGACCAAGCCAGAGCAGGCCAGCCTTGTCAACGCGACGGCCGGTCAGGTCTGGGTGAGCGCCTCCTCCTCGGTGCCGATGAAGCCGCCGGACTGGCGGTCCCAGAAACGGGCGTAGAGACCGCGCCGGGCCAGGAGCTCGGCATGGGTGCCGTCCTCGGCCACCCGGCCTTCGTCCAGCACCACGATCCGGTCCATCTGGGCGATGGTGGACAGGCGGTGGGCGATGGCGATGACGGTCTTGCCCTTCATCACCCCGTAAAGCGTGTCCTGGATCGCGGCCTCCACCTCGCTGTCTAGGGCGCTGGTCGCCTCGTCGAGGATGAGGATGGGCGCGTCCTTGAGGATGACGCGGGCCAGCGCCACCCGCTGCCGCTGGCCGCCGGACAGCTTGACGCCCCTCTCGCCGACCTGCGCGTCATAGCCCGCGTGTCCCTCGGGGTCGCGCAGGTCGAGGATGAAGTCATGGGCCTCGGCCCGCCGGGCGGCCTCGACCATCTCGGCCTCGCTCGCCTCGGGGCGGCCATAAAGGATGTTGTCGCGCACCGAGCGGTGCAGCAGGCTCGAATCCTGCTGGACCATGCCGATCCGGCGGCGCAGGCTGTCCTGGCGGACAAGGGTGATGTCCTGCCCGTCGATCAGGATGCGCCCGCCTTCGGGATCGTAGAAGCGCAGCAGAAGCTTGACCAGCGTGGTCTTGCCCGAGCCCGACCGGCCGACGAGGCCGATCCTTTCGCCGGGGCGGATGGCCAGCGACAGGTTGTCGAGCCCGCCGGCGCCGCGGCCGTAATGGTGCGAAAGGTTCTGGATCTCGACCTGCCCGGACCGGAAAGCCAGCGCCGGGGCACCGGGCGCGTCGGTCAGGCCGACCGGCTGGGCGATGGTTTCCATCCCCTCGGCCACCACCCCCAGCGACTGCACCAGGTTGGTCATCGCCCACATGATCCAGTAGGTCATGTTGTTCAGCCTGAGGACCAGCGCGGTCGAGGCCGCGACGGTGCCGACGCTGGCCTCTCCGTGATACCAGAGCCACAGGGCCAGCGCGGTGACCGACAGGATCAGCCCCCCGTTCAGGAAGGTCAGCGCCACATCCATGCGGGTGACGATGCGCATCTCCTTGATGAAGGTGGTGCGGGCATGGCGGATCGCCTCGCCGGCATAGGCGATCTCGCGGTCGTGGTGGGCGAACATCTTGACCGAGTGGATGTTGGCATAGCTGTCCACCACCCGTCCGGTGATCGCCGAGCGCGCATCCGACGAGGCGGTCGAGGCCGGTCCGGCGCGCCGGATCGTCCAGCGCATGAGTGCGAGGTAGAGCGCAATCCACACCAGGAGCGGCAGCACGAGCCGGGGATCGGCGCCCGACAGCATCGCGACGGACCCGATCAGGGTCGTCACCGCGAAGGCCACGGCGTCGAACACCTGGAACACCGCGTCACCGGCGGCAGGGGGCGTCTGCATGATGCGGTTGGCGATGCGGCCGGCGAAGTCGTTCTCGAACCAGCCGACCGGCTGGCGCAGGACGTGCCGGTGCGCCCGCCAGCGGATCAGGGTGCCGAAGTTGGGCAGGATCGTGTTGTGCAGAAGCGCCACGTCGATCCCCGAGACGATGGTGCGCAGGATCAGGACGGCAAAGCCCGCGGCGGCGAACTCGGGCCAGTGGGTGCGGACCACCTCTTGCGGGGTGGCCGAGGACAGGAGGTCGACCAGCCGGCCCATATACCAGATCAGCGCGATCTCGAACGAGGCGACGAGGATCTTCAGCGCGACCGACCAGACAAAGACGGCGCGGAACGGACGGGCGTAGTCCATCAGGAACGGCAGGAGCCGGCGGGGCGGATTATCGGTTTCGCGATAGTCGCAGAACGGATCGACAAGGTTCTCGAAGAACCGGAACATGGCACGGGCCTTTCGGGTTGCAGGCCAGCTTAGCCGGTCTTGCCGGCAAGGGGAATGTCAGTGGCGCAGCAGACCCAGGGTCGACAGGATGATGAGCGCCGCCATTACCGCGTTGAACAGCCGCCGCCGCCGGTCGGTGGTCAGCCAGCGGGCAATCGCCTGGCCCAGCCCCACCCATGTCGCCGCCGAACCGAGCCCGAGGATGGTGAAGGCCAGCGCGGTGATCGCGGCCGTCCGCCAGGGGGCCTCGGGCAGGATGAACTGCGAGGTGGCGGCGATGGCCATCGACCAGCCCTTGGGATTGACCCACTGGAAGGCCGAGGCCTCGGCAAAGGACATCGGGCGGCTGTCGGCGGCTTTCGTCTCGGTCCCGGCGGAAAAGGCCACCTTCCAGGCGATCCAGATCAGGATCGCCGCCCCGCCCCAGCGCAGGGTCTCGCGCAGAAGCGCGCTGGCCTGGAAAAGGCCGCCGAGCACCAGCCCGACGACGAGAAGCATCAGCGGAAAGCCAAGCGCAACACCCATGAGATGCGGCAGGGTGCGGCGAAAGCCGAAGTTGGCCCCCGACGCGGCCAGCATCGCGTTGTTGGGGCCGGGGGTGAACAGGGTGGCGACGGCCAGCGCGATCAGCGCGGCGAAGGACTGGGGCGGCATGGGATTTTCCTCCGGCGGGCAAGCTATCCGCGGCGCCCGGTCGCACTCAAGCCAGCAATTGTGCCCGTGACAATTCGAAATCCGAGGCGATCCAGCGGGCCTCCAGCTCCCTCAGCCTCTGGCCGAGCGGGGCGCCCGCCAGGGGGGCAAGGTCGGCGGCGCGGACCGGAAAGCGGGCCGCCGCGCCCCTTGCGGCGGCGGCCTGCCAACCGGCAGGGGGCGGCATTTCCAGGACGGCAGCCCGCAGGAGGATCACGTCGCGGGCAACCGCAGCACCGCGCCGCCAGCCAAGCTCGCCCGCCCCGGCGCCCGATCCGAGTCCGTCGCGCAAGACGGTAAGGTCGCGGGTCTCGCCCCGCGACAGGCGAAGCGCGCCCGCCGCGTCGGCCCCGCCCAGTGCCGCCAGGCGCCGCAGCCAGTCGGGCGCGAGGGCACCCTCGAGATGGACCAGCGGTGCCACCGGGCGCGGATCGGCGCCCGGCAGCGTCAGCGTCAGCACCCCCGCCGCCCGCATCGCCGCCAGCGCCGGTGCCGGATCGGGGGCGGCAAGCAGGCGGCGCATCTCGTGGCCGATCCTTTCGCGGGAAAGCGTCTCGATTCCGGCCAGATTCGCGGCACAGGCGGCCAGCCCGTCGGGGTCGATGCCCTTGGCCGGATCGCCATAGGCGGCATGGAAGCGGAAGAAGCGCAGGATGCGCAGGTAGTCCTCGCGGATACGCTCCTCCGCCCGGCCGACAAAGCGCACCCGCCGGGCCAGAAGGTCGGGCAGGCCGCCCAGCGGGTCGATCACCAGCCCGGCCGCATCGGCGTAAAGCGCGTTCATGGTGAAGTCGCGGCGGCCGGCGTCCTCCTCGATCCGGGTCGAGAAGGCGACGACGGCGCGGCGGCCGTCGGTCTTCACGTCACGGCGAAAGGTGGTGACCTCGTGCGGGACGCCGTCGGCGATGACGGTCACGGTGCCGTGGTCGATGCCGGTGGGCACCACCTTCAGACCCGCCGCCCCGGCCAGGGCGGCAACCCGCGCCGGCGGGGCGTCGGTGGCGATGTCGATGTCGGCGACCGGCAGGCCAAGCAGCGCGTTGCGCACCGCGCCGCCGACCAGCAGCGCGCGCTGCCCGGCCCCGGTCAGGCAGGCCAGAACCCGCTGCAACCCCTGATCCGCGATCCACTCGCCCGTGATCCTCATGACGCCATCCGGTCCGCCAGCGCCCTTAGGATACGCGCCGTCGCCCCCCAGATGTAATAGGGGCCGTAAGGCACCGTGTAATAGCGGCGCAAATGCCCGCGCCAGATCCGGCTCTCGATATGAAAATGCGCGGGATCGGCGACATGGGCGAAGGGCACGGAAAACACTTCCTCGACCTCGCCCGCATCAGCAACCGGGCAAAAATCAGGGTCTATCTCGGCCAGAACGGGGGTCACGCAAAAGCCGGTGACGGTTTCATGTGCGGGCAGGGCGCCAAGAATCCGCGCCTGCGAGGGTGCAAGGCCGATCTCTTCCTGCGCCTCGCGCAGCGCGGCGGCGGTCGCGTCGCGGTCGCCGCGGTCAAGCTTGCCGCCCGGAAAGGCGATCTGGCCGGGATGGTGCTTGAGGTGCGAGGCGCGCTTGGTCAGGATCAGGCTGGTCCCCGCCGGACCGGGCCGGAATCCCAGAAGGACGGCGGCCGGTCGCAGGGCCTGGCCCGGGGCCTGACCCGCCGCCGCGACGCGGGGGTTCAGGTCATGGTCCGACGTGTCGCGGCCCGGGCGGGCCAGCGCGCGTCTCAGGGCGGCTAGCGCATCAGGCGCTGGCACCCTCTTCCCCCCTCGCCTCGAACCCGAGCGTGCCCGGATCGAATTCGTAATGCGCGCCGCAGAACTGGCAGTCGGCGGTGACGATGCCTGCCTCGGTCGTCATGGTCGCGATGTCCTTGGCCGAATAGATCGACAGGCTCTGGCGCACCTTGTCGGGCGAGCAGGTGCAGCCGAAGCGGACCGGCTGCGCATCGAACACGCGCGGGCCTTCCTCATGGAACAGCCGCACCAGAAGATCGGTGGGCTGCACCGAGGGGCCGATCAGTTCCAGTTCCTCGACGGTATCGAGAAGCAGGTTGGCGCGGGTCCAGTTCTCGCCCTCCTCGCCATCGAGGATGTCGGCATGGGTGAGAAGCCCGCCCTCGCCCGAGCCGCCCTCGCCGGCCACCGCGGGCGAGGCCTTGGGCATGAGTTGCAGCATGACGCCGCCGGCGCGCCAGCGCTCGGCACCCCCCTTCAGCCGCGACTTGCCGAACGACAGCTGGAAGCGGGTCGGCAACTGTTCGGACTGGGCGAAATAGGTGCCGGCGCAGGCGGCAAGCGAGCCGCCGGCGATGGGCGTGATCCCCTGGTAGGGCAGCGTCCCCTCGCCCTGGTCGATGAGCACGGCGAAATAGCCCTGGCCGATCTGGGCGAAGGGCTGGGCCGCATCATCAAGCCGCGCGGCATCGAACGAGGCCCAGGCGCGGATCTGCGCGGGGGCACCGTCTTCGGCGGGGGCGTAATAGTCAGTGGCGATGATCCTGACCGGGCCGTTGCCGCGGATCTGCAGCGACAGTTTCCAGCGCAGCTTGACGGTCTGGCCGATCAGCGCGGTCAGAAGCGCGGCCTCGGCCACCAAGGCTTCGACCGGGGCGGGATAGGCGTGCTGGCCGAGGATGCGGTCAAGCGTGCCGTCAAGCCGCGCCACCCGGCCGCGGATGTCCGACAGGTCAAGCTGGAACGGCAGGACGGTATCGTCCCAGGCGATTTCCGTAGGCGAGGGCGGGGCGGGCGGGGTCATGGGGTTTCCTTCGGGGGCGGGCCTTGGCATACCGTTTCGGGCGCAGATGGGCAACCGGGACGGGCGGGCATGATCAGGCGGTTCGGCGAACCGGCGGCAAAGGGGCAGAAATACCGGATCAGGCCGGGCGCTTACGCGGTGCTGCTGCTAGGTGGGGATGTCCTGCTGACATGGCAAGAGGCCCCGGAACCCGAGTTCCAACTGCCGGGCGGCGGCATCGATCCGGGCGAATCGGCGGTGCGGGCGCTGCACCGCGAGGTCGGCGAAGAGACCGGCTGGTCGATCGCCGCGCCGCGCCGGCTGGGCGCCTTCCGCCGCTTTGCCTACATGCCCGAGTATGACCGCTGGGCCGAGAAGGTCTGCCATGTCTACCTTGCCCGCCCGGTGCGCCGGCTGGGACCGCCGCGCGAGGCCGGCCATTCCGCGGTCTGGGTGCCGGCGCGCGAGGCCGCGGCGCTGGCAGGCAATCCCGGCGACGCGCATTTCCTGCGGCTCCTGTTCGGGGGACGGTAGAGGGCGGCGCGCGATCAGCCGGCCGCGCGCCCCGGCCCGTGAAACTCGACCAGCACGCCCGAGACATCGTCACCGGCCTCGCCGCCGGAATGGTCGTCGATCCGCCGGCAGAGCGCGTCGAGGAAGGCGGCGCCGGACAGGTCGATGCAGCCGCCGATCATCGCCGCCAGACCTTCGCGGCCAAGCTGGGTGCCGCTCGGGTCGGCGGCCTCGGTGATACCGTCGGACATGAGAAACAGCCGGTCCCCCCGCGACAGGCGGGCCTCGATCCGTTCGTACCCGGCGCCATCGATCAGCCCGACCGGCAGGCCGCCGCTGCCGGCAAACTCGATCCGCCCGCCGGCACGGATCAGCGCCGGGTGGGGATGGCCGGCCTGGACCATCGCCACCCGGCCCGAAACCAGGTCGATATCGGCATAGGCAAGGGTGAAGTAGGTTTCGGCCTGCATCCCGTTCAGCACGAGGGCGTTCAGGGCCGCCGCCAGATCCTCGGGCGGGCGGGCGTCGTATCCGCCGCGGCCATCGGGGACCAGTGCAATGTTGCGATCGGGCGAGCTGCCCGAGAGGCAGCCCGCCAGCCGCGCCGTCATCAGCGCCGCGGTGATGCCGTGACCGGAAACGTCGATGGCGAAGACCCCCGCCCGCCGGGTGTTGATCGGGAAGAGCCCGACCAGATCGCCGCCGACATGACCGGACGGCCGCCAAAGCAGGCTGACCTCGGCCGCGCCGAAATCCCGGCGGCGCTCTCCTACCAGGCCCTGCTGTAGGCGGCGGGCCTCCAGCAGGTCGCGGTCGATCGAATCATAGAGACCCTGCAATTCGCCGAGCGTGGCGCCGAGCAGGCGGTTCTTGTCCCTGAGCTCGCGCTGCATCGCCAGGATGCGCCGGCCGGCGCTGATCCGGGCGCGCAACTCGTCGCCGCTGACCGGCTTCGTCAGCACGTCGTCGGCCCCGACATCGAGGCCGCGCGCGATCTCGGCGGCCTCGGACTTGGAGGTGAGCAGGATGAAATAGATGTAGTCGTCGCGCCCGAGCGCGCGCAGCCCCCGGCACAGGTCCAGACCGGTCTGCCCGTTCATCATCCATCCCGAGATGATGAGATCGGGCTCGACCCGGCGGAAGAGGTCGAGCGCCTCTTCCGCCGAGCCGGCCTCAAGCACCGCATGGCCCGCGCGCGCCAGTTGCGAGGAAAGGATCCGGCGCTGCACCCGGCTGTCGTCGACCACGAGGACAGGCCGGGGGGCGGCGGGGGCGGCAATGGCCGCCGGTTCGGTTCGGATCTCTGGCACGCGCTACCCCGGAACACCCTTTCCCGACCGATAGCCGCGACGGGTTAAGGCGAATTGAACGTTTTTGGACGGCGGGGGCTGGCCGGGCTTAACCGCGCGGCAAGGATCGGCGCCCAGACTGGCAGGCGGTAGGAGTGAAGGTGGTGAAGATGATTGACTGGACAAGGGTGGCGGATTTGCGCCACGAGATCGGCGACGACGGCTTTGCCGAAGTGGTGGACCTGTTTCTCGACGAGGTCGAGGAGGTGGTGGCACGGCTCGAGGCCCGCCCCGATCCGGCGCGGCTCGAGGAAGACCTTCATTTCCTGAAGGGCAGCGCGTGGAACCTCGGCTTCGCCGATTTCGGCGCCCGTTGCCACGAGGCCGAGCGGTCGGCGCGGCCCGACCTGCGGGCGGCGCTGGAAAGCTATCGGAACTCGCGGGTGGCGTTCCTGGCCGGGCTTGAGTCCCTGCGCGAGGCCGGCACCCCCAACGCGGCCTGACCCGGTCTTCGCCGCGCCGGTGAGCCCTGTCAGCCGGTGGCGATGCGCGGGCGCCCCTGGGCGGTGACCCTGACCTGACCCTCGATGAACATGGCGCTGCCCTCGACCTCGATCTCGGTCAGGTCGCGCACGACGCTCAGGCGCATCTCCTCGACCCCGGCGGCGCGGGCGCGGGCCTCGGCTTCGGCGCGCAGCACCCGCTCCAGCGCCGCCAGCGCCTGGTCGCGGTCGGAAAAGCGCTGCGGACCCTCGGGCAGGTGGGCGGCGAACAGGCCCGGCCCCGGCGCGGTGACAACCCCGGTCGCGGTCATCGACACCTGTCCGACCACCGCGCCGATGGCGTTGGCGACCCCGGCATGTTCAGGCAGGATCATGCGCGCGCCCAGCCGGTCGCCCAAGGGCGGATAATAGCTGGGGGCCGAGGCGCCCAGCCCGATGACCGGCACCCCGAGGGTCAGCGACATCTGGACGACGCCACGGTGGCGGTCCAGTCCGGCGACGGTCAGCGCGTGGCGGGCGAGATTTTCCGAGGTCTCGTTGCCCCAGTCGCGGCTGTCCTCGTCAAAGGCGGCCTCGAGCAGGCAATCGACGGTCTGGCTTTCCAGCCGGGCGACGATGCGCGCGGCCAGATCCTCGGGCCCCGTGGCGATCCGGTCGCCGCGGCCGTTGCGGCGGCGGGCGAACAGGGCGACGGCCTTGCGCGCCGCCTGCCCGTCCCAGCTGTCCAGCCGGCCAAGGACGTGGCTCGCATCGGATGGCGTGACGCCCGCGATCATCGCCGCGCCGCGCGCGACCAGGCGCATCAGCGCCGGATGCTCGAGCCGGGTGCGCACGGCGTCAGTCAGGCGCTGCGGCCCGCGCGCCAGCCGTTCGGCCACCGCGGCCTCGCGCGGGGTCAGGCCAGGCGGCGGCGCATCCTGCCACAGCGGCAGGGCAAAGCGCCCGTCATGCTCGCCCGGCGCATCCATCGCCAGCCATTCGTCCAGCGCCTCGTGCACCAGTCCCGGATGGTCTCGGGCGATCAGCGCCACCGGCATGAGCCGGCGCGGCCCGAGGCGCAGCCCGGTCTCGAGCCCGTCGATCAGGTGCACCTCGCTGTCGCCGCCAAGGCCGGTGGTGCGCATCGCCACCGCCTCGACCATCGTGCGGAATGCGCCGACCCGCGCGCCCATCGGGTCGATGGCCGGCTTCCCGTCCCGGAGCAGGCACACGTCGGTGGTGGTCCCGCCGATGTCGCTGACCAGCGCGTCGCGCTCGCCGGTCAGCCAGCTTGCCCCGGCAATCGAGGCGGCGGGGCCGGAGAGGATCGTCTCGATCGGCCGCTCGCGGGCCAGCCGCGCCGAGACCAGCGCCCCGTCGCCGCGCACCACCATCAGCGGCGCGTCGATGCCGAGCGCGGCCATATGCCCCTCGCAGGCGCCGATCAGACGGTCGATCATACCGATCAGGCGCGCATTCAGCAGCGCGGTCAGCGCCCGGCGGGGGCCGTTCAGTCCGGCCGACAGTTCGTGCGAACAGGTCACGGGCAGGCCTGCGATGCGGCGCACCGCATCGCGCGCGGCGTTTTCATGGGCGGGGTTGCGGGTGGCGAAGGCGGAAGCGACGGCAAAGCCGGTGACTTCGGGCGCCAGACGGGTGATTTCAGTCTCTAACAATGCCCGATCGAGGGGTGCCGCCTCGTTTCCGGCATGGTTGTGGCCGCCAGGCAGCAGCACGACCGGATCACCCTTCAGGGCCTCGGTCAGGCCGGCTCGGTTCAGCTCAACCTCGTCAAAGCCGATGAAGATCAGCGCGACGCGGCCACCCTGCCCCTCGACCAGCGCGTTGGTGGCGAGAGTGGTGGACAGGGACACCATCGCCACCTGTTTCGGCTCGATCCCGGCCTTCCCGATGGCCGCGTCGATGGCGCTTCCGACCCCCGGCGCCAGGTCGGGGCGCGTGGTCAGCGATTTGGCCGAGGCGATGACGCGGTCGGCGCCCTCGTCCAGGACAACCGCGTCGGTATAGGTGCCGCCGGTATCGACGCCCAGAAGATAAGTCATGTGCCGTTCCCTTCCTGTCCCCCGAAGGCCGGTCAGGCGGACCGCAGGATCCGCTCTGCTCCCATCCAGCCGACGAGAATGCTGGGCGCATTGGTATTGCCGCCGATCAGGGTTGGAAAGACCGAAGCGTCACAAACCCGCAGGCCCTGCAACCCGTGCACCCGCAGGTCGGCGTCCACCACCGAGAAGGCCGGGTCAGGCCCCATGCGCGCAGTGCAGGACGGATGGTAGACGGTGCCCGAACGGGCGCGGAAGTCCGCGATCAGATCCTCGTCGGACTGAACCGTCGGCCCGGGGCGCAGCTCCTCGGCGATCAGGCTGCGGATCGGCTCCTCGGCGGCGATGCGGCGCAGATATTTGACCGCGAGCAGCATCTCGGCCACGTCGTGATCGGTGGAAAAGGCGTTGGCGGCGATCCGCGGATGGGCGAAGGGATCGGTCGAGGCCAGGGTGATCTGGCCGCGGCTGGTCGGGCGGCAGTTCGACAGGCCGATGGAAAGGCCCGAGAAGGGGTCTGGCGTCAGCAGCGGCCTTTCGCCCTCGCGCGGGATCAGGGTCGAAAAGGCCTGGAAATACAGCTGCATGTTGGGCCGCGACAAGGTGGGATCGGTGCGGAAGAAGCCGCCGCCGTGGTTGATCGACTTGGCGAGCGGCCCCTTGCCTGCCAGGAAGTACTGCATCCCCACCCAGAGCTTGCCCCACCAGGGCCGCAGGATGTCGTTGTAGGTCGGGACCGTCATCCGCCAGGTGTAGTTGATGCCCTGATGGTCGTTCAGATGCCGTCCGACGTTCAGGTTGTCGATCACCACCGGCAGGCCCAGCGAGCGCAGATGGGCGGCCTCGCCCACGCCCGAGAGCATGAGAAGCTGCGGGCTGTTGATGGCGCCGCCCGCCAGGATCACCTCGCGCCCGGCGCGGGCGGTCAGGCGCTGGCCGCGGCGGAAATACTCGACGCCCGCGGCACGGGTGCCGTCGAAGAGGACGCGCGTGACCTGGGCGCGGGTCACGACCGTGACATTGGCCCGCTTCATCGCCGGGCGCAGGAAGGCGCGGGCGGCGGAATTGCGCCGCGCGTTGCGGATGGTCATCTGGTAGATGCCGACTCCTTCCTGCTCGACGCCGTTGAAGTCGGGGTTGCGCGGCAGGCCGGTGGCCTCGGTGGCGCGGATGAAGGTCTCGCACAGGGGATGCAGGTCGCGGTCGTTGGCCGAGATGAACAGCGGCCCGCCCCGACCGCGCCAGCCGTCGGCGCCGGCCTCGTTGTCCTCGATGGCGCAATAGGCCTCGCGGACCGGATCCCGGCCCCAGCCCGGGTTGCCGGCGGCTTCCCAGTCGTCGTAGTCGCTGGCGTGGCCGCGAATCCAGACCATCGCGTTGATCGAGGACGAGCCGCCCAGGATCTTGCCGCGCGGCCAGTGGTCGCGGGCGCCATAGAGGCCCGGATCGGGCTCGGTGCGGTACATCCAGTTGACTGCGGGGTCATAGAACAGCTTGCCGTAGCCGAGCGGCAACTGGACATAGAATCGCCGGTCGCTTCCGCCGGCCTCGAGCACCAGAACCTTGTGGCGCCC
Source organism: Pseudomonadota bacterium (assembly GCA_018240425.1). GTDB lineage: Bacteria > Pseudomonadota > Alphaproteobacteria > Rhodobacterales > Rhodobacteraceae > TMP-24. Next base: position 1,288 of record JAFEFU010000062.1, on the reverse strand, counting down.
CGACGCAGACAGGCGTTCGGCAAGCACGCAGCCCGCCGATCCGGCGCCGACGATGATGTAATCAAAGGTCTGGCCGTCCATGCCCCGCCCCGCTGCCGCGCCGATCACAGCACCCCGGCGGCCGCGCGGCATGGCCTGGAGCGACAGCATGGTGTCGCAAGCGTACCGTCAGCGCGCCAGCGCCGCGGCGATGGCGGCCCACAGGGGTTCGGCGGGCTCGATCCCCACCGACAGGCGTATGAAACCCTCGGGCACCGCGTCGCCCCAGCGGATGCGGCGTTCGCCCGAAGTGTGGGTGCTGCCGAACGATGTGGTCTCGGCGATCAGCGGGCAGGTGGACAGGAACCGCTCGGCGGCGGCGGCGTCGGGAAGCTCGAACCCGACGAGAAAGCCGAAGCCGGTCATCTGCTGCCGGGCCGTGGCGTGCGAGGGATCGTTCGGCAGGCCGGGGTAGCGGACGTTCCTGACCGCCGGGTGCGCGGCCAGCCGTCCGGCGATCAACTGGGCGGTGGCGCACATGCGGGCCAGCCGCACCTCGAGCGTCTCGAGCCCGCGATGGACCAGCCAGGCCTCGAACGATCCCGGCACCGCGCCGGTCAGGCGGCGCTCGTCGCGCACCCGGTTCAGGAATGCGGTGTCGCGGCTGGCGACATGGCCGAAGAGCGTGTCGGAATGGCCGGCCGGTGCCTTGGTATCGGCGGCGACCACCACATCGGCGCCAAGGTCGAGCGGGCGTTGCAGCAAGGGCGTCATCGTGGTGTTGTCGGCGACCACCAGCGCACCGGCGGCATGGGCGCGGTCGGCCACCCGGCGCAGGTCGCAGACATCGAGATGCGGGTTCGACGGTGTCTCGACCAGCACCAGCGCCGCGCCGGTGAAATCCGCATTCTCATAGGCGGCGGTCGGCAGTTCCTGCACCTCGACTCCGTAGCGGGCGAGGATCTGGTGCGCCAGCGCCCGGCCGACATAGTAGCCGTCCGCCGGCAGGACCAGCCGCTTTCCGGCCGCCAGTCCCGCGACCAGCGCCGCCGAGATCGCCGCCATCCCCGAGGGGAAGGCGACGCAGGGCGCACCTTCGAGAAGCGCCAGTTGCGCCTCGAGCGCCTCCCAGGTCGGCATCGAGGTGCGGCCATAGACATGGCTGAGGTCCGGCCCGTCGGGCGAATGAAAGGTCGAAGACGAGATGATCGGCAGTGCCACCGGTTCGCCCGGCGCAAGATGCGCGGCGCGGTGGTGCAGAAGGGCGGCCATCCGCCTTTGGGCTTCGCTGTCCATCCGTCCCTCCTAG
>JAFEFU010000061.1 GCA_018240425.1 Pseudomonadota bacterium | reverse complement strand
TACATCAACGGCTTTTATAACCCGCGCCGTCGGCATTCAGCATTGGGAGGCAAAAGTCCCTTGGCCTTCGAACGCCAAGTGGCCTAAACGAGCACTCGGAGCGGCACCAAACCGTGACAGGTCCAGGACGCTTCCGGACGGGATGCCTGAACCAGCACTGGTTCATGACCCTTGCGGATGCCCGCGAAAAGATGGAGGCTTGGCGTAGATACTGCAACGAGGAACGGCCACACGGCGCGATCGGCTACAAGGCGCCGATCGAGCTCGCAAATCCCGGCAGCCAAACCGGCCAGCTGCCTCGATGAAGCCTGGAAACTCCAGCCCCGGGCCATCCAAAGACGGGTCTCGCTTCAGCAAGAAGCTTCGGCGGGATCAGGTGCTTGGAACACATTCTTCGCCAGGTCGAGCCCGACCGTGGCAATCTCCGACATGACCGCTCTCCCTTGTGGATCGTCGTAGACCCACCTTGGCACATAGATGCCGTCGGGGGGCGGTCACATCATCAGAGCCGTTGCTCGATGCCGACATGCAGCGTCGCGCCCAGATCGGTCTCAACAAGGGCGAAGCTCACCATGCCCTGAAGAACGCCCTCCGAATCGGCCGCCAGGGTGAAATCCGTGATCGCACCTCCGAAGGCCAGCACTTCCGCATGGCCGGGCTGAACCTCCTCGCCGCAATCGTCATCTGTTGGAACACCAAGCATCTCGGGCAGGCCGTCACCTGCCGCCGCCGCGAAGGTCTGGACTGCTCGCCCAACCTCATGGCGCACATCTCGCCCCTCGGATGGGCACATATCCTGCTCACGGGGGAGTACAGATGGCCAAAACGCCGTTGAAACTCTTATGATACGATCCTGCCCCCTCCGGCAGCGGAACCCACATGCACCTGAAGAACCGTTCGCTGATTTGTCCGGGCGACGGCGGCACGCCGGCGCTCGCGCCGGTCTATGACGTCCCGTCGACGGTTCCCCATGTTCCCGCCGACACCCTGGCGCTGTCGCTGGGTGGAGGGCGGACGTTCACGGCGCTGTCGGCGCCGCGCTGGAAGGTCTTCGACAATCGCGCCAGGCTGACCGAGCCTGCGGCCATGAAAGCAGTGGTCGAGACCGTCGCTCGCGTCAATGACCATTGGTGGACGCTTCCCGAACGCGACGCGGTGCCCATGCTCGTGCTCGAACGGATCGACGCACATGTGAACGCGATGACGCCGATCCTGAACAGCTGCGCCGAACAGGCGCGCAGGTGCTGACCGGGCTCAGCGCCTGCCGGGGTTTGTGCCAACCGTTACGGCGGCCGAAGAACCTGCTCAACGGGCTTGCCTCTGGCCGCTCCCCGACAGCACCTCCGGCCGAGACGCCGATTCGTCCTGGAGCCGGTCTTACGGCAGGACCGGATTCCACTTTTGTCGGACAGGCTCTAGCGCAGGTCGGTGGGCAGCAGCGCGTCGGGGATGTTCTGGAAGCAGACCGGGCGCAGCCAGCGGCGGATCGACAAGGTGCCTACCGAGGTCGCGCCGAAGTTGGTCGAGGCCGGGTAGGGGCCGCCATGCACCATCGCGTCCGCCACCTCGACCCCGGTTGCGAAACCGTTCGCAAGGATGCGGCCCGCCTTGCGTTCAAGGATCGGCATCAGGCGTTTGGCCAGTGCGGTGTCGTCGGCGTTCAGATGCAGGGTGCAGGTCAGCTGCCCCCCGATCCCGCGCGCAAGGTCGAGCATGTCCTCCTCGTTCTTGGCGCGCACGACAAGGCCGAGCGGGCCGAAGACTTCTTCCTCCAGCCCATGCGTCCTGCGGAAGGCGTCCGAGGCGACCTTGTAGAGGTTGGGGCCGGCGATGCGGCCCCCGCTCGTTGTCTCGACCAGCGGCTCGACCCCTGCGGCACCGGCGATGCGGGCCTGGCCCTCGCGATAAGCGGCGGCGATGCCGTCGGTCAGCATGGTCTGGCCCCGCACGGCCGCCAGCGCAGCCGACGCGGCGCGTTCGAACGCGTCGGCGTCCGGGCCCTCCATCGCGATCATCAGGCCGGGATTGGTGCAGAACTGGCCCGCGCCCTGGGTCAGCGACGCGGCCCAGCCGGCGGCGATCCCGTCGCCCCGCGCAGCCAGAGCGGCGGGCAGCAGGAAGTTCGGATTCACCGAGCCGAGCTCGCCGAAGAATGGAATCGGGTCCGGGCGGCGGGCGCAGAGGTCGTAGAGCGCCCGTCCACCGCGCAACGACCCGGTGAAGCCGACGGCCCGGATCAACGGGTGCTGCACGAGGCTTTCGCCTGCCTCGCGGCGCCCGCCCTGGATCAGGCTGAAGACACCCCCCGGCATGCCGGTCGCCTCGATGGCGGCAAGGATCGCCTGGGCGATGATCTCGCCGGTGCCGGGATGGGCGGAATGGCCCTTGACCACGACCGGACAGCCGGCGGCCAGCGCCGAGCCAGTGTCGCCGCCGGCGGTCGAGAAGGCGAGCGGGAAGTTCGAGGCGCCAAAGACCGCCACCGGGCCGACGGGCAGCTGCATCATCTTCAGGTCGGGGCGAGGCAGCGGCCTGCGATCGGGCAACGCCGCGTCATGGCGGCGGTCAAGATAGCCGCCTTTGCGGATATGGTCGGCGAACAGGCGGAGCTGACCGGTGGTGCGGCCCCGCTCGCCCTCCAGCCGGGCAGCGGGCAGGCCGGTTTCCGCGGTGCCTATGGCGGTCACTTCGGCTCCGCGCGCCTCGATCTCGTCGGCGATGCGCTCAAGGAACCTCGCGCGTTCGTCCCGCGTCCTGGCGGAATAGGCGGCAAAGGCCGCTTCGGCGGCGCGGGCGGCGCGATCGACATCGGCGGGCGTGCCCACGGCGAACCGCATGGGTTCGCCGGTGGCGGGAGACGACAGGAAGGCGGTGTCACCCACCACCCATTTGCCTGCGATCAGGTGCTTGCCGGTCAGCATGTCATTGTCCTTGGAACCCCGGGGCTTCGTCTGTCAGTCGCGGAACGCGTCGGTCGCCACCTGCCGGCCTTTCAGGCAGGCATCGGCCACGATCCGCAGAGGTGAGATGTCGGTGTCGCTTTCTCGCGCCGAAACCAGCCGGGCGAAGCGGCGGTAGATAGCCGGATATTCCTGTTCGGGGCCCACGTCCAGCCTGCGCCCGTCGATCAGCAGTTCGGCGCCGCCCATGAGCAGTTCCATCCGCTCGCTCCCCGCCTCGACGACAATCGACCAGGTCTGCGGACCTTCCTGCCGCCAGTCGAAATCGGCGGTCAGCGGGATCGTTCCGCGCGCCCGCATGGCAAGGCGGGCGGCGATGGCGGTGAAGGCGTTCGACGGCACATCCAGTTCCGCGGCCTCCACATGGATCGGCCCCGGCAGGATATGCGTAAGGATCGACAGCGCATTGATGCCGGGATCGAAGACACCGAAACCGCCGGGCAGCCAGATCCAGGCCTGACCCGGATGCCAGCGGCGCACATCCTCGCGCCAGATGATGTCGAGCCTGGTGACGTTGCGTGCCGCGATCCAGATGCGCGCACGCTCGACCGCCGGGGCGAAGCGCGAATGCCAGGTGGTGAAAAGGGTCACGCCCCTTGCCTTGGCCGCGGCGATGATCGTCTCGATCTCGCCAAGCGTCGCCGCCGGGGGCTTTTCGATCAGCAGGTCACGTCCGGCCTCGATGGCGGCAAGACACATCGCGACCCTGACATCGGGCGGGGTGCAAAGCGCGACCGCCGCCACCGGCCCGTCGCGCAGGAAACTTTCGAAGTCGGTGAAGTTGGGCACGCCTTCGACCTTGCCCTGGCGCGAGATGGCGGCCGCGAGCAGGAAATCCGGATTGGCGGCGATGGCGGGCAGATGCTGGTCGCGGGCGATCTTGCCCACACCGACGATGGCGATGGGGATTGGCCCCGCCATGTTCAATGCGACTCGCGCGCGACGGCATTGCCGCGGCAGCCCCTGAGGAAGTCTAAGTCCGCGCCGGCATGGGCCTGCTCGACATGATCGTGGTAAAGCCGTGCGTAGCCGCCCGCGGGCCGCTCGACAACCGGCGTCCAGGCGGCAAGCCGCGCGCGCAGTTCCGCGTCGGGAATGTC
>JAFEFU010000060.1 GCA_018240425.1 Pseudomonadota bacterium | reverse complement strand
TGTCATGACCGTAAGGCAGCAGATGCTCCGACCCGATCCCCAGCTTCGCACCAACCTCCTGGATCGGAAGCTTCACCGCCTCACGCGCTATCTCTATGTCACTCTTGTGCGCCATCTCTCGCTCCTTTGCCGGCTGGCCGCGGCTTGGTCCGCAGCGCAGGTTGCCGATGCTTCTAGCCCCGGCATGCCGGCGCATACGGCCAGATTGCGACAGGTTCAGCGTCGGAATCGGCAGGCGGGGGCGGGCCGGTTTCGCATCGGAAACCCGGCAGCCGGCCCTCAGCGCCCGGCTTCGGCAAAGGGTGCCCAGGGCCTTTGGTCGGGAATGTGCAGCCGGACCCGCGCGCCGAGGCGCAGCACCCCCTCGCGCTCGACCCAGGCGGTCACGCCCCGGCGCCCGGCGGCGGCGGGCTTGAAGGCCCGGCCATATCCGGGATGGAGCGCCTCGATCACCGGACCGGGCAGGGTGCAGGGGCGGTTCTGCATGTCCACGACCAGGGTGGCGCCGCCGTCCGCCTGAAGCCGCGACGAGGGCGGCAGGTGCGAGAAATCCGCGATCCCGGCGATCACCATCGACGCACCGACCAGCGCCGGATCAAGCCGCGCGAGACCCATTTCCGCCGCGATCAGGTCGAGTTCCTCCCGCGACAGGATCGAGAGCTGGCGGGTGTTGCGGATTTCGGTGCCGCGCGGGTACTGGTCCAGAACCCGGCTGTCCGAGGGGCGGGTCAGCCCGCAGTGCGCCTCGCCCTCGGGGCCGGCGAAGGTGGCGTGCAACTCGCCCGCCGCCTGCGAGGCCAGCGCCGCCTTTCGGTCGGGCACCCGGCCCAGCCAGACGATGGTGCCGAAATGGTCGGTGGGAATGAGCGCCGGCATGGGATGGCCCTGGAAAGCTTCGCCGGGCAGAGGAAAACCGCTCTGCCCGGCGAATGCAAGACCGCGACCGGCGAGGATCCTGACTCAGGTCGAGGGTTCGGGTTCGAGCCCGGGCTTGGCGGCGCGCGGCTTGCCGGTCTTGGGAACCGCCGTCGACACCACCGGATCGGCCGGGCCGGTTCCGCCCGAATCGTCGCCGTCCAGCGGCACGCCCGCCGTGACCTTGCGGATCTCGTCGCCGGTCAGGGTCTCGTACTCGAGAAGCCCCTTGGCCAGCCTTTCGAACTCGTCACGCTTTTCCAGAAGGATCTTGCGGGCGAGGTCATAGCCCTCCTCGATCAGGCGCTTCACTTCGCCCTCGATCAGTTCCTTGGTCTTGGCCGAGACCGAGAAGCCCGCCGTCTGGCCCTGATAGCCCTCGTGCGCCTCGGCATAGTCGATGTTGCCGACCTTGTCGGACATGCCCCAGCGCATCACCATTGCCCGGGCGATCGACGAGGCCTGCTGGATGTCGCCGGCCGGCCCGTTGGAGACGCGCTCCTCGCCGAACTTGATGATCTCGGCGGCCTTGCCGGCCATCGTCATCGCGATCTTTTCCTTGGCCTCGTCCTTGTGATAGTTCAGCCGGTCGATCTCGGGCAGGCTGACGACCATGCCGAGCGCGCTGCCGCGCGGGATGATCGTGGCCTTGTAGACCGGATCGCACTTCGGCAGCGCCATGCCGACGATGGCATGGCCGGCCTCGTGCCAGGCGGTCATTTCCTTCTGTTCCGGGGTCAGCACCATCGAGCGCCGCTCGACCCCCATCATCACCTTGTCCTTGGCGTTCTCGAAATCGTCCATCGTCACGAAGCGCCTGCCGACCCGCGCCGCCATCAGCGCGGCTTCGTTCACGAGGTTGGCGAGGTCGGCGCCCGAAAAGCCGGGGCTGCCGCGCGCGATCAGGCGCAGGTCCACGTCCGGCCCCAGCGGCACCTTGCGGGCATGGACCGACAGGATCTTTTCGCGGCCCTTGATGTCGGGGTTCGGCACATGGATCTGGCGGTCGAAGCGGCCGGGGCGCAAGAGCGCCGGGTCCAGCACGTCGCGCCGGTTGGTGGCCGCGACGATGATGATGCCCTCGTTGGCCTCGAACCCGTCCATCTCGACCAGAAGCTGGTTCAGCGTCTGCTCGCGCTCGTCGTTGCCGCCGCCGAAGCCCACGCCGCGCGAGCGGCCCACGGCGTCGATCTCGTCGATGAAGACGATGCAGGGCGCGTTCTTCTTGGCCTGTTCGAACATGTCGCGCACCCGCGACGCGCCGACGCCCACGAACATCTCGACGAAGTCCGAGCCCGAGATGGTGAAGAACGGCACCCCTGCCTCGCCGGCGATGGCGCGGGCGAGAAGCGTCTTGCCGGTGCCGGGCGGGCCCACGAGCAGCGCGCCCTTCGGGATCTTGCCGCCGAGACGGCTGAACTTCTGCGGATTGCGCAGGAACTCGACGATTTCCTCAAGCTCTTCCTTGGCCTCGTCGATCCCCGCCACATCGTCGAAGGTCACGCGCCCCTGCTTTTCGGTCAGGAGTTTCGCGCGCGACTTGCCAAAGCCCATCGCGCCGCCTTTGCCGCCGCCCTGCATCCGGTTCATGAAGAAGACCCAGACGCCGATCAGCACGATGAAGGGAAGCCAGACCGACAGCAGCGAGAAGAAGCTGGACTGGGTCTGCTTTTCGGCCTTCACCTCGACGTTCTTCGAAATCAGCTTGTCCACCAGCTGGGTGTTCAGTTCTTCGCCCGAGGGCTTGATCGTCACCCATTGCCCGCCGTCGGCGGTGTGGACGATCAGCTGCTCGCCGTCCATGTCGACGCTTTTCACCTCGCCTCCGTCAACCTTGCGGATGAAGTCCGAGTAGCTGAGCGTGCGGGCATTGAACGTGGCCTGATTGCCGCTGAACAGGTTGAACAGCGCCAGGATCAGAACCAGCAGCACGACCCAGAAGGCGATGTTTCTTGCGTTACCCAACGGGGGAACCCTCCATGCGATGTCATTCCGCGCCGATCGGGGCCGGACCTTTGTTGCTAAAATAGAGATTGGCGGGGCGGGTTCAATGCAGGAATAGCGATAAGGTGAAATCCTCGGCGGTCCGAAGACTGGTTGCCGCCCAGCCGTCGGGCCGTCCGGCCAGGGGGGCGGCAAGAAGGCGCCGGCCCAGCCAGAGGGCGGGCGAAGCGAGAAGCGTCGGGCGCGGCAATCCGCTGGCGCGCCAGTCCGGGCAGAGGGCCAGCCCCTCCTCGCCCAGGGCGCGGACCTCGGCCTCCGGGGGCGCGGCCTGGCCTTCCAGCCGCCAGCGCCCGTCCCAGGGGGCACCCGGCGCCGCGACCGCCCGTGCCGCCGCCGCCGGCTCGCGGGTGAGGCGCAGGCTTGCCGCGCGCGGCATCACCAGGCAGCCATGCAAGGTGGCACGCTTGCCTGCCTCGGCGCGGCCAAGGCACTCGGTCAGCGCGGCCAAGCGCGGGCGGTAGTCGGCGCCGCCGATCCAGGCCAGCGCATGGGCGAAAAGCCGCAGCCGCGTTTCCTCTGGCGCGTCGGCGAGGGCGGCGCGGTCAAGGATGACGTCCCCCGCCTCGATCCGCGCCGACCGCCGGGCGAGATCGGCTGCCGCCCGGTCCAGCACCTCGCGCGCCAGACGCATCCGGCCGGCGGTGGCGATCAGCCCGTCGCGGGTGATCCCCAGATCGGCCAGAGCCGCCAGGGTGCGGCGGGCCCTGACCCGGTCATAGGCCGGATCGTCGTTGGTCGGATCGTCGATCCAGCCTTCGCCGCGCGCCGCCAGCCAGTCGCGCAGTGCGGCGCGCCCGTGTCCCAGAAGCGGCCGGTGCCACAGGATCCCCCGGCTGTCCCGCCGCGCCGCCATCCCCGACAGCCCGTCCACGCCCGATCCGCGCGCCAGCCGCATCAGGACGGTCTCGGCCTGGTCGTCGGCAGTGTGGCCGAGGGCGACATCGCCGATCCCGCGCTCGTGCCCCCACCGGGCGATCAGCCCGTAGCGCGCCGCCCGTGCCGCAGCGGGCAGGTTGCCGCGCCCGTCCCATCCCCGCCAGCGCAGGATCGCATGGCCGACCCCGAGCGCCGCGCAGCGCCGGCCCACCGCCTCGGCCTCGGCAGCGGCCTCGGGCCTGAGCCCGTGATCGACCGTCACCGCCAGAAGCCCCGGTCCGCCCTGCGCCGCCCAGTCGGCCAGCAGCAAGAGCAGCGCCAGCGAATCGCCGCCCCCGGAAACGGCGACGCCCAGCCGTTCGGGCGGGCTGGGCGCGAAGGCGGCCCTGATCGCCGCGTGCAGGCTGTCGCGCGCCGTGGCCGTCACTGGCACCCGAGTTTCTGCATCGTCGTCTTGGCTTCGGCGGCCTCGGGCGCCTGCGGAAAGCGCGAAGGCACCTCGTTCAGGGTCACGCAGGCATCCTGCGTCTGCCCCAGCAGCCCGAGCGCCGCCCCCAGCCGAAGAAGCGCGGCCGGGGCATGCGGTCCCTGCGGCGCGCCGGAAAAGGCCGCGAGATAGGCCCGCGCCGCGCCCGCCGTGTCGCCGGTCTTGCTGAGCGCCTCGCCCTGGTAGAACTGCGCATCGCCGGTCAGCGGGCCGCCGGGATAATTCTGCGCGAAGGTGCCGAACCCTGCCGCCGCCCCGGCGAAATCGCCCTTGTCCATCAGGGCCTTGGCCCGGTCGAAATCGGACTGTTCGTTCATCGCCAGTTCGACCTTGGGGGCTTCGGCGCCCGCGGCCGCGTCGCCACCGGTCGCAGCCCCGCCGCTGACCGCCGCCGCACCCGCGTCAGCCGCCCCGCCCAGCTTGGGGGTTTCCGGCAGCTTCGACGTGTCGCAGCCCTTTTCCAGCTCGCACAGGCGGAACTCGAGGTCGCCCACCCGGTTCGTGCCATCCGCGACGACCTTCTCGACGCGGATCTGCAATTTCTCGGTGTCCGACGTCAGCCGCTCCAGTTCGGCCTCCATCGTGTTCATCCGGTCCAGCGCCGAGGCTCCGCCCGCCGCCTGCATCGCCGCCGCCCCGCCCGAGACCAGTTCGGACTTGAGCGACTGCAACTGCGCCGCAAGCTGGTCGACCTCCTTGCGGATGTCGGCCAGCGTCTGGGTCTTGTCGGCGCCCCATGCGGCTCCGGCGGCGGACAGCGCCGCCGCCAGCATCGCACCCCTTGCGAATGACCGGACGAACGTCATGTTCAGGAACCGGCTCCGGCCGACAGGACGGTCACGGCCCGGCGGTTCTGGGCAAAGCAGCTTTCCTCCGAGCAGAGCGCGATCGGACGCTCCTTGCCGTAGGACACGGTCTTGAGCCGCGCCGCCGACACGCCCTGGGCGACCAGGAATTGCTGGACCGAGCTTGCCCGGCGCGCGCCGAGGGCCAGGTTGTATTCGCGTGTCCCCTGCTCGTCGGCGTGGCCTTCGACGATGGCGGTATAGGTCGGGTGCTTGTTCAGCCAGGTCGCCTGCTGGGTCAGCGTCGCCTGCGCCTCGGGCGTCAGGGTGGACTGGTCCACCACGAAATGCACGGTGTCGCCGATGGTCTGCTGGAAATAGGCCGGGCTGTTGGGGTTGGACGGATCGCCGAGCGCCCCCGCCCCGATCCCGCCCGCGCCGCCGGCCCCGCCCGCGCCGCCGGCACCGTTGCCATAGCGGTTGGGGTTGTTGCAGGCCGCCAGAGCCAGCGCCCCGACCAACAGGAAAATCGTCGAAATCTTCTGCATCTTGTGACCGCCTTCTGATCGTTCGCTTGATATTGTTGTCAGCATAGCATCCCTGCCGCCTGTTGCAAACCGCCCGCTCAGGGCAGAAGCGGCGACCAGGCCGGGTCCGAGGCCGCGCCCTGGGTCGGCACCGCATGAAGCGCGCGGCCCGAGATGTCGACCGAGAACAGCTTGGCCGTACCCGTCGCGCCGGGGCTTTCGCGGGTGAACATGATGACGCGGCCGTTCGGCGACCAAGTCGGGCCCTCGTCAAGGTAAGAGCTGGTCAGAAGCCGCTCCTCGCTGCCGTCGGTGCGCATCACGCCGATGTAGAAGCGCCCGCCGTTCTGCTTGGTGAAGGCGACGAGATCGCCGCGCGGCGACCAGACCGGGGTGGAATAACGCCCCTCGCCCGAGGACACCCGCGTCGCCTCGCCGCCGCCCGCCGGCATCACATAGATCTGCTGGGTGCCCGAACGGTCGCTTTCAAAGGCGATCTGGCTGCCATCGGGCGAGAAGGACGGTGCCGTCTCGATCGAGGGCGTGTCGGTCAGCCGGCGCACCTGGCCCGACGACAGGCTCATCGCGTAGATGTCGGTGTTGCCGTTCTGCTCGAGCGAGAAGGCCACCGTGTCCCCGTCGGGCGAGAAACGCGGGGCGAAGGTCATGTTGCCCTGCAGGTCGGCCAGCGCCCGCGACGCGCCGCTGCGCAGGTCCATCTCCTTGATCCGGGGAAAGCCGGTCTCGAACGAGGTATAGAGGATCTTGTTGCCCTGCTGCGAGAAGCGCGGCGCGAGGACAATGCTGGAGGCGTCGGTCAGGAAGCTGACGTTCGCCCCGTCGTAATCCATGATCGCCAGCTGCTTCTGGCGGGCATTCTTCGGCCCGCTTTCCGACACGAACACCACGCGGCTGTCGAAATAGGGGCCTTCGCCGGTGATCCGGCTGTAGATCTGGTCGGCGATCTTGTGGGCGATCCGCCGCCAGTCGCCCTCGCCCCCGGTCATCTGCTGGCCGTCACCGAGGGGCGCGTCGGAAAACACGTCGTAAAGACGGAACTTCACCGCGATCCGGCCGCCCTGATCGCTGACCGCGCCGGTGATCAGCGCCTGGGCATTGATCGCCTTCCAGTCTGCGAAGGCCACCGGGGCGTCGAAGCTTGCCACCTGGCTGATGTAGGCCGAGGCCGGGATCTGCGCGAAGAGGCCGGTGCCCTGAAGGTCCGAGACGATCACCTGGGTGATGGCCTGGGCGATCTCGGCGGCATTGCCCCCTTCGGCCAGGAAGGTCGGCGCGGCGAAGGGCATGGGCTCGATGACGCCGTCGGTGATTTCCAGATGCAGGGGCGCGGCCGCCGCCCCCGACGTTGCCGCCCCCAGCACCGCCCCCGCGATCGCCAGCGCCCCCAGACGACAGATCAGCCCGTTACCCTTCATCAGCCTTCGCCTCTCCTCTGCGGCCACCCGGCCAGCCGTTCGCTTGTCACATCCCTTGTCCCCGGCAAAGGGGAAAGTATGCCGTTCTTCTCATCTCATCCGCATTTTCGCGGGATTGAACACGATCTCGATGTCCTTCCACTGGTCGTACTTGTCGGCCGGCAGCGGATAGCCGTCGTGCTGGCAGCGCAGGATCGCCCGGCGGCCGGCCTCGTAGGCCTGCTGGGCCGAGGCGTCGGTGCCCCCCTCGGACCCGACCATGTGGATCGAGCCGGGATCGGGTTTGCCGTCCTGGCTCATGGAAAAGCCGATCGTCACGATGGTGCGCAGCGCGTCCGTCGACAGCGAGCCGACGTTCCAGCAATCCTTGACCGCGACCACCATCGCGTCCTTCTCGCCGCTGGTCAGCGGCGGGCCGCTGGCGGCCGTGCCGGTGCCGGGGCTGGGCGTGTCGCTCGCCGCGCCCGACAGCGCATCGGCCAGCGCGCTGTCCACGGCATCGGCGGTGGCGGCATCGGCCGTAGCGGCGCTGGCGGTCTGGGTCTGGTCGGCAGGGGCAGGCTCGGCCGCCGGGGCCGGGGCCTTCTTGGGCCGCGGCTTCGGCACCGCCGAGGTGGGCGGCGCCCCCCCGATGGTCTTGTCGGCCTTGTTGGCCTCGGTCTCGAGCACCTGCCCGGCGTCGGCGGGCGCGCTCTGGTCCTTGGGCTTGTCCTTGGGCTTCTGGTCCGACGGCTGGTCGGTGGTCTGTTCGGTCACCGTGTCCGAAACCTGCGCATCGGGCGCGGGAGTCTCGGTCGGCGTCGGGGCGACCTTCGGCGCGGACTTCGGGTTGGCCTCGGGATTCTGGGTCGGATCGACCGCCACCAGCTGATCGGGCTTCGGCGCCGGCGTGGGCGTCGGCGGCACATCCGTGGCCTGGGCCTCGACCGGCGGCTGATCCGGCGCCTCGGGTGCTGCGTCAGGCTGGGGCTGCGGCTCCGGTGGTTTCGGTTCCGGCGGCTTGGGCTCGGGCTTCTTCTCGGGCTTGGCCGGGGGCTTTTCGCTGGCCTTGGGCGCCGACGGCTTGGCCGGGCTTTCCTTGGGCGCGGTCGGCGCCTTGGCCTGGAGTGCGGCGAACTGGTCCGAAGACATCAGCGACACGTTGGTCATCGTCACCGGGGGCGTGGCCTCCGGCGGAAAGAAGATCCCGCCCAACAGCGCCCAGAGGATCAGGGCCAGGTGCCCGATCCCCGAAACGATCAGGCCGATGCGTTCGGCCCGATCCTGCGGCAACCAGCCCCGCCCCATCTCAGCCGCCGTTGCCGTCCGTTGCCGGTGCGCCGCTGCCAAGCGACGGCCCGCCGCCATCCGTCACCAGCGTGATGTTGGAAAACCCGCCGTTGTTCAGCGCGCCCATCACCTGCACGACCTTCTCATAGGGAATGGAACCATCGGCGCGCAGGAAGATCTTGTCGTCCTGGCGCTGCTTGGCGACCTCGGTCAGCTTGCCGATCAGCGCTTCGGGCGCGACCGGGGTCTCCTGGATCGAGATGGTGCCGTCGGCCTGCAGGGATACGGTCAGCGGCGTCTCCTGTTCGGTCGGGATGGCCTTGGCCGCGGTCTTCGGCAGTTCCAGCGGCACGCCCACCGTCAGAAGCGGTGCCGCCACCATGAAGATGATGAGCAGGACCAGCATCACGTCCACCATCGGCGTGACGTTGATCTCGGCCATCACCGCCGACTTGCCGCGGCTGCCGCGGCGGCGCCTGCCGCCCCCGCCGCCCTTCATGACCCCCGCGCCCATCGCTCAGGCGTCCAGCTGGCGCGAGAGGATGGTGGCGAACTCGTCGGCAAAGGCGTCGTAGCCGCCGATGATCCGGTCGCTGTCGGTCGAGAGCTTGTTGTAGAAGATCACCGCCGGGATCGCGGCCAGAAGGCCGAGCGCGGTGGCCACCAAGGCCTCGGCGATGCCCGGCGCCACCACGGCCAGCGAGGTGTTCTGCGAAATCGCGATCTGCTCGAACGCGACCTTGATCCCCCAGACCGTGCCAAAGAGGCCGATGAAGGGCGCGGTCGAGCCGACGGTGGCGAGGAAGGGCAGGCCGCGGGTCAGGTCCTCGGTCTCCTTCTGGATCGCCACATCCATCGAACGGTCGATGCGCGCCTGCGCCCCCATGATCAGCCCGCCATCCTGGCGGTGGCTGCGCCGCCATTCGGTCATGCCGCTGGCGAAGATCTTCTCACTCGCCCCGCCCGGCTGCGGGCCGATCTTCTCGAAGAGTTCGTCCAAGGGCTCGCCCGACCAGAAGGCGCGGTCGAAGATCGCCGCCTCGACCCGCGCCGCGCGGTAGGTGATGAACTTCTGGATGATGATCGCCCAGGACCAGACCGAGGCCACCGTCAGCCCGATCATCACCAGCTTGACGATGAAGGACGCCCGCGCGAACAACGCAAGCAAGGAAAAGTCGATCTGCTGTGCAGCCTGATGTGCCGCAGCCAGGGTGGTGGTGTCCATAAGCTCTGCCCGCCGTTTGGGCCGCATGGGTGCGGCTCTGATTGGACGACGTTCTACCCTGCTTTCTTGGCGAAGAAAACCTTTCGCCGGTCACTTTCCTGCAACAGGGCTGAAATGCGACGTGAAATGACGCAAATCAGTGAAGCGCCGGCATCAGCCGCTGGCGGATATCCGCCGGAATCCGCGCCGGAGCCCCGCCATCGGTCAGGCAGACCAGCGTGACCTGCGCCGCAAACAGCCGCTCGCCGGCGCGCAGCACCTCCTGCTCGAGAAGGATGCGCGCGCCGGTCGCCGTGGCCGGCCGGGTCGTGACCGTCAGCTCGTCGTCGAAGCGCGCCGGCCTGAGGAAGTCGGCCTCGATCCGGCGGACGGCGAAGACGATCCCCAGCTCGCGCCGCAGCCGCCCCTGATCGACACCCAGCGAGCGGACCCATTCGCTGCGGCCGCGCTCGATGAACTTCAGGTAGTTGGCGTAATAGACGATCCCGGCCAGGTCGGTGTCTTCGTAATAGACGCGAAGGGGAAAGCTGTGGGTCATGCCCTTGCCTACCCGATCGCGCCGCGCTCAGGCAACCGTCGGCTGGCCCCCAGGCATCGTCCTTGGGGTTGCGGTGCGGGAACGGCCGGCCAGGCACCAGCACCCCGAGAAAGACGCAGAGCGGCCTCCATCCCCGCGCGGCATCGAAGACCACGCGGCGGCCAAAGGGAATGGCGGCCCGCACCGAGGGGACCGCGGCGGAAAGGGCCGCCGCGGCCGGTCCGGCGTCAGTGGCTGGCCGCCACATCCGCGCCGACGTGGGCGATCACCTTGCCTTCGGACACCGCCGGGGCCGGGATCTCGAGGTGGCCCGCATTGGCCTTCAGCCATTCGCGGGCGACGGACAGGCTCTTGTCGGTGCCCGCCTTGTCGCGGCAAAGGGTGAACGAGACGCAGCCGTCCTCGGTCTGGATCAGGTGATAGCTGACCAGGCCGGGAACCTGCTGCTTCATGGCCTTTTCGACGTCGCCCTTGCGCGCGGCCAGAAGCCTGGCCAGCTCGGCCGCGCCCTTGCCCGCGAATTTCCTCGTCATTGCATACATCGGCTTGCCCCCAATCAGGTTGCGACAGGCCGCCGGGCGGACTTCGCCCGCGCGGCGGCGCGATCCTATCCCAACGCCCCCGATTCCTCCATTTCGTCCCTCTGGATCCCGGACCGCCCCGGCCAGTTCCAGCCGGTCAAATGGCGTCAGCCGCCGGTCCGCGCCGCAAGCCGCAGCGCATGGCTGGGATCGCGCGAGGCGTCGGGCAGGACCGGGTCGTAGGCGGCGCGGATCAGCGCGGCCAGGCCGTCGTCGAGCGCCTGCCCGCCCCCGGCCCACAGAAGGATCGCCCGCACCGCGAGATCCTGCGCCAGACCGGCGGCTTCGCGTTCGGCCAGGGCGCCCTGCATCCGCAGAAAGGCGAACATGGCGCGGATGGCGCCGTCGGCCTCGAAGCGGACATGCCAGTATTGGCCGGCCCCGTCGCGGGCCAGCCTCGCCGCAGTCGCGGCAAGGCCGGGGACGAGGCCGTCGAGGGCCGGCGCCCCGGTCAGTTCCTGCCAGTCGCGCAGGAAGAAGACCATCAGGTTGGCGCCCTGCTCGGGGTCGGTCTCGGCCATCCGGTGCCCGGCCAGTGCCACCATCGCCTCGATCGCGCCCTTGACCGTGGACAGTGTGGCGTCATCGACGCCGAAAACCACCGGCGCGATCGGCCGGCGCCAGCGGGCGAACGCGAAGGCGCCGCCCTCTCCGGTGAACAGCCTCTCGATCTCGGTGGGGGTCATGGCCGGGCCTGTCCTTTCCTGCGCAGCGCCGATGGGGTCACTTGCCGAACAGGTTCCCCTGCCCCGGCGCGCCCGGCTGGGGCAGGCCGAGATGGGCCCAGGCCTTCGCCGCCAGCATCCGGCCGCGCGGGGTGCGCTGGATCAGCCCCTGTTGCAAGAGGTAGGGCTCGATCACCTCTTCGATCGCGTCGCGGCTTTCGGACAGCGCGGCCGACAGCGTCTCGGCCCCGACCGGGCCGCCCGCGTAATTCTCGGCGATCAGCGCCAGATAGCGCCGGTCGGCCCCGTCCAACCCCAGGTGATCGACCCCGAGCCGGGTCAGCGCCCGGTCGGCAATCGCCCGTGTCAGCCGGCCGTCGCCCTCGACCAGCGCGAAATCGGCGACCCGGCGCAGCAGCCGGCCGGCGATGCGCGGCGTGCCGCGCGCGCGCCGCGCAATCTCGCGCGTGCCCTCGGGATCGGCCGCCAACCCCATGATCCGCGCCCCCCGGGTCACGATCTGGTCAAGCTCGTCCTCGGTGTAGAACTGAAGCCGCGTCGGTATGCCGAACCGGTCGCGCAGGGGCGTGGTCAGAAGGCCCAGCCGCGTCGTCGCGCCGACCAGCGTGAAGGGCTGCAACTCGATCCTGACCGTGCGCGCCGCCGGCCCCTCGCCGATCACCAGATCCAGCTGGAAGTCCTCCATCGCCGGATAGAGCACCTCCTCGACCGCCGGGTTGAGGCGGTGGATCTCGTCGATGAACAGGACATCGCGGGCCTCGAGATTGGTCAGGATCGCCGCGAGGTCGCCGGCCCGGGCGAGGACCGGCCCCGAGGTCATGCGGAAATTGACCCCGAGTTCGCGCGCCATGATCTGCGCCAGCGTGGTCTTGCCCAGTCCGGGCGGCCCGTGGAAGAGCGTGTGGTCCATCGCCTCGCCGCGCAGCTTCGCGCTCTGGATGAAGACCTTCAGGTTGGCGCGCGCCTCGTGCTGGCCGACGAATTCCTCAAGCGCCTGCGGCCGCATGGCTCGGTCGGCGTCCTCGGGCTGGGGCGCGGCGCGCAGGGTCGGGTCGGGAGCGGGGGTCAGCATGGCCTTGACCCGTGACCGCGAAGGGGGCTCTGCCCCCCGCCCCTGGCGGGGCGTCCCCCGGAGTATTTGTGCAAGGGAAACTGCATGTCAGCCCTTCGGCGCCAGAAGCCGGAGTGCCGCGCGGATCAGGGCCGGGGCGGCGGCGTCTTCGCCCCCCGCCTGGGCCTGGGTCTGGGCCTGGGCCACGGCGGCGGCGGCCTCGCCCTGGGCATAGCCGAGGTTGGCAAGGGCGGACAGCGCGTCGGCGGCGGCGCTGGCGCCGGCGGGTGGGACGGCGGGCCGGGGCGCCGCGCGGGCGCCGCGCTCGTCAGACGCATCGGCCAATGCGACCGTCAGCGCGCCGCCAAGCGCCATCACCGCGGGCGCCTTGTCCTTGAGTTCCATCACCACCCGGTGCGCGAGCTTTGGCCCGACCCCCGGCGCGGCCTTGATCGCCGACCAGTCGCCAAGCGCGATGGCCCGGCCCGTGCCTTCGGCGCCGAGCGTCCCGAGAATGGCCATCGACGCCTTGGCCCCCACCCCCTGCACCGACATCAGAAGCCGGTGCCACTCCTTTTCCAGAAGCGTCGGAAAACCGAAAAGCTGCAGGAGATCCTCGCGCACCAGAAGATCGGTATAGAGCGCCGCGACCTCGCCTGCCGGCGGCAGGGCTGCGGCGGTGCGGGCCGAGACATGGACGACATAGCCCACGCCCCGCACGTCGATCAGCACCTGGTCGGCCGCTCGGTGCAGGATGGTGCCGGCGATGCGCCCGATCATGCCGCCCCCCTCAGCGCCGCAGCCAGCCGACCGGCGCTTTGCAGGTGGTGGGCATGGCAGATCGCCACCGCCAGCGCGTCCGCCGCGTCCGGCCCGGCAAGCGCCACCCCGGGCAGGAGATAGCGCACCATCTGCGCGATCTGGCCCTTGTCGGCATGACCGACTCCGACCACCGCCTTCTTGACCGCGTTCGGGGCATACTCGCCCACCGGAAGCCCCGCCTGCGCCGGCACCAGAAGCGCGATCCCCCGCGCCTGGCCAAGCTTCAGCGTCGCCGCGCCGTCCTTGTTGACGAAGGTCTGCTCGACCGCCACCGCCGCGGGCCCGTGAGCCTCGACGACCGCGGACAGCGCCCGGTAGAGCGAGAGAAGGCGCACCGCCAGATCGACCCCTTCGGAGTGGATGATGCCGTTGGCGACATGGGTGAGTCGCGACCCCGCGGCCTCGATCACCCCCCAGCCGAGGTTCCTGAGGCCCGGATCGATCCCGAGAACGCGCATCTGTCCCTGCCTCCCGCCGTTTCTGTTGCTTTTCGGACACGATTAGCACGAAAGGGGAACGCCGGGAAGCGGCAATGACGCGGCCAAGGCATGACCTGAGCGGGCAGCTTATTGGCCGGTTTGCGTCGTAATATCCATCAAAAGCGACGCTTCACACGCGGAAGTACGGCGCGGCACCGGCAAATATTAACAGAAAAGTGACAGAATCCAGGCGAGCGAGCGTCGGACGCCAACCCATGCAAAAAACGCATGGCTGGATTGATGTTCCAGCCCTAGCTCCGTTATGTCGGATGCACTATCTGTCATTGCGTCGGAGGCAAGGGGCCGCCGGCCGCTGTGAGATAGGAAAAGAAAATGTCCGCGTTTGAAACGACCCGCACCAACACCGGCTTCAGCCTGCTGAACCCGATCAGCTCCATCGTCGCTTCGATCGCTTCCTGGAATGACGCGCGTGTGACGCGCAACGCCCTGTCGAAGCTTTCGGATCGCGAGCTGGACGATATCGGCCTGAGCCGTGGCGACATCGAATTCATTGCGGCGCGCGCCTGAACCAGCGCCCGCCCGCAACGACATATCGTTGCACAGGCCGTGTCGGGAGACCGACGCGGCCTTTCGCTTTTCGGCGGGTCCGATCCCGGCGCTCAGTTCAGATGGCGGCGTATCTGCCCGGCCAGCGTGACCGTCACCGGATCGGCGGTCAGAACCCATGCCCCCAGCCGGTCGAGTTCGGTCCCCTGGCGCAGGGTCGCCAACCGCGCGCCGTAGGCGTCGGGGCCGATGGTGGCCATCAGGCCGGCCTTCAGCCCGACCAGCGCCACCGCGAGAAACAGCAGCAGGAACAGAAGCCGCGGCCGCCGCCTTGGGTGGCGCTTCGCATTGTAATAGGCCATGCCGAGCGCCCCGTCGGCCTCGAATCCGCCGCCCTTGCGGTGGATGCGCCCGATCCGCCCCAACCGGCCGCGAAAGTCCTGCATGTTCCGATCGACCATCCCGGCCTCCTGCCGCAGGGGTCCACCGGACAAGCCTGCCACGGAATTAGGGCGATTTTTCGGCCTCAGGCCCTGCGCATGACCAGCGTCGCCCATTCGGCGATCTCGTCGCGGGCGGTCAGCGTGAAGCCGGCGCGGCGGTAGCCGGCGGCGACCTCGTCGGCTTGGCCGGTCAGGATTCCCGACAGGATGGTGTAGCCGCCCGGCACGACATGGCCGGCCATGTCGGCGGCAAGATCGAGCAGCGGACCCTTGAGGATATTGGCGAAGACCAGATCGTAGGGACTGCGCGCCGCCAGGTCGGGATGGCCGAAGCCCGCCGCCTCGACGCAGTGCACAAGCCGCTCCAGCCCGTTCGCCGCCGCATTGGCGCGCGCGACATCGACCGCTACCGGGTCGATGTCCGAAGCGATCACCGGCCGGCCCCAGAGTGCCGCCGCCGCCATCGCCAGGACCGCGGTCCCGCAGCCGATGTCGGCGACGTTCGCACCGCGGAAGCCGGCCCGGTCCAGACGGTCGAGCGCGAGGAGGCACCCCTTGGTCGTGCCGTGGTGCCCGGTGCCGAACGCCATCGACGCCTCGATCAAGAGGGCGATCCGCCCGTCCGGCACGCGCTCGGCGTCGTGGCTGCCGTGGACGAAGAAACGCCCGGCCTCGACCGGTTGCAGGTCGCGCTTCACGTGGGCCACCCAGTCGGTTTCGGGCACCAGCGACACGACGAAGGGCCGCGCCCCGTAGATCGCCGCCATCAGCGCCAGTTCGGTGTCGTCGGGTTCGTCCTCGAAATAGACGCCGACCTCGTAGCGGCCGGACCCGTCCTCGATCTCGAACACGCCGACACCCACGGGCTCGGGAAGGAAATCCTCCATCGCCTCGGCGAGGGCATCTGCCGGCTCCTTGGCGTCCAGAGTCGTCAGGGCGGAGTAGGTCGGCATCGGGGCCTCCGTTCGTTGCCGCCCCACTAGTGCCAGACGTCTGCCGGGTCAAGCCGCGGCCGGCCGGGTGGATCGCGAAAACCTCGCCTCGATTCATTCGATGCAAGTCGCATGGTGACACCAAGACTTGCACGTCACGCGGCCAGGAGGAGAGAGCGATGACCATACCTTGCGCCCTCCTTGCCGCCCTCGCGTCCGGCGTCCTTGCCCTGCCCGCACTTGCCCCGCCGAAAGCCCACTGGCGAAGGCAGAGATCGCCCCGGTCATGCGCATGGATCGGCGCAGATGCACGTTCAGGACCGCCGTCGCATCGGTCAGACGCCCCGAAACGCAGGCCGACGCGCTTGGACGGCTCAAGAGCGCCGCCCGCGCGGAATCGCGAGGGCGGCGGCGACCACCGCAACCGCCTTGCCCCCGGCGATCCGGTCGCCGATCTGCACCCGACTGTGAAAGGCCAGGCGGGCACAATGATGCGGGTCATTCATCCCGCGGAGTCCTCCGCCGGAGTTTGGCGATTGCGCCCTGCCCCCGTTCCGGGTGAACAGCCTCCCGAGACGTCAGAGCCAGGCCGCGCAGAGGGCGCGGATGTGACGGCGGGCGAGGACGGCGGCGAGAAGGCCGGCCAGCACGTTGGCGGCGGCATTGGCCCACAGGATGCCCGCCGCCCCCAGCCCGGCCGAGAAGAGCGCGGCCAGCGGATACATCAGCACCCCGTCGCGCAGCCAGTTGGCGCCGGTCGAGACCAGCGGCCGGCCGAGATTGTTGAAGGCGGCGTTGGCCACGAACAGCGCCCCGGTGAAGACGAAGGCACCCACTGCCCAATGGGTGAACAGCCCCACGATCGCCGCCCCGTCAGGGGGCAGGTTGAAGGCCGTGGCGATCGGGCGCGAAAGCGCGGCCATCAGCGCCCAGGTGACCAGGGTGTAGGCGGCACAGAAGATCAGCGCCGCATTGAAGGCCTCGGCCACCCGGTCGGGCCGGCGGGCGCCGAAGTTCTGGCCGATGATGCCGCCGATAGCACCCGCGAGCGCGAAGATACCGCCGAACGCGAGAATGGTCAGCCGCATCACCACGCTCCAGCCCGCGACCGCACCCTCGCCGTGCGCGGCGATGGCGCGGGTCAGGATCCAGTTTCCGAACGGGGTCGAGACCTGGGTGGCAACCGCCGGCAGGGCGATGGCGGCATAGGGCCGCAAGAAAGTGCGCAGGTCCGGCAGGTTGGGCCGGGCCACGAGGTCGTGGACCTCGAGCGCGAACCACAGGCCGGCCGCCGCCATCGCCACCCGCGCCACGACGATCGACCAGCCCGCGCCGTCGGTGCCCCAGCCCATCCAGACGATGAGGACCGGGTCGAGGACCACGGCGATCGCGCCGCCGGTCATGGTCACCGCCATCGACCGCCAGGCGTCGCCCACCGCCCGCAGGAGCGAGGCGCACATGATGCCCGCCGCGATGAGCGGCATCGACGGCAGCGTGATCGCCAGGAACCGCTCGCCCAGGACCAGGGCCTCGCCGGTCGCGCCCGAGGCGATGAGGACCGGCGCGCGAAAGACCCACAGGCCCAGCGACACCGCGGCCTGCACCGCCAGCGTCAGCACCATCGCCGTCGCCGCGATCCGGCGCGCCTGCGGCCGCTCGCCCATGCCGATCGCCCGCGACACCAGCGCCACCGCGCCGATCATCATGCCGACCCCCAGCGAGATCATTCCGAACTGGATGGTCCCGGCAATGCCGACCGCCGCCATCTCGGCCTCGATCCCGCGCCGCGAGATCCAGAAGAGCGCCAGGAAATCGACAAGGAAGGTGAACGAGAGGCCAAGCGCACCGGCCAGCGACATGGTCACGACATGGCGCATCAGGCTGCCGGTCAGGAACTTGCCCTGCGCCTCGCGGCCCGCCGGCGTCCTGTCCGCCTCCTCGCCCATCCACCGCCTCCGCCTGTCTGCGCCCTCCATACGCCCCGGCCCCCGGATTGGCGAGGGCGCGTGTGCGGTCCCGTGGCGAAGGCAAGGGGGCCTGCCGCCCCCTCGCACTCCCCCGAGAGTATTCCGGGGCCGGGGTCAGTAAAAGCTTTGCGGGTCGATGTCGACGGCCAGCCGCAGGCTGGCGGGCGGACGCAACTGTGCCAGCCATTCGGCCAGCGCGCCCTGCAGCGCCGCGCCCTTCGGCCCCTTGACCAGCAGCCGCACCCGGTGGCGGCCGCGCACCCGCGCCACCGGTGCGGGCGCCGGGCCGAAGACCTCGGCCCCGATGCGGCGCAGCGGCTGGGCGCGGCGCGCGAGCTCGGCGCCGAAATCGAACACTGCCTGCACGTCGGGCGACGACAGGATGATCCCCGCCAGCCGCCCGTAGGGCGGCATTCCCGCCGCCTGCCGCGCCGCCGCCTCGGCCCGCCAGAAGCCGTCCTCGTCGCCCGACAGGATCGCCCGCATCACCGGATGTTCGGGCTGGAAGGTCTGCAGGAGCGCCTCGCCCTTGCGCTCGGCCCGCCCGGCCCGCCCCGCCACCTGCCGCATCAGCTGGAAGGTGCGTTCGGCCGCCCTGAGGTCCGATCCCTGCAGGCCGAGGTCGGCGTCGATCACGCCCACCAGCGTCAGGGCCGGGAAGTTATGCCCCTTGGCGACCAGCTGGGTGCCGATGATGATGTCGGCGCCGCCGCGGGCGATGTCGGTGATCTTGTCCTTCAGCGCGCGGGCCGAGGCGAAAAGGTCCGAGGACAGGACCGCCACCCGCGCCGCCGGAAACCGCGCCGCCACCTCCTCGGCCAGCCGCTCGACCCCCGGCCCCACGGGGGCGAGCCGCCCCTCGGCCTTGCACGAAGGGCAGGCGGCGGGCATCGGCTGGCTGTCGCCGCACTGGTGGCAGACGAGCCGCCCGAGGAACCGGTGCTCGACCATCCGCGCGTCGCAATGGGCGCAGCCGATCTGATGGCCGCAGGCCCGGCAGATCGTCACTGGCGCATAGCCGCGGCGATTCAGGAACAGCAGCGCCTGTTCCCCCCGCCCGATCCGCGCCGCGACCGCGGCGGCCAGGGTCGGACCGATCCAGCGGCCGGGTTCCAGCGCCTCGGCCCGCATGTCGACCGCGCGCATCTCGGGCAGGTCCGCCGCGCCGAAGCGGGCGCCGAGATCGAGGCGGCGGTACTTGCCGGCCTCGGCGTTCACCCAGGTCTCGAGGCAGGGCGTCGCCGAGGCCAGCACCACCTGAGCATCGCACAGGGACGCGCGCAGCACCGCCATGTCGCGGGCATTGTAGAGAACCCCGTCCTCCTGCTTGTAGGAGGTGTCGTGCTCCTCGTCGACGACGATCAGGCCGAGGTCGCGGAAGGGCAGGAACAGCGCCGAGCGCGCGCCGACCACCAGCCCCACGCCGCCTTCGCCAGCCATCCGCCACAGCCGCCGACGCTCGGTCTGGGTGACGCCCGAATGCCACTCGCCCGGGCGCGCGCCAAAGCGGTCCTCGACCCGGGCGAGGAAGTCGGCGGTCAGCGCGATCTCGGGCAAAAGGACCAGCGCCTGCCGGCCGCGTGCCAGGCATTCGGCGACCGCCTCGAGGTAGACCTCGGTCTTGCCCGACCCGGTCACGCCCTTCAGGAGCGTTGTGCCATAGCTGCCCCCGGCGACCGCGGCGCGCAGGCTGGCGGCGGCCGCCTCCTGTTCCTCGGTCAGCGCCTTGCCGGGCTGGCCGGCCTCCAGGCGCGGATAGGGCAGATCGCGCGGCGCCTCCTCCTCGGACAGGGCGCCCTGTTTCGCCAGCCCCTTGACCACGCTCGTCGTCACCCCGGCCAGCCCGGCCAGCTCCGACAGCGTGAAGGCCGCGCCCCCGTAGTCGTCCAGCACCGCCATCACCCGCGCCCGCGCCTCGGTCGCCCGGTCAGGCGCGACCTGCCCGCGGCGGTAGACACGCCGCGGCCCGGGCGGATCGGCCAGCCCCGGCGCACGGGTGGCCAGCCGCAGCATCGCCGGCAGGGGCGTCAGCGTATAGTCGGCCGCCCGCACCAGGAACTGGCGCATCGCCTCGCCCATCGGCGCGGCATCGAGCACCCGGCCGACGGCACGGATGCGCGCCGGATCGAAGCCGCCCTCGCCCGGCCCCCAGACCACGCCGAGCACCCGCCGCGGGCCGAGCGGCACCTCGACGAAGGCGCCGGCATGACAGCCGCCTTCGGGCGCGCGATAGTCGAGCGTCCGGCCCAGGGGCTCGCCGGTCAGGACCGCGACCAGATCGCCCGCCGCGAAAAACGAAGGCTCAGCCACGCGCCGCCCCTTTCAAGGGTTCCGGCCCTCGGGCCCTTGGGGTAAAAGGACGCCGAAGCATTGCCGCCAATTCAGGGAGCGCACCCATGAAATTCTTCGTCGATTCCGCCGACGTCGCCGCCATCAGGGAACTGAACGACCTTGGCATGGTCGACGGCGTCACCACCAATCCGTCGCTGATCCTGAAGTCGGGCCGCGACATCGTCGAGGTCACGAAAGAGATCTGCGACATGGTGTCCGGCCCCGTTTCGGCAGAGGTTGTGGCGACAGAGGCCAAGGCCATGATCGCCGAAGGGCTGAAGCTTGCCAAGATCGCCCCGAACATCGCCGTCAAGGTTCCGCTGACCTGGGACGGACTCAGCGCCTGCAAGGCGCTGGCCGGCGAGGGCCACAGGGTCAACGTCACGCTGTGCTTTTCGGCCGCCCAGGCGATCCTTGCCGCCAAGGCCGGCGCCTCGTTCATCTCGCCCTTCATCGGCCGGATCGACGACAACCATTATGACGGGATCGAGCTGATCGAGGACATCCGCATCATCTACGACAACTACGACTTCAAGACCGAGATCCTCGCCGCCTCGATCCGCTCGGTGAACCACATCATCGACTGCGCGCGCATCGGCGCCGACGTGGTCACCGCGCCGCCCGCCGTCATCAAGGCGATGGCCAGCCATGTGCTGACCGACCGGGGGCTTGAGCTTTTTCTGAAGGACTGGGCGAAAACCGGGCAGAAGATCGTCTGATCTCGTGTATCCTGGCCAAAACGAAGCAGTGAGCGAACACAGGACAGGCAGAATGGCAGACACGGCGGCTGAACCGGCATCCCTGACCGACGAGGTCCGCGAAAGGCTGATCGAAACGCCCGAGATGATCCTCGAGGATCGCGACCTGATGAAGGCGCTGATCGCGGCGAACGAACGCGCGATGGGCGCCAACATCGTCGATCTGCGCGGCATCGCGATGGAGCGGCTCGAGACGCGGCTGGACCGGCTCGAGGATACCCACCGCTCGGTCATCGCCGCCGCCTACGAGAACCTCGCCGGCACCAACCAGATTCACCGCGCGGTCCTCAAGCTGCTTGATCCGGTGGATTTCGAGGGCTTCCTGACCAACCTCGGTGCCGGGGTGGCGCAGATCCTGCGGGTCGAATCGGTGCGGCTGGTGCTGGAATCGCGCGAGGACGGCGCGGGCGACGCGGCGGTACGCCGTTTCGGCCAGGTCCTGTCGGTCGCGGCGCCGGGCTTTGTCGACCAGTATGTCGGGCGCGGCGCTTCGCGGCCGGTGGTCCTGCGCAAGACCGGCCCCGGCGCGGCCGCGATCTATGGCGAGGCCGCGATCATCGTCCGCTCCGAAGCGGTGATGCCGCTTGACCTTGGCGAGGGCCGGCTGCCGGGGATGCTGGCGCTTGGCTCGGCCGATGCCCACCAGTTCCGCGCCAATCAGGGCACCGACCTGCTCGCCTTCTTCGCCGGCGTGTTCGAGCGCGCCATGCGCCGCTGGCTGGCCTGACCCGGGGGCCGGGGCGATGAGCCTTGCCCTGCCCCCCGCCACCCGCGATGCGCTGGAGCAATGGCAGGCGCAGATGGCGGCGCTGGACGGGGCGGGCGCCAACACCCTGCGCGCCTACCGTGCCGATCTGGTCGCCTGGCTCGACTTTCTGGCCCGCCATCTGGGCCAGCCGCCGGTCCCCGCCGCGCTGGCCGCCGCCAGCCAGTCGGACATGCGCGCCTTCATGGCACATGAGCGCGGCCGGGGCCTTGCCGCCCGCTCGCTCGCGCGGCGGCTGTCGTCGGTACGCAGCTTCGTGCGCTGGCTGGCCGAACGCACCGGCACCGAGGCCACCGCCGTCCTGGCCGCGCGCGGGCCAAGATACCGCCGCAAGCTGCCCCGCCCGCTGTCGCCCGAGGCGGCCCGCGACCTCATCGCCCGCATCGACGAAGAGCCGCGCCATGACTGGATCGCGGCGCGCGACGTGGCCGTTGTGACCCTGCTTTACGGCTGCGGCCTGCGCATCTCCGAGGCGTTGTCGCTGACCGCCGCCGACTTGCCCCTGCCCGAGGTGCTGCGCATCCGCGGCAAGGGCGGCAAGGAACGGCTGGTGCCGGTGATCGCGCCCGCCCGCGCCGCCGTCGGCGACTATGCCCGCCTCTGCCCCTTTCCGCTGGCCGCCGAGCCACGGGGCGCGCTTTTCCGCGGCGCACGCGGCGGTGCCCTGAACCCGCGCCTGATCGCGGCGGCGATGGCACGGGCCCGCGCGGCGCTCGGCCTGCCGGCGACGGCGACGCCCCACGCGCTGCGCCATTCCTTCGCCACCCACCTTCTGGCCGCAGGCGGCGACCTGCGCACCATCCAGGAACTTCTGGGCCATGCGTCCCTCTCGACCACCCAGGCCTATACCGCCGTCGATGCCGCCCGTCTGATGGAGGCCTATGCCAGCGCCCATCCCCGGGCCTGATCTGCGGGTTCCGGTGTCGCAACCATTGCCTTGCGGTTGCCAACGCCCGCTTTATCGGCCAAGAAAAGGCCATGACCGACCGATTGAAGGCCCTTCTCGTCCACCTGCTGACCGCGACCGGCGCGGTCCTCGCGATGCTGGCGATGCTGGCCGCCGCCGACGGCAAGTGGCATGTGATGTTCCTGTGGCTGGTGGTGGCGCTGATCGTCGACGGGGTGGATGGCCCGCTGGCACGGCGCTATCACGTCAAGCACAACTGGCCGACCTATGACGGGGTGCTGCTCGACCTCATCATCGACTATCTGACCTATGTGTTCATCCCGGCCTTCGCGCTGTTTCAGCAGGGTCTCCTGCCGGGCTGGACCGGCTGGTGCGCGATCATCGTCATCACCTATGCGAGTGCACTCTATTTCGTCGATACGCGGATGAAGACCAAGGACAATTCCTTCGCCGGCTTTCCCGCCTGCTGGAACATGGTCGTGCTGGTGCTGTTCGCGCTCAACCCCAACTTCTACGTCATGCTGGCCATCATCCTGGTCCTGGCCGGAACCATGTTCACCAACCTGAAATTCATCCACCCCGTGCGGACCGAACGCTGGCGCCCGCTGTCGCTGACGGTGGCGCTGGCCTGGATCGCCTTTGCCTGGTGGGCGGCCTCGGTCGATTTCCACCCCGAAAGCTGGGCGAAATGGGGGCTGGTCGCCACCTCGCTCTATCTGGTGCTGGCCGGGATCGTGCAGGAACTCCTGCCCGAGCGGGCATGACCGCCGTTCGCCTCTCGGGCCCGTTTGTCGCGCTCGTCTCGGCCGCGCTCTTCGGGGCCAGCACCCCCCTGGCCAAGCTGCTCCTCGGCGGCGGGACCGATCCGTTCATGCTGGCCGGGCTTCTCTACCTCGGGTCGGGCACCGGCCTTGCCTGCCTGCACATGCTGCGCGGCCGCGGCCCCGGCGCCCGGCACGAGGCGCGGCTGGCGCGCGCCGACCTGCCCTGGCTGGCCGCCGTGGTCCTCTTCGGCGGCGCCATCGGCCCCGCCCTCCTGATGGTGGGTCTTGCGCATACCCCGGCCGCCGCCGCGGCGCTGCTTCTTAATGTCGAGGGGCTGGCCACCATGCTGATCGCCTGGCTGGTCTTTCGCGAACACACCGACAGCAGGCTAGTGGCCGGCGCCGGCGCCATCCTGGCCGGAGCGCTGGTCCTTGCCTGGCAGGGCACGGGTGGGGGCGGGGCGGGCTTCGGGGCGCTGGCGATCATCGGCGCCTGCCTTGCCTGGGGCATCGACAACAACCTGACGCGCAAGCTGTCGGCCGCCGACCCGGTGCAGATCGCCATGATCAAGGGGCTGGCGGCGGGCAGCGTCAACCTGCTCCTCGCCCTGGGGCGCGGCCTGTCCCTGCCCCCACCCGCCACCATCGCCGGCGCCGCGGCACTGGGCTTTCTTGGCTACGGTCTCAGCCTCGTCCTGTTCATGGTGGCGCTGCGCCACCTGGGGTCGGCCCGGACCGGGGCCTATTTCTCGACCGCCCCCTTCATCGGCGCGGCGCTGGCGGTGCCGATGTTCGGCCAGCCGGTGACGCTGCAACTGGCCCTTGCGGCGGGGCTGATGGGCCTCGGGGTCTGGCTGCACCTGAGCGAACGCCACGACCACGAACATGAGCACGAGCCGATGGAGCACGACCACTGGCACGAGCACGACGCCCACCATCAGCACGAACACGGCCCCGGCGACCCGCCCGGCCCGCGCCACAGCCATCGCCACCGGCACGAGCGTCTGGTCCACAGCCACCCCCACTATCCCGACCTGCACCACCGCCACGGCCACTGACCGGGCGGCTCACAGCCGCGTCAGGATCACGCCCCCCGCGATCATCAGCGCCGAGACCGCCTTGGCCGGGGTCATCCTCTCACCGAACGCCAGCCAGCCGATCAGCACCCCGAAGACGATCGAGGTCTCGCGGATCGCCGCCACCAATGCGACCGGCGCCTGGGTCATCGCCCAGACCGCCACTGCGTAGGAGGCGTATGAGGCCGCGGCGCCCAGGCTGCCTGCCGCCCAGACCCGCCCGGGCGCCGGCCAGGCGGCGCCCCCGCGCAAGAGGCTCATCACCCCGGCGAAGACCACCCCGTCGAGAACGAACATCCAGCCGACGAAGGCGGCCGTGTCGCCCGCCACCCGCGCGCCCTCGCCGTCCAGCACCGAATAGCCCGCCGTCGCTGCCGCCGCCGCGAAGGCATAGGGCAGAAGCCGGCGCGATTCTCCATCGGTGAAGACGCCCGTGGCCAGCATCAGGATGCCGAGGCCCAGAAGCATGATCCCGCCCATCTCGGGCCAGGATAGCGCCTCGCCGAAGAAAAGGCTTTCGACGACCAGCACGATCATCGGCGCGGTGCCGCGCGCCAGGGGATAGACCCGGCTGAGGTCGCCATGTTCGTAGGCGTGGGTCAGAAAGGTCTTGTAGGCGGAGTGGACCAGTCCCGAGGCGATCAGCCAAGGCCAGACGCGCGCGCCCGGAACCGCGTGGCTGAGCGCCATCGCCAGCCCGATCAGCCCCTGCACCGCCGACAGGACCATCATCGCATGGACCCGGCTCGCCCCCAGCCGCACCAGCCCGTTCCAGGCCGCGTGCAACAGGGCCGCGCCAAGCACGGCGAACAGGATGTAAAGGCTCATCGCGTCCCTTTTCGCCCAGCCCTAGCAAGCCCGGCCGCGTCCGGCAAGAAGCCGGGGCGCCGTGCGCTCCGCCGCTGGCGCGGACATTTGCGCCACGATGAGCGGATCAGATCAGAAGCGAGGCCGCGCCTTCCAGCCGTAGCAGCGCCACCTTGGTCTCGATCCCGCCCGGCGCCGAATAGCCGCCCAGCCCCGAGGCCGCCAGCACCCGGTGACAGGGAATGAGGATCGGCAGCGGATTGGCCCCGCAGGCCTGCCCGACCGCCTGTGCGGGCGCACCGATCGTCCTGGACAGATCGCCATAGGTCCGGGTCTCGCCAAAGGGGATGGCCACCATAGCCCGCTGGACCTCGCCCGCCAGCCCCGGCAGGAAAGCGAACGGCAGGTCGAACCGCGTCAGCCGCCGGTCGAAATAGGCGGCAAGCTGGCGCACGGCCTCGCCCAGCAGGGGTGTCGCCTCGCCGGGCAGCGCCCGCCACTCGAGGCGGTCGATCAGGCCGTCCCGCTCGCTCAGCGTCATCGGCCCGAAGGGGCCGTCGAGCACGGCCCGCGCGCTCATCCCAACGCGTCGTTGCAGCGGGCGCAGGTGCCCTCGTGGCCGTGGCTGCCGACATCGGGCAGGATCTTCCAGCAGCGCTGGCACTTCTCGCCCTCGGCCAGTTCGAAGACCACGCCCACCTCGGGCACATCGGCCAGGCGGAAGGCTTCCTGCGGGATCGGATCGGCGGTCACCTGGATGGCCGAGGTGATGCAGAGGTCTGCGAACGCCACCGATTTCAGCGCGCGCAGCACCCCGGCATCCTCGACATGCACCACCGGCGCGGCCTCGAGTGAGGCGCCGATCACCTTGGCCGTCCGCTGCACCTCCAGCGCCGCCGTCACCACCCGGCGCACCCGGCGCACCTTGTCCCATTTCTGCGCCAGGGGCTCGTCCAGCCAGTCGGCCGGGGTCTCGGGCATGTCCTCAAGATGGATCGACGAGTCATCGCCGGGGAAGCGGCAGAGCCACACTTCCTCCATGGTGAAGGTCAGGATCGGCGCGAGCCATGTGGTCAGCCGGTGGAACAGGATGTCCAGCACCGTCCGCGCGGCCCGCCGCCGCATGGACGAAGGCGCGTCGCAGTAAAGCGCGTCCTTGCGGATGTCGAAATAGATCGCCGACAGATCAACGGTGCAGAAGGTGAAGAGCGTCTGGAACACCCCCTGGAAATCATAGTGCTGATAGCCCTTGCGCACCACATGGTCGAGTTCGGCCAGCCGGTGCAGCACCCAGCGTTCCAGTTCCGGCATCGCCTCGGGCGCGACCTTTTCCGCGTCGTTGAAGCCAGAGAGGTTACCGAGCAGGAACCGCATGGTGTTCCTCAGCCGCCGATAGCTGTCGGCGGTCCCCTTCAGGATCTCCTTCCCGATCCGCAGGTCCACCGTATAGTCCGACTGCGCCACCCACAGCCGCAGAATGTCGGCGCCATATTCGTCGATCACCTGCTGGGGCGCGACGGTATTGCCCAGCGACTTCGACATCTTCATGCCCTTTTCGTCGAGCGTGAAGCCATGCGTCAGCACCCCGCGATAGGGCGCGCGGCCCCTGGTGCCGCAGGCCTGCAACATCGAGGAATGGAACCACCCCCGGTGCTGGTCGGTGCCTTCGAGGTAAAGGTCGGCCAACCCGTCCGCCGCCCCGTCCGCGCGGTCGCGCAAGACGAAGGCATGGGTCGAGCCGCTGTCGAACCACACGTCCAGCACGTCATAGATCTGGTCGTAGGCCGCCGGATCGGCGATGCCCGCCAGCATCCTGTCCTTGAAGCCCGCCACATACCAGACATCCGCGCCCTCGGCCTCGAACGCCGCGACGATGCGGGCGTTGACATCGGGGTTCCTCAGCAGGAAGTCCGGGTCGGTGGGCTTCGCTCCCTTCCTGACGAAGCAAGTCAGCGGCACGCCCCAGGCGCGCTGGCGCGACAGAACCCAGTCGGGCCGCGCCTCGATCATCGAATGCAGGCGGTTGCGGCCCGTGACGGGGGTCCACTCGACCAGTTGGTTGATCGAATTCAGCGCCCGCTTGCGGATCGTGTCGCCATAGGTGGTCATGCCGTCGTCAAGCTTGCGGTCGATCGCCACGAACCATTGCGGCGTGTTGCGGTAGATGAGCGGCGCCTTCGACCGCCAGGAATGCGGATAGGAATGCTTGACCTTGCCCTTGGCGAAGAGCGCGCCCGCGGCGTGGAGGGCCTTGATGACGCTGACGTTTGCCGGCCCTTCCTTGCCATCCGGCAGGATGATGTGCTGGCCGCCGAAGAGCGGCAGGTCCTTTCGGTAGCTTCCGTCCGGCTCGACATTGTAGGTCATCGGCAGGCCGTGCTTCAGGCCGAGTTGATAGTCGTCGTCGCCGTGCGAGGGCGCGGTATGGACAAAGCCGGTGCCCGCATCGTCGGTGACATGATCGCCGGAGAGCAGGGGAACCGGGTAGTCCCATTCGCCAGGACCATCTGGATCCCAGCCTTCAGGTTGTGTGCCCTCTATTGCGTAAAAGTTCAGCGGATGGCGAAGGCCAGCCCCTTCGAGATCCTTTATTTCAACGCGACCATGATCGACGAAACCATTGACCCGGCCCGCCCGCATAACTTCATCAACGAGCCGCGCCGCGACAATGATCTTTTCACCGACCCGGGCCGAACTATTGTCGCCTACTTCGCCGATCTCATAGACGCGATACTCGATGTCTGGGTTAAACGCTACCGCGCGGTTCTGGGGAATCGTCCACGGTGTCGTTGTCCAGATCACAATCGACGCTCCACCCAGCCTCTTGTAGACCGGGTCGCTGTCGTCGAAGTCTTTTGTTGTCCCGTCGGCATAAAATACTGTGCCGGGGCCGACGCCAACGTCGAAGGCTAGCGGAAACCGCACCCACACCTGATGGCTGGTATGGTCGTGATACTCGACCTCCGCCTCTGCCAGAGCGGTCTTCTCCACGGGGCTCCACATCACCGGCTTGGACCCCTGGTACAAAGTCCCGTTCATCAGGAACTTCATGAACTCCGCCGCGATCACCGCCTCGGCGTGATAGGCCATCGTCAGGTAGGGGTCGTCCCACTTGCCGGTCACCCCCAGCCGCTTGAACTCGGCGCGCTGCACGTCGATCCAGCCTTCGGCGAACTTGCGGCATTCCTGGCGGAAGGCCACGGTGTCGACCGCGTCCTTGTCCAGCCCCTTGGCCCTATACTGCTCCTCGATCTTCCATTCGATCGGCAGGCCGTGGCAATCCCAGCCCGGCACATAGCGCGCGTCCCGGCCCATCATCTGCTGGGACCGCACCACCATGTCCTTCAAGACCTTGTTCAGCGCATGGCCGATGTGGAGATGGCCGTTGGCATAGGGCGGCCCGTCGTGCAGCACGAACGGCGCCCGGTCCTTCTTCTCGCGCAGCCGGTCGTAGACGCCGATCCTCTCCCAGCGCGCCAGCCACTCGGGCTCGCGCTGCGGCAGGCCGGCGCGCATCGGAAAATCGGTCTCGGGCAGAAAGACGCTGTGGCGGTAGTCGGGTCCGGTCTTTTCGGGGCGGTCGGCGCACATCTCGGGCGGTCCTTGGGACGAGGGTTCGGTTACGGTCAGGCGGGCATGGCGCCTTCATCCCGGCGACTGAAGGATCAGATCGCCGGGCCGGTAATTCGAATGATGATCGCGGAAATGCGTCTCATGCCCCGCCTTATAGGAAAGCCCCCGCGCGGCGTAAAGATGCGGGCGCGGCTTGCATCCCCGCCCGGTCCACGCCACCTAAGGCAGGAAGGAGCCGCCCATGCCCGCCATCCCGCCCCGCTTCGCCGTCACCCCCGAGGAAATCGACCGCGTGGTCGCCACCTTCTACGCCGCGATCCGCATCCACCCGACCCTTGGCCCGGTCTTTGCCGCCCATGTCACCGACTGGCCCGCGCACGAGGAAAAGATCGCCCGCTTCTGGCGGAACGCGATCCTGATGGAGCGCGCCTACGACGGCAATCCGATGCAGGTCCACCGCGACGCGGGCAACGTCCGCCCCGGCATGTTCGCGCCCTGGCTCGATCTCTTCGACCGCACCCTCGCCCGCACCCTCGCCCCCGAGACCGCCGCC
>JAFEFU010000005.1 GCA_018240425.1 Pseudomonadota bacterium | reverse complement strand
TCCCCTCCGCCATTTCCAGAGCACAAACCTGAAACAGGATCCCGCACGGGGCCTTTTTCTTTATGTGTCAAAGGGTTTCGCACAAATCATCGGCCTTTCTGATACCATCCGCCCGCCCGAAACCGGTCTCTGAAGGCCCGCCGGCCACATCCCCTAGCCCGGATGACGTGCCCGCTTGACCTTCCTGGCTGACCAAGGACACGGCGGCGGCGGCCCGCCTTCGGCCCGCGCCCTGACCACCGGACCGGGCCATTCCGGCGTTGGACCGGGCCTGCCGGGTCCGGCGCGGCCCTCGCTGGAAAAAAATCCGCTGCGGCCGGGAACGCGGCGGGGTGCAGCTGCATCCAATGGGCAAGAGGGGTAGAAAGGCCCGGACAATCCGGCCCCGCCCCTCGCAACCGCAACCTGACGGACGGAGAACAAGATGCCCACCATGACCCTGCCTTCCCTGACCGCCGCGCGCCGCCTCGCCTTGACCGGCGCCGCCGCCACGCTCGCGGTCCTGTCGCTCGCTGCGGCCCCGGTTCAGGCCCACACGGCGAAAAGCGGCGCGATGATCTGCTCGGCCTCGTCGCTGGCGCTGCATGACGCGATGCGCGAGTTGTGGGCGCAGCACATGGAATGGACCTATGCCGCCGTGGCGGCCTTTGCCACCGGCTCGCCCTCGTTCGATGCCACCGCCGCGCGGCTGATGCAGAACCAGGCCGACATCGGCGATGCGATCAAGCCTTTCTACGGCAAGAAGGCCGGCGACGCGCTGACCAGGCTTCTGCAAGCCCATATCAGCGCCGCGGTCGAGGTGGTGAAGGCCGCCAAGGCCGGCGACAAGGCCGCGACCGACAAGGCGGTTAAGGCCGCCTACGCGAACGCCCAGGAGATCGCCGACTTCCTCGCAGCGGCCAACAAGAACTGGCCGCAGGATACGGTGCGCGACATGCTGAAGGGCCATATCGACACGACGCTGGTCTACGCGACCGACCTCTTGCAGGGCAAATACGCCGACGCGATCAGCGCCTATGCCAAGGCGGAGAAGCACATGATGATGCTGGCCGACGCGCTGACCAACGGCCTCGAGGCCGCCTTCCCCGAGAAGTTCGCCAAGTAACCCCGTCAATCACCGGGCGGCGGCTCCGCGCCACGGCCGCCGCCCGCAGCACAAGGAAAGGTTCGGTCATGCTGATCTACGGTCTGATTTCCTTCGCCATCGCCGCCATCGGCGGTCTCATCCTTGCGACCCATGTGCTGCGCGGCAGGTTCGCGCCGTGGGCGCTGTCGCTGCTCCATGCGGCGTTTGGCGCGCTCGGGCTTCTGCTCATGATCGCGCTCCTCGTGCAGGGGGCCGCCCCGCAGGCGGTCCTGATCGGCTTCCTTTTGTTGCTGGTCGCCGCGCTCGGCGGATTCTTCCTTGCCTCGTTCCATCTGCGCCGCCGCCTGCCGCCGAACGCGGTCGTGCTGGTTCATGCCGGGGTCGCGGTCGTCGGCTTCCTGACGCTTCTCACCCAGGTGCTCTAGGATCATGCGCCATCCCCTGCATCCGGCGATCGTCCATTTCCCGGTGGCCTGCTGGTCGCTTGCGGTTGCGGCGGATGGCGCTGGCCTCTGGTTCGGCGAGGCCGCCTGGGGCTGGTCGGCCGGATTGCTGGCCGCCGGGTGTGCGATGGCGCTGCCGGCAATGGTGGCGGGCATGATGGAACTGCCCTGCATTCCCGAGGGGGCGGCGATGCGCGACACGCTGGCTCACATGACGGCGATGCTCCTGGCCTTCACCTGCTTCACGGCCAGCCTGCTGCTGCGGCTCGATCACCTCGAGCCTCGCGCGCCGGGCATGGTGCCGCTTCTGCTCGACGGGGGCGGCCTGGCCGGGCTGACTGTCGGCGGGTGGCTGGGCGGGCGCCTCGTCTATGGTCACGGGATCGGCCGCGGCTGAGGCCGGGCGGCGGCGATGAAGGCAGAACCGCGCCGCGGCCTCATGCGGCAGAAGATGCGCCAGGGGCGACCGGCGGTTTCCTTTGGCAGATGTTTGCGCGAGACTTGACCCGGACTTCAGAGGTTGCCATGCCCCCAGAACCCGCCGCCACCGCCCGCACCCTTGCCGCCGCCGCGCCCGAGGACGAGCTGATCTTGCGCGCGGCGCGGGGCGATGCGCCGGCCTTCGAGGCGCTGATGCGCCGCCACAACCAGCTTGTGTTCCGCACCGCGCGGTCGATCCTCAGGTCCGACGCCGAGGCTGAGGAGGCCGTGCAGGACGCCTGGCTCAGCGCCTGGCGCGGACTCGATCGCTTTCGCGCCGAAAGCCGGTTCTCGACCTGGATGGTCCGGATTGTCCGCAACGAAGCCCTTGGACGCCTGCGCCGCGCCGCCGCCGAGGTCGTTCCCCTGGAGGCTGCCATGATCTCTTCCGACCGCGACACCCGTGCGGCGCTGACCGAAGCACCCGACCGCACCCCCGAGGCCGAACTGGCCCGCACCCAGGCCCGCAGGCTGATGGAGGCGCGCATCGACCGTCTGCCCGAGGTCTACCGCACCGTCTTCATGCTGCGCGCCGTCGAGGAAATGAGCGTCGAGGAGGTGGCCGCGGCGCTCGACATCCCCGAGGCAACCGTCCGGTCGCGCTTCTTCCGTGCCCGCAGCATCCTGCGCGAAAGCCAGGCGCAGGAGATGGACATGGCCCTTGCCGGGGCCTTCGCCTTCGACGGCGCGCGCTGCGACCGGATTGTCGCCAACGTGCTCGCGCGCGGGCGGGCCGAGGGCCTAGACTCCTCTGGCTGAAAGACCCACAGAGGATGGAGAACCGAGATGAAGGCGCGGCTCGACTATTTCCCCAAGGCACCCGAACTGATGAAGGCGGTTCTGGCCCTGAACAAGGCGGTCGAGGACTGCGGCCTCGAGCTGAGCCTTCTGCACCTCATCAAGCTGCGGGCCTCGCAGATCAACGGCTGTTCCTTTTGCGTGGACATGCATGCGCACGAGGCGCTGGACGACGGCGACAGCCAG
This sequence comes from Pseudomonadota bacterium, assembly GCA_018240425.1. Taxonomy (GTDB): domain Bacteria; phylum Pseudomonadota; class Alphaproteobacteria; order Rhodobacterales; family Rhodobacteraceae; genus TMP-24. The sequence goes on along the minus strand of JAFEFU010000005.1, from coordinate 22,172 downwards.
CAGCGGGTGATCATGGTGTCGGCATGGAAGGAATCGCCCCTTTTCACCGAACGCGAGCGCGCGGCCTTCGCCTGGACCGAGGCGGTGACGCTGATCGCGCGGGACGGGGTGCCGGACGCGCTTTACGCCAGCGCGCTCGAGCATTTCTCGGAGGCCGAGCTGGTGAAGCTGACCGTCGCGGTCTCGATGATCAACACCTGGAACCGGCTGAGCGTCAGCTTCCATACCCTGCATCCCGTGCGCCAGCCCGAGGCGTAGCCTGACACCGGGCGGGCAAAAGGCAGGGCTGCCGCCAGACAAAAGAAGGAGCGCGAGAATGGCACAGCAGGCAGAGTCCGGTCCCGGCCCCGATCTGAGCCTCGGGGTGACGCTGGCCGATTTCGGCGGCCGTCAGGTGCTGCGCGGGCATGTCGGCAAGAAGGCGGTGATGCTGGTGCGTCTCGGCGACGAGGTGCTGGCGGTGGGGGCGAAATGCACCCATTACCAGGGGCCGCTCGATCAGGGGCTGGTCGTCGGCGATACCGTGCGCTGCCCGCTGCACCATGCCTGCTTTTCGCTGCGCACCGGCGAGGCCCTGGGTGCCCCGGCCTTCGATCCGCTGCCCTGCTGGCAGGTCGAGACCGAGGGCGGGCGGTTCGTGGTGCGCGAGCGTCTTCCCGCCCCGGCGGCGCTTTCGGCGGCGGCGCTGCCCGGTCAGCCGCGCGATATCGTCATCATCGGTGGCGGCGCGGCGGGGTTTGCCGCGGCCGAGATGCTGCGCAGGCGCGGCTACGGCGGCCGGCTGACCATGCTGAGCGCGGATGCCGATGCCCCTTGCGACCGGCCGAACCTGTCCAAGGACTTTCTGGCCGGCACCGCGCCCGAGGCCTGGATGCCGCTCAAGCCGGCGGATTTCTATGAAAAACACGCCATCGGCCTGCAACTGGGCGCCGCCGTCACCGCCATCGACCGCGCCGGGCGCAGGCTTTCCCTCGCGGAGGGCCAGAGCCTCGGCTTCGACCGGCTGCTGATCGCCACCGGGGCCGAGCCGGTGCGCCCGCCGATCCCCGGCGCCGGCCTGCCGCATGTCTTCACCCTGCGCAGCCTCGCCGACAGCCGCGCCATCGCCGCCGCCGCCGCCGGGGCGAAATCGGCGGTGGTGCTCGGCTCGGGCTTCATCGGGCTCGAGGTCGCCGCCGCCCTGCGCACCCGCGGGCTCGAGGTCCATGTCGTCTCGCAGGACGTGCGCCCGCTCGGGCGGGTGCTGGGCCGCGAGCTGGGCGATTTCATCCGCGCCCTGCACGAAAGCCACGGCGTGCGCTTCCACATGCAGGCCTCGATCGCCGAGATCGGCGCGGGCTCGGTCCGGCTGACCACCGGGGACGCGCTTCCCGCCGATCTGGTCGTCCTCGGCGTGGGGGTGCGGCCCCGCACCGCGCTGGCCGAAGCGGCGGGGCTGGCGGTCGATCGCGGCATCCTTGTCGATGAGCGGCTTCAGACCGCCGAGCCCGGCATCTTCGCCGCGGGCGACGTGGCGCGCTGGCCGGGCGGCGAGGCCGGCGCGCTGATGCGGGTCGAACATTGGGTGGTGGCCGAGCGCCAGGGCCAGATCGCCGCCGAAAACATGCTGGGGGCGGCACGGCCCTATCGCGACGTGCCCTTCTTCTGGAGCGCGCACTACGACGCCACCATCCGCTATGTCGGCCATGCCGGTGCCTGGGACGCGGTGGCGATCGACGGCGCCATCGCTGCCCGCGACGCGAGCGTCAGCTATCTTCTCGGCGGGCGGGTGCAGGCGGTGGCCACCCTCGGCCGCGACGCCGAGGCCCTCGCCCGGGCGCGGCACCTTGGCGGGTCGGCGGGATGAGCGGCGGCACCGCCTTTGTGCTGGCGGGCGGCGGCAGTCTCGGGGCCGTGCAGGCCGGGATGCTGATGGCGCTGACCGAGGCGGGAGTGCGGCCGGATTTCGTCGTCGGCTCGTCGGTGGGCGCGCTGAATGCCGCCTATTATACCGGTGCGCCGGACATGGATGGCGTGGCGCGGCTGGCCGAGATCTGGTGCGGGCTGCGCCGGGCCGACATCTTCCCCTTCTCGCTTGTCCGGCTTCTGGGGCTCTTGCGCCGGTCCGACAGCATCGTCGATCCTGCCGGCCTGCGGCACCTGCTGGAAAGCCACCTGTCCTTCTCGCGGATCGAGGAGGCGCGCCTGCCCCTGCATGTGATGGCGACCGACCAGCAGGGGGTGGGCGTGCGGCTGTCCGAAGGCCCGGCGGTCGAGGCGATCCTCGCCAGTTCGGCGGTTCCGGGAATCTTTCCGCCCGTCACCATCGGCGGCCGGCAGCTGTTCGACGGCGCGATCGCCGCGAACACCCCGCTTCGGACAGCGGTGACCCTCGGGGCTTCGCGCATCGTCGTGCTGCCGACCGGCTATGCCTGCGCCCTGACCGGCCCGCCGCCCGGCATCATCGCGCGCGTGCTCCACGCGGTGACGCTGCTGATCGCCTGGCAGCTGATGCACGAGATCGAGACGATGCCCGAGGGCGTGAGCGTGCATCTGGCCCCGGCGCTCTGCCCGCTGGCGGTGTCGCCCTATGACTTCTCGGCGTCGCGCGACCTGATCGCGGGGGCGCGGGACAGCACCCGGGACTGGATCGCCGCCGGCGGCCTGTCCCGCCCCGCCCGGGCGCGGGAGCTGGGCCCGCACCACCACCGCCACCCCGAACCGGTTCAGGCCCGGGCGTAAAGCGGCAGCACCGCGCCGCTGATCGCGCTGTTCGCCGGCGAGATCAGATGCAGGACCGCCTCGGCCGCCGCCTTGGGGGCCAGCCATTTCGCCGGGTCGGCCTTGGGCATCGCTGCGCGGTTCGCGGCCGTGTCGATGGTCGAGGGGGCGATGGCGTTGACGAGGATCCCCTCGCCCTTCAGCTCCTCGGCCAGCGCCTGGGTGAGGGCCGCGACGGCGGCCTTGCTGGCCGCATAGGCCACCATCTGCGCGCCCCGGCGCGGCTCGAGCGCGGGGCGCGCCGCGACATTGACGATGCGCCCGCCCTGCCCGGCCCCGCGCATGACCCCCACGGCGGCGCGGCAGCAGAGGAAGGCGGTCAGGGCGTTCAGGTCGAGCATGCGCAGGAACTCGGCCCGCCCGGTGTCGCGGAGGGGCGCCATCGCGAAACCCCCGGAGAGATGGACCGAGGCCCAGAGGCCGGGAAGCGCGCCGTAGAACCCCGCGACCGCGGCCTCGTCCGCCAGATCGACGCCGGGCGTGACCCGCAGCCGCTCATGGCCCGCCGCGCCGCCCTCCGGGCGGTGGTCGGGCACATGGCAGGTCGCCCCGGCGGCGATCAGGCGCGCGGCGACGACCCGGCCAAGCGCCCCCATCCCCCCGGTCACGACGACATGCCTGCCGGATAGCGCGTCTTCGGTCATGGATCCCTCCGCTTCAATCGGGCCCCGGGGACTAAAGGGCAATTCGCCCGGGCCGACAAGCCGGAGGCGGCCCCGCCGGGCCTCGCGGACCGTCAGTTGCCGATCCTGGCCGCCACCCCCACCGCCGTGCCGCCGACCGACCCGGCCGGCGCGCCGAACTGGCCCATCAGCGAGCCGCCGCCCGAAGCATGGGGAAAGCGCCCGCCGCCGGTGGTGTAGAGCCATGCGCCGGCAAGAAGGGCGGCGGCGAAAAGGAGTCTGGCCATCCTGCGCACTCCGACAGGGACAACGGCGCCAGGATAGAGGGCGATTGCGGCGCTAGTGGGGCCCCCTTTCGCGGCAATCCGCCGGCAACCGGCCCCTGCCCCTTTACGGAACCCGCGGCCTTGCCCAATCTGGCGGGCACACCGACACAGGAAAGGACATCCCATGATCCGCTTGCTTCTGCCCCTGCTGGCCCTTCTGGCGATCAGCGCCTGCGAGACGATGAAGGGCGCCGGCCGCGACATCCAGACGGGCGGCGCCGCCATCACCTCGGAGGCGAAGAAGGTCGAGGCGTCGGGGTACTGAGCGCGGGGCGCGGGACAAGGCAGCCGTCCAGCCTTGAGGGGTGGGTGAAGCCCACCGTTGGCGCCGACGGAGATTGGCGGGCCTGCGCCCGGCCCCCGCTTGCCCGCCCCGGAGGACCGATAGGGGACGTGCCGGTGGCACGTCACCCGGTCCGATTGGCCGGAGCGCAAGCGGAGGCCAAGGGGTTCGCCACCCGCGCCGGACGTTTCCAAATCGGGGCGGGGCCGCCCAGGCGGACGCGAACGCGGCCGCCGCCCGGTGGGCGGCCGCGGCCCGATTTCGTCATATCGCCGAAATCGGGCGAAACCGGCGGCCTAGGACGAGGAGGAACGGTGGGGTGGCACCCACCCTACGCTTGCTGGCGCGGAAACGCGCCTGCCGGGGGCAGGTAGGGTGCGTGATTTCACGCACTGGATAGGCGCGGTCGGAAAAAGAATGGTGCGTGCGGGCATGCACCCTATGGCTCGCTTGTCAGCCACTTGATCTGCAGACATATCACCCTTAACGTGCATCCAATCTGAAAGGCACTACGCAAGATATAGAAAGGGTCCCGATGCTGAATGAGCTGCGTATTTTGGCAGCCAGCGAAAACGCTGAAAGTGAACTTCTAGATTTCAAACGTGAATATACGCCTCAGAAAAAGGCTGCATTCTGGGCGGAGATCGTAAAGGACATCGTCGCATTCGCAAACACGCGTGGTGGTGTTATTGTATTCGGCGTTGAGGACGATGGATCGCCATCCGGATTCGATTGCTCAATGCTGTTTTCATTGGACAATGCGGCGCTGGTCGATCAAGTACGAAAATATACGGATCATAACCATCATGGCCTGCATGTCGTCAGTATTCAGAGAGGTTTGAAGGCTCTCCCTGCCATCATTGTAGAACCGGTTAGCACCCCTTTGGTGTTTGCAAAAGTCGGCACCTACGAGACCGAGCCAGGAAAACAAAAGACTGCTTTCAGCATAGGCACCATTTACGTTCGGCACGGATCTAAGAGCGAGCCATGCTCCCGCGGCGACCTACAAGGTTGGATCGAGCGTGAGCTTGCGCGTGTGCGAGACCAATGGCTGGGAAACATCCGAAAAGTTGTTGAGGCAGAGCCGGGGTCGACCGTCGTTGTTTTATCACCATCGCAAGTACCGTCGGCAAGCCCGGTACGTTTGACTAGCGATCCAAATGCTCCTGTTGTCCGCCTGCAGAAGTTGAGTGATGGCTACCCTTTCCGTCAAAGCGATGTAATCGCGGCGATCAACAAGCGGCTAAATGGTCTGGCCGCAATAAATACACACGACATTCAAACAGTGAAAGCCTATTTGGGAGTAACACCAGACAAGACACCCAACTTGGTACATAGGCCACACGAGAAGGCCAGCCCACAATACACAGCCGAGTTTATCGATCTTATCGTTTCGAGCTTTGAAAAAGACCACGATTTCTTTATGCGATGCAGGTGTTCTTGGCGCGGCCAAGAATATGAAGGGTGATGGTCGGCTGGCGCCCCCTCACTCCATCTTCAACGCACTAATAAACGCCTCCTGCGGAATCTCCACCTTGCCGAACTGCCGCATCTTCTTCTTGCCGGCCTTCTGCTTGTCGAGCAACTTCCGCTTCCGCGTCGCATCCCCGCCGTAGCACTTGGCGGTCACGTCCTTCCTCATCGCCGACAAAGTCTCGCGCGCGATCACCCTTCCGCCGATGGCCGCCTGGATCGGGATCTTGAACATGTGGCGGGGGATCAGGTCCTTCAGCTTCTCGACCATCACCCGGCCCCGCGCCTCGGCGCGGTCGCGGTGGACCATGATCGACAGCGCGTCCACGGGTTCGTCGTTGACGAGGATCGACATCTTCACCAGGAAATCCTCGCGGTAGCCGAAGATCTGGTAGTCGAAGCTGGCGTAGCCCTTGGTCACGCTTTTCAGCCGGTCGTAGAAGTCGAAGACCACCTCGGCCAGCGGCAGGTCATAGACGACCATCGCCCGGTTGCCGGCATAGGTCAGGTCCATCTGGATGCCGCGGCGGTCCTGGCACAGCTTCAAGACGTCGCCGAGGTAGTCGTCGGGGACCATGATCGTGGCCTTGATCCGCGGCTCCTCGATATGGTCGACGTAGGTGAGGTCGGGCATGTCGGCGGGGTTGTGGAGGTCACGGACCTCGCCGTCCTTCATATGGAGCTTGAACACCACCGAGGGCGCGGTGGTGATGAGGTCGAGGTCATATTCGCGCTCCAGCCGGTCACGGACGACTTCCAGATGCAGGAGGCCGAGGAAGCCCATGCGGAAGCCGAAGCCGAGGGCGGCGGAGGTTTCCATCTCGTAGCTGAAACTCGCGTCGTTCAGGGCCAGTTTCTCGATGGCGTCGCGCAGCGCCTCGAAATCGTTGGCGTCGACCGGGAAGAGGCCGCAGAAGACCACCGGCTGGGCGGGCTTGAAGCCCGGCAGCGCCTGGTCGGTGCCGTGGCGTTCGTGGGTGATCGTGTCGCCGACGCGGGTGTCGCGGACCTGCTTGATCGAGGCCGTGAAGACGCCGATCTCGCCCGGGCCCAGTTCCGGCCAGTCGACCATCTGGGGCCTGAGCACGGCGAGCTTGTCGACGCCGTAAAGCGCGCCGGTCTGCATCATGCGGATGCGGTCGCCCTTGCGGATCACGCCGTCCATGACCCGGATCATGACGACGACGCCGAGATAGGCGTCATACCAGCTGTCGACGAGCATCGCCTTCAAGGGCGCCTTGCGGTCGCCCTTGGGCGCGGGGAGCCGGGTGACGATGGCCTCGAGCACGTCGGGGATGCCGAGGCCGGACTTGGCGGAAATCGCGATGGCGTCCGAGGCGTCGAGGCCGATCACGTCCTCGATCTGGGCCTTGACCTGTTCGGGTTCGGCGGCGGGCAGGTCGATCTTGTTCAGGACCGGCACGATCTCGTGCCCGGCGTCGATCGCCTGATAGACGTTGGCCAGCGTCTGCGCCTCGACCCCCTGGCTGGCGTCGACGACGAGGAGCGAGCCTTCGACGGCGCGCATCGAGCGGGAGACCTCATAGCCGAAGTCGACATGGCCGGGCGTGTCGATCAGGTTCAGGACGTATTGCTTGCCGTCCTTCGCCTTGTAGTCGATGCGCACGGTGTTGGCCTTGATGGTGATCCCCCGCTCGCGCTCGATGTCCATGCTGTCGAGAAGCTGGGCCTTCATGTCGCGGTCGGCGACGGTGCCGGTCGTCTGGATCAGACGGTCGGCCAGGGTGGATTTGCCGTGGTCGATATGGGCCACGATCGAGAAATTGCGGATTTGTGCGAGATCGGTCATGCGCGCGGATATGCGCGGGAAATCGGGGCCGGTCAAGCGTCGGCGGGAAGGGCCGCCTGCCCCTGTAACGCAAGGGTTTCAGCAGGCGAGAGCCCGGCAAGCAGATGGGCGATGATGAGGTCCACCGCCGCACCCCGATCCAGATCCGCGCCGGTGGCCTTGCGCAGCCACAACCCGTCGATCATCACCCCGACCGACAGGATCAGCGAACGGGTGCGGTCGGCAGGCAGGACCGGACGCAGGCACGAGCCGAGGTTCGAGGCCAGTCGGCGGTAAAAGCAGGCCTGCAGCCGGGCATAGTCGGCGTTAGTGGCCGCTGCGGCACAGACGGACAGCCAGGCATTCGCGGCGGGCCGGTCATAGGCAGACGCCGGGAAGTTGCCCTCGACGATGGCGCGAAGCCTTTCCCAGGGGGTGGAGGCCAGGCGCAGCCGCGACAACACATCCTCGGCCAGGATGCGGTTGTTGTAGCGCACCATCTCGAACAGCGCGTCCTGCTTGCCCTTGAAATAGTAGGCGAGGATGCCCGGCGACAGTCCGGCCTCGGCACAGATTCGCGCCGTGGTCAGGCCGCCGAGGCCGTGCACGCGAAAGACGCGATGGGCGGCCTCGATCAACTCGATCCGGCGGATGTCTTCGATTCGCGTGCGTTTGCGGGGCTTTGCCATGCGCCGATCCTAGGCTGGCAAATCTTGAATGAACATACAATTTTTTATTTGACTATATAATTTCTCTCGGCAACCCTCTGCGCAGACAGTCTGGGAGGACACGGATGATGAAGCAGAACATGTGGATGACAGTGGCCGTGGCGGCAGTTCTGGCGGCGGGGCCCGCCCTGGCCGACGGCGATGCCTGCAAGCCGGTCAGGATGTCGGACCTGGGCTGGACCGACATTGCCTTTACCAACGCCACAGCGGAACTCCTGCTGGGCGCACTGGGCTACGAGCCGTCGCAGACCCTCCTCGGCCTCGACGTCACCTATGTCAGCCTCCAGAACAACTGGATCGACGTCTTCCAGGGCAACTGGCGGCCGGTGCAGGACGAACAATTCCAGAAGTTCTTCGACGATGGCTCGGTCGAGGTTCTGGGCACCAACCTGACCGGGGCCAAGTTCACCCTGGCGGTGCCTGACTATGTGGCGGCGGCGGGCGTGAAGTCGTTCGACGATCTCGCAGCCCATGCCGACGCGTTCGGCAGCAACATCTACGGGATCGAGGCCGGATCGAACAAGCCGCTTCTCGACATGGTCGAGGCCAACGCCCACGGGATGAAGGGCTGGAACATCGTTGAATCCAGCGAGGCGGGGATGCTCGCCCAGGTCGCGCGCTCGGTGGCCGACAAGAAATGGATCGTCTTCCTGGGCTGGGCGCCGCACCCGATGAACATCGACTATAAGCTGACCTACCTGTCAGGTGGCGACAAGGAATACGGTCCCGACTTCGGCGGCGCGACCGTGCGCACCATCGGCCGCGAGGGCTATGCCAAGGACTGCCCGAACGCGGCAAGGCTGTTCGCGAACCTGGTCTACGACGTGGACTATGAAAGCAGGGGGATGCAGATGATCATGGCCGACGGCAAGAGTCCGGCAGAGGCCGCGAAGGCGATGATCGCCGCCGAGCCCGCGCGGCTGGACAAATGGCTGGACGGCGTCACGACGCTTGCGGGCGAGCCCGGACTTGCTGCCGCCAGGGCGGAGCTGGGCCTGTGAGCACCGGCATGATGGCGGCGGTGATGGACAATCACGGCCAGCCGCTGAGGGTCACTCGGGTGGCGCGGCCCACGCCTGGCCCCGGCAAGATCCTGATCCGGCTTGAAACCAGCGGCGTCTGCCATACGGATGTCCATGTCTGGCAGGGCAAGGTCAGGGCCGATCCAGTACCCCGGCCCTTCATCCTCGGGCACGAGGGGGTGGGAGAGGTGGCAGAGATCGGCCCCGGCGTGACCGGATGGTCGGTGGGCGACCGGGCCGGCGCCGCCTGGATTCACGACACCTGCGGCACCTGTGCGGAATGCCGGTCGGGACACGAAGGCTTTTGCCAGGTCCACCGCGCCCACGGGCTGCATGTGCCGGGAACCTTTGCCGAATATGTGGTCGCCGACGCGAGGTTTGCCGCGCGGGTGCCGGCGGGCGATGCGGCGGCGCTGGCGCCGCTGATGTGCGCGGGGCTGACGGCCTACGGCGCGCTGGAGCGGGCCGGGTTGCAAGGCGGCGAATGCTGCGCCGTCTTCGGCTGTGGCGGGCTGGGGCAGTATGCCGTGCAGCTTGCCCGGCGGCGCGGGGCCGAGGTGATCGCCGTCGACCGCGATCCGTCCAAGCTCGCCGTGTCCGCGGGCCTTGGCGCCGGCCGGGTTCTCGACGGGGCCGACGCCGCTGCGGTGGCAGGGGTCAAGGCAAGCGCCGATGTCTGCATCAACTTCGCGCCCACCCCGGCCACCTGGGCACCGATGCTGGCGATGGTCCGGCCGCGCGGGCGCATCGTGGCCGCGGCGATGGTCTCCGATCCCGTCCCGCTCGATCAGGAGTGGCTGACCGCCTCGGGGGTGACGATCACCGGCACCTCGGTCGGCACGCGGGCGCAGATGGCGGATCTCATGCGGATACAGGCCGAGGCGCCGCTGGCCGCCCATGTCACCGAGATCGGCCTTGACGGGGTGACGGAGGCGCTGGACGCGCTGGCCCGCGGCACAGCCCCGGGGCGCTATTGCATCCGCTTCTGACTGCGCGCAGAGTGCCTGCCGATCCCGAAAAGGCGTAGGCAGATGAAACTCTCGATCCCCGACATGAGCTGCGGCCATTGCAAGGCCACGGTGGAAAAGACGATCCGCGCGGTCGAGGAAGGGGCGACGGTCTCGGTCGACCTGGCCTCGCGCGAGGCCGAGGTCACGACCGGCGCCGCGCCCGAGGCAATCCTTGCCGCCCTGGCCGCCGAGGGCTATCCGGCGCGCGTCATCGGCTGAGACCGCCCGCCGGACCCGCCGGCTATTTCCTGACCGGCACCGACAGCTTGACCGTGCCCGCATGGCTGAAGGTCAGCGTCACCTCGATGCTGTCGCCGGGCTTCGGGTGCCGGTTCAGATCCATGACCATGATGTGATCGCCGCCGCTTTTCAGTTCGGCGATGGCGCCCGGGGCGATGGCCAGCCCGTCGGGCAGCGCGTCCATCGTCATCACCCCGTCGGCTCCCTGAGCCGAGCGGTGGATCTCGGCCTTCGCGCCGGCATCGGTGCTGACCGAGACCAGCCGGTCCTCGACCTTGGCGTGATTTTCGATGGTCATGTAGACGGCGCCGGTCCTCGCGCCCGGAACGAAGCGGGCAAAGGCGTTCTCGACATGCACGCCGTCATGGGCGAGGGCCGGGGCGGCAAGCGCCGCGAAGGCAAGTGCTGCAAGGAACGGGCGGCGGGCGAGGGACATGGCGGGCCTTTCAGACTCTGGGGTCGGAACGATGACCTAGCCACCCCGGCAGGCAAAGGGAAGGGCCGGAAATGACGCAGCCCCGCCGCGCGGTCCTGCACGGCGGGGCTGGCGAAAGGGAAACCCTTCGGACTCAGGCGGCGGCCTGGGCCTTTTCGATGTCCTTCTTGATCTTCAGCGCGCGGGCCGACAGTTCGTCGTCCTTGGCCTTGGCGAGGTAGGCGTCCAGGCCGCCGCGGTGATCGACCGAGCGCAGGCCGGCGGCCGAGATGCGCAGCTTGAACGACTGGCCGAGCACGTCCGACATCAGCGTGACTTCGTTCAGGTTCGGAAGGAACCGGCGGCGGGTCTTGTTGTTGGCGTGGCTCACCATGTTGCCCGACATCGGGCCCTTGCCCGTCAGTTCGCAGACGCGCGACATCTTCTTCTTCCTTCCGCATCGGGCGGCAGCCGCCCGGATCCATATAGCCGACAGGGGCGCCGCCCAGGCAGCGCCGTGAATTCCGTCCGGGCCAGATACGGCCAAAGCCTCGCCTCGTCAAGCGATTCATCCGCCGGCGCCGCCATCGGACGGAGGCGCGGCGGGAAGGCGGCCCCCGGACGGGGCCATCGCCCGCATCTCGGCCAGAAGCCAGTCGCGAAAGGCGCAGATCGCGGGAACGTTGCGGCGGCGCTCGGGATAGACCAGCCAGATCGATCCCTGGTCCTCGAGAACGGTGTCGAACGGCTGGATCAGATCGCCGCGCGCCAGCATCTCGCGGAAATAGAAGGGGGTCAGCAGGCCCGCCCCCTGCCCGGCCAGCACGGCCTGCGACGACAGAAGCTCGGTGCCGAGCATCAGGCGCCCGGCCCCGGTGGGGCGCGGCGCGGCCAGGCCCACGGCCTCGAACCATTTCGCCCAGCCGTTGTCGTCGGGGTCGATCAGCGGCAGGCGCTGAAGATCCTCGGGGCGCGCCGGCACTCCGTTGCGTTCGGCATAGGCCCGGCCGATCATCGGGGTGAAGGTGGTGCGTATCAGGAAATCCGCCTTCAGGCCCGGCCATTTCCCAAGGCCGTAGCGGATGGCGACGCTCGCCTCGCCCGCCTGCAGGTCGGCCAGGCGGTTGTCCACGTCAAGCCGCGTCGTCACCTCGGGGTGGCCGATCTGGAACCGGCCGAGGCGCGAGGCGAGGACATGGGTGGCGAAGGTGGTCAGGACGCTGATCACCAGTGTCTCGTCGCTGGACCGGCGCGCCTCGGCGAAGGCCTGGCGCAGGATCTCGAGCGCCTCGCCCGCCCGCTCGGCCAGCCGCGCCCCGTCGGGCGTCAGCGTGACGCCGCGCGCCCGGCGGCGGAAGAGCGGCATCCCCACCCGGTCCTCGAGCACCCGGATCTGATAGGACACCGCCGCCTGGGTCATGCCCAGTTCGTCCGCCGCGTGGGTGAAGCTGCCGTGGCGGGCCGCGGCCTCGAAGGCGCGGATCGCCGCCAATGGGGGAAGTGCCTGAATCCCGGTCGCAGCCATGCCATAAGTCCTCTTTATGGATGATAGCGGCCATTCGATTGGTTTTCCAGCGCCGAAACGCCCATCTTCCTCTCAGCAACCCACCCAGGAAGGAGCAAGCCATGAGCGACCGCACCCCCTCCACCCAGCCCCGCGTTCCGGTTTTTGTCCGCATCCTCAACCTGTTCCGCGACACGCCCCCGGTGCCGGAGAGCGAACGCCATCTGGATCGCAAGACCCGTCACGCCATCCGGGGACTCCCGGCCCATCTTCGCCGTGACATCGGTCTGATTGATTGATCCGCCGACGCCCCGCCGGGCATTTCCGGCGGGGCGCGAAGCCCGGTCCGGGGCGCTGGACTTCTGCACCCCGGACCGCCATTCTGCCCCCATGCCACACGATCATTCCGACCATGACCATCCCCACAGCCTGCTGCCCTCGGACCCCGCGCTGCGGGTCAAGGCGCTCGAGACGATCCTGACCGCCAAGGGTCTGGTCGATCCGGCCGCCGTCGAGGCGATCCTCGAGACCTACGAGAAGAAGGTCGGCCCGCACCTGGGCGCCGCGGTCGTGGCGCGGGCCTGGGCCGACCGCGCCTTCCGCGCCCGGCTTCTGGCCGATGCCAATGCCGCGATGGCCGAGATGGGGATCTCCGGCCGGCAGGGCGAGCATGTGGTCGCGGTCGAGAACCGCCCGGGCCAGCACAACATGGTCGTCTGCACCCTCTGTTCCTGCTACCCTTGGCCGCTCCTGGGCATCCCGCCGGCCTGGTACAAGTCCGACGCCTACCGGGCGCGGGCCGTGCGCGAGCCGCGCAAGGTGCTGGCCGAGTTCGGCGTGACCCTGCCCGGGGACACGGCGGTGCGGGTCTGGGATTCGACCGCCGAGGTCCGCTATCTGGTGCTGCCCGAACGGCCGGCCGGCACCGAGGGCTGGAGCGAGGAACAGTTGCGCGCCCTTGTCAGCCGCGATTCGATGATCGGCACCGGGCTGGCGCGTACGCCGGAGGCGGGGGCGTGAGGCGGGCGCATGACATGGGCGGGCGCGCGGGCGACGGGCTGGTGAAGCCTACGCCCGACGGATTTGCCCCCTATGATGCACCCTGGCACCGGGCCGCCCTGGGTCTGACGCTGGCGGCGGGCGGGCTCGGGGCCTGGTCCATCGACGAAAGCCGCGCGGCGCGCGAACGGCTGCCCGGCTATGCGGACCTGTCCTATTACGAGAAATGGCTGGCGGCGCTGGCCGACCTTCTGGTCGCCAAGGGGCTGGTCGGCACCGAAGAACTGGCGGCGGGTTCGGCCGCCCCTGCCCCGCTGTCGCCGCGCGCCTTGGCCGCCGATCGCGTGGCCGGCGTGCTCAGCCGCGGCACGCCCTACGCCCGCCCCGGCCCTGCGCCCGCCTTCGCCGTCGGCGCGCGGGTGCGGACGCGGGCCATCCCCGGCAACGCCTTCGTGGCCGGCGGCCATACCCGCCTGCCCCTCTACGCGGCGGGCAAGACGGGCCGGGTGGTTCTGTCGCACGGTGCCCATGTCTTTCCCGACCGAAACGGCGAGGGCCTGGGCGAGGCGCCCGAACCGCTCTACACGGTGGCCTTCCGCGCCGCCGATCTCTGGGACGCGCCCGAACATCCCGGCGACGAGGTGACCGCCGACCTCTGGCAAAGCTATCTGGAACCGGCATGATCCCCGCGCCCCCCGCCCCCTCGCAGTTCGACGAGCCCTGGCAGGCGCAGATCTTCGCGCTGACCCTGGCCCTCTCCGAGGCCGGCCATTTCACCTGGCCCGACTGGACGCAGGCCTTGGGCGCGGCGCTGAAGGAGCGCGGCGCGAACCGGCCGCTTGACGGTGGGCAGGATTATTTCGCCGCCTGGCTGGCGGCGCTCGAAACCCTGCTTGCGCGCCGGGGGCTGGCCTTGCCGGCCGAGGTCGAGGCGACAAGGGCGGCGTGGGAAAGGGCCTACCTCTCGACCCCGCACGGCCAGCCGGTGAACCTGGCGGCCGGCTGACCGGGCCTGCCGCCTTTCCCGTATCCTGTCGGAAAATATCCTCGGGGGAGCGCGAGGGGGCGGAAAGCCCCCTCGCCCGGCCCGGCCGGGCCGTTGCGCATCAAGGGGCGCGCAGGTCGGCCAGCATCCGTGCCGCCGCCTCGGACGGGTCGAGCCCCGCCTCGACCTCGGCGCCAAGCGCCGCCATCCGCGCGCGCTGGTGCGCGTCGCCGGTCAGCCGGGCCAGAAGACCCTGACGGACCTCTTCCTCGAACCAGCTGCGGGCCTGGGCGGCACGGGCGGCGGCAAGGATGCCCCGCTCCCGCCGCCAGGCCAGAATCTCCTCGATCGCCGCCCATGCCTCGGCCAGCCCCGTGCCCTCGGCCGCCGAGGCGCACAGGGCCTTCGGGTAGCCGGGCGGATCCTGCGGGCGCTTGCGCAACAGCCGCAGCGCCCCGGCATAGTCGGCGCAGGTCCGCCGCGCCGGGGCCAGAAGCCCGCCGTCGGCCTTGTTCACCAGGATGAGGTCGGCCATCTCCATGATGCCGCGCTTGACGCCCTGCAACTCGTCGCCCCCGCCCGGCGCGAGAAGCAGGAGGAACAGATCGACCATGCCCGCGACCAGGGTCTCGGACTGGCCGACCCCCACGGTCTCGACCAGCACGACATCAAAGCCCGCCGCCTCGCACAGCGCGACAGCCTCGCGGGTGCGCCGTGCGATGCCGCCCAGTTCCGCCTGGCTGGGCGAGGGGCGGATGTAGGCAAGAGGGTCGCGCGACAGCCGTTCCATCCGGGTCTTGTCACCGAGGATCGAGCCGCCCGAGCGCGCCGAGGACGGATCGACGGCGAGGACCGCGACCCGCAGGCCCCGGCCGGTCAGGAGAAGGCCGAAGGACTCGATGAAGCTCGACTTGCCCACGCCCGGCGTCCCGGTGAGGCCGATGCGCAGCGCTTGCCGACCGGTCCCGGCGGCAGCGGCCACCAGGCGCCGGGCCTCGGCACGGTGGTCGGCGCGGCGGCTTTCCACCAGCGTGATCGCGCGCGCCAGCGCCCGCCGGTCGCCGGCGACAAGCTTCTGCGCAAGGTCTTCGGTCTGCATGTCCGGCCTCCGGCGGAAAGCTGCGCGCCGGCCGGCCCCCTCTGGCGCCACCGGCGAGGGGTTTCTTGCCTTTTCCGCCCCCCTCCTGTCCAGTGGGCGCATCCTGTCGGAAAGGGGACGGACGGATGCGGCGGTCTGGCCGATGGCGGGCGGGGAACCTTGCGGGCGGGGCGGCACTGCTGGCGGCCCTTGCGCTGCCAGTGCCACAAGCGGGCGCCGGGGGAAGCGCGGCCGAGTTTGCCGTCTCGATCCGGGGCTTCCGGGTGGCCAGCCTGACGCTGGCCGGCGCGCGTGACGGCGCCGCCTATGACGTGGCCGGCACGCTGGCCAGCGCCGGCCTTCTCGGCTGGGTGCGCCACATCAGGTATGACGCCTCGGTCACGGGCCGCTTCCTCGGACCGCGCCCCGTGCCCTCGCGCTATGTCGAGAACGCCGACACCGGCAAGCGCCAGTCGCAGGCGGTGATGGCCTATAGGGACGGGGTGCCGCAGGTGAAGTCCTACAGCCCGCCGCGCCCGCCCACGGTGCAGGAGATCGCCCCCTCCAGCCAGGGGGGGACGGTCGATCCGCTGACCGCGCTCTACATGGTGCTGCGCGATGTGCCGAAGGATCAGGCCTGCGACCTGCGCCTGACGCTCTTCGACGGGCGCCGGCGCAGCCAGGTGGTGCTCGGCCCGGCCGAGACCGAGGGCGGCCGGATCGCCTGCGCGGGCGAATACCGCCGCCTCCAGGGCTTCACCGACGCGGACATGGCCGAGAAAAGCCGCTTTCCCTTCCGCCTGACCTATGACGATGCCGGCGGCGGTCTGGTCCATGTCACCGAGATCTCGATGGACACTCTCTATGGCAAAGGCTGGATGATCCGGCGATAAGGGCGGCATGCCTGCTCCGCCCCTGCCCATCGACGAGGCCCTGCCCGCCCTTCTCGCCGCGCTGGCGGACAAGGGCCGCGCCGTCCTTCAGGCCCCGCCCGGCGCGGGCAAGACGACCCGGGTGCCGCTGGCCCTTCTGGCGTCCGGTCTGGTGGCGGGCCGCATCCTCATGCTTGAGCCGCGAAGGCTGGCCGCGCGCGCCGCCGCCGAGCGCATGGCCGAGACTCTGGGCGAGACGGTGGGCCGCACCGTCGGCTTCCGCATCCGGGGCGAGGCGAAGGTCGGCCGCGAGACCCGGATCGAGGTGGTGACCGAGGGTATCCTGACCCGGATGATCCAGTCCGACCCCGAGTTGTCCGGCGTCGGCGCGGTGATCTTCGACGAGTTTCACGAACGGTCCCTGAATGCCGACCTGGGCCTTGCCCTGACCTGGGAGGCGCGCGGCGCTCTCCGCCCCGACCTGACGGTGCTGGTCATGTCGGCGACGCTCGACGCCGGGCCGGTGGCGGCGCTTCTGGACGATGCGCCGGTCGTCAGTTCGCAGGGCCGCGCCTTTCCGGTCGAGACGCGCTGGCTGGCCCGCCCCCCGGAGGCGGGGATGCGGTTCGAGGCGGCGGTGGCCGGGCTGGTGGCGCAGGCCGCCGAGGAGACCGCGGAGCATATCGGCGGCGGCATCCTCGTCTTCCTCCCCGGCGAGGGCGAAATCCGCCGGGTCGAGGCGCTGCTGGCCGGACGCCTGCCCCCGGGCTGCATGGTGCGCCCGCTCTACGGGGCGATGGACTTCGCGGCGCAGCGCGCGGCGATCGAGCCGGCGCGGGCGGGGCGCAAGGTGGTGCTGGCCACCGCGATCGCCGAAACCTCGCTGACCATCGGCGATGTGCGGGTGGTCGTGGACGGCGGGCGGGCGCGGCGCGCGCGGTTCGATCCGGGCTCGGGGATGACGCGGCTGGTGACCGAACGGGTGACGCGGGCCGAGGCCGAACAGCGGCGCGGCCGCGCCGGCCGGGTGGCCGAGGGTCTGTGCTACCGGCTGTGGACCAAGGGCGAGGAAGGGGCGCTGGCCGCCTTCCCGCCGCCCGAGATCGAGGCGGCCGACCTGTGCGGGCTTGCGCTGGAGCTGGCGCTCTGGGGATCGGACGGGGTGGGCCTCGCCTTCCTGACGCCCCCCCCGGCCCCGGCCCTGGCCGAGGCGCGGGCGCTTCTCCAGGGCCTGGGCGCGCTGGACGCGGGCGGGCGGATCACCGCGCACGGGCGGGTGCTGGCGGCGCTGCCCGTCCACCCGCGCCTTGCCCACATGCTGGCGCTGGCCGGACCGGGGGCAGCGACGCTGGCGGCACTTGTGGAAGAGCGCGATCCCTTGCGCGGCGCGCCCGCCGACCTGACGCTGCGCCTGCGCGCCGTCCGCGACCCGAAGGGCCTTGAGGCCGACCGCGGCGTGGTCGAGCGGGTGCGCACCGAGGCGGCGCGGCTGTCGCGGCTGATCGGGCCGGCTCCCGATCGTTATGGCCCGGCGGAAATGGCGGCGCTGGCCTATCCCGACCGCATCGGCCTGCGCCGCAAGGGCGAGGGCGCGCGCTACGTCCTGTCGGGCGGCAAGGGCGCGCTGGTCGCCGAGAGCGATCCTCTGGGCCGGGCGCGGCTGATCGTGGCGACCGATCTCGACGGCGATCCGCGCGAGGCACGGGTGCGGCAGGGGATCGAGATCGGCGAGGCGGCGCTGCGCGGCCTTTTCGCCGGGCAGATCGGCTGGCGGGACGTTTGCGAATGGTCGCGGCGCGAGGGCCGGGTTCTGGCGCGGCGGCAGGAGCGGTTCGGCGCCCTGGTGCTGGCCGACCGGCCCTGGCCCGACGCCCCGCCCGAGGCGCTGGCGCGGGCGGCGCTGGACGGGGTGCGGCTGCTGGGCCTGCCCTGGACCGAGACGGCGCGGCGGTATCGCGCGCGGGTCGAACTCTTGCGCCGCGAAGGCGCGGACCTGCCGGATTTCACCGATGAGGGGCTTCTGGCCCGGGCCGGGGACTGGCTCTTGCCGCACCTGGCCGGAAAGCGCAGCGAGGCCGACCTGCGCGGGCTTGACCTGACCGAGGCGCTGAAGGGGGCGCTGACGTGGGACGAGCAGCAGATGGTGAACCGCCTTGCGCCCGCCAGCTTCGAGACCCCGCTCGGCCGGCAGGTCGCGATCGACTACGGGGGCGACCACCCCTCGATCGCGCTGCGCCTGCAGGAGATGTTCGGCGTCAGCACCCACCCGACCGTCGGGCCGAAACGCCTGCCACTGCGCATCACGCTTCTGTCGCCGGCCCAGCGTCCGGTGCAGGTGACGCTGGACCTGCCGGGCTTCTGGGCGACAAGCTACGCCGAGGTGAGGAAGGACATGCGCGGCCAGTATCCCCGCCACCCCTGGCCCGAGGACCCGACCGTGGCCGAGCCGACCCTGCGGGCCAAGCCGCGCGGACAGTGACCGGCCCGCGCGGCCTCCGCCTCAGCCGCCGAGGAAGTCGGCCTTGCCGATCTCGACCCCGCTGTGGCGCAGGATCGCGTAGGCGGCGGTCTTGTGGAAATAGAAATTGGGCAGGATCCAGCGGCGGATATAGTCGGTGCCGGTGAAGCTCATCTCGGCCGGGCCGGCCTTGAAGGTGATGGTGCGGCCATCGGCCCCGGCGAAGTCGGCGGGCTTGACCGCATCGAGCGCCGCCACCGTCGAGGCGATCCGGGCGCGCAGGTCGGCAAAGCTCGACTCGTTGTCGGGAACCGAGTCGGGTTCCTGGCCCTTCATGCGGAAGACGCCGCGCCGCGCCTGGTCGCAGGCGACCTGGACCTGGCGGGTCAGGTTGAACATGTCGGGGTAGAGCCGCGAGGTCAGCAGGACCGAGGGGTCGATCTTCTTCGCGGCGGCATGGGCCTCGCCCTTGGCGAGGACGCTGGACAGGCCTTTCAGCCCGTGGCTGAGCGGCGGGACGAATTCGTCGTAGAGGGCCATCTCGAGTCTCCCTGTGGCATTGTGGCGCGACCCTAGGCGCGGCCCGCGCCGGGGGGAAGGGGCAAGTTTGGTCGCCCGATCACAGGCAGGCGATCATCGGCGGGTGGTCAGGCCCGTCGGACCGGCGCCCGCCCTCTCACACCCCGAGACACCAGCGCAGGATCGCCTTCTGCGCATGGAGGCGGTTCTCGCTTTCGTCGAAGATCACCGACTGCGGGCCGTCCATGACCTCGCTCGTCGCCTCCTCGTTCCGGTGGGCGGGCAGGCAGTGCATGAACAGCGCGTCGGCCCTGGCCGCGGCCATCATCGCCCCGTTCACCTGATAGGGGCGCAGCTGGTTGTGCCGCCGCTCGCGCGCCGATTCCGGGTCGTGCATGCTGACCCAGGTGTCGGTGACGATGGCGTCGGCCCCGGCCGCGGCGGCCATCGGATCGCGCACGATCTCGACGCGCGAGCCCTGCGCGCGGGCGAACTCGACGGCGCGGGGGTTGGGGTCGAGCGTCTCAGGTCCGGTGAAGGTCAGGTCGAACCCGAACCGGCCCGCGGCATGGAGCCAGGAGGTGCAGACATTGTTGCCGTCGCCCGACCAGACGAACTTGCGTCCGGCGACGGCGCCGCGGTGTTCCTCGTAGGTGACGATGTCGGCCATGATCTGGCAGGGGTGGCTGGCGTCGGTCAGGCCGTTGATGACCGGCACCGTCGCGTGCTCGGCCATCTCGAGCAGCGTCGCCTCCTCGAAGGTGCGCAGCATGATGAGATCGACATAGCGCGACAGGACGCGGGCGGTGTCGGCGATCGACTCGCCGTGGCCGAGCTGCATCTCCTTGCCCGACAGGATCATCGTCTCGGCCCCCATCTGGCGGGCGCCCACGTCGAACGAGACGCGGGTGCGGGTCGAGGGTTTCTCGAAGATCAGGGCGATCATCCGCCCGGCCAGCGGGGTCCGGGCGTCGGCCGTGCCCTTGGGCAGGCCGCGGCGGGCCTCCTTCATGGCGCGGGCCTGGTCGATCATCGCCCGCAGGTCGGCCCGCGATGTGGTGTGGATGTCGAGGAAATGGCTCATCATGTCTCTTTCCTGGTGGTGGCGCCGGGGGCTGCCTGCCCCCCGGTCCATTGGTTTCTTGAACCAATGGCGAAATCAATGGACTACCCCGGGGATATCTGGCGCCAGAAAATGCGAAGGGCGGCGGTCTCGCCCGTCATCGGAGGCGCGCCATGTCAGCGCGCCCCCTCGAGCGCGGTTGCCGCGCGGTCCAGACGGGCGACGGCCTCGGCGATCTCGGCGTCGGTGATGGTCAGGGGCGGCAGGAGGCGCAGGGTGTTGTCGGCGGCCGGGACCGTCAGCAGGTGCTGGTCGTAGCCGGCCCTGACCAGATCGGCGGGTGCGGCCTTCAGCTTCAGCCCGAGGATCAGGCCCTGGCCGCGGACGCTGTCGATGAGGCCGGGATGGCTTGCCGCCAGCGCCTCGAGCTTCTGGCGCAAGAGGGCGGCCTTGCGCCCGACCTCGGCGAGGAAGGCCGGGTCGGCGATGATCTCGACCACGCGGGCGCCCACCGCGCAGGCCAGGGGATTGCCGCCGTAGGTCGAGCCGTGGGTGCCCGCGACCATGCCCGAGGCCGCCCTTTCAGTGGCAAGGACCGCCCCCAGCGGGAAGCCGCCGCCGATGCCCTTGGCCACCATCATGATGTCGGGGCTGATCCCCGCCCATTCGTGGGCGAAGAGCCGTCCGGTGCGGCCCATGCCGCATTGCACCTCGTCGAGGATGAGAAGGGCGCCGCTCTCGTCGCAGAGCTGGCGGATGCGCCGCAGGTCGGCGTCGGGCAGCGGGCGGATGCCGCCCTCGCCCTGGATCGGCTCGAGCATCACCGCGCAGGTCTGGGGCCCGATCGCGGCCTCGAGCGCCTTGATGTCGCCCCAGGGCAGCACCCGGAAGCCCGGCATCAGCGGGCCGAAGCCCTTGACCATCTTCTCGGCCCCCGAGGCGGCGATCGCCCCGGTCGAGCGGCCGTGGAAGGCGCCCTCGAAGGTCAGGATCTCGGCCCGGGGCTCGCCCTTGTCGTGCCAGTGCTTGCGCGCCATCTTGATCGCCAGCTCCGCCGCCTCGGTGCCGGAATTCGTCACGAACACGGTATCGGCGAAGGTGTGGGCCGTCAGCAGGTCGGCAAGGCGCTGCTGTTCGGGGATCTCGTAGAGGTTCGAGACATGCCAGAGCTTCGCGGCCTGCTCGCCCAGGGCCGCCACCAGACGGGGATCGGCATGGCCAAGCGCGTTGACCGCGATCCCCGCGCCGAGGTCGAGGTAGCGGCTGCCGTCGGCGGCGATCAGCCAGGAACCCTCGCCCCGGACGAACGAGAGGGGCGCGCGGTTGTAGGTGGGAAGGACCGTGGGGATCATCGGGAAACTCCGGGTGCAGAGGCCAATCCGTGCCAAAGGCGGCGGATCGTGTCAACGAGGCGAAGGGAGGGTGTCGGAATGTGGCCAGCGGCCACGGCTGATCGGTCGCGTCAGAAGCGACGGCGTCGGGGACGGGCGATGAGGGCGGTCCGGGCGATCATGGCGGCGACGTAGCGCGGCGGGCGGGATTTGTAAATGGGCGACGGCGGGCCCTTGCAAGGGGGCGCGGGTGCAGGCCCCGCGGGCGACGGGGCGGCGGCGCGCTTGTATTCCGGTCCGCCAGCTTGTATCTCGGTGCGTCCCGACTAGAATGGGGCCGAGTTCTTTGCGGGCCGGACGGTCGGGGGCGCCCTGCCCCGCCGCCTGGCCCGCCGCACACCGAGGGTGACGATGTCCTGGACCGACGAGCGCGTCGAGACTTTGAAGAAGATGTGGGCCGAAGGCCAGTCGGCGAGCCAGATCGCCAAGGAACTGGGCTCGGTCACCCGCAACGCGGTGATCGGCAAGGTCCACCGGCTGGGCCTGTCGAACCGGGTCGGCGCGCCGGGCCAGGGCGACGGCGAGGCGCGCGATGAGGCCGAGGCGAAGGCGCCCCAGGCCGAGGCCGCGCCACGCCCCGCCGCGCCCCCCCGGCCGGCGCCCGCCGCCGCGGCACCGCCGCGGCCCGAACCGC
>JAFEFU010000059.1 GCA_018240425.1 Pseudomonadota bacterium | reverse complement strand
TACATCAACGGCTTTTATAACCCGCGCCGTCGGCATTCAGCATTGGGAGGCAAAAGTCCCTTGGCCTTCGAACGCCAAGTGGCCTAAACGAGCACTCGGAGCGGCACCAAACCGTGACAGGTCCATTCCAGCGCGTCGGGCAGGAGGCTGCGGATCAGGGCGCGCAATCCCGCAAGCGCCGCCTGCTGGCGAGGATCGGCGAGGCGGGCAAGGTAGTCGTCGATGGTGACGGGCGCCGCGGCCGGCCGCTGCGTCGCCGCCGCCACTACTCCGCCGCCTTCATCTCGAAGCCCTTCTCGATCTGGTCGGCCGGGGCCACCGGATAGTCGCCCGAGAAGCAGGCGTCGCAGAACTTCGGCGCCTTCGGGTCGCGGCCCGCCGCCTCGCCCGCCGCGCGGTAAAGACCGTCGAGCGAGATGAACTTGAGGCTGTCGACCCCGATCCAGGCGCGCATCTCCTCCTCGCTCATCGTCGCGGCGAGGAGCTTCGAGCGTTCGGGCGTGTCGACGCCGTAGAAGCAGGGCCAGGCGGTGGGGGGCGAGGCGATGCGGAAATGCACCTCGGCGGCGCCCGCTTCGAGGATCATGTCCTTGATCTTGCGGCTGGTGGTGCCGCGTACCACCGAGTCGTCGACGAGGATCACCCGCTTGCCCTTGATGAGCGCGCGGTTGACGTTCAACTTCAGCCGCACGCCCATGTTGCGGATCTGTTCGGTCGGTTCGATGAAGGTGCGGCCCATGTACTGGTTGCGGATGATCCCCATCGCATAGGGGATGCCCGATTCCTGGCTGTAGCCGATCGCCGCGGGGGTGCCCGAGTCGGGGACCGGGCAGACGAGGTCGGCATCGACCGGGGCCTCGCGCGCCAGTTCGACCCCGATCTGGCGGCGGGTCTCGTAGACCGAGCGGCCGCCGACGATGCTGTCGGGGCGCGAGAAATAGACCTGTTCGAAGATGCAGCCGCGCGGCTTTGCCGGCCGGAAGGGGCGGGTGCTTTCGATCTCGCCCTTCGAGATGACCACCATCTCGCCCGGTTCGATCTCGCGCACGAATTCCGCGCCGATGATGTCCAGCGCGCAGGTTTCCGACGCCAGCACATGACCGCCCTCGCCGAGCCGGCCGAGGACCAGCGGGCGCACGCCAAGCGCGTCGCGCACCCCGATCAGCTTGGTGCGGGTCATGGCGACGATCGCGAAGGCGCCTTCGACGGCGCGCAGCGCGTCCTTCATCCGTTCGGGGATCGACTTCTGGATCGAGCGGGCCATCAGATGGATGATGCATTCCGAATCCGACGAGGACTGGAAGATCGCGCCGCGCTCGATCAGGTCGCGGCGCAGGCTTGCGGCATTGGTCAGGTTGCCGTTGTGGGCGATCGCCGCCCCGCCCATCGCGAATTCGCCGAAGAAGGGCTGGACGTCGCGGATCGCGGTATGGCCCTTCGATCCGGCGGTGGAATAGCGCACATGGCCGATGGCAAGGCTGCCCGGCAGATCCTTCATCACCTCGGCCTTGGTGAAATTGTCGCGGACGTAGCCGAAGCGCTTGGCGTTATTGAAGCCCTGTTCGGGGTCATAGGCGACGATGCCCCCCGCCTCCTGTCCGCGGTGCTGGAGGGCGTGGAGGCCGAGCGCCACGAAGTTCGCCGCGTCGGCCACACCGATCACGCCGAACACTCCGCACTCCTCCTTCAGCTTGTCCCCGTCGTTCAGGGGCGCGAAAGGATGCGAGGGAAAATGGCGCATGGGCCGGGATCTCCGATTCCGGGGGCAGGTCTTGGCGCCTCATTTAGTCCTTCGCGGCCCCGCTGTCACGGGGCGATGTCGCACAATCTGGTGCGCGGCGCGGATCAGGGCGTGACGGTCTTGGCGCCGGCGCTGTTGGTGCCGGTGGTTCCGCCAGTCTGGCTGTCGGTTGCGGGCGCGGGGGCCGTGGTGGTCGTGGCCGCCGTGGTGGTGCAGCTACCCACCAGTTCCTTGTAGCGCCCGGCGATCCAGCCCGGCGCGTCGGTCGGGATCTGGCTGCCCAGCTTGGCCTCGAGCGAGGCAAAGACCGCGGCCGAGCGCGACTTGTCGACTGCCGGAACCGCCGTGTCCGACAGAAGCCGGTTGTAGAGGACCAGCGCCACCGCCACCAGGATGACGCCGCGCGCCACCCCGAACAGGAAGCCCAGGCCCTGATCGACGCCGGACAGTGCCGAACGCTGGATGATCGAGGAGAAAAGGGGCGTCAGGATCGAGGCGAGGATCAGCGCCCCGGCAAAGACCGCGAAGAAGCCGGCCAGCGTCGACAACTCGCAATTGTCGCCGAGGAACTTGTCGAGCACCGGGATCTGCTTCACCAGCGGCGCGGCCTGGCGGGCGAACATGAAGCCGAGGACCGCCGCCGCCACCCAGCCCATGATCGCGAACATCTCGCGCACCAGGCCGCGGCTGTAGGCGAGGATCGCCGACATCAGGACGACGACAAGCACGCCTGCGTCGACGATGGTGAAACCTTCCATTCAAAACGCTCCCCGCGGTCAGCCTGCCGCAAACAGATCCCCGACGAAGGTCACAAGATCGGGCATCTTGCGCAGCTTCATCCCCTGGTCCCCTTCGGCCTTGGTCCGGTCCGGGGCGACTGCCTGTGAGAAACCAAGTTTTCGCGCCTCTTTCAACCTGTTTTCGGTTTGCGAGACCGGCCTCAGCGCGCCCGAGAGGCTGATTTCGCCGAAAACCACCATGTCGGGCGGGAGGGCGACATCCTCGCGCGAGGAGAGAAGTGCCGCGGCGACGGCGAGGTCGGCCGCGGGTTCCGAGACCTTCATGCCCCCCGCGACATTCAGGAAGACATCCATCCCCGCAAAGGGAATCCCGCAGCGCGCTTCGAGGACCGCGAGGATGGTCGAAAGCCGCCCGGCGTCCAGCCCGACCACGGTGCGGCGCGGGGTTCCGAGTGAAGATGGCGCCACAAGTGCCTGAATCTCCGTCAGAACCGGCCTTGTCCCCTCGATCCCCGCGAAGACCGCCGATCCGGGACTTGCCTGGCCGCGTTCGGACAGGAACAGGGCCGAGGGATTGGCGACCTCGGCGAGGCCCGCCCCGGTCATCTCGAACACGCCGATCTCGTCGGCGGGGCCGAAGCGGTTCTTGACCGCGCGCAGGATGCGGAACTGGTGGCCGCGCTCGCCCTCGAAATAGAGGACGCAATCGACCATGTGCTCGACCACCCGCGGCCCGGCGATCTGGCCGTCCTTGGTAACATGGCCGACAAGGATGACGGCGGTGCCGCGGCGCTTGGCGAAGGTCACAAGCTCATGGGCGGCGGCGCGCACCTGGGCGACCGAACCGGGTGCGGCCTCGACCATGTCGGCCCACAGCGTCTGGACGGAATCGATGATCGCGAGGTCGGCACGCTCGGCGTCGAGCGTGGTCAGGATGTCGCGCAGGTTGGTCTCGGTCGCGAGGCCGACAGGGGCGTCGGCCAGGCCGAGGCGGGTGGCGCGCATCCGCACCTGGGCGCTGGCTTCCTCGCCAGATATATACAGGCATTTCAGACCCTTGCGGGCGAAACTTGCGGCTGCCTGCAAGAGAAGCGTGGACTTGCCGATGCCCGGGTCGCCGCCGACGAGGATCGCCGAGGCCGGCACAAGCCCGCCGCCCAGCACCCGGTCGAACTCGGCCAGTCCCGAGGCGGCGCGGGGGGGCGGTGCCTCCTCGGTCGCAAGGGTCGAGAGGGCGATGCGCCTGCCCCGGGCGGTGCCAAGCGATTTCGAGGCGGGGCCGGCGGAGAGCGGCGCCTCTTCCACGATCGCGTTCCAGGCGCCGCAGGCGTCGCAGCGCCCGGCCCATTTCTTGTGCACCGCGCCGCAGGCGGTGCAGGTGAAGCTGGCGGTGATCTTGCTCATGGTCTCCTTCTGCCCGAGGCGGCGCGGGCAGGCAAGCGGCACGGGCGCGGGATGGGCGCGGGTTTCCCTTTCGCCCAGGACTGGTCTAGAAGGCGGCAATGAGCCAGAAATTCTCCTTCCGCCTGCACGCCACCGACGGCCGCGCCCGCACCGGCGTCATCTCGACACCCCGGGGCGAGATCCGCACTCCGGCCTTCATGCCGGTCGGCACGGCGGGCACGGTCAAGGCCATGCTGCCCGAAAGCGTGCGCGCCACCGGGGCCGACATCCTGTTGGGCAACACCTATCACCTGATGTTGCGCCCGACCGCCGAGCGGATCGCACGGCTGGGCGGCCTCCATCGCTTCATGAACTGGGACCGCCCGGTCCTGACCGATTCCGGCGGCTTCCAGGTGATGAGCCTGTCGGACCTGCGCAAGCTGACCGAGGAGGGTGTGCGCTTCAAGTCGCACATCGACGGGTCCGAACACCATCTGACGCCCGAGCGCAGCATGGAGATCCAGCGGCTCCTGGGCAGCGACATCGTGATGTGTTTCGACGAATGCCCGGCGCTGCCGGCGCCGGTCGAGACGGTGGCCGCAAGCATGCGCCTGTCGATGCGGTGGGCCGCAAGGTCGCGCGAGGCGTTCGGCGACCGGCCGGGGCACGCGCTGTTCGGGATCATGCAGGGCGGCGTCACGCAGGAGCTTCGTGCCGAAAGCGCCAGTAAACTAAGGGAAATCGGCTTTGACGGCTATGCGATCGGCGGGCTGGCGGTGGGCGAGGGGCAGGAGGCGATGTTCGGCGTCCTCGACTATGCGCCGGGGTTGTTGCCCGAGGACCGGCCGCGCTATCTGATGGGGGTGGGCAAGCCCGACGACATCGTCGGCGCGGTCGCGCGCGGGATCGACATGATGGATTGCGTCCTGCCCTCGCGCTCTGGGCGGACCGGGCAGGCCTGGACAAGGGCAGGGCAGGTCAACATCAAGAACGCCCGCCATGCCGACGACCCGCGCCCCCTGGACGAGGACTGCACCTGCCCGGCCTGCCGCAACTACAGCCGCGCCTATCTGCATCATGTGTTCCGCGCGGGCGAGATCATATCCTCGATGCTGCTGACCTGGCACAACCTTCACTATTTTCAGGAACTGATGGCCGGCCTGCGCGCGGCGATCGCCGGGGGGCGGCTGGCGGATTTCACCGCCGACTTCCATGCGCGGCGGGCGGCGGGGGACATCGCGCCCCTTTGACTGTCTCAACTGTGGGTCAGGAAGATCGACAGGCGCTTGAGGGCGGCGTGGATGGCGGGGTCGAGCATCTGCATCCCCAGCGTGTGCAGGTGGAGCGCCCTGAGGTCGGCGCGGAGGCCCGCGATCTCGATGTCGGAGATTTCCCGGTCGGCGCGGGAGAAGCTGGCCATCGTCTTCGATCCGCCGTCGTCAAGGGCGAGGACCACCCCGTAGCGCATCCCGCGCCGGGCGGCCTCGGCCAGCACTCCCGCCGGGTCCTCGGCGGCGAGCGCGCTCCAGCGCAGGGCGCCGTTGTTGGCGAAGGCCCAGGCAACGGTCGGATCCTGCATCACCAGCCCGTTGGCGGAATAATGGTCGATCCAGTCGCGGTCGTAGGACTGGAACAGGTAGCGCGGCGTCGTGTACTCGATGTGGAGGGCAATGGCGAAGCCCGCCGGACTGCGGTCGCGCAGGCGCTTGAGAAGATCGTTCGGTCGGTCCACGTCACCTCGGTCGCTGGCGCCAGCACAGAATTCTTTTCAACAGTGGCCATTGCATGGCATAAGAGATTGTTGCACCAGATTTTCGCGGATTGCAAAGGTTTGACCAGGGAGTTCATCAGGGCCGAGCGCCGTGCCCAGGGGCGCGAGGCCAGCGAGTTCGCGGTGCTGGCCCCGGCCGGACACTACATCGCCCTGCGCGTCGGTTTCGCCTTTCCGCTGGCCGAGCAGAACGCGCTCCCGGCCGAATGGGTCGAGCGCTACACCCGCCAGAACTTCATGCTGGCCGATCCGGTGATGCGCTGGCTTTACGGCAATTCCGGTGTGATCCGCTGGAGCGAGATCGCCCTGCCCGACCCGCGCGGGGTGCTGGCCGAGGCGGCCCGCCACGGGCTGCGCTTCGGGGTGGCGATCAGTTTCGACGATCCGGGGCCCAAGGGCCTGCGCAGCTTCGCCTCGTTCTGCCGGGGCGACCGCGAGTTCAGTGACGAGGAGATCGCGGTCCTGCGCGCCAAGCTCGAATGGCTGCATGTGGCGATGGCGCCGCCCACCAACCTGACGCGGGCCGAGCTTGAGGCGCTGCGGCTGGTCAAGGAGGGGTGCCTGGTCAAGGAGATCGCCTGCCGGCTGGGCGTGTCGGAGGGCGCGGTCAAGCAGCGGCTGAAGAAGGCCAAGGCCAAGCTCGGCGCCAAGACCGGCAGCCAGGCGGTTTCGGCCGCAGCCGGCTACGGCCTGATCTGAGGGACCGCCAGTGCACCCTGAAGTTGTTTCAATGTGAAACAATACACCAAAAAATCCATAAACCGTTTCCAATGATGATCTAGTCGCCCCGCCTGAAAAAGGAGGGGCACTTCATGGAAAACATCACCTTCGACCTGTCGTCGCTGCACAGCCACGGGACCGCCTTCTACGATTACCTGCGGTTGCGCAAACACTTCTTCGTCGACACCCTGGGCTGGGACATTCCCCACAATGACAGCGTCGAGATGGATCAGTACGACAACCCGCTGGCCCATTATTCGCTGGTGCTGCGCGCAGGCCGGGTGATCGGCGGGGCGCGGACCATGCCGACCACATCGAGCTGGGGGCAGCACACCTACATGCTGCGCGACGCGGTGGCGGGCAAGCTGGCCGACATCCCGGCCCAGGTGATGGGGGCCGAGGTGCGGGCGCCCGAGGTCTGGGAATGCACGCGGCTGGTGATGTCGGACGAGGTGGCCAGCCACCAGGACCGGGCGCGCTGCCTGTCCCTGATCGTCGAGGGGCTGGCCGAGGTGGCACGCCGGCACGGGGCGAACGAGCTGATGTCGCTGTCGCCCCTGTCGCTGATGCGGGCGCTCCGGCAGCTTGGCTGGGCGGCCGACCGGATCGGCGAGCCCTATGACAACCCGGGCGACGGGCGGCGCTATGCCGTCCTGTCGATGCCGGCCGAGCGGCAGCGCGCCGCCGCCCGGCACTAGGACGGATCGACAGTCGGCGCCCGCTTCCGACCTTTTCGATCCGGGTGGCAGAGGCCATCGCCTCTGCCATGCGATGGCGGTTGACCTTGTCCCGCCGATGGCCCCAAAGGCCATCGGCCAGCGCCCGCCCCGCCATCGGCGGGCGCTTCGCGCCCACCGGGGCAGGCGCCGGCCTCTGACTGTTCGTGACATCGGCGGTCCAGCGGCTCCGTTTCCGCGCGGTCGGGGGAAACGCGATGCGTTTCCTGATCCCGACCGGGCCCGGCCGGTCGGCAATGAATGAATGTCGATCCGGCCCTGCCGACGGCCCCCGGCGCAAAGTCCGCTTGCGCCGGGACCCCCGGCGGCTATTGTCGCGGCGAACGCGGGCAGGCGCCGTTGAACCCGGTGCCGCCCGCGCCTAGATAGGGAACCTGAGCCGGGGAAAGCCGGGTGCTGCCGATGACCGGGGCCGGTGCTTTCCCGCCTGAAAGGAAACGCGATGACTGAAATGAAAGCCCAGAGCTACCCGGTGCTGCCGCTGCGCGACATCGTGGTCTTTCCGCACATGATCGTGCCCCTGTTCGTCGGTCGCGAGAAGTCGGTCCGGGCGCTGGAAGAGGTGATGCAGGACGACCGCCAGATCCTGCTCTGCTCGCAGATCGACCCGACCGTCGACGATCCGGCCACCGACGGCATCTACAAGACCGGAGTTCTGGCCAATGTCCTGCAGCTTCTGAAGCTGCCCGACGGCACGGTGAAGGTGCTGGTCGAGGGCCGCTCGCGGGTGAGGATCACCGAGTTCGCCGACAACCCCTCGTTCTTCGAGGCCCGCGCCGAGGCGCTCGAGGAGACGCCGGGCGATGCGGCGGCGGTCGAGGCGCTCTTGCGCTCGGTCGCCGAGGAGTTCGAGAAATACGCCAAGATCAGGAAGAACGTCCCCGAGGAGGCGCTGTCGGCGGTGGCCGAGACCCGCGACCCGCCGAAGCTGGCCGACCTGGTGTCGGGCCACCTCGGCGTCGAGGTCGGCCAGAAGCAGGAGCTGCTGGAAACGCTCGACGTCGGCGAGCGGCTGGAGAAGGTCTACGGCCTGATGCAGGGCGAGATGTCGGTCCTGCAGGTCGAGAAGAAGATCAAGAGCCGCGTCAAGACCCAGATGGAGAAGACGCAGCGCGAGTATTATCTCAACGAGCAGATGAAGGCGATCCAGAAGGAGCTGGGCGACGGCGAGGAGGGCCAGAACGAGCTGAACGAACTGGCCGAGAAGATCGCCAGGACCAAGTTCTCGAAGGAGGCGCGCGACAAGGCCGAGGCCGAGCTGAAGAAGCTGAAGGCCATGTCGCCCATGTCTGCCGAGGCCACCGTGGTCAGGAACTATCTCGACTGGCTTCTGTCGCTGCCCTGGGGCGTCAAGAGCCGGGTCAAGAAGGATCTGCGCGCGGCGCAGGGGGTTCTGGACGCCGACCATTACGGGCTGGAGAAGGTCAAGGAGCGGATCGTCGAATATCTGGCGGTCCAGTCGCGCAGCGCCGCGCTGAAGGGGCCGATCCTGTGCCTCGTCGGGCCGCCCGGCGTCGGCAAGACCTCGCTCGGCAAGTCGGTCGCGCGGGCGACGGGACGCGAGTTCATCCGCATCTCGCTCGGCGGTGTCCGGGACGAATCGGAGATCAGGGGCCACCGGCGCACCTACATCGGCTCGATGCCCGGCAAGATCATCCAGGCGCTGAAGAAGGCCAAGACCACCAATCCCCTCATCCTGCTCGACGAGATCGACAAGATGGGCCAGGACTTCCGCGGCGACCCGGCGAGCGCGATGCTCGAGGTTCTCGACCCCGAACAGAACTCGACCTTCGTCGACCACTATCTCGAAGTGGAATACGACCTGTCGAGCGTGATGTTCATCACCACGGCCAACAGCTACAACATGCCGGGGCCGCTTCTGGACCGGATGGAGATCATCCCGCTGGAAGGCTACACCGAGGATGAAAAGCGCGAGATCGCCAAGCAGCACCTTCTGCCCAAGCAGATCAAGAACCACGGTCTGAAGAAGGGCGAGTTCAGCGTCACCGATGCGGCGCTGACCGAGATGATCCGCACCTATACCCGCGAGGCCGGGGTGAGGAACCTCGAGCGCGAGATCTCGAAGCTGGCGCGCAAGGGCCTGACCAGGATCCTCAAGAAGGACGTGGCCAGGGTCGAGATCACGCCCGCGGTGCTTGAGGACTATCTGGGGGTCAAGCGCTTCCGCTATGGCCTGGCCGAGAAGGAGGATCAGGTCGGCGTCGTGACCGGCCTGGCCTGGACCTCGGTCGGCGGCGATCTTCTGCAGATCGAGGCGCTGCGGCTGCCCGGCAAGGGCCGGATGAAGACCACCGGCAAGCTGGGCGAGGTGATGAAGGAAAGTATCGAGGCGGCGGTCAGCTACGTCCGTTCGGTCAGTCCCGAGCTGGGGGTGAAGCCGCCGATCTTCGAGAAGAGCGACATCCACGTCCATGTGCCCGAAGGGGCGACGCCCAAGGACGGGCCGTCGGCGGGCCTGGCGATGGTCACCTCGATCGTCTCGGTCCTGACCGGCATCCCGGTCAGGAAGGACATCGCCATGACCGGAGAGGTGACGCTGCGCGGCAATGCGCTGCCCATCGGCGGCCTGAAGGAAAAGCTGCTGGCCGCGCGGCGCGGCGGGATCAGGACGGTCTTCATCCCCGAGGAGAACGCCCGCGACCTGCCCGAGATCCCCGACAACGTGAAGGCGGGTCTCGAGATCGTGCCGGTTTCGCATGTGCGCGAGGTTCTGGCCCGGGCGCTGGTGCGCCAGCCGGTGCCGATCGTCTGGGACGAGGCCGCCGAGGAGCTGGCCGCCAAGGCCGCGGCGGCCTCGGGCGAGGGGGCGGCGGCGGTCGCCCACTGAGGCCGGGACGCAGACAACGGGGGGCGCCCGCGGGGGCGCCCCTTTCGCATGGGCGGGCGCCGGCCGCCCGGCGGCCCCCCGCGCGCGCCCCGCGACAGGGGCTGACGACCGTGCCGATGCGCCCCCGGGTCTCGCGGTTGCGCCTGCCGCGCGGCAAAACCGGACTCCACTTTTGCCGGACAGGCTTTAAGGTCGGCGCGGAGGCGCCGGGCGGGCCGGCGCGGGGAGGGCAGGGACCATGACGAAAGAGCCGACCGCCGCCACGGCCAGACCGGCAGGTGCGAGGAAGCCTGCGGGCACGAGGGCCGCGCCGGCGAAGGCCGGTGCAGTGAAGGCAGGTGCAGTGAAGGCCGCGCCGGCGAAGGCCGGTGCAGTGAAGGCCGCGCCGGCGGAGGCCGGTGCAGTGAAGGCAGGTGCCGCGAAATCCGGTTCTGCAAAGGCCGCGGCCGCCGACCGGCCGGTGCTGAAGCTGAAGGAACTGCTCGACCGGGTCGCGGCGCGGGCGGATGTCAGGAAGAAGGATGCGAAGCCGGTGGTCGAGGCGCTGCTTGCCGTCCTCGGCGATGCGCTGGCGGCGGGGGAATCGCTGATCCTGCCGCCCCTTGGCCGGGTGCGGGTGAACCGCACCAAGGACGCGGCCAACGGGGCGATGCTGACCATCAAGCTCAAGCGCGGCGGGGGTGGCAAGAAGGCGCGCGACGACAGCGAAGATGATCTTGCAGAGCCGCCGGAATAAGGCTAGATGGCCGCCACCGGGCGATTAGCTCAGCGGTAGAGCGCTTCGTTCACATCGAAGATGTCAGCGGTTCAAATCCGTTATCGCCCACCATCATCCCCGAAAACGCGCCCCCCAGAGGGCGCGTTTTTCATTGCGGTGCGCGCGACCGCCGCCAACGGCGGGGTCGGCCGGACGGGGGGCGACGGGACGCGGGGTCGGCAGGACGGACACTTGCCCTCGGGCCGCGAACCGTCTAATCCCGCCTGCGGCGGGTGATTAGCTCAGTTGGTAGAGCGCTTCGCTTACACCGAAGATGTCGGGAGTTCGAGCCTCTCATCACCCACCATTCGCGCCATCCGCCCGCTGCCGCCTTCTCGCCGGGGCGACCGGCTGGCAAGCCGGGCGCCGGCGGGGTAAAGCCAAGCAAACTCCCCGACTCGTGGCGGGGCACGATTGGCAGGCGTGGGGCGCGGTCATGGCCCCGGCGAAGGGCGGGGTGCGGCATGATCTATCTTTATGCGCCGGGCGAACAGGGGCTGGAACTCCTGACCGGGGACGGCGATGTGCGGCGGGCACTGTGGATCGACCTTTTCTGCCCGAGCCCCGAGGAGGTCGCCGAGGTCGAGGCCCTGGGGCTGGAGGTGCCGACCCTGGCCGAGATGGAGGAGATCGAGATCTCGAACCGCCTCTACCGCGAGGCGGGGGCCGACTACATGATCGTGGTTCTCTCGGGCCTCAGCCCCGACCGCCTGCCGGTCCTGTCGCCGGTGGCGATGATCCTGACCGCCGAGCGGCTGATCACGGTGCGCCACCACACGCCGCGCCCGCTCGAGACCTTCCCGACCCGCGCCGACAAGAGCAGCGCCGGCTTCCGCGGGGCGGGCGCGCTGTTTCTGGGGCTGGTCGAGGAGATCCTCGGGCGCCAGGCCGATCATCTCGAGGCGGTGGGGCACAAGCTGGACGCGACCGCGCGCCAGGTCTTCGGCCAGGCCGCCGCCCAGCGGGTGGCGGTGCTGGAGCAGGCGCTCGGCACCATCGGCGCGCAGGGAGAGGTGCTGAGCCGGGTGCGGCTCGGGCTTCTGACCCTCAAGCGGGCGCTGGCCTACTACATGCAGTCGCTGGACGAGCGGCCCGACTCCAGGGGGCTGCGCCTGCACGTCAAGGCGCAGCTGCGCGACCTTCAGGCGCTCGAGGTGCATGGCGACTTCATCGCGATGCGGCTGTCGTTCGCCTCGGACGCGACGATGGGCATGGTGAACCTCGCGCAGAACCTGACCGCGCGCATCCTGTCGGTGGTCGCGTGCCTGTTCCTGCCCCCGACGCTTATCGCCTCGGTCTTCGGGATGAATTTCGCGCGCATCCCCTTCCTCGCCTCGGACTGGGGGTTCGCCCTGTCGCTGGCGCTGATGATCGGCTCGGCCGGGCTGACCTACGCGGTCTTCCGCTGGCGGCGCTGGCTGTGACCCGCCGGCCTGAGGCGTGACCGGAAGGCCGCGGACGGGGCCGGCCTTCCGTCAACTTCGCCCCTTATGGCGGCCGGTGTCTTGCGGCGGGCGCGCGGGCTTCCTATTTCCGACGGACTGGGGCCGGCCGAACCGGGCCCGCCGCCTGCCGGAGACGCCGATGACCGCCAGCCTGCATTATTTCCGTTGGGCCTTCCTCGTGACCTTTCTTGGCCTTGTGCTGGCAGCACTTCTGGGTTGGGCGGCGACCGACTCGCTGGCGGGGATGTTCTCGTTCCTGATGATCGGGACGGTCCTCGCGGTCCTGGAAATCTCGCTCTCGTTCGACAATGCCATCGTCAACGCCAACATCCTGCGCGGCATGTCGGCCCTCTGGCAGAAACGATTCCTGACCTGGGGCATCCTGATCGCGGTCTTCGGGATGCGGATCATCTTTCCCTTGCTGATCGTCGTGGTCGCCGCCCATGTCTCGCCGATCGAGGCCGTGCGGCTGGCGGCGCTCGACCCCGACGAATATTCGCACATCATCGGCAGTGCGCACCTGTCGATCGCGGCCTTCGGCGGCAGTTTCCTGATGATGGTGGCGCTGAATTATTTTGTGGATGAGGCCAAGGAGGTCGACTGGATCCGCAGCGTCGAATGCCAGCTGCGCCGCTGCGCCAATATCCGCGGGCTGGAGGTCGCCTTCGTCCTGGGCACGATGATGCTGTTTGCCAGCCTTTTGCCCGGCGTCACCCGCGACGATTTCCTTTTCGCCTCGGCGGGCGGGCTTCTGACCTTCCTTCTGGTCGAGGCGATCGGCCATGTCCTCGACCGGCGGCGGATGATGCTGACGGCGGGGGCGCAGGCGGGGTTGGGGGCGTTTCTCTACCTCGAGGTGCTGGACGCCTCCTTCTCGTTCGACGGGGTGATCGGCGCATTCGCCCTGACCCACAACCTGTTCCTGATCGCTATCGGCCTCGGGATCGGGGCGATGTACGTCCGGTCGATGACGATCATGCTGGTCGAGCGCAAGACCTTGGCGCAGTTCCGCTATCTCGAGCATGGGGCCTTCTATTCGATCCTGGTCCTGTCGGTCATCATGTTCGCCCAGACCCTCTGGGCGATCCCCGAGATGGTGACGGGCCTGATCGGCGCCGGGCTGATCGGGCTGGCGCTTCTGTCCTCGATCCGCCACAACCGGCTGGAGACCAGGGCCTGAGCCCGGTACGTCGGCTGTTGACAAGGGCCGCCCTCTCGCCGATAAGCGCCCGGTCCCGGCCGGTCGTCCGACTCGCGGGGGCTTAGTTCTTGCAATGACGCCCCCATCGCGGGGCGCGCTGTCCGAGGCGGCGAAAGCCAGCGAACGCCGGGAAACCGGGGCCACAGGGCGCGGAAACGGATGAAGGAAAGGCCCATGTTCGCGGTCCTCAAGACGGGCGGCAAGCAATACAAGGTTCAGGCGGGCGATGTGCTGCGCGTCGAACTGATTGCCGCAAGCGCTGGCGACAAAGTCCAGTTCAACGAGATTCTGATGATCGGCGGCGACAAGGCCGTTCTCGGCGCGCCGCTGGTGGCGGGCGCCGCGGTCCAGGCCGAGGTCATCGACACCATCAAGGCCGACAAGGTCATCACCTATCACAAGCGCCGCCGCAAGCATTCCTCGCAGCGCACGCGCGGCCACCGCCAGAAGCTGACGCTGGTGCGGGTGACCGAGATCCTCGCCTCGGGCGCGGACAAGTCCGGCGTCGCCGCCGCGACCGGCACGCACGCCGCCCGCGTCGCCGCCCACAACAACGCCCCCGCCGCCGCCGAGGCCCCCAAGGCCAAGCGCGCGACGAAAAAAGCCGACGCTTGAGAGGAGTCTGACCAATGGCACACAAGAAAGCAGGCGGCTCCTCGCGCAACGGCCGCGATTCCGCGGGCCGGCGCCTCGGCGTGAAGCTCTATGGCGGCGAGAAGGCGATTCCCGGCAACATCATCGTCCGCCAGCGCGGCACCACCTGGTTCCCGGGCGACGGCGTCGGCATGGGCCGCGACCACACGATCTTCGCGACCGCCGAAGGCCATGTGACCTTCAGGAAGGGCCTCAAGGGCCGCACCTTCATCTCGGTTCTCCCCAAGGCGGAGGCGGCCGAGTAAGCCGACAAACCGAACGGATGCACGTTCAGGGGGGATCGGCGGAAACGCCGGTCCCCCTTCCCGTTCGCGGGGCGCGCGTCTGTGGGGTTCCGGCGCAGGAACGAGAGCGCAGGGGAACGGGTGATGGATCACCGGCAGACGGAACGGGACGGGCGGCGCCCGCCGGGACTCGGGCAGGGCGCCGCGGGCGGTGTCCGGGCGGCTTGGAAACAGCCTGCGCAAGGCCCGACGATTGTTGACGCAGCGGCCGCGACCGGCCGCGCCCCGGCCGGTGGGCTTCGCCGCGGGACTCCCGCAGCGCGCCGGTGCCGCCGGTGATTGCCGCGGCCCGCCAACATCCGGAAATTGGTCAGCTTTCCGTGAGAGAGTGCGCGCCGCGGCCTCCGGCCCGATCCGTCACCGCCCTTCCAGCCCAGCGGGGTCTGTCATGCAACTGATGAAATCCGCAGCCAGCCTGCACGACAGGCTTGCCCCCGCGCCCCGCGCGGCCCACGCTCGTTCCGCCGGGGCTTTGACTGCCCGGCAGGATCACGGTTTTCGTAGGAGAGAAGACGTGAGACCTGAACAGATCGCATTTCAGCCCGCCATTGAAACCCCGCGGTTCACCCTGCGCCCGATGCGCGCCGCCGATGCGGGCCTGGTCGCGCTCTACACCTCTGACCGGCGCCTGGCCGAGGGAACCCGGGCCATCCCCCATCCCCTGCCGCCCGGCGCGGCCGAGGCCTTCGTCGCCCGCGCCCTCGCGGAGGGCCGCGACGAGGATGTGTGGGTCATGGACGGATCGGCCCTGGGCCAGGCCGAGGTTCTGGGGCTGGCGAGCCTGACCCGGCTCGACCGCGACCAGTCCGAGATCGGCTTCTGGGTGGCGCCTGGCCTGTGGAACACCGGATTTGCGTCCGAGGCGGTGCAGGCGCTGGTCGCGGCCAACCCGCATGCCTCGCGCACGTTCTTCGCCGAGGTGTTCCAGGACAATCCCGGCTCGGCGCGCGTGCTCGTCAACGCCGGCTTCGACTATCTGGGCGACGCCGAGGCCTGGTCGGTGGCGCGCGGCGCCAAGGTCGCGACCTGGACCTATGTGAAGAAGATGGGGTGAGGTTGCCATGCAGCCCCGCGCCAAGCTGGCGACGGTGCGGCTGCGGCTGCGCCCCGTTGCCCCCGAGGATGAGGCGGATGTCGTGGCCGCACTCAACGACTATGGCGTGACCGGCTGGCTGTCGGTCGTGCCCTTTCCCTATACGGCCAGCGATTTCCGCCTGTTCCAGCAGGGCTACGCCGTCCCTGGCCAGACCTATTCCATCCATGACAGCCTGGGCCATGCCGGCATCATCGGTGTCGAGGATCGCACGCTTGGTTACTGGCTCGCGCCCCGCGCGCAGGGCCGGGGCTATGCCAGCGAGGCCGCGCGAACGGTCCTGGCCGAGCATTTCGCCTGTGCTCCGGGCGACATCGCCTCGGGCTATTTCGACGGCAATTCCCGCTCGGCCAATGTCCTGAGGAAACTGGGCTTCGACGAGATCGGGCGGGACCGGAAGTTCTGCCGCGCCCTGGGCCGGGACCGTCCCCACGTCACCCTGCGCCTGACCCGCGCGGCATGGGAAGCCTCACGCCCGGCCTGAAGCGCCGCCACCCTTCATTCTGGCCCAAATATCCCGGGGTCCGGGGCGGCGCCCCGGCCCTTGCCCTTGCGAAATCCGCCCGCCCGCACTATCGCCTGAGCAAACCCTGCCGAAAGCCCACCCGATGAAGTTCCTCGACCTCTGCAAAGTCTATATCCGCTCGGGCAGCGGCGGGAACGGCTGCGTCAGCTTCCGGCGCGAGAAGTTCGTCGAGTTCGGCGGCCCGGACGGCGGCGACGGCGGCAAGGGCGGCTCGGTCTGGGCCGAGGCGGTCGGCGGGCTGAACACGCTGATCGACTTCCGCTATCAGCAGCATTTCTTCGCCACCAACGGCCGGGGCGGCATGGGCCGGCAGATGACCGGGGCGGACGGCGCCGACATCGTGCTGAAGGTGCCGGCCGGGACCGAGATCATCGACGAGGACGAGGAGACGGTGATCGCCGACCTGACCCAGCCGGGAACCCGGGTCTGCCTCGCCAAAGGCGGCAACGGCGGCTGGGGCAACCTGCATTTCAAGACCTCGACCAACCGCGCGCCCGCCCGCGCCAATCCCGGGCAGGAGGGGATCGAGCGCACCATCTGGCTCAGGCTGAAGCTGATCGCCGATGCCGGGCTGGTGGGCCTCCCGAATGCCGGGAAATCGACCTTCCTCGCCGCCACCTCGAACGCGCGGCCGAAGATCGCGGACTATCCCTTCACCACGCTCTACCCGAACCTCGGCGTCGTCGGCATCGACGGCAAGGAATTCGTCATGGCCGACATTCCCGGCCTGATCGAGGGGGCGAGCGAGGGGCGGGGGCTGGGCGATCTGTTCCTCGGCCATGTCGAACGCTGTTCGGTGCTCCTGCATCTGGTCGATGGCACCTCGTCGACCATCACCAAAGACTACCGCACCATCCTGAGCGAGCTGGAAGCCTATTCGCCCGAACTGGCGGCCAAGCCGCGCGTGACCGCCCTGAACAAGATCGACGCGCTGGACGCCAAGACCCTCGGAACCCGCAGGCGGGCGCTGGAAAAGGCGGCGGGCGGGCCGGTCTTTCTGATGTCGGGCGTGTCGCGTCAGGGGATCCCCGAGGTCTTGCGCGCGCTTTATGCGCGGATCGCCGGCGGGGCGGTGGCGGATGCGGCCGGGGATGGCGCATGGCAGCCCTGAGGCCCGAGATCGGCAAGGCCCGGCGGCTGGTGGTCAAGATCGGCTCGGCGCTGCTGGTCGACCGGACTACCGGGCTGCGCCGGGGCTGGCTGGCGGCCTTGGCCGAGGACGTGGCGGCGGCCAAGGCGCGGGGCGCCGACGTGATCCTCGTCTCGTCGGGGTCGATCGCTCTCGGGCGGGGCGTTCTGGGCTGGCCTGCGGGCGCGCTCGCCCTGGAGCAGGCGCAGGCGGCGGCGGCGGTCGGGCAGATCCGGCTGGCGCAGGCCTATGAGGAGGTGCTGGCGCCGCATGGGATCACCACCGCACAGGTGCTGGTGACGCTCGAGGATACCGCCGACCGCCGCCGCTATCTGAACAGCCGGGCGACGCTCGAGACGCTGCTGGCGGCGGGGGTGGTGCCGATCGTCAACGAGAACGATACGGTCGCCACCGACGAGATCCGTTTTGGCGACAATGACCGGCTGGCGGCGCAGATCGCGGTGACGGTGGGCGCCGACCAGCTGGTGCTCCTGTCGGACGTGGACGGGTTCTATTCGGCCAACCCCAAGGAAGACCCTTCCGCCGAGCGCTTCGAGGTCGTCGAGCGGATCACCGCGAGGATCGAGGCGATGGCCGGCGATCCGGTGTCGGGCCTGTCGAAGGGCGGCATGAAGACCAAGCTTATGGCGGCCAAGACCGCGGTGGCGGGCGGCTGCGCGATGGCGATCATGGAGGGCTCGGTGGCGCGGCCCCTGTCGGCGCTGGCGGCGGGCGCGGCCTGCACCTGGTTCCTGGCCGACGCCGACCCGCAGCTGGCGCGCAAACGCTGGATCGCGGCGATGAAGCCCAGGGGCGAGGTGCAGGTCGATGCCGGCGCGGTCACGGCGCTGAGGGGCGGCAAGTCGCTCCTGCCGGCGGGCGTGCGGCAGGTCGCGGGAAGTTTCGGGCGCGGCGAA
This sequence comes from Pseudomonadota bacterium, assembly GCA_018240425.1. Lineage (GTDB taxonomy): Bacteria > Pseudomonadota > Alphaproteobacteria > Rhodobacterales > Rhodobacteraceae > TMP-24. The sequence goes on along the minus strand of JAFEFU010000059.1, from coordinate 87,432 downwards.
CCGGTGGCGATCCTCGGGCCCGGGGGCGAGGCCCTGGGCAAGGGGCTGATCCGCTATACGGCGGCCGAGGCCAAGGCCATCGCCGGGCACCGGTCGGCCGAGATCGAGGCGATCCTCGGCTATGCGGGCCGCGCGGCGCTGGTGCACCGGGACGACATGGTGATGGATGGCTGAGCGCGGGCCGGGGGTTTCACACCCCCGGACCCCCGTGGAGTATCTGGCCAAGGAAAAAGGGGCGGCGGGTGAGCGAAACCACGGATCTGATCGCGGAGATGGGGGCCAGGGCGCGGGCGGCGGCGGCGGAGCTGGCCTTTGCCTCGCAGGAGCGCAAGTATGCGGCGCTGATCGGCGCGGCCCAGGCGGTCTGGGACCGGCGGCAGGCGATCCTTGATGCCAATTGCGAGGATCTGGCGGCGGCCGGGGCCAAGGGGCTGAGCGCGGCGATGACCGACCGGCTCTCCCTGGACGATGGGCGGCTGAGGGGCATCGTCGACGGCCTGCGCACGGTGGCCGAGCAGAAGGATCCGGTGGGGCAGGTCATCGCCGAATGGGACATGCCCTCGGGGCTGAACATCCGGCGGGTGCGGACGCCGCTCGGCGTGGTCGGCGTGATCTACGAGAGCCGGCCGAACGTGACCGCGGATGCGGGCGCCCTGTGCCTGAAGGCCGGCAATGCGGTGATCCTGCGCGCGGGCAGCGAGAGTTTCCATTCCTCGACGGCGATCCATGAGTGCATGGTCGCGGGGCTGCGCGGGGCGGGGCTGCCCGAGGCGGCGATCCAGCTGGTCCCGACCCGCGACCGGGCGGCGGTGGGCGCCATGCTGCGCGCGGTGGGCCTGATCGACGTGATCGTGCCGAGGGGCGGCAAGGGGCTGGTGGGCCTCGTGCAGACCGAGGCGCGGGTGCCGGTCTTTGCCCATCTGGAAGGCATCTGCCATGTCTATGCCGACCGCGACGCCGATCTGGAAAAGGCGCGCCGGGTGGTGCTGAACGCCAAGACCCGGCGCACCGGTGTCTGCGGGGCGGCCGAGTGCCTGCTGATCGACTGGCGGTTCTACACGCAGCACGGGCCGGTCCTGATCGAGGATCTGCTGGCGGCGGGGGTCGAGGTCCGGACCGAGGGCGAGCTTCTGAAGGTCAAGGGCACGGTGAAGGCCGCGCCCGAGGATTTCGGCCGCGAGTTCCTGGACAGGATCATTGCCGCCAGGCTGGTCGACGGGGTGGATGAGGCGATCGCCCATATCCGCAAGTACGGCTCGCAGCATACCGAGGCGATCCTGACCGAGAACGACGCCACCGCCGAGCGGTTCTTCACCCAGCTCGACAGCGCGATCCTGATGCGCAATGCCTCGACCCAGTTCGCCGACGGCGGCGAGTTCGGCATGGGGGCCGAGATCGGCATCGCCACCGGCAAGCTGCATGCGCGCGGGCCGGTCGGGGCCGAGCAGCTGACCAGCTTCAAGTATCTGGTGACCGGCGACGGGACGGTCAGGCCCTAGAAGCCGAGGGTGATCGTGTCGGCGCCGGTGAGGACGGCGAGGCGGCGGGTACGGCGGTGCGCCTCGGCGGCGACGAGCGCGAACTGGACATGGGCGGCGGACAGCGGCCCGGCAGGGGTGTCCCCGGCGAGGCGCGACCAGAGCGCCGGATCGGCCTTCAGCCGGTCGCCGCGGGCGCAGAGCGTCCAGGCGGGGCCTGCCGTGCCGACCGTGATCCGGCCGCCGTAGGGCAGGGCGGTCTCGAGGCAGAGAAGGCCAAGGAAGGCAAGCTTGGCCTCGGGCCGGGGGACGGGGCCCTGGGGCTGCCAGTCGATCGCCAGCCGGCCGCCGTGGGCCATGTCGCCGAGGATCGACAGGATTTCGCCCCGGCCGACCGTCTGGCCGCCCTCGGCCGCGCCGAAGGCGAGGCGGAAGAAGCGGATGCGGGCGTTGGCGCTGCGCACGCTTTCGGCGATCAGCGCCATCTCGGGCCCGGCGGCGCCGGAGAGGGCAAGAAGCTCGACCCCGTTGCCGATCCCGCCGAGAGGGCTGATAAGGTCATGACAGAGCCGCGAGCCGATCAGGGCGGCAAGATCGTCGGAAGGCAGGGGCGGGGGATGGCGGGTGTCCATCTTGTCCTCGGAGGTGGGGCATGAACGAGTTTCTGGAGCCGGGGATGCTGGTCGTGCATCCCGGTCAGCCGGACTGGGGCCTGGGCCAGGTCCAGTCACGCATCGGCGCGCGGGTCACGGTGAATTTCGAGCACAGGGGCAAGGTCGTCATCGATGGCCGTGCGGTTCGGTTGCGTCTGGCAGAGGCCGGGGACCGGCAGGGGGATCATTGAGGGTCAATGGTTAATGCAACCTCAACGTGTGTCAAGCCCCGAGTGCGGTTGCCAAAGCCCGGCGCGCTTCCTAAAACCCTGCCGCGCCCCGTCCGGCGCGGGCAACCGAAAGACCGATGACCGCCGATTCGATCCAGTTCCAGGTCCGGCTGGCCGAATGCGAGGCCGACCTTCTGGCCGCCCAGCGTCTGCGCTACCGGGTCTTCGTCGAGGAGCTTGGCGGCGACGGGCCGCTGGTCGATCACGCCGCGCGACTCGAACGTGACGAGTTCGACGCGGTCAACGACCATCTGGTGCTGATCGACACCACCCGCGATCCGGCGCGGCTGGATCATGTGGTCGGCGCCTATCGCCTGCTGCCCTGGGACCGGGCGGCCGCGTTCGGGCGTTTCTACTGCGACGGGGAATACGACCTCGCGGCCCTGCGCACCGGCGGGCGGCGGCTTCTGGAGCTTGGCCGGTCCTGCGTCGATGCCGGCCAGCGCGGTGGCACCGGCATGTTCCTTCTGTGGAACGGGCTGGCCCAGTATGTGCTGGACCACGGGATCGAGATCCTCTTCGGGGTCGCCTCGTTCCACGGCACCGACATCGAGGCCCTGAAGCTGCCGCTGTCGTGGCTCCACCATCATCATCTGGCCCCGCCCGCGCTGAGGGTGCGCTCGCGCCATCCGCAGGCGATGGACCTCGTGCCGGCGGCCGACCTCGACCGGCGGGCGGCGATGGTGGCGATGCCGGCGCTGATCAAGGCCTATCTGCGGCTCGGGGGTTTCGTGGGCGAGGGGGCCTTCGTCGACCGCGCCTTCAACACCACCGATGTCTGCCTGCTGATGGACACCCATGCGATGAGCGCGCGCCACAAGGGCTTCTACACCCGCAAGCACGAGGCGCGGGTGTGAACGCGGGTGCGAGCGGCTGGAACCCCGGCGCCCGGCCCGAGCCCGAGCGGGTCACCGCCCTGGGCTGGGGGCGGGCGGTATTGCGCGGGCTCGCGCTCTTTACCGTGACCTATGGCGGGCTGGGGCTTCTTCTGCTGGTGCGGCTGGCCGAGCGTCCGCTGGCCGGAGAGGTCCGGCCCTTCAGCCCCTGGATCACCCAGGGCGTCTGCCGGTCGGCCTTCGTGATCCTCGGCATCCGCCACCGGATGCGCGGCCGGCCGATGGCGGGCAGGGGCGCGATCGTGGCCAACCATTCCTCGTGGCTCGACATCTTCACCCTGAACGCTTGCCAGCGGATCTATTTCGTGTCGAAGGCCGAAGTGGCGGGCTGGCCCCTGATCGGCTGGCTGGCGCGCGCGACCGGGACGGTCTTCATCGAGCGCGATCCCCGCCGCGCCAAGCGCCAGCAGGCCCTCTTCGAGCGGCGGCTGAGGGCCGGGCACCGGCTCTTGTTCTTCCCCGAGGGCACCTCGACCGACGGGCGCCGGGTGCTGCCCTTCAAGTCGACCCTGTTCGCGGCCTTCTATTCGCACGGGACCGACGAGGCGATGCATATCCAGCCGGTCGCCGTCCTCTATCGCGCGCCGGCGGGGCGCGACGCGCGCTTTTACGGCTGGTGGGGGGACATGAGCCTTGCGCCGCATCTTCTGCGCACCCTGGCCGCGCCGCACCAGGGATCGGTCGAGGTGGTGTTCCTCGATCCCCTGCGGGTCAGCGACTTTGCCTCGCGCAAGGATCTGGCGCTGGAATGCGAGGCGCGGGTGCGGGCAGTGCTGGACGAGGGGTTTGGCGAAGCGGACGGCCGAGACGGTTTGCCGCCGATGTGAGGCCGGGAACCGCCCGGAATCGCTGGGGGCCGCAGGCGGTCAGACCTGCCTGCGGCCCGGCCCGGGCGGTCTACCGCAGGTCGAAGCGGTCGAGCTCCATCACCTTGACCCAGGCGGCGGCGAAGTCGCGCACGAACCTGGCGGCGTTGTCGGACTGGGCATAGACTTCGGCCAGGGCCCTGAGTTGCGAGTTCGAGCCGAAGACCAGATCGACGCGGCTCGCGCTCCATTTCTGCGCACCGCTGGCCCTGTCGCGACCCTCGAACGCGGCGGCGGCGTCGGTGGTCGGGGCCCAGGCCGTTCCCATGTCCAGGACTTCGGTGAAGAAATCCGGGGTAAGGCTGCCGGGGCAGCGGGTGAAGGCGCCCTGATCGTTCCCGCCGTGGTTGGCGCCGAGGACGCGCAGGCCGCCGACCAGCACCGTCATCTCGGGCGCCGAGAGGGTCAGGAGTTGTGCCCTGTCCACGAGCATTTCTTCCGCCGTGGTGCGGAATGCCTGACGCTGCCAGTTGCGGAAGCCGTCTGCCTCGGGCTCGAGCGCGGCAAAGCTGTCGGCGTCGGTCTGCTCCTGGGTCGCGTCGGTGCGGCCGGGGGTGAAGGGAACCTCGACCGGGAAGCCGGCGGCAATCGCCGCCTGCTCGACCGCGGCGCTGCCCGCCAGCACGATCAGGTCGGCAAGCGAGACCGCCTTGCCGCCCGTGGCCTTCGCGTTGAAGGCGGCTTGGACCTTCTTCAGCGCGGCGATCACCGGGCCGGTGCGGGCGGGTTCGTTCACCTCCCAGTCCTTCTGCGGGGCAAGGGCGATGCGCGCGCCGTTGGCGCCGCCGCGCTTGTCCGATCCCCGGAAGGTCGAGGCCGAGGCCCAGGCGGTGAAGATCAGGTCGGCGGCAGGAAGGCCGGCGCCCAGAACTTTGGCCTTCAGCGCGGCGATGTCGGCCGCGTCGATCACCGTGTGGGTGTGCGCGGGGACGGGATCCTGCCAGATCAGATCCTCGGCGGGAACCTCGGGCCCGAGATAGAGGCATTTCGGCCCCATGTCGCGGTGGGTCAGCTTGAACCAGGCGCGGGCGAAGGCGTCGGCGAACTGGTCGGGATTGGCGAGGAACCGGCGCGAGATCGGCTCGTAGATCGGATCGAAGCGCAGGGACAGGTCGCCCGTGGTCATCATCGGGCGATGCCTGATCTTCGGGTCGTGCGCGTCGGGGATCATGTCCTGCGGCTCGACGTCCTTGGCAAGCCAGACGATCGCGCCCGCCGGTGTGGTGGCCTGTTCCCAGTCGTACTTGAAGAGGGTGGTGAAATAGCCGTGGTCCCAGGTCGTCGGGTTGGGCTTCCAGGCGCCTTCAAAGCCCGAGGTGGTGGTGTGGATGCCCTTGCCCGAGGCGAAGGCATTGCGCCAGCCGAGGCCCATCTCTTCAAGCGGCGCGGCCTCGGGCGCCGGGCCGACGAGGGCGGCATCGCCCGCGCCGTGGCCCTTGCCGAACGTGTGGCCCCCGGCGATCAGCGCCACGGTTTCCTCGTCGTTCATCGCCATGCGGCCAAAGGTCTCGCGCACGTCGCGGCCCGAGGCGACCGGGTCGGGCACGCCGTCGGGGCCTTGCGGGTTGACGTAGATCAGGCCCATCTGCACGGCGGCCAGCGGGTTTTCCAGGTTGCGGTCGCCGGAATAGCGGCTGTCGGGCTTGTCGGATGTGGCAAGCCACTCGCCCTCGGCACCCCAGTAGATGTCTTCCTCGGGTGCCCAGACATCGGTGCGGCCGCCGCCGAAGCCGAAGGTCTTGAAGCCCATCGATTCAAGCGCGACGTTGCCGGTCAGGATGATGAGGTCGGCCCAGGAAATGCCGTTGCCGTATTTCTGCTTGATCGGCCAGAGAAGGCGGCGGGCCTTGTCGAGGTTGCCGTTGTCGGGCCAGGAGTTCAGGGGCGCGAACCGCTGGCTGCCCGATGAGGCGCCGCCGCGCCCGTCCGCCGTGCGGTAGGTGCCGGCCGAATGCCAGGCCATGCGGATCATCAGGCCGCCGTAGTTGCCCCAGTCGGCGGGCCACCAGTCCTTGCTGTCGGTCAGGAGGCGGGCGATGTCGGCCTTCAGCGCCTTGTAGTCAAGCCGTCCGAAGGCGGCAGGGTAGTCGAATTCGGCCCCCAGCGGGTTCGAGACCGGCTGATGCTGATGCAGGATCGCGAGGTTCAGCTGGTTCGGCCACCAGTGCCGGTTGCCGCGCCCGCTGAACCGGGTTGCCGGGCGCGCGGCCCCATGCATCACCGGGCATTTGCCGGCAGTGTCATTGCCATCCATGAGAGCCTCCATATCCAGAGCATTGCCGGCGCGGCCGCGACGCGGCGGCCTGCCTTCGCGCGCCATGATGCGCATCTAGAATGATTCTAACAGGGGGTTGCGGGGGAAGGCGCGGGAAATCGCCCCGTGCGGCCGGGACGGGGCCGGGCGGGGGCTGTTGCCTTGGCCCGGCAAAAGGCCTATCTGGTCTGTGACGTGAGGTCAGGGGAAAAACCATGCGCGATATCAGGATACCTGACCAGCGGCACCCCGAAAAGGCGCACCGGCCCGATCAGGAGCAGCCGAAGAAACCCGCGTGGATCCGGGTCAAGGCCCCGACCTCGCAGGGCTACAAGGAAACCCGCGACATCCTCAAGACCAACCGGCTGGTGACGGTCTGCGAAGAGGCGGGCTGCCCCAACGTCGGCGAATGCTGGAGCCAGGGCCACGCGACCATGATGATCATGGGCGACATCTGCACGCGCGGCTGTTCCTTCTGCAACATCGCCACCGGCAGGCCCGACGCGCTCGACCAGTTCGAGCCGGGCCGCGTCGCGCACGCCGTCCAGACGCTGGGGCTTCGCCATGTGGTCATCACCTCGGTCGACCGCGACGACCTGTCGGACGGCGGGGCCGAGCATTTCGCCCAGACGATCCGCGCGGTGCGCCACCGCGCGCCCGACACGACGATCGAGATCCTTACCCCCGACTTCCTCAAATGTGCGCCGGAAGCCCTTGAAAAGGTGGTCGAGGCGCGCCCCGACGTCTTCAACCACAACCTCGAGACGGTTCCCGGCCTCTATCCCTCGGTGCGCCCCGGCGCGCGCTATTTCCACAGCCTGCGCCTGTTGCAGCGGGTCAAGGAACTGGACCCGGCCATGTTCACCAAGTCCGGCATCATGGTCGGCCTCGGCGAGGACGGGCAAGGGGTGCGGCAGGTGATGGACGACATGCGCGCGGCGGATGTCGATTTCCTGACCATCGGCCAGTATCTCCAGCCGACGCCCAAGCACCACCGCGTCGACCGGTTCGTGACCCCCGACGAGTTCAAGGCCTACGAGACCGCGGCCTACGGCAAGGGCTTCCTGATGGTGTCGGCCACGCCGCTGACCCGTTCCTCCTACCACGCCGGCGAGGATTTCGCCCGCCTGCGCGCGGCGCGGCTCGAAAAGCTCGGTCGCGCCTGAGGGGGCGTGTGAGGGGGGGGCGCCGCTATCCGCGCCGGCGGCTGCGCTCGCGCGCCGGGGGGGTGTCCCCGGTCCCGTCCGAGGCCGACGAGAAGGGGCCGAGCCGCCCGGTGATCTCGTCCAGCGTCGGGCGCGGTCCGGGCGGGGTCGCCTCCAGCGCCGCGCGCATCGCCCGCAGGTGGTCGGGCATGGTCCCGCAGCAGCCGCCGATGATCTTTGCCCCGGCGTCGCGGGCGAGGACGGCATACTGGCCCATCAGCTCGGGCGTGCCGTCGTAATGGATGTGGCCGTCGTGATACTTGGGGATCCCGGCGTTGCCCTTGGCGATCACCGGCAGGTCGGGCCCGGCGGCGAGGAAGCCGAGGATGGTGCGCATCAGGTCCGAGGCGCCCACCCCGCAGTTGGCGCCGAAGGCCAGGGGCCGGTGCGCGAGCTTGCCGACCAGCGCCACCAGCGCGGGCGAGGTCACGCCCATCATCGTGCGGCCTGCGGTGTCGAAGCTCATCGTGCCGCACCAGTCCATCCCGGCCAGCGCGCAGGCCTCGGCGGCGGCGCGGAATTCCTCGGGCGCCGAAATCGTCTCGACCCAGAGGACATCGGCGCCGCCCTCCTTCAGCCCCTCGGCCTGCTCGTGGAAGATCTCGACGGCCAGCGCGTGGGTCAGCGCCCCCATCGGCTCCATGATCTCGCCGGTCGGACCCATCGAGCCCGCGACCACCACCGGCCGGCCGGCCCTGTCGGCGACCTCGCGCCCCAGTTCGGCGCCAATGCGGTTCAGCTCGTGCACCCGTCCCTGCGCACTGTGCAGCTTCAGCCGCGCGGCGTTGCCGCCGAAGGTGTTGGTCAGGAACAGGTCGGACCCGGCCCCGACCGCGCTCTGATAGAGGGTGCGGATGTCGTCGGGCCGGTCAACGTTCCACAGTTCCGGCGGCTCGCCGGCCGACAGGCCCATGTTGAAGAGGTTGGTCCCGGTCGCGCCATCGGCCAGGATCCAGTCGCGGGTGTCAAGGAGGCGGGAAAGGGGGTTGGTCATCGGCTTGGTCCTGACATAGGGATGCCGGGCGCGCGCAGGGGCGGCGCCCCGATCGGGAAGGCTTGCCACGCGCGGGCGGAAACTTCAAACGCAAGTTCCTCAGGTGGATGATGAGGGCGCCTCATCGCCGCCCCCGGAGGCCGGCCCGCCGCGCGGTCACTCGTTCATCAGCTGGCGCTTGGCCTCGTCCATCGCCACGCCCATCTGCGCGCGGATGGTCGCCGCGTCGGCCAGCCCGCCGAGGTCGGTCGAGAGCTTGCGGAACACGTCCTCGGGCCCCTGTTCGGAGATGTCGGCTGCCACCACCTCGCGGGCATAGGCGGCGGCCTTCTCGCCGGTGCGCCCCAGAATCCCCGCCGCCCAGAGGCCGACGAGCTTGCTGCGCCGCGCCTCGACCTTGAACTTCAGCTCCTCGTCGTGGATGAATTTGTTTTCAAAGGCTTTCTCGCGGTCGTCGAATGTGGTCATGGCCGGCTCTCCCGTGAAACTCTCGCCTCTCATATGCCCGTCCGCGGGGCTTGCCGCAAGAACATTGGCAGGCGAGGCCCCGGCCCGGCTCCTCGCACCTTGCGGGGGCGGGGCTTCTGGCCTATAGGGGCCGCAACGCGGGGTCCGCGGGCAGGTGCCCGCAGGGTCCCGTCCGCGCTTTGGCGAAACGGAGCAGCCATGTCACGTCGCAAGAAGGTCTACGAAGGCAAGGCGAAGATCCTGTACGAAGGCCCCGAACCCGGAACCTACATCCAGTATTTCAAGGACGACGCCACCGCCTTCAACGCCCAGAAGAAGGCGACGATCGAGGGCAAGGGCGTCCTGAACAACCGGCTGTCGGAATATTTCATGCAGGGGCTGACCAACATCGGCATCCCCAACCACTTCATCCGCCGCCTGAACATGCGCGAGCAGCTGATCCGCCAGGTCGAGATCATCCCGCTCGAGGTGATCGTGCGCAATTTCGCCGCCGGCTCGATCGCCAAGCGGCTGGGGATGGAGGAGGGGACGGCCCTTCCCCGCCCGATCGTCGAATACAGCTACAAGAACGACGCGCTCGGCGATCCGATGGTTTCCGAGGAATATATCCTCGCCTTCGGCTGGGCCAGCCAGCAGGACATGGACGACATCGTGTCGCTGGCGCTGCGCGTCAACGACTTCATGTCCGGCGTCATGTATGGCGTGGGCATCAAGCTTGTCGACTTCAAGATCGAGATCGGCCGCATCTGGGACGGCGATTTCATGCGGCTGATCGTCGCCGACGAGATCAGCCCCGACAGCTGCCGCCTCTGGGACATCAAGACCGGCCAGAAGCTCGACAAGGACGTGTTCCGCCGCGACCTCGGCAACCTGACCGACGCCTATACCGAGGTCGCCCGCCGCCTGGGCGTCATGCCCGCGCAGGCCACGCCGATTTCAAAGCCGACGCTGATCAATTGAGAGTGGAAAGCGAAACGGCGTTGTCGGATTAAGCATGTCAGGTTTCGTGCCTCCTACTGACGAAATGGTTGATGTGCAATGCGCACTGAATGACGACGTGCGCAAGAATGGGCTGCTGCAGGGTGACGATGGCACTGAGCCGCGCATTGTCGATCACTACGTCTATCCGCGGAGTGCCGCGCGTGACTTCGTTTTGATGAAAGAGGCGATGGCCGGTTTAGGATTCGTGGTTAGAGAGACCAATGACGGAACCGGTCTCATTCTCAGCCGCAATGATGCAACTGCCGGCAGAAAGTTCGATGTATTGACCGCCACTGTCGATGTGATGATGAGAGATTCTGATTGGCAATATGACGGATGGGAGGCTCCCATCGTCCGAAAGGGAGGTCGCCGATGAAAGCCCGTGTCCATGTCATGCTGAAGGACGGCGTCCTTGACCCGCAGGGCGAGGCGGTGCGCCACGCGCTCGGCACGCTCGGCTTTGCCGGCGTCAAGGGCGTGCGCCAGGGCAAGGTGATCGACCTTGACCTTTCCTCCACCGACCGCGCCAGCGCCGAGGCCGAGGTCAGGAAGATGTGCGAGAAGCTCCTCGCCAACACCGTCATCGAGAAATACACCGTCGAGATCGCCTGAGACCGCCCGGCCCTTCATTGTGGCCGAAATATCCCGGGGTTTGGGGCAGCGCCCCAAGGACACCGGCCCCGGACGCCGCCGCAAGGAGAAACGATGAAAGCCGCCGTCATCACCTTTCCCGGATCGAACTGCGACCGCGACCTTGCCGTGGCCCTCGCGCAGGCGGGCTTCGCCGTCGCCCGCGTCTGGCACAAGGACCATGACCTGCCGGCGGGGACCGACCTCGTCGGCATCCCCGGCGGCTTTTCCTTCGGCGACTATCTGCGCTGCGGCGCGATCGCCGCACAGTCGCCGGTCATGGCCGCGGTCAAGACCCATGTCGAGCGCGGCGGCCATGCGATCGGCATCTGCAACGGCTTCCAGATCCTGACCGAGACCGGTCTTCTGCCCGGCGCGCTGATGCGCAATGCCGGATTGCAGTTCGTCTGCCGCCCGGCCGGCCTGCGGGTGACGACCGCCGACAGCGCCTTCACCGCGGGCTGGCGGTCCGGCCAGTCCATCCGCCTGCCCATCGCCCACCATGACGGCAATTACACGATCGACCCCGAGGGGCTGGCGCGCCTGAAGGGCGAGGACCGCATCGCCTTCACCTACATCGACAATCCGAACGGCGCGACCGGCGCCATCGCCGGCATCCTGTCGACCAACCGCCGGGTGCTCGGCCTCATGCCGCACCCCGAGCGCGCGGTCGAGGCCGAGCAGGGCGGCACCGACGGGTCGGTGCTTTTCCGCTCGCTCGCCGGGGTGGCGCAGGCGGCCTGACGCCGGCGCCGCTTGAGCGGCGCGCCGGGCGGGCCTAGATTGGCGGCATGGCGGAGGATACCCAGCAATCGCGGACGGTGACGGCGCCGGCGCGGCCGGCGCGCGAGGCGCAGCCTTCGGGCGCGGCCGGCGCGGGGCGGCTGCCACTGCCGCATCTGCTGACCCGCCTCTGGCCCCGGCGCGTCCTGCTCGCCGGCCTCCTCATCGCGGCGGTGGCGGTGCTCTGGGCCACCAACTCGTTCCTGACCGAGCGCTTCACCGAAAGCACCCGCAACCGCGCCGAGGTGCGCCAGGCACTTTACACCGGCCAGCTTCTGTCGGAATTGCAGCGCACCTCGGTGGTGCCGCTGCTGCTCGCGCGCGATCCCGAGCTCATCAGCGCGCTGACCGAAAACCGCTTTGCCACCACCTCGCTGCGGCTGATCTCGGCGCAGGCCGACATCGGCGCCTCGGCGATCCAGCTTCTCGACATGAGCGGGCGGGTGGTGGCGGCGACCGACCGCACCCGGCTGGGCCAGTCGATGCGCAACAACGAGGGTTTCCTTCAGGCGCAGCGCAGCAGCATCACGGTCTTTTCCGCGGTCCGCCAGGACAACGGCGACTACGAGTTCGCCTTTTCCCGGCCGGTCTACGCCGACAGCCGCATGGTCGGCGTGATCATGGTCGAGGTGCAGCTTGGCCAGTTCGAGAAGGCCTGGGCCACCGAGTCCGACGCGGTGGCGATCACCGACAGCACCGGCCACATCATCCTGGCGACCGAGCCGCGCTGGCGCGGCCTGACAATGGAGGAGGCGCTGGCGGTGCGCTCGGCGCCCTCGGCGATCCAGCGCGCCATCCAGGCCACCACCGACTGGGCCAGCCGCACCCCGGACGCCTATGTGCAGGGGGTGGGGGTGATGCGGTCCGAGATGCGCATTCCCTTCCGCGGCTGGCGGCTGGTGACCTTCACCACCTACGATTCGATCCGCGACCGGGTGAACGCGGTCCTCGCGCTCGAGATCATGGGATTCGCGTTGCTGGTCGCGGCGATCTTCTACGCCCTGTCGCGGCGCGCCCGTTCCGAGACCGCGAACGTGCGCCGCGAGTCGGCGGAACTTCGCCTTCTGAACGCGCGCCTGCAGCGGGAAATCGCCGAACGCGAAAAGGCCCAGAAGGACCTGGCGGTGGCCGAGCAGACGCTGGCGCAATCGTCGAAGCTGGCGGCACTCGGCGAGATGTCGGCCTCGGTCAGCCACGAGCTGAACCAGCCGCTGGCCGCGATGAAGACCTACCTGGCCGGGGCCCGGCTTCTCTTGCAGCGCAAGCGCCCGGAAGAGGCGATGTCGTCCTTCCAGCGCATCGACGACCTGATCGAGAGGATGGGCGCGATCACCCGGCAGTTGAAGAGCTATGCGCGCAAGGGCGGAGAGGCGTTCGAGCCAATAGACGTTCGCTCCTGCGTGTCGGGCGCCCTGTCGATGATGGAGCCCACGCTGCGCACCCGCTCGGTCAAGATCACCCGGACGCTGCCGCGCCTGCCGGTGATGATCATGGCCGACCGCATCCGCATGGAACAGGTCATCATCAACCTTCTCAGGAACGCGCTCGACGCCACCCGCGACACGCCCGCGCCGCAGATCGACCTTCTCCTGACCTCGGGGGAGAAGGCCATCCTGTCGGTGCGCGACAACGGCCACGGGATCGTCGATCTCGACAGTCTTTTCGAGCCTTTCTACACCACCAAGAAGCCCGGCGACGGGGTGGGACTGGGGCTTGCCATTTCGTCCGGGATCGTCAACGACCTTGGCGGAAGGCTGAGGGCGCGCAATGCGTCCCCGGACGGAACCACAGGAAGCGGCGCGGTGTTCGAGGTCGAACTGCCGCTGCTGAGCGAAAAGACCCGAGCTGCGGAGTGAACCACATGGCGCGTGCGATGAAAGTGGCGATCGTCGATGACGAACAGGACATGCGGCAGTCGATCAGCCAGTGGCTGGCGCTTTCCGGCTTCGACACCGAGACCTTCGGATCGGCCGAAGAGGCGCTGAAGTCGATCGGGGTCGATTATCCCGGCGTCGTCGTCTCGGACATCCGCATGCCGGGCATGGACGGCATGGCCTTCCTCAAGAAGCTGATGAGCGTGGACAGCAGCCTGCCGGTGGTGATGATCACCGGCCACGGCGACGTGCCGATGGCGGTCGAGGCCATGCGCATCGGCGCCTTCGACTTTCTGGAAAAGCCCTTCAACCCCGACCGGATGACCGAGCTGGCCAAGCGCGCCAGCCAGTCGCGGCGGATGGCGCTGGACAACCGGGCGCTCCGCCGCGAGCTGGCGGACGGCACGACCCTGATGAAGAAGCTGATCGGCGGTTCGCCGGCGATGGAGCGGCTGCGCGAGGACATCCTCGATCTCGGCCAGGCCGACGCCCATGTGCTGATCGACGGCGAGACCGGCACCGGCAAGACGCTGGTCGCGCACGCGCTCCACGCGGTGGGGCCGCGGGCCGGCAAGAAGTTCGTGGTGGTCAGCTGCGCCGCCTATGCCGAGGACATGCTGGGGCCGATGCTCTTCGGCCCGATGGCCGAAGGCGGCCAGATCCCCCTGGTCGAGGAGGCGCGCGGCGGCACCCTCGTTCTCGAGGACATCGAGGCTCTGAGCCAGGGCCTCCAGGCGCGGCTCCTGACCTTCATCAACGAGCAGGGCACCCCGGCCGAGACCCGGATCATCGGCATCTGCAACGGCCACGAGCCGGGCCGCACCATCGAGCAGGCGCTGCGGCCCGATCTCTTCTACCGGCTGTCGGCGCTGAAGATCCTGCTGCCGCCCCTCAGGGCGCGCGGCGAGGACATCCTGACGCTGTTCGCGCGCATGACCGAGCAGTTCGCCGAGGAATATGGCTGCGACGCCCCGCAAGTGACGGCGCAGGAGGCCGCGCAGCTTCTGCAGGCGCCCTGGCCGGGCAATGTCCGCCAGCTCATCAACGTCGCCGAGCGCGCGGTCCTGCAGAACCGGCGCGGCTCGGGCTCGATCGCCTCGCTCCTCATGGCCGACAACGAGGAATCCAGCGCCACGATGACCACCGAGGGCAAGCCCCTGAAGGAATATGTCGAGAGCTTCGAGAAGATGCTGATCGACAACACCATGCGCCGCCACAAGGGCTCGATCGCGGCGGTCATGGACGAGCTGTGCCTGCCGCGCCGGACGCTGAACGAGAAGATGGCCAAGTACGGGCTTCAGCGGCAGGACTATCTGTGACGCGCCCGCCGGCGGCAGGCCCCGGCAGGAGCATTTGCGCAAGGGAAAATCCCGGGCGGACCGCGCGCCGGTCAGGCGCGGGTCTTGCCGCGCGGCCGGCGTGAGGGCGCGGGCGGGTCCTGCGCCAGAGGGTGGTGCTCGAACACCAGATCCTTCAGCCGGTCCTCGAGCACATGGGTATAGATTTCGGTCGTGCCGATGTCGGCATGGCCGAGCAGCGTCTGGATCACCCTGAGGTCGGCGCCCCCGGCAAGAAGGTGGGTGGCGAAGGCGTGGCGCAGGCGGTGCGGGCTGACCGCGGCGGGCGAGAGGCCCGCGCCTGCGGCGATGTCCTTGAGGAGGCGGTGGAAGACCACGCGGCTGAGATGGCCCTCGGCTCCGCCCGCCGGAAAGAGAAAGCGCGAGGGCGGGGCGCGGCGCGACAGGCGCACCTCTTCCTCGGCCCGGTCGCGGGTGGCAAGCCAGGCGGCGAGCGCGGTGCGGGCGGGGCGCGAGAGCGGCACCAGCCGTTCCTTGTCGCCCTTGCCGCGGACAAGGATCATTGCCGGATCGCCCCGCGCCGCCGCGACCGGCAGGCCCACGAGTTCGCTGACCCGCATCCCGGTGGCATAGAGAAGCTCGAGAAGGCAGAGGTTGCGCAGGCGGTCGGCCTCGGTCCGGCCCTGGCGGGCGGCGGCCTGCAACAGCCGCTCGACCTCGGCCTCGGCCAGCGTCGCGGGCAGGCCGCGGCCGCGCCCCGGGCCCCTGATGCGCAGCGCGGGATTGTCGCTGCGCCAGCCCTCCTCGTAGGCGAAGCGGTAGATCTGGCGGATCGCCGACAGGCGGCGGGCGCGGGTGGCGCGCGACAGGCCCTGGGCGTCGCAGAAGACAAGATAGGCCTCGATCCCGTCCTGCGCCACGCTGTCCAGCCTGCTGCCCTGCCGGTCGAGCCAGCCGGAAAAGTCCTTCAGGTCGCGGCCATAGGCGAGAAGCGTGTTGCGCGCGGCGTTGGCCTCGGCGGCCTGGGCCTCGAGAAAGGCGGAAATCCAGCGGTCGGCCGCGGCGGCCATCCTCAGCCCTGCCGGTCGAGGATGAGAAGCTCGAGCGCCGTCCGCCGCGCCGGCCCCTCGAGCCCCACCTGCCGCAGAAGCTGGAGGCCCGCGGTCACGTCGCGCAGGTCGCCCGCGGCGCTGCCCGCCAGCATGTCGATCGCCTTCAGCACCGCCTCGCCCGAGCGGCGGGCCTGGAGGAGCGGGGCAAACCGCTCGTCGGGGGCGGCGCCGGGGGCGAAGGCCGCGGCCACCGCCTGCGCCAGCGGATCGGCATCGCCTTCGGCCGCCTGCCCGTCGGGGGATTCGCCCTGGGCGATGGCGGCGAGGAACTGCGCGGCGGGGGTGGCGGGCGCGTGGGACTGCGCGACCTTCTCGTACTCGTCGGACAGGAGGCCGACGCGGAACGCGAGCGCCCCCGGCGCCCCGGTCAGCCCCGCTGCCGCCAGGCGCTCGCCGAACAGTTGGGCGAAGGGCACCTCGAGCCGTTCCTGGCGCATCTGCGCCCACACCGCGTCGAGTGCCTTGGCCAGCCGTGCCCTGTCGCCGGACTTCAGCGCCGCCTCGAAGGCCTGGACCGCCTGCACCCGGTCCCAGACCCCGCCCGAGGCGGCCTGGCGCTGTTCGGTGTAGAGGCCGAGAAGGCGGTTGGGCGAGATCGCCCCGGTCCGCGCCAGCCGCTCGCCGGCCTCGAGCCGCGCCTTCCAGCCGTTGTTCGAGCGCAGGTCCGCGAAGGCGAAGGCGGGCGGCAGGGTGGCAGTGGCGATCGGCTCGTCGATCGCCTCCATCATGCGGAAGGTCAGCGGCGAGGGCCGTTCCGGCATCGGCAGGGGGGGATCGCCCTCGAAGAGATCGGGATCGAGGAAGCGGGCCAGAAGGTCGGCGGTGGGCTTGTCCAGCGTGCCAAGCGCGCGCCCCGCCCGCAGCGAGATCGCCGCCGCCTGCCAGTCGCCCTTGCGGGCCAGGCAGAAGATCCGCGCCGGGAAGGTCGGCGCGATCTGCGGATTGCGGCCCATGATGTCGCAGGCGCGGTCCTCCTGCCCGAGAAGGAGCGAGATGTCGAACAGGCGCCGGAAGGGCTCGGGCGCCGAGGAGTTCAGCTCCTCAAGGAGCGCCATCGCCGGATCGAGCGCCCCGAGGTCGAGAAGCTTGTCCACCCGGGCAAGGAAGAGGACGCCCTTGCGGTCGCCGTCGGCGGGGGCGTCAAGCTCGGTCACCAGAAGCGAGGTGAGGAGCGACTGGAGCGCGGGCAGGGTCTCGGACGGTTCGGCGGCGACAAGGCGGGCGAGATCATCGGACGGCGTGTCGCCCCAGAGGTCGCGCGGCAGGCCGCTGCGCTCGGGCGGCACCAGGCCCAGGGCGTCGGGTCCGGCCGCGCCGATGGGCGCAACGCTGATCGTCGCCGGCTGCCAGGCCTGGGGGCGCAGCGCCGGCCTGACCGCCGGCAGCGCGGGCAGCGCCTGGCCCGAGGGCGCGGGTGTTGCCACCGACTGCGACAGCCATTCGATCGCCGACAGGGGCTGGTCGGCGCCGCGCGCGGCATGGGCGCCGGCCGCCGCGATCAGCGCCAGGGAAAGGATCGGGAATCTATTGGCCCACATTCAACTCGACCGGCTGGCTCACATCGCTGCGCATGGGCGAAAGATCGCCGAGATAGGCAAAGGCCACAAGCCCGAGAAAGGCCAGAAGGGCAAGCACGACCAGTGCCTTGAGGATGCGGAGCATGAATTTCCTGCCAGTTCGTCTGTTATGGGTCAGGCCGGGGGTCGGTATCGGCGGTCGGTATCGGCGGTTGCGGGCGGCGCGGGCCTGACGTTCGCGCCGCCGCGCGACGAATATATATGGCTTTTCCACCGAGTTCACGCCATTCAGGCGGAAAGTTTGCCGGGGCGGCGGATGGTCGCGCGCGGCGCGGGCGGCAGGGCCGGCAACGGGACGAGGGCGGGGATCGGGCGCGGATGGCGCAGGCGGCAAGGCTGAAACGAAGTGTCGTGCTGGTCGGCATGATGGGGGCGGGCAAGACCGCGGTGGGCACGGCGATGGCGCGCGCCCTGTCGGTTCCCTTTCTCGATTCGGACGAGGAGCTGGTGCGCGCCGCCCAGATGACGATCGCCGAGATCTTCGCCCGTGACGGCGAGACCTTCTTCCGCGCCCGCGAGAGCGAGGTGCTGCACCGGCTCCTCGCCGGCCCTCCGGCGGTCCTCTCGACCGGTGGCGGGGCCTTCCTGTCCGAGGTCAACCGCGAGGCCATCCGGGAACGGGGAGTCGCGGTCTGGCTCAGGGCCGATCTCGACCTCCTGTGGCAGCGGGTGCGCCACAAGACGACGAGGCCGCTGCTGCGCACCGCCGATCCCAAGGCCACGCTGGCCGGGCTTCTTGCGGCGCGCATGCCCTTTTATGCGCTGGCCGATCTCACGGTCGAGGCAGAGGCCGGCCTGTCGGTCGAGGCGATGGCGGCCAAGGTGATCGCGGCTTTGGCCGAGCATGGGGATGTGGGGCGATGACGGCAGCGGCGGGCGGAACCGAAACGGTCAGGGTCGATCTGGGCGCGCGCGCCTATGACGTGCGGATCGGGGACGGCCTTCTGGCGCGGGCAGGGGCCGAGATCGCGCCGCTTCTGCGCCGGCCGCGCGTCGCCGTCCTGACCGACGAGACGGTCGCGGGGCTGCATCTCGAGGCGCTGCGGGCGGGCCTTGCCGGGATCGAGGTCCGGGCGCTGGCTCTGCCCGCCGGCGAGGCGACCAAGGGCTGGCCCGAGTTCACCCGCGCCGTCGAATGGCTGCTGGCCGAACGGGTCGAGCGGCGCGACGTGGTGTTGGCGCTTGGCGGGGGCGTGATCGGCGATCTAGCGGGCTTCGCTGCCGCGGTCCTGCGGCGCGGCGTCAGGTTCGTGCAGATCCCGACCTCGCTTCTGGCGCAGGTCGACAGTTCAGTGGGCGGCAAGACCGGCATCAACTCGGCCCAGGGCAAGAACCTGATCGGCGCCTTCCACCAGCCCTCGCTGGTCCTGGCCGACGTGGGCGTCCTCGACACGCTGCCCGCCCGCGACTTCCTTGCGGGCTATGGCGAGGTGGTGAAATACGGGCTTCTGGGCGACGCGGACTTCTTTGCCTGGCTCGAGGCCGACGGCCCGGCGCTGGCGCGCGGCGACCGCGACCTGCGGCAAAGGGCCGTCGCCCATTCGGTGGCGATGAAGGCGCGGATCGTCGAGCGTGACGAGACCGAGGAGGGCGAGCGCGCGCTTCTGAACCTCGGCCATACCTTCTGCCACGCGCTCGAGGCGGCGACCGGCTATTCCGGGCGGCTCCTGCATGGCGAGGGGGTGGCGATCGGCTGCGCGCTGGCGTTCGAGCTGAGCCAGAAGCTGGGCCTGTGCAGCCAGGAGGCGCCGAGCCGGGTCAGGGCGCACCTCCGGGCGATGGGGATGAAGTGCGACCTGTCCGACATCCCCGGCGACCTGCCCGGCGCCGAGGCGCTGATGGCGCTGATGGCGCAGGACAAGAAGGTCGAGGACGGCAGGCTGCGCTTCATCCTGGCGCGCGGGATCGGTTCGGCCTTTGTCGCCGCGGACGTGGACGGCGGCACCGTGCAGCGCCTGCTGTCCGAGGCGCTGGCGCGGCGCTGAGGTCAGAGCCTCCGGCGGGAGTATTCGGCCAGGGCAAAGCGCCGGCGTTTCGCCGCCATATTTTACCAATTGATAAAAAATGCGACTCATGGCAGCCTTTCGGAAAAGACAGCCAGGGGAGGCATCCATGACCAACAGCCCGCTGACGCCCGGCGTCGCGTCGGGACGGCTTGCGCCGGACGAATATGCGCTGAACTTCGCCGACATCGCGCCGCGGTTCGCGCCGCACGAGGCCCGGGTGGCCGCCGACCGCTGCTATTTCTGCCATGACGCGCCCTGCATGACCGCCTGCCCGACCACGATCGACATACCGCTGTTCATCCGCCAGATCGCCACCGGCACCCCCGAGGCGGCGGCGAAGACGATCTTTTCGCAGAACATCCTTGGCGGCATGTGCGCCCGCGTCTGCCCGACCGAGACCCTGTGCGAGGAAGCCTGCGTGCGCGAGGCCGCCGAGGGCAAGCCGGTCGAGATCGGGCGGCTGCAACGCTATGCGACCGACAGCCTGATGGAGAAGGGGGTGCATCCCTTCACCCGCGCCAAGGCATCCGGCAAGACGGTGGCGGTGGTCGGTGCCGGGCCGGCGGGGCTGGCGGCGGCGCACCGGCTGGCGATGAAGGGGCACGCGGTCACCGTCTATGACGCGCGCGCCAAGGCCGGGGGGCTGAACGAGTTCGGCATCGCCAGCTACAAGGCGCCGGGCAGCTTCGCCGCCGACGAGGTGGCCTGGCTGATGAAGATCGGCGGTATCCGCGTCGAGACCGGCAAGGCGATCGGCAAGGGGCTGACGCTCGACGCGCTGCGCAAGGAGTTCGACGCGGTTCTGCTTGCGGTGGGCCTTGCCGGGGTGAACGCGCTGCGCGCCGAAGGCGAGGCGTTGAAGAACGTCGTCAATGCCGTTGATTTCATAGCTGAACTTCGGCAACAGCCGGACCGCGCCCGGCTGAAGGTCGGCCGCGACGTGGTGGTGATCGGCGGCGGCATGACGGCGGTGGACGCCGCGGTGCAGTCGAAGCTTCTCGGTGCCGAGAACGTCACCATCGCCTACCGGCGCGGCCGCGAGAAGATGAGCGCCTCGCCCTACGAGCAGGAACTGGCGGCCTCGAAGGGGGTGCGCATCCTGCACAATGTCGCCCCTGTCCGGGTGACGGGCGAGGGCGCGGCGCAGGAGGTCGAACTGGCCTACACCGAGGAGGGTCCGGGCGGGCTGAAACTCTCGGCCCAGACCTTCCGGTTGAAGGCCGACCAGGTGATGAAGGCCATCGGCCAGACGCTTTCGGGCACGCCCGAGGGGCTGAGGATCGAGGGGGCCAAGATCGCCGTCACCGGGGCGGGGCGGACATCGGTGGCCGGGGTCTGGGCGGCGGGCGACTGCGCCCAGGGCGGCGAGGATCTGACGGTGACGGCGGTGGCCGAGGGCCGCGATGCCGCCGAGGACATCCATGCGAGCCTCGCGGGCTGAGCGGCTGGCCCCTGGCCGGGCGACGGCGGTGGCGAAATCGGCTATGATGCGCAGAGGGCCCCGGCGGCCCCGCGGCGACGGAGGAAGCGATGGGTGACATTGAGTCCGAAGTGGCGCGTCACTATGGCGCCGAGGGCCTTCTGGAGCGGATCGCCGAGGCGGTGGGGGCCGGGCCCGGCCAGCCCATCGACCGCGAGGCGCTCGGCCAGATCGACGAGTTCCACATCGGCGGCGCCGCCGCCACCCTGCGGCTGATCGGCGGGCTGCCGGTCATGGCCGAAAGTCACATCCTCGACATCGGCTGCGGGATCGGCGGGCCGGCGCGGCTGATCGCCGCCGAGACCGGGGCGCGGGTCACCGGGATCGACCTGACCGAGACCTTCGTCAGCGTGGCCGAGGAATTGTCGCGCCGGACCGGGCAGGGGGAACGTCTGAGCTTTGTCTGCGCCAGCGCGCTCGACCTGCCCTTCGACGATGGCAGCTTCGACCTTGCGACGTTGCTGCATGTCGGCATGAATATCGCCGACAAGGAGGGGCTGATGCGCGAGGCCGCGCGCGTCCTGCGCGCCGGCGGGCGGCTGGCCATCTATGACGTGATGCAGACCGGCTCGGGCGCGCCCGACTTTCCGGTGCCCTGGGCGGCGGACGCGGCGACCTCGTTCCTTGCCCGGCCGGGCGAATATGCCGACTGCGCCGCGAAGGCGGGCTTCGAGACCGTGCACGAGTGCCAGCGCCGCGAGGAGGCGCTGGACTTCTTCGCCGACCGGCGCGCGCGGCTGGCCGACCGCAAGGCCTCGGGCCTGCCGCCGCCGCCCGGCCTCAACCTGGTGATGGGCGCCGACGCCGCGGCCAAGATCGCCAACCTGACCACGGCGATCGAGCAGGGCCACATCGCCCCGGTCGAGATGATCTTTCGCAAGACGCGGCCCGGTGCGTGACGGGCGACAGAAAGCAGGACACAGGGTGTAGACATGGCAAACCTTCAATCGACCTTCATCGGCATCAAGAGCCCCAACCCTTTCTGGCTGGCCTCGGCCCCGCCCACGGACAAGGAATACAACGTCGTGCGCGCCTTTCAGGCGGGCTGGGGCGGGGTGGTGTGGAAGACGCTCGGCTCCGAGGGCCCGCCCGTCGTCAACGTCAACGGCCCGCGCTATGGCGCGATCTGGGGGGCGGACCGGCGGCTTCTGGGGCTGAACAACATCGAGCTCATCACCGACCGGCCCCTGGAGATCAACCTCCAGGAGATCAAGCGGGTCAAGCGCGCCTGGAAGGACCGGGCGCTGGTCATCAGCCTGATGGTGCCCTGCGACGAGGAAAGCTGGAAGGATATCCTGAAGCGGCTCGAGGACACCGAGGCCGACGGGGTCGAGCTGAACTTCGGCTGTCCGCACGGGATGGCCGAGCGCGGCATGGGCTCGGCGGTGGGGCAGGTGCCGGAATATATCGAGATGGTGACGCGGTGGGTGAAGAAATACAGCCGCATGCCCTGCATCGTGAAGCTCACGCCGAACATCACCGATGTGAGGAAGCCGGCCGAGGCCGCCAAGCGCGGCGGCGCCGACGCGGTCAGCCTCATCAACACCATCAACTCGATCACCTCGGTCAACCTCGACACGTTCGCGCCCGAACCGACGATCGACGGCAAGGGCAGCCACGGCGGCTATTGCGGGCCGGCGGTCAAACCCATCGCGCTGCACATGGTGGCCGACATCGCCCGGTCCGAGGCGACGCGCGGCCTGCCGATCTCGGGCATCGGCGGCGTCACCACCTGGCGCGACGCGGCCGAGTTCATGGCGCTTGGCGCGGGCAACGTCCAGGTCTGCACGGCGGCGATGACCTATGGGTTCAAGGTCGTGCAGGAAATGATCTCGGGCCTGTCGCAATTCATGGACGAAAAGGGCCTGTCCTCGACCGCCGATCTGGTCGGGCGCGCGGTGCCGAACGTGACCGACTGGCAGTACCTGAACCTGAACTACGTCACCAAGGCGGTGATCGATCAGGATGCCTGCATCAAGTGCGGCCGCTGCTACGCGGCTTGTGAGGATACAAGCCACCAGGCGATCGCCATGAGCAACGACCGCACCTTTACCGTCAAGGAAGAGGAATGCGTGGCTTGCAATCTTTGTATCGACGTCTGCCCGGTCACCAACTGCATCACCATGCGCGAACTGCCCCTGGGCGAGGTGGACAAGCGGACCGGGCGCAAGGTCGGCACCTATGCCAACTGGACCACGCATCCGAACAACCCGGCGGCGCGGGCGGCCGAGTAGGCGGGGCCAATCTTCGGGGCCAATCTTCGGGGCCAATCTTCGGGGCCAGCCGCCGGTTCGGTGGCGGCAAAAAAAAGTGGCCGGGCGCAGGGCCCGGCCGAGAGGAAGGCTATCGCTCTGGGGTAGCGAAGCCCGATGGGTCAATCCTGCCAGAAGCGCCGGGTGGCTTCACTGGCCGCGGCGGCGCGGTCAAGGCCGATGTCGGCAAGCATGTGGTCGTCCAGCCGCGCGAGGTCGCGGCGGGCGCGGCTGCGTGCCGTCCATGTGGCGAGAAACGCAAACAGCGAGACGCCGCCCCGGCGGCGGACACCGAAGCGCGCTGCGGAGGTGGGAGGAGTGCTGTGGCTGGCCATGCGTCACCTATTGTATCGGCACAAGTGGAATTGTCTTGCAATCAATTAATACAATGTGCTAAAAATGAACGCCAGAGGAACATTGTATCCGTGACAATGAACGCAACAATCTTGCAGGGCGATGACGACAATCTGGCGGCCTGACCTGACACAATTCGACGGGCCGAAGTATCTGGCCCTGTCCCATGCCCTGCGCGACGCCGTGCGCAGGGGCGACCTGGCCGAAGGCGCGCGCCTGCCGCCGGTCAGGGAACTGGCCTGGCAGCTGTCGGTCACGCCGGGCACCGTGGCCCGCGCCTACCAGATCGTGACGCAGGAAGGGCTTCTCGAGGCGACGGTCGGGCGCGGCACCTTCGTCGCGGCGCGCCATCCGCGCCTCGGGCCCAGCCAGCCGATCTTCGAGGAGGGCCTGCCCGCCAGTGCGCGGAACGTGACCGTTACCGACCTGCGCTCGCCGCAGCTGCCCGATGTCGGGCAGTCCGCGACGCTTGCCGCCATCCTCGTGCAGGTGGCGGGGCGGATCGGGGCCGAGCACCTTGACTATCCGACGCTGGCGCGCGACCGGCCGCTGCGGCAGGCCTATGCCGACTGGCTGGCCGACCAGGCGCTCGGGCCGTTCGATGCCGACGACATGGTGCTGACCCTTGGCGGGCAGAACGCGCTCTGCATCGCGCTGCAATGCTGCCTGCGCGGCGAGCGCCCGCAGGTCTATTGCGAGGAACTGGCCTATGCCGGCTTTCGCCGCGCGGCGCGGATCAACCGGGCCGAGGTGGTGCCGGTGACGCTCGACGACCAGGGGATCGTGCCCGAGGCGCTGGATGCCGCCTGCCGGCGCCAAGGCGGGCGCATCGTCTGCGTGACACCCGAGGCGCAGAACCCGACCGCGGCGATGATGGGGCGCGAGCGGCGGATCGACCTGATCCGGGTGGCGCGCGCCCACGACCTGCAGATCTTCGAGGACAACTGCTATTCGGTCGGCAGGGCCGGCGAACCCTCGCTGCGCTCGCTGGCGCCGGAACGGACCTGGCACATCACCAGCCTGTCGAAAAGCATCTCGGCCGGGCTGCGCTTCGGCGCGATCATCTGCCCGCCGGGACTGGGCGAGGCGGCGCGGCTGGCGGCCCAGCACAATTACTTCGGCCTGCCCCATCCGGTGACCGACATCGCCTATGCGCTCTTCCGCTCGGGCGAGGCCTCGCGGCTGCGCGACCTGGCGCAGGAGGTCATCAACCGCCGGCTGGAGCTGGCGCTGAACATCCTTGGCCGCCACGCGATCCGCTGGCAGCGCGGGCTGAGCTTCGTCTGGCTGCCGATGCCGCGCGGCTGGCGGGCCTCGACCTTCGTGCGCCAGGCCGAGGCGGCGGGGGTGCTGATCCGTTCGGCCGACGAATATGCGCTGGTCGACGGCCGCGCCCCGAACGCGGTGCGCATCGCCCTTGCCGGAGGCATAGCGGAGGAGGAATTCGTGGCGGCGCTGACCGCGCTCTCCGGCCTTCTGGATTCGCCGCGCGAGGAAATCACGGTCTGATCGCACTGCCCGAACGGCAGGGGCAAAGCGGCGGTGCCCCGCGCCCGGACCTGGTGCACGGCGCCATCGCGCAGGGCGTAACCCCAGCGAAATCCATGTGTTGCACCCCCTTCCGGCATTCAGCCGCGGCTTGGTTCGCGGCAGTTGCCGAGGGGCGGAAAAAATGATCAAATTTTTTTGCCAGCCGCCCGGACCTGTGCTATGAGCCTTTCCAGAAGATGTGCCATGTGCAATCAAGGTTCCCGAAAAAGCCGGACAACGGCCGGAGCCGATCAAGGGTGGGGATATGAATCTGAACTCGCGTTGGGGGCGTTTGACACGTTCGCCAGCATTCAATGGCTATGCGCTGATCAGCCCGACGGCACTTTATGCGCTGCTCTTGCTGGCGGCGCCTCTGGCCACGGTGATCTATCTTTCCTTCATGGGCGACGGGACGGGGGTGCACCAGGTCATCCATCAGTTCCAGCTCTGCAACTATGTGGGTGACTGCAATTCCTACCGGACGACGGACGGCACCCTGGCCGTGGCCGAAGGCTACAAGGGCGCCTGGTCGGATCCGCTTTACCAGGCCCTCATGCTGCGCTCGCTCGGGGTGTCCTTCCTGGTGACGCTGGCCACGGTGGTCCTCGCCTTTCCGGTGGCCTATTTCGTGTCGTTCTTCGTGGCGCCCAACAAGAAGTCGCTGTGGCTGTTCCTCATCACCATCCCGTTCTGGACCTCGTATCTGGTGCGGGTGTTCCTGTGGAAGGTGATCCTCGGCTACAACGGCGTCGTCAACTCGGGCCTCTTGTCTCTGGGCATCATCAGCGAACCCCTGACCTGGATCAACGTCAACATCGGCGCGATCGTGGTGACGCTGGCCCACGCCTATGCGCCCTTCGCCATCCTGCCGATCTTCGTGTCGCTGGAAAAGATCGACCGCTCGCTGCTCGAGGCGGGGTCGGACCTGGGCGAAAGCGCGCTGATGACCTTCTGGCGGGTGACGCTGCCCCTGGCGATGCCCGGCGTCGTCGGCGCGGTGCTGATCGTCTTCATCCCGACGGTGGGCGACTATGTGACGCCCGACATCATCGGCGGCGGCAAGCTGCCGCTGATCGCCAACGTCATCCAGAAACAGATGCTGGCCATCGACAACATGCCGCTCGGTTCGGCGGTGGCGGTGTCGGCGATGCTGATCGTCGGTTCGGTGGCCGGGCTGTTCGTGCTGGCCAATCGCCGCTTCCTGAAGGTGAAGAAATGAAGTCGAACGGAAACGGCCTGCTTGTCTACGCGATCGTCTACCTGGCGTTCCTCTATGCGCCGATCTTCCTCCTGCCGCTGTTCGCCTTCAACGACGCCACGATCATCGCCTTTCCGCTGCGGGGCTTCACCACCGGCTGGTTCAAGGCGATGGCCGACGACGGCGTACTGAAGGGCGCGGTGCTGAATTCGCTGATCGTGGCCTCGTCCACGGCGGTTCTGTCGACGACGCTGGCGATCTTTGCCGCCCGCGCCTCGACCCGGTTCGACTTCAAGGGCAAGGGCGCGATCATGGGCCTTATCATGATGCCGCTGGTCCTGCCGGAAATCGTGATGGCGATGGCGATCCTCGTGGTGTTCCTGCAGGTGTTCGGCGACATCCTCGGCCTGTTCACCATCATCCTCGGGCACACGCTGGTCTGCACGCCCTTCGCCATCGCCATCCTGTCGGCCGCCTTCCAGAGCCTCGACAAGTCGCTGGAAGAGGCCGCCTACGACCTCGGCGAGAACAAGTTCTCGACCTTCCGCCTCATCATCCTGCCCCTGGTGCTGCCGGGCGTCGTCTCGGCGCTGCTGATCTCGTTCACCATCTCGATGGACGAGTTCATCCTTGCGAACTTCCTCGGCGGGCAGACGCCGACGCTGCCGGTCTACATCTACTCGCAGCTGCGCTTCCCCAAGGCGATCCCGGTCATCATGGCGGTCGCGACCTGTCTGGTCGCGGTCTCGATCTGCCTGCTCATCATTGCTGAATATTTCCGCCGCCGCGGCGTGGCCAAGACCGGCGGCAAGGATACCGGAGGCTTCCTGTGACCCAAAGACCGATGATCGAACTGAAAGACGTTCACAAGTATTACGGCGACTATCATGCCCTGCGCGGCATCAACGCCGACATCAAGGCCGGCGAGTTCTTCTCGCTCCTCGGGCCGTCGGGCTGCGGCAAGACCACGCTGCTGCGCACCATCGCCGGGTTCGAGGACATCACCTCGGGCGTCGTCATGATCGACGCAAAGCACATGGAGGGCGTGCCGGCGAACAAGCGGCCGACCAACATGGTGTTCCAGTCCTACGCGATCTTTCCGCACCTGACCGTGGCGCAGAACGTGGGCTTTGGCCTTCGTCGCGATCCGCGCAGCCAGGCCGAGAAGGACAAGGCGGTGGCCGAGGCGCTGGAGATGGTGGGCCTGAAGGGCTTTGGCGCGCGCGCCGCCCACGCCCTGTCGGGCGGCCAGCGCCAGCGCGTCGCGCTGGCCCGGGCGCTGATCCTCAAGCCCAAGGTGCTGCTGCTGGACGAACCGCTCTCCGCGCTTGACAAGAAGCTGCGCGAGAACATGCAGGTCGAACTCATCAAGCTGCAACGCCAGGTCGGCATCACCTTCATCCTCGTCACCCACGACCAGGAGGAGGCGCTGGTCATGTCCGACCGGATCGCGGTGATGTTCGAGGGCGAGATCGCCCAGCTGGACGATCCCGAGACGCTCTACCGGCTGCCGAAGTCGCGCAAGGTCGCCGACTTCATCGGCCACATGAACTTCCTGCCTGCCGCCATCCACGGCGAGGCCAACGGCGAGATCGAGGTGGAGGTGCTGGGGCTGGGGCGCTGCCATATCTCGGACAAGCAGGCGCCGGGCGCGGTGAGCGGCGGCGAGGCCTCCATCGGGTTCCGCCCCGAGACGCTGACCATCCTCTACGAGGGCCAGGCCGCCACCGACCGCGAGACCACCGGCAAGGTCGAGGAAGTCGTCTACTATGGCGACATGACCTATTACGACGTGAAGCTGGACGGGGTGGCCGATCCGGTGCGCATTTCCATGCGCAACGTGCCGGGCCGCCCGGTGCTGGAGCGCGGCGCCAGCACCCGCGTCGCCTGGAGCGCCAGCGCGCTCGTCCTCTTCCGCTGAGGCCGCAGAAGGGCCGGGGGCGCCCCCGGCCTTTTCACGATCGGGTTTGTTCCGTATACGTTCTTACTTTCCGGTTGGAAAACCCGCGCCCATCCACTATTTGTTAACCCGCGTTCAGGCGGGGGCGGTCATGGCCGAGCAGAAGTTCATCGAGGTGCGCGGCGCGCGCGAGCATAACCTGAAGAACATCGACGTCGACATTCCGCGCGACAGGCTGACGGTCATCACCGGCCTGTCGGGGTCGGGCAAGTCGTCGCTCGCCTTCGACACGATCTATGCCGAGGGGCAGCGCCGCTATGTCGAAAGCCTGTCGGCCTATGCGCGCCAGTTCCTCGACATGATGGGCAAGCCGGACGTGGATCATATCTCGGGTCTCAGCCCGGCCATTTCCATCGAACAGAAGACCACGTCGAAGAACCCCCGGTCGACCGTCGGCACGGTGACCGAGATCTACGACTATCTGCGGCTGCTCTTCGCCCGCGTCGGCACGCCCTACAGCCCCGCGACCGGCCTGCCGATCGAGGCGCAGCAGGTCCAGGACATGGTGGACGGGGTGATGGCCCTGCCCGAGGGGACGCGCGGCTACCTGCTCGCCCCCGTGGTCCGAGACCGCAAGGGCGAGTACCGCAAGGAATTCCTCGAATACCGCAAGCAGGGATTCCAGCGCGTCAAGGTCGACGGCCAGTTCCACGAACTCGAGGAACCGCCGACGCTCGACAAGAAGTTCCGCCATGACATCGACGTGGTGGTCGACCGGATCGTGGTGCGCGAGGGGCTGGAGGTGCGGCTGGCCGACAGTTTCCGCACTGCGCTGAACCTGGCCGACGGCATCGCCATCCTGGAAACCGCCCCCCCGGAAGGCGAGGAGCCGCGCCGCATCACCTTCTCGGAAAAATTCGCCTGCCCGGTCTCGGGCTTCACCATCCCGGAAATCGAACCGCGCCTTTTTTCCTTCAACGCGCCCTTCGGCGCCTGCCCGGCCTGCGACGGGCTGGGGGTGGAACTGTTCTTCGACGAACGGCTGGTGGTCCCGGACGTCACGCTGAAGCTGAAGGACGGGGCGCTGGCCCCCTGGTCCAAGACCAAGACCCCCTATTTCCTCCAGACCATCGACGCGATGGCCAGGCACTACGGGTTCGATGCGAAAAAACCCTGGAAGGATTTGCCGGAGAAGGTCCAAAGCCTGTTCCTCTACGGCTCGGGCGACGAGGAGATCCAGTTCCGCTTTGACGAGGGCGGGCGGGTCTACGAGGTCAGCCGCACCTTCGAGGGCGTCATTCCCAACATGGAGCGGCGCTACAAGGAG
This sequence comes from Pseudomonadota bacterium, assembly GCA_018240425.1. Taxonomy (GTDB): domain Bacteria; phylum Pseudomonadota; class Alphaproteobacteria; order Rhodobacterales; family Rhodobacteraceae; genus TMP-24. The sequence goes on along the minus strand of JAFEFU010000059.1, from coordinate 58,086 downwards.
ACCGACAGCGCCTGGGTGCGCGAGGAGTTCGAGCGGTTCCAGAACAACCGCCCCTGCGGCACCTGCCACGGCTTCCGCCTGAAGCCCGAGGCGCTGGCGGTCAAGATCGCCGGGCTGAACATCGGCGAGGTGGTGCGCATGTCGATCAAGGAGGCCTATGGCTGGATCGACACGGTTCCCGCCAGCCTCACCAACCAGAAAAACGAGATCGCCCGCCTGATCCTGAAGGAAATCCGCGAGAGGCTGGGGTTCCTGAACAACGTCGGCCTCGACTACCTGACGCTGTCGCGCAATGCCGGCACGCTGTCGGGCGGGGAGTCTCAGCGCATCCGCCTTGCCAGCCAGATCGGATCGGGGCTGACCGGCGTCCTTTATGTGCTGGACGAGCCGTCGATCGGGCTGCACCAGCGCGACAACGACCGGCTTCTGGGCACGCTGAAGAACCTGCGCGACCAGGGCAACACGGTGCTCGTGGTCGAGCATGACGAGGAGGCGATCCGCGAGGCCGACTATGTCTTCGACATCGGCCCCGGCGCCGGGGTGCACGGCGGGCAGGTGGTCAGCCACGGCACGCCTTCCGAAGTCGCGGCAGATCCGGGATCGGTCACCGGGCAATATCTCTCGGGCAAGCGCGAGATCGCGGTGCCCAAGGCCCGCCGCGATGGCAACGGCAAGAAGCTGAGCGTCGTCAAGGCGACCGGCAACAACCTGAAAGAGGTGACGGCGGACTTCCCCCTTGGCAAGTTCGTCTGCGTGACCGGCGTGTCGGGCGGCGGCAAGTCGACGCTGACCATCGAGACGCTCTACAAGAACGCGGCGCTGAAGCTGAACGGCGCGCGCGAGACGCCGGCCCCTTGCGAGACGATCAGGGGCTTCGAGCATCTCGACAAGGTCATCGACATCGACCAGCGGCCGATCGGCCGGACTCCGCGCTCGAACCCCGCCACCTACACCGGGGCCTTCACCCCGATCCGCGACTGGTTCGCGGGCCTGCCCGAGGCCAAGGCACGCGGCTACCAGCCGGGGCGGTTCTCCTTCAACGTCAAGGGCGGGCGCTGCGAGGCCTGCCAGGGCGACGGGCTCATCAAGATCGAGATGCATTTCCTGCCCGATGTCTATGTGACCTGCGAGACCTGCAAGGGCCACCGCTACAACCGCGAGACTCTGGAAATCCACTTCAAGGGCAAGAGCATAGCCGATGTTCTTGAGATGACGGTCGAGGACGCGCAGGAGTTCTTCAAGGCGGTCCCCGCGATCCGCGAGAAGATGGATGCGCTGGTGCAGGTGGGGCTTGGCTACATCAAGGTCGGCCAGCAGGCGACGACGCTCTCGGGCGGTGAGGCGCAGCGGGTGAAGCTGTCCAAGGAACTCAGCCGCCGCTCCACCGGGCGCACGCTCTACATCCTCGACGAGCCGACGACCGGGCTGCATTTCGAGGATGTGCGCAAGCTGCTGGAAGTGCTGCACGAGCTGGTCGAGCAGGGCAACACCGTGGTGGTGATCGAACACAACCTCGATGTGATCAAGACCGCCGACTGGATCATCGACATCGGCCCCGAGGGCGGCGACGGCGGCGGGCGGATCGTGGCCACCGGCACGCCGGAACAGGTGGCCAAGGCTGCCGAAAGCCACACCGGGCGCTATCTTGCGCCGATGCTGAGGGCGCGGCGGGTGGCGGCGGAGTGAGGGGATGACTCGTCGGACCGCGCGGGGACGGCCGTTTCCGTGCGGGCCAAACGAAGCGGGGTTGCGCGTCGGGGGCTGCGCGAGGCCGTCGCCTCGCGCAGCGAGCGATCGGCTTCCTCTTGCCCCAGCCGTGCGCCCGGCGCACGGCCAGCGCCCGCCCATCGGGCGGCGGGCGCTTCGCACCCGCCTGGGCAGGCACCGGCCGTGCCCAGATCGCCGGGCTTGCGGAACACCCCTTGGCCTGCGCTCGCGCTTCGGCCAACCGGACCGGGTGACGCGCCACCGGCGCGTCCCCTGATCGGTCCGGGTCACGCCAGAGCCGGCCCGCGCCGCTTCGCCTGGATTAAACCTTGCCCTATGCCTTGCCCCAGCGGTCGGGGTGGGCGGCCTGAACCGCTGGATGTGTTGCCAGCGCCGCGTCGATGCGCACCAGGGTCGGCATCGCCGCCAGATCCACGCCCCAGCGGCGGGCGTTGTAGATCTGCGGGACCAGGCAGCAATCGGCCATCGTCAGCCCGCCGCCGTGACAGAAGCCCCCCGGGGACCGGCCGGCCAGCATGGTTTCCAGTGCCGCCAGGCCGCGATGGATGAAGTGGCGCATCCAGTCCTCGGTCGAGAGCGTCCCCGCCGCCGCCTTCACCGCATAGCCGGCGACCGACAGGTTGCAGACCGGGTGGATCTCCATCGCCACCGCGTAGGAGAGCGCCCGCACCCGCGCCCGCCCGGGGGCGTCGGAGGGCAGGAGGCCGCCGCCCCGCGTCTCGGCGAGGTATTCGATGATCGCCAGCGACTGGGTCAGCACCAGACCGTCGATCTCGAGCGTCGGAACCAGTCCCTGCGGGTTGCGCGCGAGATTCTCGGCGCCGCGCTGGCTGCCGTCGGCGAGGTTGACCGACACGGCATCCCAGGCAAGCCCAAGGTGTGCGAGCGCGATCCGCACCCGGTAGGAAGCCGACGAGCGCCAGTAGTCGTAAAGGACGGGGGTCACGGTTTTTCTCCCTCGATGATGGTGGCAAGCGCCCCGGCCATCAAGGGCGCCGCCGGTCCGAGCCGTTCCATCAGCGCCGCCTGATAGGCCAGGGCCCTGGGAATGATCCGCTCCATCAGGTCGCGGCCGCGCCCGGTCAGGCTGAGCACGACCAGCCGCCGGTCGCCCATGTTGACGCGCTTGACCACATAGCCCGCCTGCTCCAGCCGCGAGGCGGCACGGCTGACCTTGGACTTGTCCATCGCCACCCGGTTTTCGATGTCGCGCACCGACACCTCGCCGGACTGGTTCAGATGGGCCAGCACCCGCCATTCGGGGATCGAGATGTCGAATTCGCGCCGGTAGGTCTCGGCGAAGTCGCGGCTGACCCGCTCGGCGGCGGCGGCGAGCTGGTAGGGCAGGAAACGGGTCAGGTCGAAGGCGGTCATGGCGGCTCCTCGCGCGCGCTCCATGACTGCACCAGCGCGCGGGCGCGGTCAATCGCCGGTGCCGCGCGACGGGCGTCAGTTCAGAATGGACTGAACCGCCTGCAGGATCGAGAGGATGCGGTAGTTGTCGTCGCTGACCACCATGATGCGGTTGCCGACGATCACATAGCGCTGGCCGGCGGGCAGGGGGGGCAGACCGTAGCGGCGCGGATAGAGCAGGGGCCGATAGTCGCCGTCGTCCAGATAGTCGCCGCGCTCCCAGGTCCGGTAGTATTTCTTTGCCTGCCCCGGCGGCACGCAGGGCACCGCCTTCTTGGCGAGACCGGGCGGACAGCGGCCGGACTTGGCCTCGGCGGCGGGGGCGAAAACCAGGCAAAGGAACAGGGCAAGGCAGGTCAGTCTGGACATGGGGAACCTCCTGCCCGTGTCATAGGCCTTCTGGCGGCAAAAGCCCATAGGTTCGCCGGGCGCGGGACGCGGGACGCGGGCCGGAACCGGCAGGCCCCGCGCGGTCCTCCGCAACGCCCTAATCCTGCCACATTTGCGCGGGCGCGAATCGCTTGTGACGCCCCCTCAGGGCGGGATTTCCTCCGAGTGCTCGGCGATTGTAGCGCAATTGTAAACCAAAGCCGCGCGCGGGGCGCATTGTGGCGCGAACCTGCGTGGAAGCGACGCACTTGCTGGCCGGTTGCACGGCGGGCTTGCATCGCGCCGATTATGGCAAGAAGATGGCGGAAAGGTGTTTAATTTTAGGGTGCGGAGCTATGCTGAACAAATTCAAGCCGGTCCTGGCCGCAGTCTTTATCGGAAGTTCGTTGCTTGCCGCCGGGGCGGCTTCGGCCACCACCGTCACCGCCAGTTGCCCGGGCACCGTGACCAGCACCACCCGGGTGTTCAAGGTCACGACGGCGGCCCCCGGCGCGACCTGTTTCGCCACCGGGAACGGCAACATCAGCGGCAACAACCAGGGCGCCAACCCGGACCCGCTGTTTGCGCTGATGGGCGCCGCCTTCGGCACCGGCGTGCAGCTGATCGACAAGACGGACAGCGGCCCCGCCATCCTGAGCGCCACCGGCGTCAGCGGGCTGTCGGGCCTGTGGTCATTCATCCTGCCGGCCGCGCCCAAGGGCTTTGCCTGGACCAACCTGGTGCTCGCCTTCAAGAGCGGACAGGGCGGCGGGCCCGTGCGCAGCCGGATCACCGGACCCAGCTGGGCGGCATTCCTTCTGCCGAACGGTGTGACCAGCGGTTCCTGGCAGATCGCCACCGGCCAGCAATCCCTGTCGCATGCCAACCTCTACGGTCAGCTTGCCCCGGCGCCGGTTCCCTTGCCGGCCGCGGGCCTCGCGCTGCTCGCCGGACTGGGCGCAATGGGGGCGATCCGGCGCCGCAAGGCCTGACCGGACGGCGCAACGCATGAACGATCCGGGCGGCCGCTGGCCGCCCTTTTCGATTCCACCGGATCACGCGCCGGAATTGACTTGGGAAACCCGAAATATTTTCAAAAAATCACGAAAGGTCTAATCGGACTTTGCCGAATTGTCGTGACGCCCCGGCGCGCGCAGACTTCCGCACGAGGCGGCAACCGGAACAGGGGCCGGTGCCGCCCGCTGGGGAAGGGCGCGGGGGCGGTCAACAATCGAACAAGTTGAACATGCACCGTTCTGCGTCCTGCAACATGTCGGCGCGTCGTTCTGAGGGCGGCGCTGCCGGGACACAGGAAGGGACTGAGCATGCAACTGACCAATCCATCCCCCTCGTTGCACAACGAGGATCTGGCGCCAGCCGCCGAGCGGAAGTGGGGCGCTTTCTCCATCTTCAACGTCTGGACATCGGACGTGCACAGCTTGTGGGGCTATTATCTGGCCGCGAGCCTGTTCCTGCTCTGCGGCAGCTTCATCAACTTCGTCATCGCCATCGGCATCGGCTCGCTGGTGATCTTCTGCCTGATGAGCCTCGTGGGCATCGCCGGCGTCAGGACCGGGGTGCCGTTCCCGGTTCTCGCCCGCGCCTCGTTCGGGACCTTCGGCGCCAACGTGCCGGCGCTGGTCAGGGCGGTGGTCGCCTGCTTCTGGTACGGGGCGCAGACCTCGGCCGCCTCGGGCGCGATCGTCGCGCTTCTGATCCGCAACCAGTCGATGCTGGACTTCCACACCAACAGCCACATGCTGGGCCATTCGACGCTTGAGGTCATCTGCTATGTGATCATCTGGGCCTTGCAGCTTCTCATCATCCAGAAGGGGATGGAGACGGTGCGCAGGTTCCAGGACTGGGCGGGGCCGGCGGTCTGGGTGATGATGCTGCTTCTGGCCATCTACCTTCTGGTCAAGTCGGGCACCTTCTCGTTCGGTTCCGAAATTCCGCAGGACATCCTGCTGAAAGCCACGGCTGACGCGGGCGTCAGCGGGGCGCCGGGCTCGTTCGGGGCGCTGGCCGCGGTGGCCGCGACCTGGATCACCTATTTCGCCGCGCTCTACCTGAACTTCTGCGACTTCTCGCGCTATGCCACCAGCGAGTCGGCGCTGAAGCGCGGCAACATGTGGGGCCTTCCCGTCAACCTCCTGGCCTTCTGCCTGGTCGCCGGGGTGACGACGACAGCGGCCTATACGGTCTACGGCGAGGTGCTGCTGCATCCCGACGAGATCTCGGCCAAGTTCGACAGCTGGTTCCTGGCCGCGCTGGCGGCGCTGACCTTCGCGGTGGCGACGCTGGGGATCAACGTGGTCGCCAACTTCGTCTCGCCCGCCTTCGACTTTGCCAACGTCTTCCCGCGGGTCATCGACTTCAAGAAGGGTGGCTACATCGCGGCGGGGATCGCGCTGGTTCTCTACCCCTGGGCGCCCTGGCAGACCGGAGCCGCGCACTTCGTGAACTTCATCGGCTCGACGATGGGGCCGATCTTCGGGATCATGATGGTCGACTATTATCTGATCCGCCAGACGAAGCTGGACGTGAACGCGCTTTACCAGGAGGACGGCGAGTTCCGCTTCGGCAGCGGCTGGCATTCCAAGGCCTTCGTCGCGCTGGCGGTGGGGATGATCTTCTCGTCGATCCTGCCGACCTTCACCAATGTCCTTCCCGCCTGGTGGGGCACCTACGGCTGGTTCTTCGGCGTGGGCATCGGCGGCGCGGTCTACTACGTGCTGCGGGCCAGCGCGCGTGAAACCGCGATGGCCTGACATCGCGCAATCGGAAGCAAGATGGGCGGGGGCCGGCATTGCCGGCCCCCGTTCCGTTCGCGCAGGGGCCGCCGGTTCAGCCCGACAGCTTGATCGTGCCGGTCATCGACGGGTGGAAGCGGCACTTGTAGGTGCCGGTCATGCCCTTCGTCACCTCGAGCGTGTAGCTGTCTCCCTTCTTCAGGGGCGGGCTGGTCCAGCTCTGGTCGGTTGCGGTGGCGGTGTGGGGCACGAGGTCACGGTTGGTCCAGCGGACGCGGTCGCCGGGGGCCGCCGCGATCTCGGGGGGGACGAAGGCCATGCCGCTGATCTCGACCTCGTGGAGCGTGCCCGCCGCGGCCCGGGCAGCGCGCGCGCCGATCCAGGCCAGCGGCAGGGCGAGCGCGGCGCCCAGGACGCCGCGCCGGGTGGGGGCGGCGCTCATTTCAGTTCCGCCACCATCTTTTCGGCGTGTTTCTCATGCGCCTTGAAGATCTTCAGACCCGCCTCGAACAGGGCCTTCACCTGGGCATTCTTGGCGTGGGGGATGAAATCGTCGCCCACGACCCCGTTGACCGTCTTGTGATAGGCCAGCTCGTTGGCGGCATAGGCCCGGTCGAAGTCGGCGCCGCGCAGCGCCGACAGCTTGGTCATCGTGTCGGCCGCACCCTTCAGGAGCTGCTGGGACAGGAAATTGTCCTCGGGCTTCACGCCGAGCTTCTTCAGAAGCGCGAGCGCCTGCTCGTTCACCGCGGTGTGGTCGGCGATCATCGTGTCGGCAAAGGCGCGGACATCGGCATTGTCCGACAGCGCCAGCGCCAGGTGCGCCTGACGGATGTCGATGTTGTCGGCGACATAGGCGACATCGGCCATCTGCGCGTCGTTGAGGTCGGCCGGGCTTTCGGCCAGCGCCGGGAATGGCAGCACCAGTGCGGCCAGAAGGACATTGCGGATCGTGCGGTTCATCTTCGGTCTCCTTTCAGGCGGGGCAGGTGCCCCGGCAAGGATTGAAACACATAAATAATGGACGATGAATGATGGAAAGTTCACAATACTTGCCTGATCGTTCAGGATGTGCGACAGTTGATGAACTGTTGATGAGGGCGAGATGGATCTGCTGTCCGACATCCTTCTGCGGCTGAACCTGCGCGGGTCGCTCTATTTCCGCACTTCCTTCACCTCGCCCTGGGGGGTGGAGGTGCCGGCCTTCGAGAATGTCGCGCGGTTCCATTTCGTCCACCGCGGCCGGTGCCTGGTGCGGGTGGCGGGGGCGCGGGATCTGGTGGCGCTGGAGCAGGGCGACCTTCTGATCGTGCCGAAGGGCGCCAGCCACCGGCTGTTCTGCGACCCGGTGAACGAGGGCCATGTGCTGCCCCTGGAGCGGGTGATCGAGCTCAGCGGCTTCACCGGCGAGGGGGCGCTGGTCTTTGGCGGCGATGCCGACGATCGTGACACGCAGCTGATCTGCGGCCATTTCGCCTTCGACCCCCTGGCGCGCCATCCGCTGATCGACCGGTTGCCGCCCTTCATCCACCTTGCCGACTACGGGCAGGCGGCGGGCAAGTGGATGGAATACACGCTGCGCATGATCGGGACCGAGGCCGGGGGCGCACAGTTCGGCGGCGACCTCATCGCCCTGAAGATGTCCGAGATCATCCTGGCGCAGGCGCTAAGGGTGTTCCTGGCCGGCGAGGGCGCGGCGCAGGCCGGGCTGGCCGGGCTGGCCGATCCGCAATTGTCGCGGGCGCTTGAGGCGATGCACCGCGATCCGGGCCGGGCCTGGTCGGTGGCCGACCTCGCGCGCGAGGCGGGCCTGTCGCGGACCGGCTTTGCCATGCGCTTCGCCGCGGCGATGGACATGACGCCGATGGCCTACCTGACCCAGTGGCGGATGCAGATCGCCCGCCACGCGCTGCGCCACGGCCGCTCGGCCGTCGCCGAGGTGGCCGAACGGGTGGGCTATGGGTCCGAGGCGGCCTTCGCGCGGGTGTTCAGGAAAGAGGCGGGGCTGACGCCGGCCGCCTTCCGGCGGGCGGCGTGAACGAAAGGGGCTGACCGGCGGTTCTGAGGCGATGACGCCCGCAGCAACCGTGTCGGCGAACCGATCAGGCGACGCGCCAGTGGCGCGTTGCCCGGTTCGTTGGCCGGAGCGACAGCGCAGGCCAAGGGGTGTCCCGCCATCCCGATCGCTGGGGCACGGGCAGCGGCCGCCCAGGCGGGTGCGAAAGCGCCCGCCGCCCGATGGGCGGGCGCTGGCCGTGCGCCGGGCGCACGGCCGGGGCAGGTTGCAGCCGACCGCGCTGCGCGCGAGGCGATGGCCTCGCGCCGCTCCGTCGCCGTCAGTCCAGCGCCTTGAAGTTCAGCGCCACCCCGTCCTTGATCCCCGAGAACCAGCGCGCCGTCACCGTCTTGGTCTTGGTGTAGAAGCGGAAGGCGTCGGGGCCATACTGGTTCAGGTCGCCGAAGGCCGACTTCTTCCAGCCGCCGAAGGAATAGTAGGACAGGGGCACCGGGATCGGGAAGTTGATGCCGACCATGCCGACGTTGACGCGGCTGGCGAAGTCGCGCGCCGTGTCGCCGTCGGCGGTGTAGATCGCGGTGCCGTTGCCATAGTCGTTGTCGATCACCAGGTTCAGCGCCTCGTCATAGCTCTTGGCGCGCACCTGGCTGAGGACCGGGCCGAAGATCTCCTGCTTGTAGATGTCCATGTCGCGGGTGACGTTGTCGAAGAGCGTCGGGCCGACGAAGAAGCCGTTCTCGTAGCCCTGGATGCGGATGCCGCGGCCGTCGACGACGAGCTTCGCCCCCTGCTCGACACCCGAGGCGATCAGCCCGTTGATGCGGTCACGCGACTGGGGGGTGATGACCGGGCCGAAGTCCACGTCGTCTCCGGCGGTGTAGGGGCCGACCTTCAGCTTCTCGATGCGTGGCACCAGCCGCTCGACCAGCGCGTCGGCTGTCTTGTCGCCGACCGGCACCGCGACCGAGATCGCCATGCAGCGTTCGCCCGCCGCGCCATAGCCCGCGCCGATCAGCGCGTCCGCCGCCTTGTCGAGGTCGGCGTCGGGCATGATGATCATGTGGTTCTTGGCGCCGCCGAAGCACTGGGCGCGCTTGCCGTTGGTCGCGGCACGGCCATAGATGTATTGCGCGATCGGGGTCGAGCCGACGAAGCCCACGCCCTGGATGGTCGGGTGGTCAAGGATCGCGTCCACGATCTCCTTGTCGCCGTTCACCACCTGAAGGACGCCGTCGGGCAGGCCCGCCTCCTGCGCGAGTTCGGCCAGCATCAGCGAGGTCGAGGGCACGCGCTCGGACGGTTTCAGGATCATGGCGTTGCCCGAGACCAGCGCCGGTCCCATCTTCCACAGCGGGATCATCGCCGGGAAGTTGAAGGGGGTGATGCCCGCGACCACGCCCAGGGGCTGGCGCATGGCGTAAAGGTCGATGCCCGGGCCGGCGTTGTCGGTATATTCGCCCTTCAGCATCGCCGGCGCGCCCATGCAGACCTCGATCACCTCGAGGCCGCGCTGCACGTCGCCGCGCGCGTCGGGCAGGGTCTTGCCGTGCTCGAGGCTGACAAGTTCGGCCAGCTTCTCGATGTTCTTGTTGATGAGCGCGCCGAAGGCCATCATCACCCGGGCGCGGCGCTGCGGGTTGGTGGCGGCCCAGGCCTCCTGTGCCTTGGCGGCGGCGCGGATCGCCGCGTCAAGCTCGGCCGGGGTGGCCAGAGCCACGCGCGCCTGCAATTCGCCGGTCGCGGGGTTGTAGATGTCGGCAAAGCGCCCGGACGTGCCCTTGACCTGCTTGCCGTTGATCCAGTGGCCGATCTCTTTCATGGAATCCTCCTTTGGTTGGCGGGAGAATATCCTTGCGTTATTGCCGGAAACAGAGGCAAGTTTCCAAACAGGTTTTGCATTTTCGCAAAGGTTCGGCATGGATTGGGACGACCTGCGCATCTTCCTTGCGGTGGCGCGCGGCGAAAGCCTGTCGGCGGCGGGGCGGCGGCTGAAGATCGACCCGGCCACCGTCGGGCGCCGCATCGCGCGGCTCGAGGAGGCGACGGGGGCGCGGCTCTTCGCCAAGGGGCCGCAGGGCTATGCGCTGTCGGACGAGGGGACGCGGCTTCTGGCCCATGCCGAGCGGGCCGAGACGGCGATCACCGGCGCCGCCGAGGCGCTGAGCGGACCCGAGGGGCTTTCCGGCCTGATCCGGGTGGGCGCCCCCGACGGCTGCGCCAACTATGTGCTGCCGCAGGTGCTGGCCGCGATCTGCGACGACAATCCCGGCCTTGAGGTGCAGATTGTTGCGCTGCCCCGCGTGTTCAACCTGTCCAAGCGCGAGGCCGACATGGCGATCTCGGTCTCGGCGCCGACGGCGGGGCGGCTGTCGGTGCAGAAGATCAGCGACTATCATCTGCATCTTGCCACCTCGCACGACTACCTGGCCCGGACGGGGCCGATCCGCTCGCGCGCGGACCTGGCCGGACGGCGGATGGTCGGCTACATCCCCGACATGATCTTCGACAAGGAACTGGACTATCTGGCTGAACTTGGGCTGGAAAATGCCCGTCTCGCCTCGAATTCGGTCTCGGTCCAGTTCAACTGGCTGCGCGCCGGGGCAGGGGTGGCGATCGTCCACGACTTCGCGATTCCCTCGGCGCCGGGGATCACCACGGTGCTGAAGGACACCTTTTCCCTGACCCGCACCTTCTGGCTGATCCGCCATCTGGACGACCGCCGCTCGGAGCGGCTGAACCGTTTTGCCGAGGCTCTCGCCCAGGGTGTGCGCCGCGAGGTGGCCCGGCTTGAAGCGCTCACTTGACAGAAGGGCGCCCGAAGGTGGACCTTGAAGGGGAAAAGGTCATATCCGGCAGGAGGTTCGCCCATGCAGGTCCACCAGATTCTCCGCGGAAAAGCGCAGGGGCAGATCATCACGGTCGCGCCCTCGACCACCGTCGCCGACGCGGCGCGGCTTCTGGCCGAACGCCGGATCGGCGCGGTCATCGTCTCGGATGACGGGGTCCAGCCCCTGGGCATCCTGTCCGAGCGCGACATCGTGCGCGACCTCGGCCGGCGCGGCGCCATCTGCCTGGCCGACAAGGTCGAGGCGCTGATGACCCGCAACATCATCGGCTGCTCGCCCCACGACCAGGCCGATTCGGTGCTCGAGCGGATGACCAACGGCCGCTTTCGCCACATGCCGGTGATCGAGGGCGGCAAGATGGTCGGCATCATCTCGATCGGTGACGTGGTCGCGGCGCGGATTTCCGAACTGGCGATGGAGAAAGAGGCGCTGTCGGGAATGATCATGGGCAACTGAGGCCCGGATTTCCGCGCTTGCAAATCGGCGCGACATAATGTTGCGTGCCGGGGTCTAAGCGGAGGGTTCCCATGCGCATCGGCCTGTATCCCGGCACGTTCGATCCGATCACGCTGGGCCATACCGACATCATCCAGCGGGCGATGGCGCTGGTCGACCGGCTGGTGATCGGGGTGGCGATCAACCGCGACAAGGGGCCGCTGTTCCCGCTGGAAGAGCGGGTGGCGATGGTCGAGGCGGAATGCGCGGCGATCGTTGCCCGCACCGGCGGCGAGATCGTCGTGCACCCGTTCGAGAACCTGCTGATCGACTGCGCCCGCGACGTGGGGGCCGGGGTCATCATCCGCGGCCTGCGCGCGGTCGCCGATTTCGAGTACGAATTCCAGATGGTCGGCATGAACCGGGCGATGGACGCCTCGATCGAGACCGTCTTCCTGATGGCCGATGCCCGCCGCCAGGCGATCGCCTCGAAACTGGTCAAGGAGATCTGCCGGCTGGGCGGCGACGTGTCGAAGTTCGTGACCCCCGCCGTCGACAGGGCGCTGAAGGCGCGGCTGGGTTAGGGCGGATCGACATCCCTCCATTGCGGACTGGCATGGGCCCGGTCGGGAACAGGAAACGCATCGCGTTTCCCCCGACCGCGCGGAAACGCTGCCGCTGGACCGCTGATGTCACGAACTGCCAAAGGCCGGCGCCTGCCCCGGTGGGCGCATAGCGCCCGCCGATGGCGGGGCGGGCGCTGGCCGATGGCCTTTGGGGCCATCGGCGGGACAAGGGAAACCGCCGCACTGTGGCAGAGGCAATGGCCTCTGCCACCCGGACCGAAAAGGTCGGAAGCGAGCCCCGAATGTCGATCCGACCTGGGGCAGGGCCGTCCGGGCAGGCTACAGGTGCCTGCCCATCTCGACCGCCGTATCCGCCATCCGGTTCGAGAATCCCCATTCATTGTCATACCAGGACAGGATGCGGCACATCCGGCTGTCCATGACCTTGGTCTGGTCCATGTGGAAGACGCTGGAATGCGGGTCGTGGTTGAAGTCCGACGAGACGTTGGGCTGCTCGGTAAAGCCGAGGATGCCGCGCAGATGGCCCTGGGCCGCATCGCGGATCGCGGCATTGATCTCGGCGACCGAGGTTTCGCGCGCCGCCTCGAACACCAGATCGACGACCGAGACATTGGGGGTCGGCACCCGGATCGCCACCCCGTCCAGCCGGCCCTTCAGTTCCGGCAGCACCAGCCCGACCGCCTTGGCCGCACCGGTCGAGGTCGGAATCATGCTGAGCCCGGCGGCGCGGGCGCGGTAGAGATCCTTGTGCATCGTGTCGAGCGTCGGCTGGTCGCCGGTGTAGCTGTGGATGGTGGTCATGAAGCCGCGCGAGATGCCGATCGCGTCGTTCAGCACCTTGGCGACCGGGGAAAGGCAGTTGGTCGTGCAGGAGGCATTCGAGACCACGAGGTCGTCGCGCGTCAGGGTCTGGTGGTTGACGCCGTAGACGATGGTCTTGTCCGCGCCTTCGCCCGGGGCCGAGATGAGGACGCGCTTCGAGCCGTTTTCCAGGTGCGGCAGGCATTTCTCCTTCGAGGTGAAGATGCCGGTGCATTCCATCACCACGTCCACCCCCGACCAGGGCAGTTCGGCCGGATTGCGCAGCGCCGTGACCTCGATCGGGCCGCGGCCCACGTCGATGGTGGTCGCGGTGGTCCTGACCTCGGCCGGAAAGCGCCCGTGCACGCTGTCGAAGCGCAGGAGATGGGCATTGGTCTCGACCGGGCCGAGATCGTTGATCGCCACCACCTCGATATCCCTGCGCCCCGATTCGACGATCGCCCGCAGGACATTGCGCCCGATCCGTCCGAAGCCGTTGATCGCCACCTTGACCGTCATGCCAGTCTCCCGGATTTCGCCGCCTCTGTTGCGTTATCGCTAACATCAAAAAACGCAGGCAGCGTCAACCCGACAATAGGCCTGTCAGCGCCAGAAAGCGACCCAGTCGCTGAGGTCGACGAACTTGCGGGCCAGAAACAGCAGCGCCGCGCCGTGAAAGGCGGCGGCATCAATGACAAGGGCCAGCAGGATCAGTCCGGCCAGCCCCAGGAAGATGCGATGGGTCATGCGTCCCCGTTACTGGAGAAGCCGCCCCATCGCGCCGGCCACGTCGGCCATCCGGCAGGAGAAGCCCCATTCGTTGTCATACCAGGCCAGCACCCTGACGGTGCGCATGCCGACCACCTTGGTCTGGTCGGGCGCGAAGATCGAGGAATGGGGCGTGTGGTTGAAGTCGATCGAGACCTTCGGCTCGGGGTCATAGGCAAGCACCATGCCCATGTAGCCGGCCGCCGCCTCGCGCACGATCTCGTTCACGTCGGCGACGGTCACGTCCTTGCCGGCCTGGAAGGTCAGGTCCACCGCCGAGACATTGGGGGTCGGCACCCGGATCGCGGTGCCGTCGAGCTTGCCCGCCAGTTCCGGCAGCACCTCGCCAAGCGCCTTGGCCGCGCCGGTCGAGGTCGGGATCATCGCCATCGCCGCGGCGCGGGCGCGGTAGAGATCCTTGTGGCGGCGGTCGAGCGTCGGCTGGTCGCCGGTGTAGCTGTGGATGGTGGTCATGATCCCCGACTCGATCCCGATCGCGTCGTTCAGCACCTTGGCCAGCGGCGCGAGGCAGTTGGTGGTGCACGAGCCGTTCGAGACGACGAGGTGCTCGGCGGTCAGCTGGCGGTGGTTCACGCCGTAGACCACGGTCTTGTCGGCGCGCTTGGCCGGGGCCGAGACCAGCACCCGCTTGGCGCCGCGGGTCAGGTGGACGGCGGCCTTGTCGCGGTCGTTGAACTGGCCGGTGCATTCGAGGACGACATCGACGCCCTCCCAGTCCAGCTCCTCGGGGTTGTAGGTCGACATGACCTCGATCGGTCCGCGCCCGAGGTCGAGCGTGCCGCCCGCGACCTTGACCACGCCGGGAAAGCGGCCGTGGACCGAGTCGTATTTCAGCAGGTGGGCGTTGGTCTCGATCGGCCCGGTCGCGTTGATCCGCACCACCTGAACGTCGTTGCGCGCGGCCTCGGCGATGTGGGCCAGCGTGCAGCGGCCGATCCGGCCAAACCCGTTGATGCCGACGGTGACGGTCATGTTCTGCTCCTGCTTGCGGTGCGCGCCGGATCGGGCGCGGGGGTGCTCATTGCGGGCGTTCCTTCGTTCCTACACAAATAGCCGGGCGAGCGGAACAGGAAAATGACATATTATCAGTATGTTAGCGAAAACATCTTCTGTTAGCGGAAACGCAGGCGACAATGGGCCGCCGCCGCAGGGACTGTTCGGCGCGCGCCGGGGCGGCTAGACCGGCAGGCAGGGGTGCGGACAGAGGGCGCGGGCACATGGCCGGGCGGATCATCGAGGGGCCGGAGGATCTGGCGGAAGGGGCGGCCTGGCTTGCCCTGCGCGAGCCGCGCTTTGCCCTTGCGCTGGCCGAATGCGGACCCTTGCCCCTGCGCCGCAATGCCGGCGGCTTTGGGGCACTTCTCGACACGATCATGGCCCAGCAGGTGTCGGTGGCCTCGGCCGACGCGATCTGGCGGAGGCTGGAGGCGGCGGGGCTGACCGATGCGGCGCGGGTCGCCGTGGCCGGGGAGGAGGCGCTGCGCGCCTGCGGCCTCTCGCGCCAGAAGATCCGCTATGCCCAGGCCCTTGCCCGCGCCGACCTCGATTTCGCGGCGCTCGCGCGGGCGCCCGACGAGGCGGTGATCGCCACCCTGGTGACGGTGCCGGGCATCGGGCGCTGGACCGCCGAGATCTACGCGATGTTCTCGCTCGGGCGCGCCGACGTGTTCGCGGCCGGCGACCTGGCCCTGCAGGAGGCGGCGCGGATGCTGTTCGACCTGCCGTCGAGGCCGGGGGACCGCGCGCTTGGCGCGATGGCGGCGGACTGGTCGCCCTGGCGCGCGGTTGCGGCGCGGACGCTCTGGGCTTACTACCGGCTGCGCAAGGGCCGCGAAGGGGTATGAGGATGCGTGAACTGGACTTTGGACGCAGGGCCGCGCGCTCGGGCAAGGCCGCGTCCGCGGTGGTGTTCCTGCATGGCTATGGCGCCGACGGGGCCGACCTTCTCGGGCTGGCCGATCCCCTGGCCGAACACCTGCCCGACACGGTCTTTCTGGCGCCCGACGCGCCGGAACCCTGCGCCGGCAATCCCTTCGGCCGCCAGTGGTTCCCGATCCCCCGCCTCGACGGGTCGAGCGAGGCGGCGGCGAGCGCGGGCCTCATGGCCTCGGCGGACGACCTGAACGCCTTCCTCGACGCGCGCCTCGCCGGCGAGGGGCTGGCCCCGGACCGGCTGGCGCTGGTCGGGTTTTCGCAAGGCTCGATGATGGCGCTCCATGTCGCGCCGCGCCGCGCCGTGCCGGTCGCGGGGATCGTCGCCTTCTCGGGCCGGCTGATCGGCCCCGAGCGGCTGGCGGCCGAGACGCTGAGCCGCCCGCCGGTCCTTCTCATTCACGGCGACGCCGATCCGATGGTCCCCTTCGCCGAGATGGGCGCCGCCGGCGAGGCCCTGACGGCGGCCGGGTTCGAGACCTTCGGCCATGTCATGCGCGGCACCGGCCACGGCATCGCGCCCGACGGCCTGTCGGTGGCGCTGACCTTCCTGCGCCAGCGCCTTTCGGCCTGAGGGCGCCCATGAGGACCATTCGGCCCTTGCGCCCGGTCCCAATAAGGCTAGTCTTTCGGGCAGACGACAAGGGAATCGCCTGAATGACCATCTTCTGCGCCGCTGTTCTGTCGATCGTTGCCGGCCTTGTGCTGGCCAGCCGGCGCGTTGCCGCGCCGGTCCCGGTCGCCGCGCGCCGCCGGGAGCGCCGCTGACCCGCAGCGATCCGTCCGCCCGTCCCGATCCTCTGCCCGCATCACCGGCGGGTTTTCCGCGTTTTCCCGCAATCCCGCCACGCAAGGCCTGCACCCTGTCACATTTCCGTGCATGGATTCGCATATAGCGGGGCTTGCCACCGGCAAAACGCCAGATATAGTTATCCACAGCAAGTGGAGCGGTGCTCCCGCTCCGGGGCCCCTGCGGCCCGCGAGTGAGGATGATTGATGCTCGACCATACGGACAGCAGCGACTTCAGGGCCAGTTTCGTCAGGGAACCCTCGGCGCTGAAGCATTTCCCGGCGCTGGTCCTGAACGCGGACTTCCGGCCCCTGTCCTATTTTCCCCTGTCGCTCTGGCCCTGGCAGGAGGCGATAAAGGCGGTGTTCCTGGACAGGGTGACGATCCTCGCCGAATACGAGGAGGTGGTCAGAAGCCAGCGCAGCGCCCTCCGAATACCCTCGGTCGTGGTGCTGAAGGATTACGTCAAACCCCAGAAGCGCGTGGCATTCACGCGCTTCAATCTTTTTCTGAGGGACGAATTCTGCTGCCAGTACTGCGGGTCGAAGGGGGATCTCACCTTCGACCATGTCCTCCCCCGCTCGCGCGGGGGGGTGACGAGTTGGGAGAACGTCGTCGCCGCCTGTTCGCCCTGCAACCTCAGGAAGGGCAACAAGAACCTCAAGCAGTCGGGCTTGCACCTGCGCCGCCCGCCGCGCCGCCCGACCCCCGAAGAGATGCAGAACGTCGGCCGCCGCTTTCCGCCCAACTACCTGCACGACAGCTGGATGGACTTCCTCTACTGGGATGCGGAACTGGACGCCTGAGCCTTTACCTTCCCGCGCGGGCCGGTAAGCTTCCCCGGAAAAGGGGATGACGATGACGGACAGATTCTTCATTCCGGTCTCGGGCATGGAATTGCCGCGCTTTGCCGGGATCGCGACCTTCATGCGCCTGCCGGCCCTGACGCCCGACCATCCGCGCCATGGCGAGGTGCAGATCGGCCTTGTCGGCCTGCCCTTCGACGGGGCGGTGTCGAACCGGCCGGGACCGCGCCACGGCCCGCGGGGCCTGCGCGACGCCTCGACCATGATCCGCGCCCAGCATCCGGTGACGGGGATGCGCCCGTTCGAGGCGGTGCGCTGCGCCGATCTCGGCGACGTGGGGCCGAACCCGGTCGACGGGCCGGAGACGCTGGAGCGTTTCGAAAGCTTCTTCGCGCGGCTGAAGGCGCAGGGGATCAGGCCCCTGTCGGCGGGGGGCGACCATCTGTGCACGCTTCCGGTCCTGCGCGGCATCGCCCGCGACAAGCCCCTGGGCCTGATGCATTTCGACAGCCACACCGACCTTTACCCCGCCTATTTCGGCAGCAAGACCCTGACCCACGGCAACCCGTTCCGCAGCGCGGTCGAGGAAGGGCTTCTGGATCCCAAGCGCATGGTCCAGATCGGCATCCGCGGCACGACCTACGACACGATCGACATCGACTTTGCCAAGGCCAACGGCATCCGCATCATCCGCATCGAGGAATTCTTCGCGCGCGGCATCCCCGACGTGATGGCCGAGGCGCGCGAGATCGTAGGCCAGGCGCCGGCCTACCTCTCGTATGACATCGACTTCGTCGACCCTTCGGTCGCGCCCGGCACCGGCACCCCGGAATGGGGCGGACCCAACGCCTATCAGGCGATGCAGGTGGTGCGCGAATGCCAGGGGCTGAACATCGTCGGCGCCGACCTTGTCGAGGTCTCGCCGCCCTTCGATCCCTCGGGCAACACCGCATGGCTCGGCGCCTCGCTGATGTTCGAGATCCTCTGCGTGATGGCGGGGGCGCTCGGGCGATAGGGGCGGCGACCGGCGGGGCAGGGCGATCAATTCAGGTGAAAGGACAGGACATGACCGACGATCCGATTCCCGAAACGCTGGTGCGGCGCACCGCCTGGCCCGCCTCGGTCAGCCGTTCGGTCGGCACCCCGTTGCAGACTTCGGTGGTCTATGCCTCGGCCGATCCCGACGAGCTGGACGCCCAGTATGGCGGCAAGGTCGAGGGGTATACCTACGCCCGCGAGGGGCATCCCAATGCCGACGTGCTGGCGCGCAAGATCGACGCGCTCGAGGGGGCGCCCTCGGCGGGCGGCGGCGGGATCATCGTCGGCTCGGGGATGGCGGCGGTCTCGGCCACCGTGCTTGGCCTCGTGCGCAAGGGCGATCACGTCGTGGCCGGGGCGCAGCTCTACGGCCGCTCGCTCAAGCTTCTCACCCACGACCTGCCGCGCTTCGGCGCCAGCGCGACGCTGGCCGATCCCACCGACGCGGCCTCCTTCGCCGCCGCGATCCGCCCCGAGACGAAGCTCATCCTGATCGAGATCGTCTCGAACCCGACGCTGCGGGTCGCCGACGCGCCGGGGATCATCGCCGCGGCGCGCGCGCGGGGGGTCAAGGTCGCGGTCGACAACACCTTCACCACCCCGCGCGGCTTCCGGCCCTTTGACGAGGGGGCCGACATCGTCATCCATTCGGTGACGAAGATGCTGGCCGGCCATGCCGACGTGACCCTTGGCTATGTCGCCGCCCGCGATCCGGCCGACCGCGCCGCGATCCGCGAATTCGCCGTCACCACCGGGATGACCGGCAGCCCCTTCGACTGCTGGCAGGCCGAGCGGGGTCTCTATTCCTTCCACCTGCGCTATGACCGGTCCGAGGAAAACGCCCGGGCGCTGGCCGATCACCTGGCCTCGCTGCCCGGCATCCGCCGCGTGGTCTACCCGACCCATCCGTCGCACCCCGACCACAACCGGGCGCTGGCGCTTCTGGGCCGGCGCGGCGGCCACATGCTGTCCTTCGAGCTGGAGGGCGGCCGCGCCGCCGCCAATGCCCTGACCCGCGCCATGCCCGGCATCGCCTTCGCGCCGACTCTGGGCGACATCGGCACCACGCTCTCGCACCCCGCCTCGTCCTCGCACCGCAACGTCCCCGAGGCCGACCGGCTGGCCCAGGGGATCACCGAGGGCTTCTTCCGCATCTCGGTGGGCGTCGAGGACATCGGGCTTCTGCGCCGCGACTTCTCGCGCGGCGTGGCGGCGGCCCATGCGGTCAGCCGCTGACCGCGAGGGGCTGGCCGGGCAGGGCGCCGGGCCGGGTGATGAGCGAGAAGTCGATCCCCCGGCACTGGCCGCGGACCTCGGAGGTGACGGCGGCCGGATCGGGCAGCGGCGGCGAGACCGCGCAGAGCCGGCCGCGAAAGCCGAAATGGTCGAGCCGGCCGAGGACATCGAGAATGTCGAACCCGGGGTCGAGCAGCGGGGCAACCACCATGTCGGGGCGGATCGCGGCCATCGCCGCCGCGGTCAGGCCGCCCAGATCGGCGATCCGCGCCGCCTGCGCTCCGTCGCCATGCGCCGCCTCCAGATCGGCGGGACCGAGGATCAGGACGCGGCGGGCCGTGCCGGCGGCTTCGTCCACCGCAGGGACTGGGGGCAGCAGGTCGGTATGGTCGGTCAAGCAGGCTGTCTCGGGTCTGTGCGGTTGCGGGTTGCCGGGCCGGTGCCCGGCCTGCCCCGGTTAGTTTCGCGCCAGCGGCCGCGCAATCGCAAAATGCAATGAAACAGTCTATTTCACGAATCCGCCGCTGTCCCGCCCGGCCGCACCCGCAACGAAAAAGGATCGGGCCATGCATGTCCCCCTGACCGAGAACCTGCTGGACGCGATCCCCGCCGCGGGCCTCTGCGTGGGCGAGGACGACCGCATCCTTCTGGCCAATGCCGCCGCCGCGCAGATGTTCGGGGCGGGCCTCGCCGGGCGCCCGGCCAGCGACGTGATCCGCCATCCCGATTTCCACGACGCCCTCGGCCTTGCCCTCGGCCCGGCGGGGCGGGGGCTGGCGCGGCTGCAACTGGCGGCGCCGGGGGCCAAGGGCCTTTACGACGTCCATATCACCCGCCAGGGCAGCGGCCCGCTGCGGCTGGTCTATTTCATCGACCGCACAGAGCTGGACCAGGCCGACGCGATCCGGCGCGATTTCGTCGCCAACGTCAGCCACGAACTGCGCACCCCCCTGACCGCGCTGGTGGGCTTCATCGAGACGCTGCGCGGCGCGGCGCGCAACGATCCCGAGGCGCGCGAGCGGTTCCTGACGATCATGGAGCGCGAGGCGGGCCGCATGATCCGGCTGGTCAACGACCTTCTGTCGCTCAGCCGGGTCGAGGCCGAGGAGCACCGCCGCCCTTCGCAGACCGTCGATCTGCTGCCGGTCCTGCGCTCGGTCCTGCTGACCGAGCGCGACCGCGCCGGTGCGGCGGGGGTCGAGATGAGCCTTGCCCCGGGTGGGGCCCCCTCGCTGGTGGTGGGTGATGCGGACCAGCTGACCCAGGTATTCCTCAACCTTGCCGAAAACGCGATCAAGTATGGCGCGGCGGGGGGGCGTGTCCTCTTCCGCATCGAGGAAATCCCGCGCGAGCCGAAGCTGCGCGCCCGCGCCCTCGCCGTCACCGTCGAGGATTTCGGCGAGGGGATCGACCCCTTGCACCTGCCGCGCCTGACCGAACGCTTCTACCGCGTCGACAGCCACCGCTCGCGCGAGAAGGGCGGGACCGGCCTCGGCCTTGCCATCGTCAAGCACATCGTCAACCGCCACCGCGGGCGGCTGAAGATCGAGAGCGAGCCGGGCAGGGGCTGCCGCTTCACGGTGATCCTGCCGGCGGCCTGATCCCCGCCGCCCCCGATCCTTCGCCCCCGATCCGCCGCCGTGTCAACAAACGGTTACAGACCTGTCATAAAAGCATGACGCCCGGCCGGTAGAGCGCAGGGCAAGGCCGCCGACGGGGCGGTCAGAACTGCGCAGGAGATGCCAATGAACTTCCCCCGACTTGCCGTTTCCGCCCTGGCGCTGGCCACCGCCGCCTCGGCCGCATCGGCGGGCGACCAGATCCATGTCGCCGGTTCCTCGACGGTGCTGCCCTTCGCCACCATCGCCGCCGAATCCTTCGGCGACAACGGCGAGTTCAAGGCCCCGGTGGTCGAGGGCGGCGGAACCGGGTCGGGCCTGAAGAAATTCTGCGAGGGCGCCGGCCCCGACACGATCGACATCGCCACCGCCTCGCGCCGGATCAAGGACGAGGAGCGCGCCGCCTGCACCGCCGCCGGCGTCGCGGACATCATCGAGGTGCGGATCGGTTATGACGGGATCGTCTTTGCCAGCGACAGCAAGGGCGCCGACTTCGCCCTGACGCCCGCCGACCTTTACAGGGCGCTGGCCGCCGAGGTGGTCGTGGACGGCAAGCTGACCGCCAACCCCGCAGCCAGATGGTCCGACGTGAACCCGGCGCTGCCCGCCCAGGACATCATCGCCTTCGTGCCGGGAACCAAGCACGGCACCCGCGAAGTGTTCGAGGCCAAGGTTCTGGAAGCCGGTTGCAAGGACAGCGGCGCCGAAGAGGCGATCAAGGGGCTGACGGGCGGCGACAAGGATGCGGTCAGGAAGGCCTGCACCGCGCTGCGCACCGACGGCAAGGCGGTGGACATCGACGGCGACTATACCGAGACCCTGGCCCGCATCGCGTCCGAACCGAAGGCCATCGGCGTCTTCGGCCTGTCCTTCTACGAGAACAACACCGACAAGCTGAAGGTGGCGACGGTCTCGGGCGTGACGCCTTCGGTCGAGACCATCGCCGACGGCAGCTACCCGGTGTCGCGCCCGCTCTTCATCTATGTCAAGAAGGCCCATATCGGCCAGGTGCCGGGCCTGAAGGAGTTCGCGGCCTTCTTCGTCTCGGACGACATGGCCGGACCCGAGGGCAAGATGGCCGACTATGGTCTGGTCCCCGACCCGAAGCTGGCCGACCAGCAGGCGGTGGTCGAGAACGAGACCACCCTGAAATGACCTGACCGGCCCGGCGCGGCGACCGTTCCGCGCCGGGCCTTTCCAACCCGGACGCCACGCATGACCCTGCCCCTTCTTCTCCTCCTGCTTGTGATCCTCGCACTCGGTTCGTTCCTGGCCGGACGGGCGCGGGCGCTGATGGTCGCGGGCGGGGATGCGCGGCGGCTGCACAGCCTGCCGGCCCATCACGGGCTGAACCTGATGCTGGCCTTCGCGCTTCCCTCGGCGGTGGCGCTGGCCGGCTGGCTGCTGGCCCGGCCCGCCGCCGCGCCCGGCCCGGCGGCGATGCTGGCGATCCCGGCGATCGGGCTGGCGGCGGCAGCCAGCCTGTGGCTGACCATGCGCCCCGAAAGCCGCGCCCGCAACGAGGTCGAGGCCGCGGCGAAGGGCTTCCTGATCCTCTGCTCGGTCATCGCCATCGCCACGACCGTCGGCATCGTCCTGTCGCTCCTGTTCGAGACGGCGGGCTTCTTCCGCCAGTATCCGGCGGCGAAATTCTTCTTCGGCACCGTCTGGCGGCCCGATTTCCGCGGCGATTCCGATCTCGGGTTCCTGCCGCTTCTGTGGGGCACGATCTATGTCTCGGCGATCGCGCTGGCGGTGGCGGTGCCGGTGGGCCTGTTCGCGGCGGTCTACATGTCGGAATATGCCTCGCCCCGCTTCCGCACCTTCGCCAAGCCGGCGATCGAGATGCTGGCGGGGATCCCGACCATCGTCTACGGCCTCTTCGCGCTGATCACCGTGGGGCCGCTCTTGCGCGACTGGATCGCCTCGCCCCTCGGCCTCGGGACCAGCGGGGCCTCGGTGGCGACGGCGGGGCTGGTGATGGGGGTGATGACCATCCCCTTCGTCTCGTCGCTGTCGGACGACATCATCAACGCCGTGCCGCAATCCCTGCGCGACGGCTCGCTCGGCCTTGGCGCGACCAAGTCCGAGACCATCCGCCAGGTCGTCCTGCCCGCGGCCCTGCCGGGCATCGTCGGCGCCGTCCTTCTGGCCGCCTCGCGCGCCATCGGCGAGACGATGATCGTCGTCCTCGGCGCGGGGGCTGCGGCGAAGCTCAGCCTCAACCCGTTCGAGGCGATGACAACCGTGACCGTGAAGATCGTCAGCCAACTGACTGGCGACACTGACTTTTCCGCGCCTGAGACCCTGGTGGCCTTCGCGCTTGGCCTGACGCTCTTCGCGCTGACGCTGGGGCTGAACATCCTTGCGCTGATCATCGTGCGCAAATACCGCGAGCAATACGAATGACCCCTGCCGCCCCCGCCTCGTCCCTGCTGGTTCCCGATGCGCGCACCCAGGCGCGCAACCGGGCCGAGGCGCGCTTTCGCCTTTACGGACTGGCGGCGGTCTCGGCCGCGATCCTGATGCTCGCCGTCCTCATGGGGTCGATCCTGTCGAACGGGCTGTCGGCCTTCCGCCAGAGCTACATCACCATTCCGGTGACGCTGGACGCGGCCACGCTCGACAAGGCCGGAACCCGCGATCCCTCGGGCCTCAGGCAGGTGTCGGCCACCGCCTATGGCAAGCTGATCGCGCGAAACCTGCAGGCCGCGCTGGCGGCGAAGGGGATCGCCACCGACGGGCTGAAGCCCAAGGACATCGCGGCGCTTCTGTCCGAGGACGCCGGCGCCCGCCTGCGCAACATGGTCCTGGCCGATCCGGGCCTGATCGGCCGGACGATCGACGCCGACCTTCTGGCCTCGGGGCGGGTGGACGGATTCCTCAAGGGCCGGGTGACCGAGGAAAGCGCGGCCAAGGACAGCAAGATCAAGCCGGCGCAACTCACGCTGGTCAGCGCGATGAAGGGCGCGGGCATGATCGGCCTGCGCCTCAATCCCGCCTTCCTGACCGCGCCGGATGCTTCGGAAAAGCGGCCCGAGGCGGCGGGGCTCGGGGTGGCGATCATCGGCTCGGCCTACATGATGATCGTGGTCCTGGCCCTGTCCCTGCCGATCGGGGTCGCGGCTGCGGTCTATCTCGAGGAGTTCGCGCCCAGGAACCGCTTCACCGACCTGATCGAGGTGAACATCTCGAACCTGGCCGCCGTCCCGTCGATCGTCTTCGGCATCCTCGGCCTTGCCGCCTTCATCAATTTCGCGCACCTGCCGCGCTCGGCGCCGCTTGTCGGCGGGCTGGTCCTGACGCTGATGACCCTGCCCAGGATCATCATCCCGGCCCGCGCCGCCCTGAAGGCGGTGCCGCCCTCGATCCGGGATGCGGCGCTCGGGATCGGGGCCTCGCGGATGCAGACGGTCCTTCACCATGTGCTGCCGCTTGCCGCGCCCGGCATCCTGACGGGGATGATCATCGGGCTTGCCCAGGCGCTCGGCGAGACCGCGCCGCTTCTCCTGATCGGGATGGTCGCCTTCGTGCGCGACTATCCCGGCCTGCCGCCCGCTGGCCTCGCCGATCCGGCGACCGCGCTGCCGGTGCAGATCTACAACTGGACACAGCGTGCCGATCCGGCCTTTGTCGAACGGGCTTCGGGTGCGATCATCGTGCTCCTGGTGTTCCTGATGCTGATGAACGGCGCCGCGATCCTTCTGCGCCGCCGGTTCGAACGGCGCTGGTAACGGGGATGGCGGCGATGAACGACCTGCGACTGACGGAGAGAGACTTGGACAACCGCACCGCCCGCATGACCGCCCGCAAGGTGCAGGTCCACTACGGCCAGAACCACGCCCTGAAGGATGTCGACGTGGACATCCTCGACAAGACGGTGACCGCCTTCATCGGCCCCTCGGGCTGCGGCAAGTCCACCTTCCTGCGCTGCCTGAACCGGATGAACGACACGATCGCCGCCTGCCGGGTCGAGGGGCAGATCACGCTCGAGGGCGAGGACATCTATGACCGCCGCGTCGATCCCGTGCAGTTGCGCGCCAAGGTGGGGATGGTGTTCCAGAAGCCGAACCCCTTCCCCAAGTCGATCTATGACAACGTGGCCTATGGGCCGCGCATCCACGGCCTGGCCCGCAACCGCGCCGAACTGGACGAGGTGGTCGAGAAATCCCTGCGCCGCGCCGCCCTGTGGGCCGAGGTCAAGGACCGCCTGCACGCGCCGGGGACCGGGCTTTCGGGCGGCCAGCAGCAGCGGCTGTGCATCGCCCGCGCCGTGGCGACCGAGCCCGAGGTTCTCCTGATGGACGAGCCCTGCTCGGCGCTCGACCCGATCGCCACCGCCCAGGTCGAGGAACTGATTGACGAGCTGCGCGAGAATTTTTCGGTGGTGATCGTCACCCATTCCATGCAGCAGGCCGCCCGCGTCAGCCAGAAGACCGCCTTCTTCCACATGGGCCATCTGGTCGAGCACGGCGACACCGCCCAGATCTTCACCAACCCGCGCGATCCGCGCACCGAAAGCTACATCACCGGCCGGATCGGCTGAGGGGGAAAGACATGGCAGAACAGCATATTGCCCGCGCCTTCGACCGCGACCTCGAGGCGATACAGGCCCTCGTGATGAAGATGGGGGGGATGGTCGAGACCGCCATCCTCGACGCGGCCCAGGCGCTTGAAAGCCGCAACGAGGATCTGGCCGAACAGGTGCGCCGCAACGACAAGGCCATCGACGCGCTGGAGCTGAAGATCAACGAGGAGGCGGCCCGCCTGATCGCGCTGCGCGCGCCGACCGCCTCGGACCTGCGCATGGTCCTGTCGGTGATGAAGATCGCCTCCAGCCTTGAACGGGTGGGCGACTACGCCAAGAACATGGCCAAGCGCGCCCAGGCCCTCGGCCAGCTTGGCGCCTCGCCGGTCATCGCCGGGGCGGGGGCGTCGCTGAGGCGCATGGCGCGGGCGGTGAGCGACCTTCTGTCGGACGCGCTCGACGCCTATGCCGGGCGCCATCTCGACCTGGCCCAGGACGTGCGCGCCCGCGACCGCGAGATCGACCAGATGTACAACGCGCTCTTCCGCGAGTTCCTGACCCACATGATGGAAGACCCGCGCAACATCACCCCCTGCATGCACCTGCATTTCATCGCCAAGAACACCGAGCGCATGGGCGACCACGCCACCGCCATCGCCGAACAGGTGGTCTATCTCATCACCGGCGAGTTGCCGGACGATCCCCGGCCCAAGGTCGAGAACGTCGCCGATCTGGGCAAGGCCGCCGGGGCGGGGTCATGACCCAGGCGCTCCCTTCGGTTCTGGTGGTCGAGGACGAGCCCGCGCAGCGCGAGGTTCTGGCCTACAACCTGTCGGTGCAGGGCTTTCGTGTGCGCGAGGCCGACAACGGCGAGGAGGCGCTCCTGATGGTCGCCGAGGAGGCGCCGGACCTGATCGTTCTCGACTGGATGCTGCCCAATGTCTCGGGGATCGAGGTCTGCCGGCGGCTGAAGGCCCGCGCCGAGACCCGGGGCCTGCCGATCATCATGCTGTCGGCGCGGTCCGAGGAGGTCGATCTGGTGCGCGGACTCGAGACCGGGGCCGACGACTACATGGTCAAGCCCTATTCGGTGGCCGAGCTGGTGGCGCGGGTGCGCAGCCAGCTGCGCCGCACCCGGCCCGGAAGCCAGGGCGAGGTGCTGGAGTTCGCCGACATCAGCCTCGATTCGACCACCCACCGGGTGACGCGCGCCGGCCAGCCCGTCAAGCTCGGCCCGACCGAATTCCGGCTGCTTGCGACCTTCATGGAAAAGCCCGGCCGGGTCTTCAGCCGCGAGCTGCTCCTGGACCGGGTCTGGGGGCGCGACATCTATGTCGACACCCGCACCGTCGATGTCCACGTCGGCCGCCTGCGCAAGGCGCTCTGTGCCCACGGCGGCGACGATCCCCTGCGCACCGTGCGCGGCGCGGGCTACGCGCTCGGCTGAGGCGGGCGCCGCTCGCTCTGCCTTGACCAGCGGCGATTTCTGCGCGAGTCAGGGGCATGACCTTGCATGGTGGTGTCCGCCCGTTGGCGAAAGATCAGCAGTTCCCGGCCACCTGCGCGGCCATCAGGGCCGATGTGCTGCGCCACCTGACCTATACGCTGGGCAAGGATCCCGACCATGCCGCCGCCTATGACTGGCGCATGGCCTTTTCCTTCACCCTGCGCGACCGCATCGTCGAGCCCTGGTTCGCCGCCACCCGCCGCACCTGGGCCGAAGAGCGCAAGCGCGTCTACTACCTGTCGATGGAATATCTGATCGGCCGCATCCTTGCCGATGCCGCGATCAACCTTGGCCTGCACGAGGCGCTGGCCGAAGTGGCGCGCGACCTGGGGCTCGACCTCGCCGCCATCGCCGGAAACGAACCCGACGCCGCCCTTGGCAACGGCGGGCTCGGGCGGCTCGCGGCCTGCTACATGGAAAGCATGTCCACGCTCGGCTGCCCGGCCTACGGCTATGGCATCCGCTACGAGAACGGCCTCTTCCGCCAGCGGTTCGAGGCCGGCCAGCAGGTCGAGGCTGCCGAGGACTGGCTGAACATGCCCAACCCCTGGGAGTTCGAGCGCCCCGAGGCCGCCTATACCGTCGGCTTCCGCGGCCAGGTCGGGATGCGCGACGGACGGCCGATCTGGACGCCCTCGGAAACCGTCATCGCCTCGGGCCACGACATGCCGGTGATCGGCTGGCAGGGCCGCTGGGCCAACACGCTGCGGCTCTGGGGCGCCAAGGCCACCACCCAGTTCGACCTCGACCGCTTCAACCGGGGCGACTACGCCGCGGCGGCCGAGCCCGAGGCCCTGGCCCGCACCCTGAGCCGCGTCCTTTATCCCGACGACACCACCCAGGCCGGCAAGGAGCTGCGGCTGAAGCAGGAGTATTTCCTGACCTCGGCGGCGCTTCAGGACATCCTGCGCCGCTACCGCGACCGCCATTCCGACCTGCGGGCGCTGCCCGCCCATGTGGCGATCCAGATGAACGACACCCACCCGGCGATCGCCGGGCCGGAACTGATCCGCCTTCTGACCGACGAGGCCGGCCTCGAATTCGGCGAGGCCGCGCCGGTCGCGCTCGCGACGCTCGGCTACACCAACCACACGCTTCTGCCCGAGGCGCTGGAACGCTGGTCCACCTGGACGATGGGCACCGTCCTGCCGCGCCACATGCAGATCATCGAGCGCATCGACGACTGGCACCGGACGCAGAACCCCGGCCGGCCGCCGGGGGCGGGGATCGTGCGCGGCAACGAGGTGCACATGGGCGAACTGGCCTTTGTCCTGTCGCACCGGGTGAACGGCGTCTCGGCGCTCCACACCGACCTCGTGCGCCGGAACCTCTTCCCCGACCTCGACCGCCTGCATCCCGGCCGCATCGTGAACGAGACGAACGGCATCACCCCGCGCCGCTGGCTGCGGCTGGCCAACCCCGGCCTGTCCGCGCTGGTCACGCGCACCATCGGGCCGGGCTGGGAGGCCGACCTCGACCGGCTCGAGGGCCTTGCCGCCCATGCAGGCGACGCCGCCTTCCTGTCGGATTTCCGCGCCGCCAAGCGGGCGAACAAGGTGCGGGCGGCCGACTGGCTGAAGGAAACCGTCGGCGTCTGCGTCGACCCCGACGCCATCTTCGACGTGCAGGTCAAGCGCATCCACGAATACAAGCGCCAGCTCCTGAACCTTTTCCACACCATCGCGCTCTGGCACCGCATCCGCCAGAACCCGGGGGGCGACTTCGTGCCGCGCGTCAAGATCTTTGCGGGAAAGTCGGCGCCCGGCTATGCCGTGGCAAAGGAAATCGTCCATCTTGTCAATGACGTGGCATCCGTCGTTAATGCCGATCCGCTGATGCGCGGGCGCCTCTGGGTGGCCTATCCCGCCAACTACAACGTCTCGATGGCCGAGCGGCTGATCCCGGCGGCGGACCTGTCGGAACAGATCTCGACCGCGGGGATGGAGGCCTCGGGCACCGGCAACATGAAGCTCGCGCTGAACGGGGCGCTGACCATCGGCACGCTCGACGGCGCGAATGTCGAGATCCGCGACCGGGTGGGGGCCGAGAACTTCTTCCTGTTCGGCCTGACCGCCGACGAGGTGCAGGCGCGGCGGGCCGAGCCGGGGCAGGCGCGCCGCGCGATCGAGGGCAGCCAGATGCTGCGCGACATCCTGCAGATGATCGCCGAGGGCCGCTTCTGCCCCGGCCAGCCCGGCCGCTACCTCGGGCTCGTGGACCGCGCCTGGAACAGCGACCATTTCCTCGTCGCCGCCGACTTCGCCGCCTATGACGCCGCCCAGGAAGCGGCGGCCCAGGCCTGGCGCGATCCGGCGCGCTGGTCGCGGATGGCGGCGCTGAACACGGCGCGCATGGGATTCTTCTCGTCCGACCGGGCGATCCGTGGCTACATGAAGGATATCTGGAACGTGGAGTCGGCGCTCGGGGAGGGGTGAGTGCGCAAGGCCGGGACCGACAGAGGCATCGACACAGGCATCGACGCGGCGACGGCCCGCGCCCTGGCCGAGGCCCGTCACGGCGATCCCTTCGCCCATCTTGGCCGCCAGGGCACACAGGTCCGCGCCCTGGTGCCCGGCGCGGCGAAGGTCTGGGCCGAGGGCGCCGGCACCCGCCACGCGCTGACCCCCCATCCCGAGGCCCCCGGCCTCTTTCAGGGAGAGGTGCCCCCCGGCCCCTATCGCCTTCGGGCCGAGGACGGGGCGGGGCAGGGCTGGGACTGGGACGACCCCTACCGCTTCGGCCCGGTCCTGGGCGAGATCGACGAGCATCTTCTGGGCGAGGGCAGCCACCAGCGGCTGTGGCGGGCGCTCGGCGCCCATCCGATGCGCCACGAGGGGGCCGAGGGCTGCCATTTCGCCGTCTGGGCCCCGAACGCGCTCCGCGTCTCGGTGGTGGGCGACTTCAACCTGTGGGACGGGCGGCGGGCGATGATGCGCCGGCGCGGCGCGACCGGGGTCTGGGAGATCTTCCTGCCCGAGGTCGGCGAGGGCGCGGTCTACAAGTATGAGATCCTCGGCCATGAAGGCATCCTGCCCCTGAAGGCCGATCCGGTGGGCTTCGGGTCCGAACATCCGCCGGCGACGGGATCGGTGGTCCGGCGCCTCGGGCGGCACGAGTGGCAGGACGGCGAGTGGATGGCGGGCAGGGCCGCGCGCCACGGTATCCATGCGCCGATCTCGATCTACGAGGTCCACATCGGCAGCTGGCAGCGCGGGCCGGACGGCGGCCACCTGACCTACCGCGACCTGGCGGCGCGGCTGGTGCCCTATGCCCGCGACATGGGCTTTACCCACCTCGAACTGCTGCCGGTCAGCGAATATCCGTTCGACGGGTCCTGGGGCTATCAGCCGATCGGGCTTTATGCGCCGACCTGCCGGCACGGGACGCCCGAGGACTTCGCCCATTTCGTCGACCAGGCCCATCAGGCGGGGCTGGGGGTGATCCTCGACTGGGTGCCGGGCCATTTCCCCAGCGACGCCCACGGGCTGGGCCGCTTCGACGGCACCGCGCTTTACGAGCACGCGAACCCCGACGAGGGCTTCCACAGGGACTGGAACACCCTGATCTACAACTATGGCCGTGCCGAGGTGATGAACTACCTGGTCGCCAATGCGCTTTACTGGCTCGAGGAGTTTCACCTGGACGGCCTCAGGGTCGATGCGGTGGCCTCGATGCTCTACCGCGACTATTCGCGCCCCGAGGGCCAGTGGGTGCCGAACAAGGACGGCGGGCGCGAGAACTACGAGGCGATCCGCTTCCTGCAGGAGATGAACCGCCTGATCTACGGCAAGGTGCCGGGCATCCTGACCGTGGCCGAGGAATCGACCGCATTCCCCGGCGTCACCCGGCCGGTCAGCGCGGGGGGCCTCGGGTTCGGCTACAAGTGGAACATGGGCTGGATGAACGACACGCTGGACTACATGGCCCGCGACCCCATCCACCGGCGCTGGCATCACCACCAGATGACCTTTGCGCTTACATACGCTTACAGCGAGAACTTCATCCTTCCTCTCAGCCATGACGAGGTCGTGCACGGCAAGGGCTCAATGCTGGGGCGGATGGCGGGCGCGGGCGCGGCGAAGTTCGCCAACCTGCGGGCCTACTATGCCTTCATGTGGTGCCATCCGGGGCGCAAGCTTCTGTTCATGGGCCAGGAATGGGCGCAGGGGCGCGAATGGGACCATGACCGCGGCCTCGACTGGCACCAGCTTGACCTTGGCGCGCATCGGGGCGTCCGGACCCTGGTCCGCGACCTGAACGCGCTTTACCGGCGCGAGGCCGCGCTCCACGCCGCCGACGGGCATGGCGACGGGTTCCGCTGGCTGGACGCCGACGACGCCGACCGTTCGGTCTATGCCTTCCTGCGCCGCGCCCCGGCGGCGAAGACGCTGGCGGTGGTGGCCAACATGACCCCGGTCGCGCGCGAAGGCTACCGCCTCGGCCTGCCGGCGCCGGGCCCCTGGGCCGAGGTCCTGAACACCGACGCCACCGCCTATGACGGGGCAGGGGGCGGCAATTTCGGGCAGGCGATGGCCGATGGCGGGCCGGCGCAGGGGCAGCCGCATTCGGCGGCGATCTACCTGCCGCCGCTGTCGGTCCTGGTTTTCAGGCAGGACTAGGGGAGGGACGATGATGCAGCCAAGGCCCAATGCCAGACTGTCCTCGCAGGCGATGGCCTTCGTCCTTGCCGGCGGGCGCGGCTCGCGCCTGAAGGAACTGACCGACAAGCGCGCCAAGCCCGCCGTCTACTTCGGCGGCAAGACCCGGATCATCGACTTCGCCCTGTCGAACGCGCTGAACTCGGGCATCCGCAAGATGGCGATCGCCACCCAGTACAAGGCGCACAGCCTGATCCGGCACATGCAGCGCGGCTGGGGCTTCTTTCGTGCCGAGCGCAACGAATACCTCGACATCCTGCCCGCCAGCCAGCGGGTGAGCGAGACGCAATGGTATCTTGGGACCACCGATGCGGTGACGCAAAACATAGACATCGTCGACAGTTACGGGGTGAAATACATCATCGTCCTGGCGGGTGACCACATCTACAAGATGGATTACGAGATCATGCTGGCCGCCCATGCCGACAGCGGTGCCGACGTGACCATCGGCTGCCTGACCGTGCCGCGCGCCGAGGCTTCGGCCTTCGGGGTGATGAAGGTGGATGCGACCGGCAGGATTTCCGAATTTCTCGAAAAGCCGAAGGATCCGCCAGGGCTGCCGGGCGACCCCGGCAATGCCCTCGCCTCGATGGGCATCTACGTCTTCGACTGGGTCTTTCTGCGCGAGCTTCTGCTCCGCGACGCCGCGGACGACAACTCCAGCCACGATTTCGGCAACGACCTGATTCCCGAGATCGTCGCCAAGGGCAAGGCGATGGCGCACCGCTTTGCCGAAAGCTGCGTGACGAGCGGGCTGGAGGAGGAACCCTACTGGCGCGACGTGGGCACCATCGACGCCTTCTGGCAGGCCAACATCGACCTGACCGACTTCGTCCCCAAGCTTGACCTCTACGATCACTCCTGGCCGATCTGGACCTATGCCGAAAGCGTGCCCCCCGCGAAGTTCATCCATGACGAGAAGGGCCGGCGCGGATCGGCGGTCTCGTCGCTGGTGTCGGGCGACTGCATCGTCTCGGGCTCGCAGGTGCGCAACTCGCTCCTGTTCACCGGGGTCAGGGCGCACTCCTATTCGGCGCTGGATTTCGCCGTGGTGCTGCCCTACGCAGTGGTCAACCGCAAGGCGCGGCTGAAGAAATGCGTGATCGACCGCGGGGTGATCATCCCCGACGGGCTGACAGTGGGCGAGGACGCGGACGAGGATGCCCGCTGGTTCCGCCGCACCGAGGGGGGCGTGGTCCTGATCACGCAAGAGATGATCGACCGGCGCGCGGCGGCTCTGGGCTAGGGCGGGCCGGGCCGGGCCGGAAGGGACGGGGGGCAAGGATGGCCGGAAAGAGGCTGAAGGGGCGGGTGTTGTCGGTGGCGTCCGAGGCGGTGCCGCTGATCAAGACCGGGGGGCTGGCCGACGTGGCGGGGGCGCTGCCCGCGGCGCTGACCGCCGAGGGCTGGCAGGTGCGCACCCTGCTGCCCGCCTATCCGGGGCTGGCCGGGCGGCTGGCGGGCGGCAAGATCGTCTGGCGCTCGGACGACCTGTTCGGCGGCCCGGCCCGGGTCCTGGCCGGCAAGGTCGAGGAGGGCGACTTCCTCCTGATCGAGGCGCCCCACCTCTATGACCGGCCGGGCGGACCCTATGCCGGGGGCGGGCGCGACCATCCCGACAACCCCGAGCGCTTCGCCGCCCTCTCGTGGGTGGCGGCCGAGATCGCGCGCGGGCAGGGGCTGGACGGCTGGCGGGCCGATGTCCTTCACGCCCATGACTGGCAGGCGGGACTGGCGCCCTCCTACCTGAAGATGGCCAGCGCCCGGGTGCGCTCGGTGATGGGGATCCACAATATCGCCTTCCAGGGGATCGTGCCCGCTGACCGGCTGGCGCGGCTGCGGTTGCGGGCCGAGGACTTCCACCAGGGTTATCTGGAATATTGGGGCAACATCAGCACGTTGAAGGCCGGACTTATCGCAGCTGACGCGATCGTGACCGTCAGCCCCTCCTACGCCGAGGAAATCATGCGCCCCGAGTTCGGCATGGGGCTCGAGGGGGTGATCGCCTTCCGCGGCCGGGCGGTCCAGGGGATCCTCAACGGCGTGGACGCGGCGATCTGGGATCCGGCGGCCGACCCCCACATCCTGCCCTTCAGCGCCGCCCGCCCCGAGGCCAAGGCCGCCAACCGCGCCCGCCTTCTGGCCGAGTTCGGGCTGGATGCGGTCACGGGGCCGCTGGCGGTGATCGTCAGCCGCATGACCCACCAGAAGGGGATCGACCTTCTGGCCGACGCCACGCCCGGCTTCGTCGCCGCGGGCGGCGGGCTGGCGGTCCTCGGCAGCGGCGATCCCTGGCTCGAGGAAAAGATGCAAGGGCTGGCCGCGCGCCATGCCGGCAAGGTCGCGGTCAGGATCGGCTATGACGAGGCGCTGTCGCACCGGATGTTCGCGGGCGCCGATGCGGTCCTCGTGCCCTCGCGGTTCGAGCCCTGCGGCCTGACGCAGATGTACGGGCTGCTTTACGGGGCGATCCCGGTCGTTGCCGCGACCGGCGGCCTGAACGACACGGTGATCCACGCCAGCCCTGCCGCGCTGGCGGTGGGCGCGGCGACCGGCATCACCTTCCATCCCGTCGATTCCCTGGCCCTGTCGCAGGCGCTGCGCCGGCTGGTCCAGCTTCATGCCGACCGCGAGGTCTGGGCGGCGATGCAGGGGCGGGGGATGCGCTCGGACCTCGGCTGGGCGGCGGCGGCGCGCGCCTATTCGCGGCTTTACGACGGCCTTCTGGCGCAATGAGGCACGCTCTGGGCGCGGGCCTGCCCGACCGGCTCGGCGCCGTGCCGGTCGAGGGCGGGGTGAGTTTCGCGGTCTTTTCCGCCCATGCCGAGGCCATCGACCTCTGCCTCTTCGACAGGGCGGGGGCCGAGACGCGGCTGGCCCTGACCGCGCGCAGCGGCGATGTCTGGCACGGGTTCGTGCCGGGCCTTTCGGCCGGGCAGGCCTATGGCTACCGCGCCCACGGGCCCTGGGCACCGGCCGAGGGCCACCTGTTCAACCCCGCGAAACTGCTGATCGACCCCTGGGCCCGCGCCATCGACCGCCGCATCGTCTGGCACCCGGCGATGACCGGCGCGCATGGCCGCATGGGTGAGGCCCGCCCGGACCGGACCGACAGCGCCCCCCATGTGCCGAAATCGCTGGTGGTCGCCGACCTGCCTGCCCGCCCGCCCGCCGCCCCGCCGCCGGGGCCGCCCGGCATGATCTGGGAGGCGCATCTCAAGGGTCTGACCCGGCTGATGCCCGGCCTGCCCGACGACCTGCGCGGCACCTGGGGGGCGCTGGCCCATCCGCCGCTGATCGCGCGGATGAAGGAGATCGGCGTCACCCACCTTGAACTCCTGCCGGTGGCGGCCTTCATCGACGACCGCCATGTGCGGGTCCGGGGGCTGACCAATTACTGGGGCTATCAGCCGATCGCCCCCCTCGCGCCCGAGCCGCGCTATCTGGGGGCCGGACCGGACCCCGCCGCAGTCATCGCCACCCTCGCGGCCGAGGGGATCGGGGTGATCCTCGACGTGGTCCTGAACCACACGGGCGAGGGCGACGGCAGCGGCCCCACCATCAGCTTCCGCGGCCTCGACAACCGCAGCTACTACCGGCTGCATCCCGGCGGGGCCAACATGAACGACGCGGGCACCGGCAACACGCTGAACCTCGCCCATCCGATGGTGTTGCGGCTGGCGATCGAGGCCCTGCGCCATTGGGCGGCCCTTGGTGTCGCGGGGTTCCGCTTCGACCTTGCGGTGACGCTGGTGCGCGACGGATCGGGCTTTCTCGACGCACTGCTGGCCGATCCGGTGCTCGGCCGGCTGGTGCTGATCGCCGAACCCTGGGATCTCGGTCCCGACGGCTATCGGCTGGGGCGCTTTCCCGCGCCGATGCTGGAATGGAACGACCGTTTCCGCGATGAAGTGCGCCGGTTCTGGCGCGGCGACGGGCGGGCGGGCGATCTGGCGCGGCGGCTGGCTGGGTCGGCGGAACTGTTCGACCGGCCGGGGCGGACGGCGGCAAGTTCCGTCAACTATCTCGCGGCGCACGATGGCATGACGCTCCGCGATCTCGTCTCCTATGCCGAGCGTCACAACCAGGCGAACGGCGAAGGTAACCGCGACGGGCATGCCAATGATTTTTCGGACAATTTCGGCTTTGAGGGTGCGGAGGCCGCGCCGCCGGTCCTGGCCGCCCGCGCCCGCCGCGCCAGGGCGATGCTGGCGACCCTGTTCCTGGCGCAAGGGACGCCCATGCTTCTGGCCGGGGACGAGACCGGGCGCAGCCAGCAGGGCAACAACAACGCCTATGCTCAGGACAACGAGGTCAGCTGGCTGGACTGGGCGGCGGCGGACGAGGGGCTGCTTCGGTTCGTCAGGCGGCTTGCCGCGCTCAGGCGCGACCATCCCGCCCTGCGGCAGCGGACCTTCCTGCATGGCGACCGGGGCCCGGACGGCGGGCGCGACCTGGTCTGGCGGCTGGCCTCGGGGCAGGAGCCGCGCCCGCAGGACTGGGAGGCGCCCGGCCTCGGGCTGATCGGCATGGAACTGCGCTCTCAGGGCCAGCCGGGCGGCGAGGTGCTGCTTGCCCTCTTCAACCGGGGGCCGGAGGGCGACATCCTCTTGCCCGAGGGCGTCTGGCTGTGGGAACTTGACAGCGCAAGCCCAGGACGGGCGCCCGCCCGGGTCAGCGGACGGCTGGCCATCCCCGGCCAATCCGTGCAACTGTTGCGGCAGGCCGGCCCGCCCGGCGACAAGAGGTGAAGAATGGAAACCCTGACCGTCGAGACCCGGCCGATCGCCGGCCAGAAGCCCGGAACCTCGGGGCTGCGCAAGAAGACAACTCTATTCATGTCAAGGCATTACCTTGAGAACTTCATCCAGTCGACTTTTGACGCGATCGGCGGTGTCGCGGGCAAGTGCCTGGTCCTCGGCGGAGACGGGCGCTATTTCAACGACCGCGCCGCGCAGGTGATCCTGCGCATGGCCGCCGCCAACGGGGCGGCCCGGGTGATCATCGGGCAGGGGGCGATCCTTTCGACCCCCGCCGCCTCGCACCTGATCCGCCTGAACGGCGCCGACGGCGGCATCATCCTGTCGGCCAGCCACAATCCCGGCGGGCGCGACGGCGACTTCGGCGTCAAGTTCAACATGGCGAACGGCGGACCGGCGCCCGAGGCGGTGACAGCGGCGATCCATGCCCGGACCGAGGAGATCACCAGCTACCGCATCCTCGGGGCGGGCGACGCGGACCTCATGAGGATCGGCCCGCAGATGCTTGGCAAGATGGAGGTTCTGGTCGTCGACCCGGTCGCGGACTATGCCGCCCTGATGGAGCGTCTCTTCGATTTCCCGAAGATGCGGGCGCTGTTTGCCGGGGGCTTCCGCATGCGCTTCGACGCCATGTGCGCGGTGACGGGCCCCTATGCGGCCGAGATCCTCGAAAACCGGCTGGGTGCCGCGCCGGGGACGGTCGCGCACGGCGCGCCGCTGCCGGATTTCGGCGGGATGCATCCCGACCCGAACCCGACCTGGGCGCACGAGCTGATGGCCGAGATGATGGGGCCGTCGGCGCCCGACTTCGGCGCCGCCTCGGACGGCGACGGCGACCGCAACATGGTGGTCGGGCGCGGGATCTATGTCTCGCCCTCCGACAGTCTCGCCGTCCTTGCCGCGAACGCCCACCTGGCGCCGGGATACCGCGCGGGGCTGAAGGGGGTGGCGCGGTCGATGCCGACCTCGGCCGCCGCCGACCGGGTGGCGGCGCGGCTGGGGATCGCCAGTTACGAGACCCCGACCGGCTGGAAGTTCTTCGGAACCCTCCTCGACGCGGGCCGCGCCACGCTCTGCGGCGAGGAGAGCTTTGGCACAGGATCGGACCATGTGCGCGAGAAGGACGGTCTCTGGGCCGTGCTTCTTTGGTTGAACATCCTTGCAGAACGCAAGGAAACGGTTCGTGAAATCATGGAAGCGCACTGGAGCGCATTCGGGCGCAACTACTATTCGCGCCACGACTACGAGGCGCTTCCCGCCGATCTTGGCGCCGCAGTCATGGACGACCTGCGCGCCCGGCTTCCGGGCCTGCCGGGACAGGTGGTCGAGGGGATGCGGGTCGAGACGGCCGACGATTTCTCCTATGTCGATCCGGTGGACGGATCGGCCTCGGCGGGGCAGGGGCTGCGCGTGGTGTTTGCCGGCGGCTCGCGCCTCGTCCTGCGCCTGTCGGGAACCGGGACCGAGGGCGCGACCCTCCGCCTCTATCTCGAACGCTACGTCGCCGGGCCCGAGGGGCTGGACCAGGATGTGCAAGAGGCGCTGGCCCCCCTGATCCGCGCCGCCGAAACCCTGGCCGCCATCCGCGCCCGCAGCGGGCGCACGGGGCCGGACGTCATCACCTGAGGCGGCGCGGGCGGAAGGCTCCCCGCCTGGCAGCAGAAAGATACCTTTGCAATGCCTTTCGCGCTTCCAAAGCCGCAAAAGGTATTATAAAGGTATCATCATGGGTGCGACAGAACTTCTCATCGGCGTGGACGGCGGCGGCACGGCGTGCCGCACGCGGCTGGCGGAGCCGGGCGGCGCGATCCTTGCCGAATGCGCGGGCGGGCCGGCGAACGTGTCGGACTTCGCCGGCGCGGTGGGCCGCCTGACCGGGGTGCTTGGCGATCTTCTGGCGCGGGGCGGGGTGGGGCGCGGCGATCTGGGTGCGGCCTCGGTGCACCTCGGCCTTGCCGGCGTCACCGGCCCGGTCATCGGCGACAGGGTGCGGGCGGCATTGCTCGGGGCTTTGCCCTTCGGCCGGGTCACGGTCGGGGGCGACACGGTGACGACGGTGATCGGCGCGCTCGGCGGGGCGGATGGCGCGGTGGCGGCGGTGGGCACCGGCTCGTTCGTCGGGCGCAGCCTCGGGGGCCGGGTCGCGACGCTTGGCGGGCGGGGGTTCCTTCTGGGCGATCAGGCCTCGGGCGCCTGGCTGGGCAAACGCCTGCTGCAAGAGACGATGCTGGCCGCCGACGGGTTGCGCGGGCACAGCGGCCTGTCGCGCGCGGTGCTGGCCCGCCACGGCGGCGACCTCGCCCGCGTCATCGGCTTTGCCCTGTCCGCCCCGCCTGCCGGGTTCGCGGCGCTTGCACCCGAGGTGCTGGCCGCCGCCAACGGGGGCGACGCCCTGGCGCGCGCGCTGGTGGCCGAGGGGGCCGACTATATCGCCCGCGCCCTTGATGCGCTTGGCTGGCGCGCGGGGGAGGGCCTGTGCCTGGCCGGGGGGCTTGGCCCGCATTACCGCGCCTGGCTGCCGGAGGGGGCGCAGGCAAGCCTGACCGAGGCGCGGGGCGGCGCGCTCGACGGGGCGATGGTGCTGGCCGCGCGCAGTGTGCAACCGGAGGCCGGGCGATGAACGTCTCGGACTTCCTCGCACCCGCGGGCTGGCTGTCCGCCGAGGGCGGGCCGCTCTATGTCCAGTTGCGCAAGCGCATCGAAAGCGGGATCGCCAGCGGCTTCCTCGCCCCCGAATTGCCGATCCCGCCCGAGCGCGACATCGCCAGCCTCACCGGCCTGTCGCGGGTCACGGTGCGCAAGGCCATCGCCGATCTGGTCGGGCAGGGCCGCATCCTGCAGCGCCAGGGGTCGGGATCCTTCGTCGCGCCCGCCCGCCCGCGTCTCGAACAGTCACTGTCGCATCTCACATCGTTCACCGAGGAGATGGCGCGGCGCGGCCTGCGCGCCGGGGTGCGCTGGCTGGAGCGCGGCCTGTTCCTGCCCTCGCCGGACGAGGTCCTGGCGCTCGGGCTGGGGGCGGGCGAGCAGGTGGCGCGGCTGTCGCGGCTGCGTCTGGCCGACGGGCGGCCGATGGCGATCGAGCACGCCTCGCTGCCGCCCGACATCCTGCCCGATCCGCTGGCGGTCGGCGGGTCGCTTTACGAGGTTCTGGGGCAGGGCGGCCTGCGCCCGGTCAGGGCCATGCAGAAGATCTCGGCCATCAATCTGTCGGCCGGGGAATGCGAGCTGCTCGAGGTGCGCCCCCAGGCGGCGGGCCTGCGCATCGAGCGGATCGGCTATCTTCGGGGCGGGCGGGCGATCGAACTCACGCGGTCGATCTTCCGCGGCGACGCCTATGATTTCGTTGCAGAATTGCGCCTGCCGGATCGGCGGGGGTGAAAGGAAGAAGGATGACGGGAATGATGGAACGAAGCGCGCCCAGCCAGATGGCGGCAGAGATCGGGGAAATCCCCCATGCGGTCGAGCGGCTGCTGAGCGGCGGCGACACGATCCGGGCGGCGGCGCGGGCCGCGGCGGCGCTTGACCCGCGGGTGATCGCCACCGTGGCGCGCGGCTCGTCCGACCATGCGGCGACCTACCTGAAGTATGCGGCCGAGCTGACGCTGGGGCTGCCGGTCGCCTCGATCGGGCCCTCGGTCGCCTCGATCTACGGCGCGCGGCTGAAGCTGGATCGCGCGGTGGCGATCTCGGTCTCGCAGTCCGGCCAGAGCCCCGACATCGTCGAGATGGCGCGTTCGGCCCGCGCGGGCGGCGCGCTGACCATCGCCGTGACCAACAACGCCGGCTCGCCGCTCGCGCAGGCGAGCGAGCGCACCATCGACATCGCCGCCGGGCCGGAACTGAGCGTCGCGGCGACCAAGACCTATGTGACCTCGGTGGTGGCGCTTCTGGGGCTGGTTGCGGAATGGACGGGCGACGCCGGGCTTGCCGCCGCGATCCACGCCCTGCCGGGGCGGCTGGCCGCGGCGGCGGCGCTGGACTGGCCGGAGGTGCGCCAGGCCTTGCAGGGGGCGCCGTCGGTCTTTACCCTCGGGCGCGGGCCGGCCTATGCCGTCGCCTGCGAGGCTGCACTTAAATTCAAGGAAATCAGTCAGCTGCATGCCGAAAGTTATTCGTCTGCCGAAGTGCTGCACGGACCGGTGTCGATCGTCGGCGAAGGGTTCCC
Organism: Pseudomonadota bacterium; assembly: GCA_018240425.1. GTDB lineage: Bacteria > Pseudomonadota > Alphaproteobacteria > Rhodobacterales > Rhodobacteraceae > TMP-24. The sequence goes on along the minus strand of JAFEFU010000059.1, from coordinate 17,306 downwards.
GGTGCTGGCCTTCGCCGCCCGCGACGCGGCCGAGGGCGCGGTGACCGACATTGCCGACCAGATCGCCGCCAAGGGCGCGCGGGTCTTCGTCACCTCGGACCGGGCGGCTGCGGCAAGCCGGTTGCCCTTCGTCGCCACCGGCCACCCGCTGACCGATCCGCTGGCGCTGATCGTCTCGTTCTATGCGATGGTCGAGCGGTTTGCGCGCGAGGCCGGGATCGACCCCGACAAGCCGCGCCACCTGCGCAAAGTGACGGAAACCAGATGAGCGGGCAGGGAAGCCTTCCCGAGCCGCCGCCCGGCTGGGAGGCCGCCCGCGCCGAGGGCCGCGCCATCCTGCATCCCGATGCGCTCTTCGACCACGGCGACCTGATCCCCGGCGCGGTGCTGAGGGTCGGGGTCGGCCGCGCCGCGCCCGATCAGGTCCGCGAGGGCGACCTGAGCTGGAGGGTTCCGGGGATCGCCAGCCCCGGCTTCGTCGACCTTCAGGTGAACGGCGGCGGCGGGGTCCTGTTCAACGCCAGCCCCGACGCCGAGGGGCTTCTGGCCATCGCGCGGGCCCACCGCACCACCGGGACGCGGGCGCTCTTGCCCACGCTCATCACCGACGCGCCCGAGGTGATGGAGCGCGCCGCCGGGGCGATGCTGGCCTGCCACGGGCTCGAGGGGATCGTCGGCATCCATCTCGAGGGGCCGCACATCAGCCTGGCGCGGCGCGGCACCCATGCCGCGCGCTTCGTCCGGCCGCTTGACGACCACACGCTGCGCATCGTGCGGTTGCTGCGGGCGGGCGGCGTGCCGGTGATGCTGACGCTCGCGCCCGAGGCGGTGCGGCCGGGCCAGATCGCCGATCTGGTCGGGCAGGGGGTGGTGGTGGCGCTTGGCCATTCCGACGCGACCGCTGCCCAGACCCGCGCCGCGCTCGCCGAGGGCGCCCGGACCTTCACACATCTCTTCAACGCCATGTCGCAGATGCAGAACCGCGAGGCCGGGATGGTCGGCGCGGCGATCAATTCGGCGGCCTGGTGCTCGATGATCTGCGACACGATCCATGTCGCGCCCGAGATGCTGGCCCTCGCGATCCGCGCGCGCCCGGTGGCCGACCGCATGATCCTGGTCAGCGACGCGATGCCGACCGTCGCCGGGCCCGACCGGTTCGACCTTTACGGCCAGACGATCCGCGTCACCGAGGGCCGGCTGGTGAACAGCGAGGGCGCCCTGGCCGGTGCGCATGTGACCATGCTGCGCTCGGCCGAACTGGCACGCCGGCATCTCGGCCTGTCCGACGCGGCGGTCCTGCGCATGGCCGTCTCGCATCCGGCGCAGCTGATGGGGCTGGAAGGGCTGGCGGGCATCGCGGACAGGCCCTTGGCCGACCTGATCCTGATCGCGCCGGATTTCAGCGTTTTCCATGCGCCGTTCGGCGGGTGATGGGGTCATCGAGTTATCTGATAATCGGTATTATGTAACATAACTGGATCAGGCGAATGGGATGATGCGTGAGTATCGTATCATAATGCATTGAGTCTTGGCGGTAATATTGGTTCTCATCTGCCGCCGCGGCACCAGCCCTTTCCCTTCCACCGCATTTGCGCGATAAGCCTGCGACACCCTGACCTTCGGAGCCCGACCATGACCAAGCCGCGCGAGATCAAGATCGCCCCGTCGATCCTGTCGGCCGACTTCGCCAACTTCGGCGCCGAGATCCGCGCCGTCGAGGCCGAGGGTGCGGACTGGGTGCATGTCGATGTGATGGACAATCACTTCGTGCCCAACCTGACCTTCGGGCCGCAGCTCTGCCGGGCGATCCGGCCGCACATCTCGACGGTCATGGACGTTCATCTGATGATAGCGCCGGTCGATGCCTCGCTCGAGGCGTTCGCGCAGGCCGGTGCCGACATCATCACCGCCCATTACGAGGCCGGGCCACACATTCACCGCACATTGCAAGCCATTCGTTCATTGGGGAAAAAATCAGGTCTTGCACTCAATCCCGGCACGCCGGCCGCGGTCGCGGCCGACCTTCTGGACATGGTGGACGTGGTCTGCGTGATGACGGTCAATCCGGGCTTCGGAGGGCAGAAGTTCATTCATTCCCAACTGGACAAGATCAGGACCTTGCGCAGGATGATCGGCGACCGGCCGGTGCTGGTCGAGATCGACGGCGGCGTCACCGCCGAGACCGCGCCTCTGGTCGCGGCGGCGGGCGCCGATGTGCTGGTGGCCGGATCGGCGGTTTTTTCGGGCGGTTCGGTTGAAAATCCCCGCGTCTACGGCCAGAATATGCGGGCGATCCGTGCGGCTGCCGCTGCCTGACCGCGGGAGGTGGGCGTGGCGCAATCGAGCCCGATCTGCGATTTCGGCCTGAAGGCCCCGGACTTCGCCCTGCCCGGCACCGATGGCCGGATCTGGCGGCTGGCCGACGTGGCCGGGCCGCGCGGCACGCTGATCATGTTCCTCTGCAATCACTGTCCCTATGTCCAGGCGGTTCTCGACCGGATCATCCGCGACGCGCGCGATCTTGCCGCTGCCGGGATCGGGGTCGCCGCGATCTCGGCCAATGATCCGACCGGCTATCCGCAGGATTCCTTTCCCGAGATGCAGCGTCTGGCCCGGGAACGCGCCCTGCCCTTTCCCTATCTCTTCGACGAAAGCCAGGTGGTCGCGCGGGCTTATGGTGCGGTCTGCACCCCGGACTTCTTCGGATACAACGCGGCGCAGGAGTTGCAGTATCGCGGGCGCCTCGATGCTTCGGGCCGCCAGGCCGGCCCCGCCGACGCCCGGCGCGAACTTTACGAGGCGATGGTGCAGGTCGCCGAGACCGGGCATGGCCCGCGCGAACAGGTGGCATCGATCGGCTGTTCGATCAAATGGCGCGCCGCCTGAAGCGCGGGCGCGTCTGTGGTAGGATCGCCGGACATGCCGCGATCCCGGAAAGGCAAACGAGATGAGAAATACAGCGCAACACCCGGATGTGACAGGGTTTTTCGACGAGGCGACCAACACGGTCACCTTCGTCGTCAAGGACCCCGCCAGCAAGGCCTGCGCGATCGTCGATTCGGTTCTGGACTTCGATTATTCCTCGGGCCGCACCGGCACCCAGGCCGCCGACCGGGTGATCGACCATGTCACCTCCGAGGGGCTGGAGCTGGACTGGATTCTCGAAACCCACGTTCACGCCGACCATCTGTCGGCCGCCCCCTATATCCAGCAGCGTTTGGGCGGGCGGATCGGGATCGGTGACAAGATCACGGTTGTCCAGAACACCTTCGGCAAGATCTTCAACGAGGGCACCGAGTTCCAGCGCGACGGCAGCCAGTTCGACAGGCTGTTCGCCGAGGGTGACGCCTTCGCCATCGGCGGGCTTCAGGGGCGCGTCCTGCACACGCCTGGCCACACGCCAGCCTGCATGACCTATGTGGTGGGCGACGCGGCCTTTGTGGGCGACACGCTGTTCATGCCCGACTACGGCACGGCGCGCTGCGATTTTCCCGGAGGATCGGCCGAGATGCTGTTCGCCTCGATCCAGAAGATCCTTGCCCTGCCCGACGAGACGCGGATCTTTGTCTGCCATGACTACAAGGCGCCAGGACGCGAGACCTTCGCCTGGGAAACCACTGTTTCGGAAGAGAAAAACCGCAACGTCCATCTTGCGGGGAAAAGCGCCGGCGAGTTCGTCGCCATGCGCCAGGCCCGCGACAAGACCCTGTCGATGCCCAAGCTCATCATCCCGTCCCTGCAGGTCAACATGCGCGCGGGCCAGATGCCGCCCGCCGACGATCAGGGCAAGACCTTCCTCAAGGTGCCGGTGAACGGGCTTTAGGCTCAGACGATCGCCTTTTCCAGGAAGGGCCGGCCCTCGATCACCCGCGCGGCGCCAAGCGGCGACAGGTCGAGCGTCTGGAAGGCGCCGGTCAGAATCAGTTCGGCAAGACCGCGACCGACCGCCGGCGATTGCTGCAACCCGTGCCCGGAAAAGCCTGCGGCGACATGGAAATTCGCGGTTCCCGGCCAGAGGCCGAGGACAGCGTTCTGGTCCAGCCGGTTGTAGTCGTAATGCCCGACCCACAGGCGCGCGACCTTGACCGCATCGAACCCTTCCGAGCGCGCATAGAGACGCGGCCAGATCAGGTCGTCGAACTGGGCGTGGTCGGGTTCCCAGTCGTCGGGGGCGCAGGGACCGTCGTCGTCGGGAACGGTGGCGGTGATCCACTGGCCATGCTCGGGGCGCAGGTAGATGCCGGAATGGTCGATGATGAGGGGCGCCTCGGGGTGGCGGGCGTTCGGGGCGTCGATGACGAAGACGGTGCGCTTCCTCGGCTCGACCGGGAGCGCCAGGTCGGCCATCCGGCAGAGCGCCGCCGAGGCGGTGCCGGCGGCGTTGAGGAAGGCCCCGGCCGCGACCTCTCTGCCGCTTTCCAGCCGGACGGTCTCGACCCGGCCGCCCCGCAGCCCGAGGCCCGTCACCCGGTCCTTGACATAGACCGCGCCCAAGGCCCGCGCGCCGTTGCGGAAGCCGTTCAGCAGGCCCATGTTGTCGAACCAGCCCTCGTCGCGGCGGCCGAGGCTGCCGGCCGCCACGTCCTCGAGCGTCATCCACGGATAGAGCGCGGCAAGTCCGGCGGGGTCGAGCACGTCGGTCGCGGCGCCGAGGCCGTTCTGCATATGGGCGAGGTCGCGCATCAGCGCCGCGCCGGCCGCGGTCCCCGCGAGGAAGAGATAGCCGTTCTCCTTCAGCCCCAGCGAGGGCACCCCGCCCTCCGGCCCGATCCGGTCGGCGAAATGGCGGATGAAATCGACGCCGAAGCGCGAGATCTGCACATTGACCGGGTTCGAGAACTGCTGGCGGACCGAGGCGACCGACAGGGCGGTGGCGGCGAACCGGTAGATGGGGTCGGGCTCGACGACCAGAACCCTGAGACCGGGGCGCATCCGCATCAGCCACCAGGCCGTGGCCGATCCGGTCACCGCGCCCCCGCCGATCACCACGTCGAAACTGCCGTCCGCCATGCCCCGCCTCCGTTCTGCGATGCCGTTTCCTATCATGGCCTTCGGCAAAGGAAATACCGCCGGCCTCGACAGGTGGAAAAGATTGTGTCACCAAGGGATCGGGGAATTTGAGACGAGCATAGACATGGCCAAGCCGCACCTGGACCCGGGCCGTTCCGGCGCCCCGCGGGAGACCATCTTGCCGGAGGGCCGACATGGCTGAGCGGCAGGCCGCGACCGACGAGAGCGTCGTCGACTTCCTCGACCAGGTGATGCGGGCGCGGACGATCGAGGATGTCTGGGCGCTGCACACGGCGCGCATGGCGCGCTACGGCTTTGACCGGCTGCTCTACGCCTTCAGCCGCTTCAAGCCGCAGAACTCGCTGGGAAGCCCCGACGATTCGCTGATCCTGACCAACCATCACCCCGACTATGTCGCCGACTTCATCCAGGGCGGCCTGTTCCGCCATGCGCCGATGGTCCGCTGGGTGGCCGACAATGTCGGCGCGCAGTCCTGGCGGCTGATCGAGGAGCGGCTGGCGCAGGCCGACCTCGGCGCCGACGAGCGGCGGGTGGCGCAGCTCAATCGCCGCTACGGCATCGTCGCGGGCTATTCGATCGGATTCCGCGATGTCTCGGTGCGCGCCAAGGGCGGCATCGGCCTCTGCGCGGGCGAAGGGCTGACCCAGGACGATGTCGAGCGGATCTGGGCCAGGTCGGGGCGCGAGATCACCGTCCTGAACAATGTCGTCCACCTGCGCATCTCGGCGCTTCCCTACACCAGCCGCAAGGCGCTGACCGCGCGCCAGCGCGAGGCGCTGGAATGGGTGGGCGAGGGCAAGACCACCCAGGACATCGCCATCATCATGGGCCTGACACCCGCGACGGTGGAAAAGCACCTTCGGCTGGCGCGCGAGGTGCTGGAGGTCGACACGACCGCGCAGGCGGTGCTGACGGCCTCGTTCCGCAACCAGATTTTCGTCATCCCCGAACTGCGCTCTGCCTGAGGCCGGGAAGGCGCGGCGCGAATGTAAGGGAAGGGTAAGGATTTCCTGACTGTCCTGACGCTAGGGAAACATGCGATAACACCCCTGTTCCGTGAGTGGTGGCGAAAGCCAGGAACAAGGTGGCAGGGAAGTCCTTGTATTTTCAGGGGCCGAGTGGTCACCAGCCGGGAAACCGGACTTGGCCCGCCGGGCGCATTTCCGTCCTCCGGGTCAGACCAAGAGACGCGCCCTGTCCTCATCCCCAACAGGTGCCGGCGCGATTGGAGGCGGTGCAGTCCTGTCCCGGGCTGCACCGTTTCCGTTTCAGCGGGCCGCAAACGAAAGCGCGGCCCCGAAGGGCCGCGCGGTCGGCGCATCCTGGCGCAACCTGATGGCGATCAGGCGCCCTGAAGGGTCTTGGCGACTTCGGCGGCGAAGTCCTCTTCCTTCTTCTCGATCCCCTCGCCGACGGCGACGCGGGCAAAGCCGGTGATCTCGACGCCCGCATCCTTGGCGGCCTGGGCCACGGTGATGTCGGGGTTCATCACGAACTTCTGGTTCAGAAGCGTGACTTCCTCGAGGAACTTCTTCATCCGGCCGGGGATGATGTTGTTCTGGATCACGGCCTCGGGCTTGGGCTTGGCCGAGGCGGCGTTCTCCTCGAGCGCCTTCTGGGTCTGGACGGTGCGCTCGCGCTCGACCACGGCCGGGTCAAGCTGGGCCTCGGACAGGGCCATCGGGCTGGCGGCGGCGATGTGCATGGCGATCTGCTTGCCGATGCCATTGTCCTTGCCCTTCAGCGCCACGAGGACGCCGATCTTGCCCATGCCCTCGGCGGCGGCGTTGTGGACGTAATGGACGATGGTGTCGCCTTCCAGCACATGCAGGCGGCGCAGCGTCATGTTCTCGCCGATCCGGGCGATGGCGTCGGTCAGCACGTCGGCGACCGGCTTGCCGTTCAGGTGGGTCTGGCTGAGGACCTCGACCGAATCGGCGGTCTGCAGGGCGACGTTCGAGATGTCGCGCACCAGTGCCTGGAAGTCGGCGTTCTTGGCCACGAAGTCGGTTTCCGAGTTCAGCTCGATCGCCACGCCGCGCCCGGCGCGGACGGCGACGCCGATCAGGCCCTCGGCCGCGACGCGGTCGGCCTTCTTGGCGGCTTTCGCCAGACCCTTGGTGCGCAGCCAGTCGACCGCGGCCTCCATGTTGCCGCCGGTCTCGGTCAGCGCCTTCTTGGCATCCATCATCCCTGCGCCGGTTGCTTCGCGCAGTTCCTTCACCATCGCCGCGGTGATCGTCATGCCCGCTCTCCTTCAAGATATTGAATGGGACAGGCGGGGACGATCCCCGCCTGCTGAATTCCGTGTGGCGGGGGCCGCGCGGCCCCTGCCCCGATGGTCAGGCGTCGGCCTCTTCGCCCATGACTTCGGCCGGAGCCTCGGCCAGGGCGCCCAGATCGACGCCGGCGGCGCCCATCTGCGCCGACATGCCGTCCAGCGCCGCCCGGCTGACCAGATCGCAGTAGAGCGCGATGGCGCGGGCCGCGTCGTCATTGCCGGGGATGACGTAGTTGATGCCCTTGGGCGAGCAGTTGGTGTCGACGACGGCGACGACCGGGATGCCCAGCTTGTTGGCTTCGAGGATGGCGAGGTCTTCCTTGTTCACGTCGATGACGAAGAGAAGATCCGGCACGCCGCCCATCTCGCGGATGCCGCCGAGCGAGGCCTGGAGTTTCGCCTGCTCGCGCTCCATCCCGAGGCGTTCCTTCTTGGTCAGCCCCTCCGCGCCGTGGGCCATGACCTCGTCGATGTTCTTCAGGCGCGCGATCGACTGGGAGACGGTCTTCCAGTTGGTCAGCGTGCCGCCGAGCCAGCGGTGGTTCATGTAGTATTGCGCGCATTTCTCGGCGGCTTCGGCGATCGCCTTCGAGGCCTGCCGCTTGGTGCCGACAAAGAGGATGCGGCCGCCCTTGGCCACGGTCTCGCGCACGACGTTCAGCGCCGCGTCCAGCATGGGCACGGTCTGCGTCAGGTCGACGATGTGGATGCCGTTGCGGTCGCCGTAGATGTATTCGGCCATCTTCGGGTTCCAGCGCTGCGTCTGGTGACCGTAGTGAACGCCAGCTTCAAGCAGCTGACGCATGGAGAATTCGGGAAGCGCCATGTCCTGTTCCTTTCCGGTTTGCGCCTGAGCGAGGTGATTTCACCCCGGATGGTCCGGGGCAACCGGTGGACCGGCGGGGATGTCTCCCCCGTAGGCCCGCACCTCGCCTGTGAAGTGGCGCGCGTATAGGCCGATTTCCGGGCGGGTGCAACCCCCGTCCTCCGTCGCCCCGGCCCCGGCGCCGATCTGCCGCGGGCGCGGCCGCGCCCCCTGCCCCGGCGCGACAATGGCCGGCAGGGCGCCCCTTTGCCTTTGCATTGTGCAACAGTCGCGAAAGAATCTGGTCGCGCATCAGGTGGCCTCATGTAAGGTCGCGCCATGATTTCATCAGCCGACTCGCAGGGTTGGCCGTAAATGGTGCACAAGACGATTCATGGTTCCCGATCCCGGGGCAATCGACAGGACCAACCGCGCCGCCCGCATTTGCGCGCAGCCCCTTTCTGAATGAGACAGGCCAGATGACCCACACCAGACTGTTCGGAACCCTCGCGGTGATCGGCGGCGCGCTGATCCTTCTGGCCGCGGTGCTGGTCAGCGACCAGATGATCGGGCGCCCGACCGCATTGATCGACCGCTGGTTCTTTTCGGTGGGCGGCGTCGCGACGATGGCGCTTGGCATCTGCGCCAGGCGCGGCGCGCTGACCTTCGGCATCCTCGCCTTCTTCCTGGTGATGGGCGGGGCCTCGCAGCTTTATGTGACCGATCCGCAATGGTTCCCGGCCCTGCACCTGCAGCCGCAGAACTGGAAGGAATGGGCGACGGTCGGCGTGATCAGCGCCGAGGTTCTCGTCTCGCTCATCGTCCTGGCGCGTGCCGGTCCGGTCAGGTTCATCCTCGAGGCCGCCGAGAGGCTGGGGCTGGGGCGGATCGCGCTTCTCATCCTGGTGACCGCGATCCTGTCGGTGCCGGTGATCGGCTTTGTCGTGCGCCAGGCCGATCAGGCCTATCTCGCCCATGTCCTTGTCGCGCTGGTGCTGATGCCCGCGCAGCTTCTGGTGATGGCGGCGATGACGCAGGTGGAAAGCCCGGTCAGCGGCCTTTACCGGCTGTCGCCCTTGGTGCCGGCCACGGTGACGCTCGTGGTGGGCCTGATCCTGACCTGGGTGACGTTCGAGAGGATGCCGCACATCAGCGAGGCGATGGCCTATCTCTTTCAGGCCAAGACCTTCGCCGGTGGTGCGCTGACCGTCCCCGCCCCGCCCGCGGCGCTGCAACCGGGCCTCGACTATCCGCTGTTGCAGGTCGCCGACGGCCGCTGGTATGCGGTGACGGCGCCGGGCTGGCCGGTCGCGCTGGCGGCGGGCTTCGCCCTCGGGGTGCCGTGGCTGGTCAATCCGCTCCTGGCGGCGCTGAGTGTCCTTCTTGCGCATGGTGTCGCCAACCGCCTTGCCGGGCGCGATCAGGCCGATCTGGTGGCGATGATGATGGGGGCCTCGCCCTGGCTTCTGGCGATGTCGGCCTCGCTTCTGCCGCACACGCTGGAACTGTTCCTGATGCTTCTCGCCTGGTGGCTGATCCTGCGTGCCGGCGACAGCACCCGGAGGCGGACGCTGCGGCTGGTGGTGGCAGGGCTGGCGATGGGCTGGATCTTCGCCTCGCGCCCGCTCGACGGGCTGGTGGTCGGCGGGCTGACCGGGCTCTGGCTGCTGCTGGCCCTGCCCGGCGGAGTTGCGGCGGGCGTGCGGCGGGCTATTCCCTATGCGCTCGGCTGCCTTGCCACCGGCGGGCTGGCGCTGGCCTACAACGCGCGCCTGACCGGCAACCCGTTCCTTCAGCCCTCGCTGGTCTATGCGCGCAGCCACCGGGCCGGCCTGTCGGAAACGACCAGCATCGGCAACGAGGTCGGGATGCCGCCCGGCTGGGAGCTGCACAACCTCTGGCCCGGCCACACGCTGGCCGAGGCGCTCCTGAACACGCTCAACCTCGCCGCCAACCTCCAGTTCGAGCTGATGGGCTGGTCGGTCGGCTCGCTGGTCCTCGTCCTCGCCTTCTTCCTGTGGCAAAAGCCCAACCGCACCGACGCGCTGATGCTGGCGGTGATCTTCGCGGTCATTGCCGCGGTGTTCTTCTTCTGGTTCCCCGAAAGCTACTACATCGGGCCGCGCTTCTGGTTCCTGGCGGCCTTCCCGCTGTTCTTCCTGTCGGCGCGCGGCTATCAGGCGATCCGCGAGCGGTTTCCCGACCAGGACCATCTGGCCTTCGTGCGCATCGACTCGCTCTTCTGGCTGGCCTGTGTTTTCGGATTCTGCGTGTTCCTGCCCTGGCGGGCGGTGACGAAATACTACGAGTTCAACGACTTTCACCCGACGGTGCGCCAGGATGCCGAGGCGGGCCGCTTTGCCGCGGGGGGTGCGGGCGGCGCGGTGGTGCTGGTGGCGCGGAACGGCGATCCGGCCAGCGCGCTGATGCTGAACGATCCCTGGCTGCGCGGCACGATCTACCTGAACCAGCAGGGCCAGGTCGATCCGGCCGCGGTGCAGGCCGCCCTGCCCGACCGGACCCTGATCGACTACCGCAACAACTGGACCGGCAAGTAGAGAGGTCTCAGAAGCGGCCGCGCCTCAGCATCCGCGCGGTCTCGCGGATCTGGCGGGCAGCCTCGTCCTGGGCCTTCTGCCGGGCGGGATCGGGATCGGCGGCGGGTTCGGCTTCGGTTTCGGGCGCGTCGGTCCGGCGCCCCAGCCGCCCGGCCAGGCCGATGCCGCGCTCGACCGCCAGATTGACCAGGCGGCGGATCACCTGGCTGAGGATCATGTCGAGTATCTGCCGCCAGCCCATCGGCCTGCCCTCCTCCCTCAGTCCCCCAAAAACCTCAGTCCCCAGAAAATCTCAATCCTCGAAAAGCTCGCTCTGCCCCGCCATCTCCTCGCCCTCGTCCTCGCCGGGAAGGGCGGCGCCCGGCGCCGGGCGGTTGTCGAGAAGCCCGGCGGCGCGCAGTTCCTTCAGGCCGGGCAGGTCGCGCGCCGATTCAAGGCCGAAATGGTCGAGGAACCGTTCGGTCACGACAAAGGTGACTGGCCGGCCCGGTGTCATGCGGCGGCGGCCAAGCCGGATCCATTCCAGTTCCAGAAGCTGATCGACCGTGCCCCGGCTGACCGCGACGCCGCGGATCTCCTCGATCTCGGCCCGCGTGGCGGGCTGGTGGTAGGCGATGATCGCCAGCGTCTCGATCGCGGCGCGCGACAGCTTGCGCGTCTCGGTCATTTCCTTCTGCATCAGGAACCCGAGGTCGGGCGCGGTGCGCATCGCCCAGCCGTCGCCCACCCTGACCAGCGTGACCCCCCGGCCCTCGTAGCGCTTGCGCAGATGGACCAGCGCCTCGGCCGGGTCGGCGCCGTGCGGCATCCGGTCGGTCAGTTCCGCCACCGTCACCGGCTCGGCCGAGGCAAAGAGGATCGCCTCGACCATGCGTTCCTGTTCGCCCATCGGCGGGGCCTCGAAAAGGCTGCGTTCAGCTTCGGTCACTGGATTTCCGGCGGATGGTGATGGCGGCGAAGGTGTCGGCCTGTCTTATCTCGATCTGGCCCTGTTTGGCGAGTTCGAGCGAGGCAGCGAAGGTGGCGGCGGTGGCCGAGCGGCGGCGCACCGGATCATGCGCCCAGCCGTCGGGCAGATAGCCCATCAGGTCGGTCCAGCCCCCGGCATAGCCGATCAGCCCGCGCATCCGCTCGAGCGCCTGCTCCATCGTGAAGACATGCTGGCGGTCGAAGGCATAGGGGCGAAACTCGTCATGGGTGCGGATGCGGGCATAAGCCTGCATCAGGTCGAGAAGCGTGGCGGTGTAGTGGACGCGGCGGATGCGGGTCACGTCCTCGGTCAGGCCGCGGGCGAAGAAGTCGCGGCCCAGCTGGTCGCGGGCCATCAGCCGCGCCGCCACGTCGCGCATCGCCTCGAGCCGTTCGAGCTGGAAGGCAAGGTGCGCGGCCAGTTCCTCGCCCGAGGGGCCTTCCTCGTCCGGGTCGGGCGGCAGGAGAAGCCGCGACTTGAGGAAGGCGAGCCAGGCCGCCATCACCAGATAGTCGGCGGCGAGTTCGATGCGCAGCTGCTTGGCGCGGTCGACGAAGGCCAGGTATTGTTCGGCCAGTTGCAGCACGGAAATGCGGCGCAGGTCGACCTTCTGGGTCCGCGACAGCATCAACAGCAGGTCGAGCGGCCCCTCGAACCCGTCCACGTCGATGATCAGCGCCTCGGCCGCCAGCCGGTCGCTGACCGATGGGGTCTGGTCATCGAACGGCGTCGGGTCGGCCATCGGCGCGGGTTTCCCAGTCAAGCAAGAGGCCGTCAAGTTCGGCCATCAGCGCCTGTTCGTCAATGGGCCCGGGCGGGCGGCGGCGGGTCAGCGCCGCCTCGGCGCGGGCCATGCCGGCCGGCGGCAGCCGTCCCGCCGCCGCCACCGTCTCGGCCAGTTCGGCGCGGCTGCCGTTGCAGTGAAGGGCGATGTCGCAGCCGGCGGCCAGCGCGCGGGCGGCGCGTTCGCCCGGCGTGCCGGAAAGGGCCTGCATCCCCAGGTCGTCGGTCAGAAGGAGGCCCTGAAAGCCGATCACCTCGCGGATGACCCGCACCATCTCGGGCGACTGGGTCGAGGGGTTTTCCCGGTCATGGGCCGGCACCACGATATGCGCGGTCATGCCCATCGGCAGGTCGGCGAGCGCCCGGAAGGGCGCGAAATCGGTGGCGATCAGTTCCCCGGCCGGCGCCGGGGCCACCGGCAGGTCGTGGTGGCTGTCCACCAGGGTGCGGCCGTGGCCGGGCATGTGCTTCATCACCGGCAGGACGCCCCCGGCCAGCAGCCCCTCGGCGGCGGCGCGGGCGGCGCGGGCGACGGTCGAGGCATCGAAGCCGAAACAGCGGTTCTTCAGGAACGGATGGGTTTCGGGCCAGGCGATGTCGCAGCTTGGCGCGCAATCGGCGTCGATTCCCACCGCGCTGAGTTCCGCCGCGATCATCCGGTAGCGTATCCAGATGCCCCGCGCGTCGGCGCCGGGGCGCGAGCGCGCCATCTGGTCAAGGGGGGGCAGCCATTCCCGCCAGTGCGGTGCGCGCAGGCGCTGGACCCGGCCGCCTTCCTGATCGACGAGGATCGGCGCGTCGCGGCCAAGGGCCATGCGCAGGTCGCCGGTCAGGCGGCGAAGCTGGTCCGGGGCCTCGACGTTGCGGGCAAAGAGGATCAGCCCGAAGGGGTCGGCCTCGCGCAGGAAGGCGGCCTCGCCCGCGCCAAGCGCCAGCCCCTCGACCCCGAGGATCGTCGCGCCGGGGCTGGCCATCAGCGCACCAGCGCCGGGACGCACTGCCCGCCCGAGCGGAAGGCCGCGCAGAAGCGGCGGGCATCGTCCTTGCCGGCAAAGCCCGAGACGCGCAGGCGGTAGAAGCTGCGCCCGCCGCTGGTGGCCTGCTGGATCACCCGGCCCTTGCCCTCCATCAGCGGGCCGAAGCGGGCGACGGCCTTGTCCCATTCGAGCTTGGCCACCGCCTCGCTGTCGTAGGAGCCGATCTGGGCCAGGACCGAACCGGCGGCGAGGCTGGCGGGATCGACATCGACGGCGCCACCGGCCGGGCTTTGCGCGGTGGCCACCGCATCGGCCGCCGCCGCCGCGATCAGGTCGTCGTCGGGGCGGACCGGCGGGATCGCCGAGACGGCAAGGCCGGGCACGTCGGCGGCCAATGTGCCCGGGGACGCCCCGGCGGGCGGTTCGGCCGGCAGATCGATCCCCAGGGCCGCGGCGACCGCGGCGTCGGCGCCGAAGCCGCCGGCGTCGGGATCGTCCACCGGGTCGGAGATGTTGTCGGGGAGCGGCTCGGACAATTGCCCCGGCGCGGGTTTCAGCGCCGCCGCCGTCTCGCCGGGAACCACGGCGCGGTTCGGGCCTTCGCCCGGTTGCGGCGGCGGGGCGAGCGACGAGCCGCCCGAAACCTCGAGCCGGTCGCTGGCCAGATCGTCCGGCGCCAGTTCCGCGGGCTTCGGCGCCAGCGTCAGCTTGTCGGCGGTCTCGGCGGCGGTGCCCTCGGCGGCGATGGCGTTGACGGCCAGGCCCTGATGCTGGGCCAGCTCACCGCCCGGGCTGTCGGGGGCCACCCTGGCCGGCCCCGCTGGCGCATGGATCACCGGGATGCCGTTCATCTGCCGCTCGGCCAGGCGGTAGCCCCAGACGGCCAGCCCTACGACCAGCCCCGCCGAGAGCGCCGCCCCCGCGAAGCGAACCGCCTTCTGCGCCTTGCCGCCCGCGCCCTGCCCGCCCTTGGCCGCGCGAAAATCGTCCATGTCCCAAACTGCCATGCCTGCCCCGCGCGGCCTGTCTGCCGCCCGCCCTGCCCTGTCTGCCCTGGCCCGGTCCGTTGCGCCTGTCGGTCAGCGCATTTCCTCGGCCGGGGTGACGCCAAGGATAGCGAGGCCGTTGGAAATGACAACGCCCGTCGCCCGCGCCAGTGCGATTTTCGCCTGGCTTGTGGCCACCCTGCCCTCCTGGATGAAGCGAAGGCTGGTGTCGTCGTTGCCCCGGTTCCACAAACTGTGGAAATCCGAGGCGAGTTCGTAGAGGTAGAAGGCGATGCGGTGCGGCTCTTGCCCGCGCGCGGCGATCTCGATCAGGCGCGGCCATTCGGCGATCTTGCGCGCCAGGCCGATCTCGGCCTCGTGCGCCAGCTGCGCCAGATCGGCGCGCGCCAGCGCCGCATCGTCGGCCGGGATCGCGGCCTCGGCGGCCTTGCGCAGGACCGAGCGGATACGGGCGTGGGCATACTGGACATAGAAGACCGGATTGTCCTTGGACTGTTCCAGCACCTTGTCGAAGTCGAAGTCGAGGGCGGCGTCGTTCTTGCGGGTCAGCATGACGAAGCGCGTCACGTCCGCCCCCGCCTGCTCGACCACGTCGCGGAGCGTGACGAAGGTGCCGGCGCGCTTGGACATCTTGAAGGGCTCGCCGTTCTTCCACAGCTTGACCAGCTGGATCAGCTTGATTTCCAGGGGCACGCGGCCCTGCGACAGGGCGCTGACCGCCGCCTTCATGCGCTTGACGTAGCCGCCGTGGTCGGCGCCCCACACGTCGATCAGCAAGTCGAAGCCGCGCTGGACCTTGTCGTAGTGATAGGCGATGTCGGGGGCGAAATAGGTCCAGCTGCCGTCCGACTTCTGCACCGGCCGGTCCTGGTCGTCGCCAAAGGTGGTCGAGCGGAACAGGGTCTGTTCGCGCTCCTCCCAGTCGTCGGGCAGCTTGCCCTTGGGGGGTTCGAGCGTGCCCTGATAGACGAGGTCGAGCGTCCTGAGCCGTTCCAGCGCCGCCTCGATCCGGCCGGTGCCGTAAAAGGACTTCTCGCTGGAATAGATGTCCATCCTGACGCCGAGTGCCGCCAGATCCTCGCGGATCATCTGCATCATCCGCGCGGTGGCAAACTCGCGCACGTCGGCGAGCCATGCCGACTCGGGCCGGTCGATGAGGCTGGCGCCGTACTTCTCCTTCAGCGCCTCGCCGACCGGAATGAGATAGTCGCCGGGGTAGAGCCCCTCGCGGATCTCGGGCGAGAGACCGTTGGCCTCGCGGTAGCGTTCATAGGCCGAGCGTGCCAGCACGTCGACCTGGGCGCCGCCGTCGTTGATGTAATATTCGCGCGTGACCGCGTGGCCGGCGAAGGCGAGGAGGCTGGCCAGCGCGTCGCCGAAGACCGCGCCGCGCACATGGCCCACATGCATCGGCCCGGTCGGGTTGGCCGAGACGAACTCGACATTCACCCGCCGCCCGCCACCGAGGTCGGACCGGCCGTAGCTGCCGCCCGCCGCCAGCACCCTGCCGACCAGCCCCTGCCAGACCGGAGGATGCAGCCGCAGGTTCAGGAATCCCGGCCCCGCCACCTCGGCCAGCGCCACGCGCGGGTCGGCCGACAGCCGCGCCGCCAGCCCCTCGGCGATGACGCGGGGGGCAAGGCCCGCAGGCTTGGCCAGCACCATCGCGGCGTTGGTCGCCATGTCCCCGTGCGCCGGATCGCGCGGCGGCTCGACCGCAACGGCGGCAAGGTCGAGGCCGGCGGGCAGCACGCCCTCGGCGGCCATCGCCTCAAGGCAGCTGACGACCAGCGCGCGGAGTTCGGAAAACAGGTTCATCTCGGTCCTCTCGTGATCCCTGCGGGATGCCAGAGGCGCGCCCGCGCGTCAATGGAGAGGCGGCGTTCTGATCAAATCGGCAGGGCGGGGAGGCGCCGCCTCCCCGGGCCCCACCGGGAAATTTCGGCCAGAGCGAAAGGGCGCGGGCAGCGCGCCCCGCCCGATTCAGACCCGGTTCAGATGTGCAGCGCGCGGCCGTAGGCGTCGAGGACCGCCTCGTGCATCATCTCGGAGAGCGTCGGGTGCGGGAAGACGGTCTCCATCAGCTCGGCCTCGGTGGTCTCGAGCGTGCGGCCGACGACGTAGCCCTGGATCAGCTCGGTCACTTCCGCGCCGACCATGTGCGCCCCGAGAAGCTCGCCGGTCTTCGCGTCGAACACGGTCTTGACCATGCCCTCGGCCTCGCCGAGAGCGATGGCCTTGCCGTTGCCGATGAAGGGGAAGCGGCCGACCCGGACCTGATAGCCGGCCTCCTTGGCCCTTGCCTCGGTCAGGCCGACGGATGCCACCTGAGGCTGGCAATAAGTGCAGCCGGCGATCGAGTTGGGCTTGATCGGGTGGGGATGCTGCCCGGCGATCAGTTCGGCGACCATCACCCCCTCGTGGCTGGCCTTGTGCGCAAGCCAGGGGGCGCCCGCGACATCGCCGATCGCGTAAAGGCCGGGAACGCCGGTGCGGCAATATTCGTCGGTGACGACATGGGTGCGGTCGACCTTCACGCCCAGGGCTTCCAGCCCGAGGCCCTCGACATTGCCGACGATGCCGACGGCGGAAATCACCGTGTCGAAGTCCTGGGTCTCGGTCTTGCCGTCCTTCTCGATATGGGCGGTGACGCCCACCCCCGGCTTGCGGTCGAGCTTCTTCACCATCGCCTTCTCGAGGATCTTCATCCCCTGCTTGACGAAGCTCTTCTTGGCGAAGGCCGAGATTTCGGCGTCCTCGACCGGCAGGACGCGGTCCAGCACCTCGACCACGGTGGTGTCGGCGCCGAGCGTGTTGAAGAACGAGGCGAATTCAATGCCGATGGCGCCCGAGCCGATGACGAGGAGCTTCTTCGGCATCCGCTTCGGCACCAG
>JAFEFU010000058.1 GCA_018240425.1 Pseudomonadota bacterium | reverse complement strand
GCCTGCCGCACCGTCTACGACCCGGAAATCCCGGTGAACATCTTCGACCTTGGCCTCGTCTACACGATCGAGATCTCGCCCGAGAATTCGGTGGACATCACCATGACCCTGACCGCGCCGGGCTGTCCGGTCGCGGGCGAGATGCCGGGCTGGGTCGCCAGCGCGGTCGAACCCCTGGACGGGGTGCGCGACGTGAACGTCAGGATGACGTTCGAGCCGCAGTGGGGCATGGACATGATGTCGGACGAGGCGCGGCTGGAGCTGGGCTTCATGTGACGCACGGGCCGCGGCATTCTCGCCTGTCCTGCCGCACCCCCTTCTCGCTGCATCGACGCAAAAGCAACCGTTTCAGGTTGCTTTTTCATTTGGCAGCCTATATAGGTTGCGCATGACCGGCACCGAGGCCATAGCCGTGCTGACCGGCGATCTGGTGAATTCGGCGGGGCTTGGCCCCGAAGGGATCGCCCGCGCCTTCCGGGCGCTCGCGGCCTGTGCCCAGGACCAGGCCGGCTGGATGGGCGCCCCCCTGCACTTCAGCCGCCACCGCGGCGACGGCTGGCAGGTGGTTCTGGCCCGCCCCGGCCTCGCCCTGCGCTCGGGCCTTGCCTTCCGCGCGGCGCTGAGGGCCCTGGGCGAGGAGTTCGACAGCTACGTCTCGATCGCCGAAGGCCCCGCTCCCGCCGCCATCGCCCCCGACCTGAACCGGCAGACCGAAGGGGTCTTCACCCTCTCGGGCCGCGGCCTCGACGAGATGAAGTCGGGCCGGCCGGGACTGCGCATGGCGCACGCCGCGGGCGGACCGCTCGGCGCGGCGGCGATCCTCGCCGACCGGCTGGCGCAGGGCTGGACGCCGGCACAGGCGCAGGCGATCCTGCCCGCGCTCGATCCCGGCCACGACCTCACCCATGCGGCCATTGCCCGAAGCCTCGGCAAGTCGCGGCAGGCGGTGACGAAATCCCTGCACTCCGCCGGGCACGAGGCACTGGCGCAGGCCCTAGCAACCCTCGAACAAGGTGCGCGCCGATGACCCAGACCTTCGCCGCCCTGCTCCTCGCCCATGCGCTTGCCGAATTCCTGCTGCGCGGCCGGACGCTGGCCACGCGCCGCCTGCGCCCCGGCGCCTTCTTCCTGCACGGCCTTCTGGTGCTGGCCACCGCCAACCTGTGCCTGGGCAGCGCCAGCCCCTGGATCGCGCTTCTGGCGCTGTCGCACCTGGCCATCGACGCGGCGCGCGCCCTTGTCCTGCGCCGGACCGGCCAGCGCGGGCTGGCGCCCTTCCTGTCCGAGCAGGCGGCCCATGTCGTGACGCTGGCGGCGCTCGCCCTCTGGCGGCCCGGCCTCTGGGCCGGGGGTCTCTGGGCGCACCTTGTGCCCCTGCCCGCCCTGATGGCGCTGGCCGCCGGCCTGATCCTGACCCTTCGCGCCGGGGCCGTGGCCGTCGGCCTGCTGATGGAGCCCTGGGCCGAGGCGACGCCCCGCGGACTGGTGAACGGCGGGCGCGCCATCGGCACGCTCGAGCGCGGGCTGATCTTCCTTCTGATCCTCGGCGGCCAGCCCTCGGGCATCGGCTTCCTCATCGCCGCCAAGTCGGTCCTGCGCTTCGGCACGGTGGGCGACGACCGCGCCATCAGCGAATATGTGATCATCGGCACGCTCGCGTCATTCGCCTGGGCGATCCTGATCTCATTCCTGACGGTTTTTCTTCTGTCGGCCCTGCCCCCGCTTGGCATCCCGCCCCTGACGCCCTAGATTGGGCGGGAAAGGAACCTCTCGCATGTTCGGCATTCCCGGCAAGGCCCCCGTCACCCTGACCCCCCGCGCGGTCAGCCAGATTTCGCGCCTGATGGCCCGCGACGGCGCCTTCGGGCTGAAGCTCGGGGTCAAGAAGGGCGGCTGCGCCGGCATGGAATACACGATGGAGGTCGCGCGCGAGGCCGGCCCCCTCGACGAGGTGATCGAACAGGACGGGGCGCGGGTGATGATCGCGCCGATGGCGCAGATGTTCCTTTTCGGAACCGAGATCGACTACGAGACCGGCCTTCTCGAATCCGGCTTCCGCTTCAACAATCCCAACGTGGCCGAGGCCTGCGGCTGCGGCGAATCGATCAAGTTCAAGGACGCGCCCGCGGCCTGACCCCCGGCGCGGCGGTTTTGCGCCTTTCCGTCCCGGCCCCGCCTGGCATATGGTCGCCCCGAACGGATGGGGAGTGACGAGATGCGCCGCAAGCTGGCCGCCGGAAACTGGAAGATGAACGGAACCCGCGCCAGCCTGGACGAGTTGCGCCTGCTGGCCGGGGCGCATCCCGCCGCCTGCGACATGCTGATCTGCCCGCCCGCCACGCTGATCGCGGCCGCCGCCGGGGTAGCGGGCGCCGGGCCGGTCCTGATCGGCGGGCAGGATTGCCATGCCGCCGCCTCGGGCGCCCATACCGGCGACATTTCCGCAGCGCAGCTGGCCGACGCCGGCGCGAGCCACGTCATCCTCGGCCATTCCGAACGCCGCGCCGACCACGGAGAGGGCGACGCCCAGGTCCGCGCCAAGGCCGAGGCGGCGCGGGCCGCCGGCCTGACCGCCATCGTCTGCGTCGGAGAGACCGAGGCCGAACGCGACGCCGGCGCCACCCTCGCCGTCATCGGCCGGCAACTGGCCGGATCGGTGCCCGACGGCGCCACCGGCACCGATACCGTCATCGCCTATGAGCCGGTCTGGGCGATCGGCAGCGGCCGCACCCCGACGCTCGCCCAGATCGCCGAGGTCCACGACTTCCTGCGCGCCAGCCTGCGCACCCGCTTCGGCGCCGCCGCCGACGGCATCCGCCTCCTCTACGGCGGATCGGTCAAGCCCGCCAATGCCGCCGAGATCTTCGCCGTGTCCAATGTCGACGGAGCACTGGTCGGCGGCGCCAGCCTCAGGGCCGCAGACTTCGGCCAGATCGTCGCGGCCCTTTCCGCCGCCTGACCTGTCGCCTTCTGGCCAGCAGCCGCCGCCCCGCCCTGCGACAGTCGGGCCGAAGCCGGAGACCCGATGCCGCCCGCCCCCAGCCCCACGCCCCTTGCCGCCAACCTGATGTGCATGGCCTCGATGTTCATCTGGGCGGCGGGCCTGCCTGCGGCCGAGCCGCTGATCGCGCTCCTGCCGCCGCTGCCGCTCGCTGCCGGGCGCATGGTGCTGGCGGCGCTCTCGCTCCTGCCGGTCTGGTGGCTGGCCGACGGCACCGGTGCGCTGCGCCGCGCCGACTGGCCGCGCGGCATCGCGATCGGGGCGGTCGCCTTCGGGGCGGGCGCCTTCCTCCTGGTGCTCGGCCAGGCCAACAGCGATCCGGTCACCGCCGCCATCGTCTCGGCCACCATGCCGGTGATCGGCATCGCTCTCGAGGTCGTCCTAGACCGGCGGCGGCTGACGTTCGCGCTCGCGGGCGGTGTCGCCCTGTCGCTCGTGGGCGGCCTCGTCGCGCTGAACCGCACCGGCGACGCGCCGGGCCTCGGGCTGGGCGCGCTCTACTGCCTGATCTCGGTCGTCCTCTTCACCCTCGGCTCGCGCCTTGCCGTCACCGCCCTCGCCGGCCTCAGCCCGATCGGGCGCACCGCCATCACCCAGATCGGCGCCGCGATCGGCGCACTGCTGGCGGTCGCCGCCCATGCCCTCGCGGGCGGCGACAGCGGCGACTGGACCCGCCTCGGCCTCCCCGACTGGGGGGCGCTGATGATCTTCTCGATCGGCGGCCTCGGCATCGCCCAGGTCCTGTGGATCAAGTCGGTCGGCAACCTCGGCATCGGCCTCGCCTCGCTCCACATCAACGCGGCGCCCTTCTACGTCATGCTGATGCTGTTCGCGCTCGGCCAGCCGTGGAACTGGACACAGGCGGCGGGGGCGGTCATCGTCGGCCTCGGCGTCCTCGTCGCCCAGAACCTTCTCGCCCTTCCCCTCCACCGCCCGCGCCGGACCTGACATGATGCAGACCCTCAGCCAATCACCCACCGATCCCGCCTTCGTCCAGAACCCCTATGAGTTCTACGAGCACGCCCGCCAGGGCGGCCATCTCTTCCGCTGGACCGAATTCGGGATGGTCTGCGCCACATCGGCCGCCGCGGTCGGCGCCATCCAGCGCGACCGCCGCTTCGGCCGCGAGGTGCCTGCCGAACGGCAAAAGCCGGTCCCCGAGCGCCTGAAGCCCTTCTACGCCGTCGAATCCCACTCGATGCTCGAACTCGAGCCCCCCCGCCACACCCGCCTGCGCGGCCTCGTGCTGCGCGCCTTCACCTCGCGCCGGATCGCCGCCCTCGCCCCGGAAATCGCCGCCCTCACGCACCAGCTGATCGACGCCTTCCCGGCGGGTGACTTCGACCTTCTCCGGGCCTTCGCCACCCGCCTGCCCGTCACCATCATCGCCCGCCTCCTCGGCGTGCCCGAGGACAGGGGCGATGACCTTCTTGCCTGGTCGAACGCGATGGTCGGCATGTACCAGGCCGGCCGGACGCCCGCGACCGAAGACCGCGCCGCCGCCGCCGCCGGCGACTTCGCCGCCTTCCTGCGCGGCTATGTCGAGGACCGCCGCGCGAGGCCCGCCGACGATCTCATCACCAGCCTCATCGCCGCCGAATCCGAGGGCGACCGGCTGTCCACCGACGAGCTGATCGCCACCTGCATCCTTCTGCTGAATGCCGGGCACGAGGCCACGGTTCACTCCATCGGCAACGGCGTCAAGGCGCTGATCGAGAACCGTACGCCGGTCGCCGCGCTCGCCCCCGACAGCGTCGAGGCGACGGTCGAGGAAATCCTGCGCCACGACCCGCCGCTCCACCTTTTCACCCGCTGGGCCTACGAGGACGTGGAAATCTCCGGCCACACCTTCCGGCGCGGCGACGAGGTGGGCCTTCTCCTCGCCGCCGCCAACCGCGACCCCGCCCAGTGGGACCAGCCCGGCCGCTTCGATCCCGACCGCCCGGTCAGGCCCAACCATTCCTTCGGCGCGGGCCTTCACTTCTGCGTCGGCGCGCCGCTTGCCCGCCTCGAACTCCAGACCGCCCTGCCGATCCTCTTCGCCCGCTGCCCGAACCTCGCGCTGGCCGCGCCGCCGCGCTATGCCAACCTCTATCATTTCCACGGGCTGGAGCGGCTGATGGTGCGGGCCTGACCGCCCTTTCACCGTGGCGCAGACATCCCGCGGGGGCAGGCTGCTGATTTCGCCACTGGCTCAAGACTCCAATGGGCTGGGGGATGCGAACCCCCCGGCCCCTACAACGGCAGAAGCGTCGTCGACTTGATCTCTTCCATGCTCAGAAGGGCGGTGACGTTGTAGATCCTGACCTCGGAGATCAGCGCCTGATAGAACGTGTCATAGGCCCGCGCGTTCTTCACCCTGACCTTCAGGATATAGTCGATATCGCCCGCCAGCCGGTGCGCCTCCAGGACCTCGGGGCGCTCTCGCAGCGTTTTCAGGAACTTCTTCTGCCAG
This sequence comes from Pseudomonadota bacterium, assembly GCA_018240425.1. Classification (GTDB taxonomy): domain Bacteria; phylum Pseudomonadota; class Alphaproteobacteria; order Rhodobacterales; family Rhodobacteraceae; genus TMP-24. Next base: position 11,004 of record JAFEFU010000058.1, on the reverse strand, counting down.
GTCGCCTCATGTTCCGAGGTGCGGATCAGGACGAAGAAACAGGCCTCCAGCCCCAGGGCCTCGGGGTCGAGGATCGCAGTCTGGCGGCCGATGATGCCGGCCTCGCGCATCTTGCGGATGCGGTTCCACACCGGGGTCTTGGAACTGCCGACCTTGCGGGCGATCTCGTCCAGAGACTGGCTTGCGTCCTCCTGCAACTCGCCGAGGATTTTCCGGTCCATCTCGTCCAGGCGGACTGCCATTCGCTTTTTCCTCGCTTTCAGGAACACCGGTTCCGTGTCGCCACTGATACTAAGCCATCGTCCTTATCTGCAAGGGGAGACTGGCGCGAATCCGGGAAAATTTCCTATATTGGCGCAACAATTCCCGCACCCCGGAGTCACTCATGGCCCGCCAGTTCACGCCCAAGGTCGTCACCGCCAACGCACTTCTCGAAGGCGACGCGGTCTATCTGACCGCCGACAACCGCTGGTCGCGCCTTCACCAGGAGGCCGAGCTGATCGAGGACGAGGCCCACGCCCAGCTGCGCCTCCTGCACGCCGAGGGCCAAAGGCAGGTCGTCGTCGGCGCCTACCTCGCCGATGCGCGGCGCGGCCCCCGCGGGCCCGAGCCGATCCACTTCCGCGAGGTGTTCCGCACCCGCGGCCCGTCGAACTACGCCCACGGCAAGCAGGAGCTGCGGCATGTATAAGTACGCCGACTTCGACGAGGCCTTCGTGCGCACCCGGGCCGCCCAGTTCCGCAGCCAGGTGGAACGGCGCATCGACGGCTCGCTGACCGAGGACGAATTCCGCCCGCTTCGGCTGATGAACGGGCTCTATCTCCAGCTTCATGCCTACATGCTGCGCATTGCCATCCCCTACGGCACGCTCTCGTCGCGGCAACTGCGCCAGCTCGCGATGATTGCCGACCGCTGGGACAAGGGCTATGGCCATTTCACCACCCGCCAGAACATCCAGTTCAACTGGCCGAAGCTCTCGGATGTGCCCGACATCCTCGATGCGCTGGCCAGCGTGCACATGCATTCGATCCAGACCTCGGGCAACACCATCCGCAACGTCACCGCCGACCATTTCGCCGGCGCGGCGGCGGACGAGATCGAAGACCCCCGCCCGGTGGCCGAGCTGATCCGCCAATGGTCCACCGACCACCCGGAATTCCAGTTCCTGCCCCGCAAGTTCAAGATCGGCATCACCGGCAGCCCCAACGACCGCGCCGTGACCCGCGCCCACGACATCGGCCTGCGCATGGTGCGGGGCGGCTCGGGCGCCGTCGGGTTCGAGGTGATCGTCGGCGGCGGCCTCGGGCGCACCCCGATGATCGGCCAGGTCATCCGCCCCTTCCTGAAGAAGGAAGACCTCCTGCCCTATCTCGAGGCGATCGTCTCGACCTACAACGTCATGGGCCGGCGCGACAACAAGTTCAAGGCGCGCATCAAGATCACCGTGTTCGAGAACGGCATCGAGGCCTTCCGCGACGCGGTCGAGGCGCGCTTCGAACAGGTCCGCCGCGAATTCGGCGGCACCGACCAGAAGGTGCTGGCCGAGATCGAGGGGCAGTTCGCGCCCCCCGCCTTCCGCACCGCGCCGGTCACCGGCTACGACGAGGCGCGTGCGGCCGACCCGGCCTTCCGCTCGTGGACCGACACCAACCTGACCGCGCACCGCGCGCCCGGCCATGCCATCGTCACCGTCTCGCTCAAGGCCCACGGCACCACGCCGGGCGACGCCACCTCGGCGCAGATGCGGCTTCTGGCCGACCTTGCCGACCGCTACAGCCACGGCGAACTGAGGATCAGCCACGAACAGAACGTCATCCTGCCGCATGTCCACAGGTCCGACCTGCCCGCCCTTTACGTCGCCCTGAAGACCGAGGGGCTGGCCACCGCCAATGTCGGGCTGATCTCCGACATCATCGCCTGCCCGGGGATGGACTACTGCTCGCTGGCCACCGCCCGCTCGATCCCGATCGCGCAGGGGATCGCCACCCACTTCAAGGCCATCGGCCTTGAACAGGAAATCGGCCGGCTGAAGATCAAGATTTCCGGCTGCATCAATGCCTGCGGCCACCATCATGTCGGCCATATCGGCATCCTCGGCCTCGACCGTGCCGGCGTCGAGAACTACCAGATCACCCTTGGCGGCGACCATACCGAGCGCGCCGCCATCGGTGACAAGGTGGGGCCGGGCTTCGCCTATGACCAGGTGGTCCCGGCGATCGAGCGGCTCCTGCGCGCCTATCTGGCGCTCCGCGACCATCCGGCCGAGACCTTCATCGACGCCTTCCGCCGCCTCGGCCCCGACCCGTTCAAGGCCGCCCTCTACCCCGAGGAGGCGGCGCGCGATGCCGCGTGACCTTGGCGACCTCGACCAGCGGGTCGCCGTCCTGAACGGCCGCTATCGCCACCATTCGGCGACGGCGGTCCTCGAACGCGCGCTCCACGACCCCGAAGTCGGCCGGCTGGCGCTGGTGTCGTCCTTCGGGGCCGAATCGGTGGTGCTCCTGCATCTCGTCTCGGTCATCGCCCCGCACACGCCCGTCATCTTCGTCGACACGCAGATGCTGTTCCGCGAAACCCTCGATTACCAGCGCGAGCTGGCCGACAGGCTGAACCTGACCGACATCCGCCTGATCCGCGCCGACCGCCGCGACACCGATTTCGAGGACCCCGACGGAACGCTCCACCAGTTCGACACCGATGCCTGCTGCGCGCTGCGCAAGGTGGCGCCGCTGGAACGCGCGCTTGCCGCTTTCGACGGCTGGATCACCGGCAGGAAGCGATTCCAGGCGGCGACCCGCGCCACGCTCGACTTCTTCGAGAACGAGGAAGGCCGGCGGCTGAAGGTCAATCCGCTGGCCCACTGGGGGCGCGAGGATCTCGAGGACTACATCGTCAACAACCGCCTGCCCCGGCACCCGCTGGTCGCCAGGGGCTACCCCTCGATCGGCTGCGCCCCCTGCACCAGCCCGGTGAAGGAAGGCGAAGACCCGCGCGCCGGGCGCTGGCGCGGCCAGGCCAAGGTCGAATGCGGCATCCATTTCGTCGACGGCCGGGCGGTGCGCGGCCCGCTGCCCGCCGCCGAGGCGGAAGCCGCAGCATTGAAGGAGAACGTGGCATGAGCGTGATCGTGCGCGACGACGGCTTTCACCCCGAGGACTACCGGGGCGGCGCCCCTGTCGAGATCGCCTCGGACACCGGCCCCGAGGCCCTGCCCGACGTGAGCGGCGCCGATCTGGTGGTGGTGGCCTTCCCGGCCTTCTCGGACGGGCGCGGCTTCACGCTCGCCCGCCAGCTGCGCGCCCGCGGCTATGGCGGGCGGCTTCGCGCCCGCGGCCATGTGATCGCCGACCAGTACACGATGGCCCGCCGCGCCGGCTTCGACGAGGTCGAGATCAGCGACGACCTTGCCGCCCGCCAGCCCGCCGACCAATGGCGCTTCCGCGCCGACTGGCAGGCCAACGACTACCGGTCGCGCCTGCGCGCCTGACCTGGATCAAGGCGCCTTCCGCACCGGCCGGCAAGACGGTAAAAGCGGGGTTGCCGCCCTGCCCCCAAACGCACGAACGCCCGAGGTTCCCCGTGAACGAATTCGCCCCGACCGTTGCCCCCGCGGCCAAGACCCTGCCCGACGCCCAGACAGTGACGGCTGTGCGCCACTGGACCGACCGGCTGTTCTCCTTCCGGGTGACGCGACCGCAGTCGCTGCGCTTCCGCTCGGGCGAATTCGTGATGATCGGCCTGCTGGGCGACAACGGCAAACCGCTGTTGCGCGCCTATTCCATCGCCTCGCCCTCGTGGGACGAGGAGCTGGAATTCTACTCGATCAAGGTGCCCGACGGCCCGCTGACCTCGAAACTCCAGCACATCAGGCCCGGCGACCAGATCATCCTGCGCCCCAAACCGGTCGGGACGCTGGTGCACGACGCGCTCATGCCCGGCAAGCGCCTGTGGTTCCTCGCAACAGGAACCGGCATCGCCCCCTTCGCCAGCCTGATGCGCGACCCCGAGACCTACGAGAAATACGACGAGGTCTACATGCTGCACACCTGCCGCACCGTGGCCGAACTCGATTATGGGCGCGAACTGGTCACCGGGCTCAAGGATGACCCGCTGATCGGCGATCTGGCGGCGGGCAGGCTGCACTATTTCCCCACCACCACCCGCGAGCAAAGCCCGTTCATGGGCCGCATCACCGACAATCTCGAAAGCGGCAAGGTCTTCGACTATTACGGCATCGCGCCGATGAACCCCGAGGACGACCGGGCGATGGTCTGCGGCTCGATGGCCTTCAACATCGACGTCAAGGAGGTGCTGGAAGGCTTCGGCCTGCGCGAGGGCGCCAATTCCGACCCCAAGGAATATGTGGTCGAAAAGGCCTTCGTCGGCGACGGCATCTGAGAACCGGCCAGGCCGGAAAGCCGAGTCAGAAAAGAAAAACCGCGCCGGATCGCTCCGGCGCGGTCTTGTCTGGCCCGAAGGCCGGATCTTACATGCCAAGCGCCTTCTTGACCGCGTCGATCGCGGTCTGGACCACAGCCGGATTGTCCTTGGCGGCGGTGACGGCGGTCTTCAGGGTGGTCTTGGTGGCCGCGTCAAGCGAGGTCGCGTCGATCGCCGCGTTCAGCTTGTCGGCGTCGAATTTGGTCGGGTCCAGCAGGTCCGCGGCGATCGAGGCGGCCGGGGCCGTGGTGGCCGGCGCCGTGGTCGTGGCGGTCGAGGATTCGGTCGAGGTCGCGGTGCTTGCAGCCGTCGAGGTTTCGGTCGCGGTGCTGGTCGCGGTCGAGGATTCGGTGCTGGCCGCGGTGCTGGCCGCTTCGGTCGCGGTGCTTGCCGCCGTCGAAGCTTCGGTGGTGGCGGCGGGCTCGGTCGTAGCCTGCTTCTGGCCGCCGCTGTAGTACCAATATCCGCCAGCCGCCAGAATGGCGATGACCAGCGCAATGGCTACGTTTCTGTTCATCCTGCTATCCTTCCCAGTTATGCGCGCCGAGTGCCTGTTTCCGGTTTGCTGCGCGCCCGAACCCCTAATGACAGAAAATTATCCGTTTGAAAAGCAGCGCCGAAGCCGAAAGCCGTGCCGAATCCGGGTTGAACAGCGCTTTTCGCGCGACTATTTTGCCGCCCGATCCGCCAGGCAACCGCAGAAGGAAAAACGCCATAGCCCGCAGACCGCACAACGCCCCGCCGCAGCGCGACACCGGCCCCCGCGTCAACGATCGCATCCGCGCACCGGAAATCCGCCTGATCGGGGCGGACGGCGAGAATGTCGGGGTGGTCAGCCCCGCCCGCGCGCTGACGATGGCCGAAGAGGCCGGGCTTGATCTGGTGGAAATCTCGCCCAATGCCGTGCCGCCGGTCTGCAAGATCATGGACTTCGGCAAATTCAAATACGAGACCCAAAAACGCGAGGCCGAGGCCCGCAAGAAACAGAAGATCATCGAGGTCAAGGAAATCAAGTTCCGGCCCGGCACCGATACGCATGACTATGACGTAAAAATGCGGGCGGTCTTCAAGTTTCTCGAGGAAGGCGACAAGGTCAAGATCACCCTGCGCTTCCGCGGCAGGGAAATGGCCCACCAGGAACTGGGGCTGGAACTTCTCCAGCGCGTCGCCGGCGACGTGGGCGAGGCGGGCAAGGTCGAACAGATGCCCAAGCTCGAGGGCAAGCAGATGGTGATGATGATCGCGCCGAAATAGGCGCGGTCATCCGGCCCGGCCCCGGGCCGTCATCAATTCTCCCCTGCTGTGGCCCGAGCGCACTCGCCAGCGCCGGGCGCGGGGGCTAACAAGGTCGGGCCAACTCCTTCGGCCCGATCATGCGCCCCGAAATCCTCCACACCTTCCCGACCTATTCCGCCGCCAGGTTCCGCGCCGACGTCTTCGCCGGAGTGACCGTGGCGATGGTTGCCCTGCCCCTCAGCCTCGCGATCGCCATCGCCTCGGGGGCGACGCCCGCCGTTGGCCTTGTCACCGCGGTGGTCGCGGGCTTTCTCATCTCGGCGCTCGGCGGATCGAAGGTGCAGATCGGCGGCCCCACCGGCGCCTTCATCGTGGTGGTGGCGGGGGTGATCACCGCCCACGGCTATGACGGTCTGGTCACCGCGACCTTCCTCGCCGGGCTGATCCTGCTGACCGCCGGCCTTTTGCGGGCCGGCAACCTGATCGAGTTCGTCCCCGAGGCGGTCGTCAACGGCTTTACCATCGGCATCGCCCTCATCATCGCCACCAGCCAGCTGAAGGATCTGCTCGGCCTCGCTGCCGATCATGTCCCGGCCGACTTCCTGGGCAAGATCCCGGTCCTGTGGGGGGCACGCGCCACCCTCAACCCCTCGGCGCTGGCGGTGGGGCTTGCGACGATGGTGCTGATCGTCCTTCTCCGCCGCCTCTTCCCGCGCTGGCCCGGCCTGATCTTCGCCGTCGGCCTGACCTCGGGGGCGGCGGCGGCGCTGCATCTGCCGGTCGAGACCATCGCCAGCCGCTTCGGGGCGCTGCCCGACCATCTGCCCGCACCGCACCTGCCCGACCTTTCGCCCGCGCGCCTTGCCGAACTGATCCCCTCGGCCCTGGTCATCGCCTTCCTGGCCGGGGTCGAATCGCTTCTGTCCGCCATCGTCGCCGACCGTCTCCACGACAGCACCCACCGCCCCAACGCCGAGCTTCTGGCCCAGGGCTGGGCCAACCTCGCCTCGTCGCTGTTCGGCGGCCTGCCCGCGACCGGCGCCATCGCCCGCACCGCGACCAGCATCCGCGCCGGCGCCGAGACCCCGGTCGCCGGCATCGTCCATGCGCTGACCCTGCTGCTGTGCGTTTATGTCGCGGCGCCTCTGGCCGGCCATCTCGCCCTGCCGGCGCTGGCGGGCGTCCTGATGATCACCGCCTGGAACATGAGCGAGCCGCACCATTGGCCGCACTACCTGCGCCTGCGCCCCGCCGACAAGGTTCTGCTGGTGCTGACCATGCTTCTGACCCTTCTTGTCGATCTGACGGTCGCGATCGGCGTCGGCGTGGCCCTTGGCCTTGCCATCCGCATGAGAAGGCGCAATGTGCCCCCCGCCGAGTGGGAGACCCCCGACCGCTGAGGTCGAAAAAACGGGGCCAGGGAGAATGCGCCGATGCTGTCCTACCAGCATATCTATCACGCCGGGAACATGGCCGATGTGCACAAGCACGCGCTTCTGGCGGTGATGCTGGCGCGGCTGGCCGAAAAGCCGAAGCCCCTCTCCTATTTCGAGACCCACGCCGGGCGCGGCCTTTACGCGCTCGACGCGCCCGAGGCGCAGAAGACCGGCGAGGCGGCGGCCGGGATCGCGCTCGCCGAACGGCTGGGCTGGTTTGACCCCGGCCACCCCTATGCGCAGGTGCTGGCCCGCATCCGCGCACGGCACGGGGCCGCGGCCTATCCCGGCTCGCCCCTGATCGCGGCCGAGCTTCTGCGCGAGGGCGACCGCATCCTCGTGGCCGAACTGCACCCGCAGGAAGAGGCGGCGCTGGCCGAGGCGCTTCTGCCCTACCCCGCGCTCTGCCGCCGCACCGACGGGTTGAAGATGGCCCTGGCCGTTACCCCGCCCGAGCCGCGCCGCGGCCTGTTGCTGATCGACCCGAGCTTCGAGGTGAAGGAGGACTACGCCGCCCTGCCCCGGCTCATCACCCAGATCCACCGCAAATGGAACGTGGGCATCATCGCCCTCTGGTATCCGATCCTTGCCGACGGCCGCCACAAGCCGATGCTGGCCGAACTGGCGGCGCAGGACTTCCCCAGGACGCTCAGGCACGAGGTCGCCTTCCCGCCCGCCCGCGAAGGGCACGGGATGGTCGGATCGGGCCTCTTCATCCTCAACACCCCCTTCGGCACCGAGGCCGAGGCCGTGCGCCTGACCCGCCTGTTCGCCGCCCTCGCCCCCTCGCCCCGGCCCTGAGCCGGGGCCCCCGCCCCCTGCACGCAAACCGCCCGATGCCGGACTCCGCTGGCGGAGCCCATCATTCATCTATTCGGTTGACTGATCGGCGCGACTCGTGTAATTCATCCATATGGTTGAACGAGAAGCCGACACCCGCCTGTCCGAAATCCTCAAGGCCGCGTCCGATCCCACGCGCCGTGCCATCCTGACGCTGCTTGTCCAGCACGGGGCCACCCGCGTGACCGATCTGGCCGCCGACTTCGACATGAGCCTCAACGCCGTGTCGAAGCACATCAAGGTTCTCGAACAGGCGGGGCTCGTCAGCCGCCGAACCTCGTGGCGCGAACACCTGATCGAGGCGCGGATGGAGCCCCTGGCCGAAATCGACCGCTGGTTCCGCGACCTGCGCCTGATCTGGGACATGCGGCTCGAGGCCCTTGAAACGCTGCTTGCCAAGGAGAACGACATGACCACCGCAACCGACGACGACCTCAGCCTGACCGTGACCCGCCTGATCCCCGCCGCGCCCGAACGGGTGTTCGGCGCCTGGCTCGACCCGAAGATGCTGCTCCGCTTCATGCACGGCGGGCCCGACGTGACCTGCACCGGCGCCGAGACCGATCCCCGCGTCGGCGGCGCCTTCCGCATCGTGATGGTGTCGGGCGGCAAGGACATCCCCCACACCGGCACCTACCTGGAGATCACCCCCCACCGGCGCCTGTCCTTCACCTGGAACTCGCCCTTCGCCGGGCCGGGCAGCACCGTCAGCCTCGACTTCGCCCCCGAGGGCGCCGGCACCCGGCTGACACTCACGCACGTCAAGTTCGCCACGCCCGAGATTCGCGACGGACACCACAGGGGCTGGACCGCGATCCTGGCCGCGCTGGCTTCGGCGATGGGGTGAGCCAGTCACAAAAAAGCGGCGCCGCGGACGACAGGCCGCAGCGCCGCATATCTGCGTCGGGCTGAAGGGAGAGTGCCCGCGCACCGGTCGCGGTCAGAAGGGAGAGGACCGCGCCCGACTCGGATCATCTGCCGGTCCGCCTTCCCGCGCATTGACATGGATCAATCTGGCCCCGATCCGTTCGCCCGGCGGATACGCGCCTGAAAGCAGTTGTTGCGGGCCGAGCGCACATCGACATAGGCGACGGCCGGATCGGACAGGAGTTGCTCGGCATAAGCCGCCAGATCCGCGCGCGGAACCACCCGGCCTGTGCCATAGCGGATGCGGTCGTCGGGGCCATAGCCCTTCAGCAGGTAGTCGGGGCTGGTGGTCAGGACCGGCGGCACGCCCGCGCCGGACCAGGGCGCGCAGTCCGCCTCGCACAGGAAGACCGGCCCGACTTCGGCATAGGGCTGGGGCCGCGGGAAGGGCCGGTGGGCGAGGATCAGATAGCCCGCGCCCGCCGGCACGTCGCGCAGGCAATGGCGGCAGGGCACGCCCTGCCCGTCCGAGATCGTGCCACGCTCGGCCGGCTGGCCGTTGGCGTCGGGCGCACCGGCGCGCAGGGCGGCAACCAGGCCGCTGTCCAGGGGTTCGAATCTCAGCGTCATCGCGGGCCTCCTTTCAGGCTTACGCGATCCTGCCCCCCGGCCTGCCCGGACGGCGACCCGGAAGCTGCGGATAGAGCCTGTCCGACAAAAGTGGATCCCGGTTTTGTCGAAAGACAGGCGACCACCAAGATGCCAGAGCCTGTCCGGCGCTTCTATCTGCGTCGGACGGACTCTGGCACCGCCCCTCACTCCTGCTGCAAGAGGCCGGTGATCCGCCGCACCGCCGCCCGGCGGTTGCGCCGCTCGTCGCCTTGCGAGGGCACCTTGAGGAACGCCTCGCCATAGCCCTGCACCACCAGGTTCTCCGGCGGCACCGCGAAATACTCGCTGAGCGCCAGCGCCACCGACTCGGCGCGGCGGTCCGACAGCGCGAGATTGTAGGCCGCGCCGCCGACCGCGTCGGTATGCCCCTCGATCAGGAAGATCTCGCGCGGGTTGGCCTGCACATAGGACTGGATCAGCCGCCCCAGCCGCGACAGGGCCGGGGCCTGATCGGGCCGGATCGCCGCCGATCCGGTGTCGAAGGTGATGGCGGTCAGGTCGATCTCGGGCACCAGCGCCCGCACCTGGGCGATGTTGCGGATCTGCGCCAGGCTGAAGCGGCGCCCGGCGTCGGACTGGGCGTCGAGCGCCCGGCGCAGCGCCGCCTCGTCGTCCGCCGCGGTCAGGTCGGGCAGGCGCCGGGGCGGCGGCAAGCGCGTGACATCCACCGGCGCATAGGCGACGGTATCGTCGATCAGCACCGTCTCGTAGCCGCCGGGCGCCACATGGACCCGGCGCAGGACGCGCATCTCGGCATCGCGGATGGTGACGATCTTCGATCCGTCCTCGCGGCTGACCGTGCTGCGCGTCGATCCGTCGGTGAAGGTCTCGGTGCGGATGCGCGAGCCTGGCTGGCGCAGAAGCGCGTCATCGTCCTTGATGAGGTCATAGCCCCCGTTGCGGCTGACCACGACCCGGTCGCCCGAATTCAGCTCGACCCGGCGGTTGTTCGACAGGATCGCCCCCACGGCCAGCGCGCCGACCCCCAGAAGCAGCAGCTTTTCGTCCTTGCTCAGCCCCTTCTTGCGCTCGACGACCGTCGGCGCTGGCGGGGCGGCGGTTGCGGCGGTCCCCGCACTGGCGGCCGCCGGTGCGGGCGCGGCGGGCTGGTTGACCCGGTTGGCGAAATCCTCCGACGAGGAGCGCGCGGTGTCGGTGGTCACGGTCTCCTCGGTCACCTGCGCAACCGAGCCCGCCGGGGCCGGGGCCGTGGCCGGCGGCAGAGTGCCCGCCCCGCCCTCGGGTGCCGCCAGCCCTGCCGCCGCAGCGACCGGGGCCGCGCCGCTGGCCGGATCGGGCTGCGCGGGCAGGTCCGGCACCGCGTCAGGCGAAGGGGCCGCCTGCCCGGCGAGGGCCTTGGCAAGGTCGTCGGCATCGGGCGCGGGTGCGGCCTCGGCGGCAGGCGCCGGTTCGGGGGCCGGAGCGGGCGCAGCCTCGGCGGCGGGCGCCGGTTCGGGGGCCGGAGCGGGCGCAGCCTCGGCGGCGGGCGCCGGTTCGGGGGCCGGAGCGGGC
>JAFEFU010000057.1 GCA_018240425.1 Pseudomonadota bacterium | reverse complement strand
TGTCATGACCGTAAGGCAGCAGATGCTCCGACCCGATCCCCAGCTTCGCACCAACCTCCTGGATCGGAAGCTTCACCGCCTCACGCGCTATCTCTATGTCACTCTTGTGCGCCATCTCTCGCTCCCTAATGGTTCAGCCGCCCCCCTTGCGGCACGCTGACTCATCTCCCGTGAGTTATTCCTGTTGATAAACAGATTTTCACTTCTGTCAACTCGCCTCTTGTAGCGGGGGCGGCAGGATCGGCGGCAACGAATGTCCGAAACGGCAAAGTCCATGTCCGAAACCGCAAGGCTGGCGGGTCGCCGTTCCTGCCATACTGGCGCCGACAGGACCTGCCTGCACTTTCGCGGCCGAGACATCCGGGGCCGACACATTCGGGGACAGACATGCGCTATTCCGGCTTTCGCGTCATCAAGGAGGCCCTGACCGGCCACAAGGGCTGGCAGCCGGCCTGGCGCGACCCGACCCCGCAGGCGGGCTACGACTTCGTCATCGTCGGCGGCGGCGGGCACGGGCTGGCCACCGCCTATTACCTGGCGAAAGAGTTCGGCAAGGCGCGGATCGCGGTCCTGGAAAAGGGCTACATCGGCGGCGGCAACGTCGGCCGCAACACCACGATCATCCGCTCGAACTACCTTCTGGACGGCAACGAGCCCTTCTACGAATTCTCGATGAAGCTGTGGGAGGGGCTGGAGCAGGACTTCAACTACAATGCGATGGTCAGCCAGCGCGGGGTGCTGAACCTCTGCCACACCGACGCGCAGCGCGACGCCTTCACCCGGCGCGGCAATGCCATGCGGCTGAACGGCGTCGATGCCGAGCTTCTCGACCGCGAGGGGGTGCGCAAGATCGCGCCCTTCCTGAACTTCGACAATGCCCGCTTTCCGATCAAGGGCGGTCTTCTGCAGCCGAGGGGCGGCACGGTGCGCCATGACGCGGTGGCCTGGGGCTATGCCCGCGGCGCCGACCAGCGCGGCGTCGACATCATCCAGAACTGCGAAGTCACCGGGATGCGCATCGAGAACGGCCGGATCAAGGGCCTCGAGACGACGCGCGGCTTCATCGGCGCGGCCAAGGTCGGCGTCGCGGTGGCCGGATCGTCCTCGCGGGTCATGGCCCATGCGGGGATGCGGCTGCCGATCGAGAGCCATGTGCTTCAGGCCTTTGTCAGCGAAGGGCTGAAGCCGGTCCTGCCGGGCGTCATCACCTATGGCGCGGGGCACTTCTACGTCAGCCAGTCCGACAAGGGCGGCCTCGTCTTCGGCGGCGACATCGACGGCTACAATTCCTATGCGCAGCGCGGCGGCCTTGCCGTGGTCGAGGATGTCTGCGAGGGCGGCATGAGTCTCATGCCGATGATCGGGCGGGCGCGGCTCCTGCGCATCTGGGGGGGCATCATGGACATGTCGATGGACGGCTCGCCGATCATCGACCGGACCCATGTCGAGGGCCTCTATTTCAACGGCGGCTGGTGCTACGGCGGCTTCAAGGCGACGCCGGCCTCGGGCTGGTCGTTCGCCCATCTGCTGGCCACCGACACGCCGCACCCGACCGCCCGCGCCTATCGGTTCGACCGGTTCCAGAAGGGGCTGATGATCGACGAAAAGGGCATGGGCGCGCAGCCCAACCTGCATTGAGGACCAAGCCATGATCATAAACCATCCGCTCCTCGGCCCGCGCGACGCGCAGGAATTCACCTATCTCGGCGATGCGAACCTGATCGACCGGCCAGACTGGCAGGCCGACGGCGCCGGGCAGGCCTTCTACGAATATCTCTACCTGCGCGACAATCCGGCGGGGCTGCACCGCGAGCTCTGGTATCACGAACAGGGCGACCGAAGCTGGCTGGTGGTGACGCGCAACATCAGCACCCACGAGATCACCAAAGTCGAACTGGCCCGCGACGTGGCGCGGGCGAAGGGGCGCGGCAAATGAGCCAGCAGAACCGTATTGAGGGCGGCCAGATCGACCGCAGCCGCAGCCTGTCGTTCAGCTTCGACGGCATCCGCTATCAGGGCCACCCCGGCGACACGCTGGCCTCGGCGCTTCTCGCCAACGGCGTGCGGCTGATGGGGCGGGGCTTCAAGTACCACCGCCCGCGCGGCCCGATCAGCGCCGGTTCCGAAGAGCCGAACGCCATCGTCGAACTGCGCGGCGGCGCACGGCGCGAGCCCAACACCCGCGCGACGGTGGCCGAACTCCATGACGGGCTGGAAGCGGCCAGCCAGAACCGCTGGCCCTCGCTGAAGTTCGACGCGCTGGCGATCAACGACCGGCTGTCGCCCTTCTTCGCGGCGGGCTTCTACTACAAGACCTTCATGTGGCCGAAGGCCTTCTGGGAAAAGCTCTACGAGCCGATGATCCGCCGGGCGGCGGGGCTGGGCAGCCTGTCGATGGAGCCCGACCCGGATGCCTACGACAAGGGTTTCCTCCACTGCGACGTGCTGATCATCGGCGCGGGGCCGGCGGGCCTTGCCGCCGCCCTGACGGCGGGGCGCGCAGGCGCGCGGGTGATCCTTGCGGACGAGGATTTCCGCATGGGCGGGCGGCTGAACGCCGAAACCCATGCGATCGGCGATCAGGCCGGCGCGGACTGGGCGGCGGCGGCGGTCGCCGAACTGGCGGCGATGCCCAACCTGCGGCTGATGCACCGGACGACCGTGCTCGGCGCCTATGACCACGGGATCTATTCGGCGCTCGAGCGGGTCGCCGACCATCTGGCCGAGCCGCCCGCCGGCAAGCCGCGCCAGATCCTGTGGCGCATCTATTCGCGGCGCGCCATCCTGTGCGCCGGAGCGACCGAACGGCCGATCGCCTTCGAGAACAACGACCGGCCGGGGATCATGATGGCCGGGGCGGTGCGCAGCTATGTCAACCGCTGGGCCGCAGCGCCCGGAAAGCGCATCGCCATCTTCACCAACAACGACGACGGCCTGCGGACCGAGGCCGACCTGCGGGCCAGGGGGATCGAGGTCGCCGCGGTCATCGACAGCCGCAAGGGCGAGATGGTGACGGACAGCAGCGGCCGACTGGGACTGACCGGCATCACCGTGCGCGGTGCGGACGGGCAGAGCCGCACCATCCCCTGCGAGGCCCTGGCCGTTTCGGGCGGCTGGAACCCGAACCTGCAACTGACCTGCCACCAGCGCAACCGCCCGGTGTGGAACGACGCGCTTCAGGCCTTCGTTCCCGAGAGCCTGCCCTCGGGCCTTTCGGTCGCGGGTGCAGCGGGCGGGGTCTTCTCGACCCACGGCGCGCTGACGACCGGCACCGGGGCCGCGGTCGCGGCGCTGGCCGACCTTGGCGTGACCGCCACCCCCGCCACCCTGCCCCGGGCCGAGGACGCGCCCTATGCGATCAAGCCGCTCTGGTATGTTCCCCACACCAAGGGCCGGGCCTGGGTCGACCAGCAGAACGACGTGACGGTCAAGGACATCAAGCTGGCCAAGCAGGAGAACTTCACCAGCGTCGAGCATCTGAAGCGCTACACCACGCTCGGGATGGCGACCGACCAGGGCAAGACCTCGAACGTCACCGGCCTTGCGGTGATGGCGGAGCTGACCGGAAAGTCGATCCCCGAAACCGGGACGACGATCTACCGCCCGCCCTATACGCCGGTGCCGATCGCCGCCTATGCCGGGCGCTCGGCCGGAAAGGACTTCCGCCCGACCCGGCTCACGCCCAGCCACACCTGGGCCGCCGAACAGGGCGCGGTCTTCGTCGAGGTCGGCATGTGGCTGCGCGCCCAGTGGTTCCCCAGGAAGGGCGAGACCCACTGGCGCCACTCGGTTGACCGCGAGGTGCTGACCACCCGCGCGGCGGTCGGCATCTGCGACGTGACCACGCTGGGCAAGGTCGATGTGCAGGGCACCGACGCCGCGGAATTCCTCAACCGCATCTACGCCAACCCCTTCGCCAAGCTGCCCGTGGGCCGGGTCCGCTACGGCCTGATGCTGCGCGAGGACGGGATCGCGATGGACGACGGCACCGCCGCGCGGCTGGCCGAGGATCATTTCGTCGTCACCACCACCACCGCCAACGCCGTCGGCGTCTACCGGCACATGGAGTTCTGCCGCCAGTGCCTGTGGCCCGACATGGACGTGCAGCTGATCTCGACCACCGAGGCCTGGGCGCAGTTCTCGGTCGCGGGGCCGAAGGCGCGCGACCTGCTGCAGAAGATCGTCGATCAGGACATCTCGAACGAGGCCTTCCCCTACATGGCCTGTGCCGGGATCACCGTCTGCGGCGGCCTGCGCGCGCGGCTCTTCCGCATCTCGTTCTCGGGCGAGCTGGCCTATGAGATCGCGGTGCCCACCCGCTATGGCGACGGGCTGATCCGCAGGATGTCGGCGCTGGCCGAAGACATGGGCGGCTGCGTCTACGGCACCGAGGCGCTTGGCGTCATGCGCATTGAAAAGGGCCATGTGGCCGGCAACGAGCTGAACGGCACCACCACGGCGCTGAACCTCGGGATGGCCGGGATGGTGTCGAAGAAGAAGGACGCGATCGGCTCGACCCTGTCCGAGCGCGAGGGGCTGAACCAGCCGGATGCGCTGAACGTCGTCGGCCTGCGCCCCGTCAACCCGGCCGAGGCGCTGGCGGCGGGATCGCACCTCATCAACCGCGACGCCGAGGCCAATGCGGCGAACGACCAGGGCTACCTGACCTCGGTCTGCCATTCGCCGCATGTCGGCTCGTCCATCGCGCTCGCCTTCCTGAAGAACGGCGCGAACCGCAAGGGCGAGACCTTGCGCGCGGTCAATCCGCTGAAGGACACCGAGGTCCTCGTCGAGGTCGTCAGCCCGCATTTCGTTGACCCGGAAGGAGAACGGCTCCGTGGATAATCTTGCCCTGCTTCCCCGCTGCGCGCTTGGCGGCGACAAGCCCGAGGCCCGCCTGATCGGCGGCCTCAGGATCTCCGAGAACCCGGGGCTGGCGATGGCCTCGCTGGCGGCACGGGCCGGCCAGGAGGGCGACGTGCTGAAGGCGGCGCGCAAGCTGACCGGCTTCGCGCTGCCCGGCCCCGGCGGCATGGCCGGTGCCGGCGACTGGCAGGCCTTCTGGGCCGGCCCCGGCCAGTGGCTCTTGACCGCGCCCTTCGCCAGCCACGAGGACATCGCCCGGATCGTCAAGTCCGCGGTCGCCGGTGCCGCCAGCGTCACCGAGCAGACCGACGGCTGGGTGCGCTTCGAGATTGCCGGCGCGCGGATCTGCGAGATGTTCGAGCGGCTCTGCAACGTCGATGTGCGCGCCATGAAGTCCGGCCAGGCCACCCGCTGCCAGATCGAGCATCTGGGCAGCTTCCTCCTTTGCCAGGAGGCGGGCGCGGCATTCAGCGTCCTGACCCTGCGCTCGGGTGCGCGCTCGATGTTCCACGCGCTGGAAACCGCCGCGCGAAGCCTTCCCTGAGCCGCCGATCTGGTGCAATCTCCTCTGCGCATTGGGGGGATGCATGGACCACGAGGCAGAGGACGCAACCGGCCTGGCGGCGCTTGTCGCCAGTGGCGAGGTGACACCGGACGAACTGTTGGACAAGGCGCTGGCCAGGGTCGAGGCCCTGAACCCGGCGCTGAACGCCGTGGTCCTGGTGCAGGAAGGGGTGGCGCGCAGGGCGATCCGCGACGGGCTGCCGGACGGGCCGTTCCGGGGCGTGCCGTTCCTTCTGAAGGATCTGGGCTGCGAGGCCGTGGACTTCCCCTCGCACAACGGCTCGCGCCTGTGGGCCAACACCCGCTACCCGAGGGACAGCGCCATCTACGGGCGTATCCGCGCCACCGGGGTCGTCACCTTTGGCCGCACCACCGCGCCCGAGGCCGGCGTCGGCCCGGCGACCGAGGCCGCCGTCTATGGCGGGCCGACCCGCAACCCCTGGGATCTTGCCCGAACCCCCGGGGGATCGTCGGGCGGCGCGGCGGCGGCGGTCGCGTCCGGCATCGTTCCGGCCGCCCACGGAACCGACGGCGGCGGATCGGTGCGCATTCCGGCCTCGTGCTGCGGGCTTTATGGCTTCAAGCCAACCCGCGCCCGGCTGCCCGACGGCCCCTATCACGGCGAGGGCTGGGCAGGCATGGCGATCGACGGCTTCCTCACCCGCTCGGTGCGCGACACGGCGGCGTTCCTCGATGCCTGCCAGGGTGCCGACCTCGGCGCGCCCTACCGGGCGCCGCCGCTCGGCGACAGCCACCTGGCGGCGCTGGCCCGCCCGCCGCGGCGGCTGCGCGTCGCGCTCTGCGACACCACCCTGACCGGTGCGCCCATCGACGCGGAGTGCCGTGCCGGGGTCCATGCGGCGGGGCGGCTTCTGGAAGGCCTCGGCCACCATGTCGCGCCCGCCCGCCCCGCCGCCGATGTCGCCGGCATGATGCGGGCCTGGACCGACATCGTGGCCTGCGGCACCGCCCTGTCGGTCGCCAAGACGATCGAGGCGCGCGGCCGGCCGCTTGCGGCGGGCGAAATCGAGGGCGTCGCGCGCGGCGCGATGGCCCATGCCGCCAGCCTGACCGGGCCGGACTATCTGCGGGCGGTGGGCCAGATCCACGCCTTCGGGCGCGAGATGGCCGCCTTCTTCGCCGGCGGCTGGGATGTTCTCCTGACCGCGACGCTGGCCGAGCCTCCGGCGCTGGTCGGCCGCTTCGCCCACGGGACCGAGGATTACGTCGCCTACCGCACCGGCCCGGGCATGGTCTTCGACTATTCGCCCTTCTGCGCCGCCTTCAATGCCTCGGGCCAGCCCGCCGCCTCCCTGCCCCTGCACCGGACGGATACCGGCCTGCCGGTGGGCATCCACCTTGCCGCCGCCTTCGGCGAGGACGAGATGCTGATCGCCCTTTCGGCCGAGATCGAGGCCGCGCGCCCCTGGGCCCACCTCCGCCCGCCCCCGGCGGCGAGACTCTAGTTGCATCGAATCCGTTTCCCGCCGATATGATCAAAAACCCCAGAAGAATCGGAGCTGCCAATTGAACACTCCCGCGGTCGAGGCCCGCAGCATCGCCAAGCACTTCGGCCAGGGGGACAGCCTGGTGCGCGCCTTGGACAACGTGTCTGTCGCGATCGGCAAGGGCGAGTTCTTCACCCTCCTCGGACCGTCGGGATGCGGCAAGACCACGCTTCTGCGGATGATCGCGGGCTTTGAAAGCCCGACCTCGGGGCAGATATTCCTGGACGGGCAGGACATCACCGCGCTGCCCCCGAACCGCCGGCCGGTCAACACCGTCTTTCAGAGCTATGCGCTGTTTCCGCACCTGACCGTCGCCCAGAACATCGGCTTCGGGCTGGAGATGCAGGGCCGCCCCGCCGCCGAGGTCAAGGAGACGACGGCGCGGATGCTGGCGCTGGTCAAGCTTGAAGCGATGGCCGGGCGCAAGACCAGCCAGCTGTCGGGCGGCCAGCAGCAGCGGGTGGCGCTGGCCCGCGCGCTGGCGCCGGCGCCCAAGGTCCTCCTGCTGGACGAGCCCCTGTCAGCGCTTGACCTCAAGCTGCGCAAGGAAATGCAGATCGAACTGAAGCGCCTTCAGATCGAGACCGGGATCACCTTCGTCTTCGTCACCCACGACCAGGAAGAGGCGCTGACCATGTCCGACCGGATCGCGGTGATGAGCGCCGGGCGCATCCAGCAGATCGGCAGCGCCCGCGACATCTACACCCGCCCCGCCAACCGCTTTGTCGCGGGCTTCATCGGTGAATCGAACTTCCTTCCCGGCAAGGCCGAAGGCGGCGTGGTGACGCTGCGCGCCGGCGGCCGGGTCGAGTGCCTTGGCGTGGACGGCAGGGGCGGCGAGGTGACGGTCGCGGTCCGGCCCGAACAGGTGCGCATCGTCGCCGCGGCCGAGGCCGACGCCCTGGCCGCGACGATCACCAACCTTGTCTATTTCGGCACCGACACCCATTGCCACATGGCGCTGTCGGACGGATCGGAGGTGGTGGCACGGCTGCAAAGCCCGGCCACCGGCGACGCCGGGCTCGAGATCGGCGCCGCGGTCGGCCTGCGCTTTGCCCCCGGCGCCGCGCAGATCCTGGGGGACTGATGATGCGCAACCTCGAACAGCAGCGCGAGGCCGACTCGCGGCGCAACGCCTGGCTCCTGTCGATGCCGGCCCTGGTGGTGCTGACGCTGGCGGCGGTCGGACCGCTGACCATCGTCCTGATCTATTCCTTCCTGACGCCCGGCGAATACGGCAACGTCGTGTGGAAGTTCTCGACCGCCGGCTGGACCTCGGTCCTATACGAGCGCGACATCTTCGACGGCACGCTGAAGCTTGCCGACGCGAACCTTACGATCTTCTCGCGCTCGGTGAAACTGTCGTTCCTGACCACGATCCTGACCTTCCTCGTCGGTTTCCCGACGGCCTGGTTCATCGCGACCCGTCCGCCCAGGGTGCGCGCGCTCTGGCTGTTCCTCATCACCATCCCCTTCTGGACGAACCTCCTGATCCGCACCTTCGCGATCAACCAGATCATCCGCAACGAGGGCGTGCTGAACACCTTCCTTCTGAAGGCCGGGATCATCAGCGCGCCGATCCAGCTGACCTATACC
>JAFEFU010000056.1 GCA_018240425.1 Pseudomonadota bacterium | reverse complement strand
GGAAAGCCAAAGCTCGCAGCCATCGTCGCCGTCGCCAGAAAGCTCCTCGTCATCCTCAACGCCATCCTCAGGGACAACACTCCATGGCAACCCAAAAACGCTTGACCTCCAAGACAGTCGCTCACTCCTTCTTCGCCGCCGCCTTCTTCGCGCCCGCCGCCGGGGTCTTGCCCTCCAACGCCTCGATCCGCGCCTTCAGCGCCTCGTTTTCCTCGCGCGCCTTCTGGGCCATCGCACGCACCGCGTCGAACTCCTCGCGCGTCACGAAGTTGCGGTCGGCCAGCCAGCGGTCGACCCAGCCCTTCATCGCCGTCTCGGCCTCGGTCTTGGCGCCCTGGGCCACGCCCATCGCATTGGTCATCAGCTTCGACATGTCGTCGAAGAACTTGTTTCCGCCCTGCATCGCGGCACTCCTTCCGGTTCGCAATCTTGCCCTTTATATGCGGACGGGCGCGGGAAAGCTCAAGATCGGCTTGCCCGCGAAGGCGGGCCCCTTCCGGGCCGGAGAAAAGGGTTCGATGCAGGCGGTTCTCCAGTTTCCCGACATTTCGCGCAACGTCTTCTCGCTGACGCTCGGCGGCCACGAATTCGCGCTGCGCTGGTATGCGCTGGCCTATCTGGCCGGGCTGATCGCCGGCTGGCGGATCATCATGGCGCTGATGGCGCGGCCGTCGCTCTGGCCCGGCGCCCAGGCGCCGATGGAGCCGAAGCGGGTCGAGGATCTGTTGTCCGCCATCGTCATCGGCGTGATCCTCGGCGGCCGGCTCGGGTTCGTCCTCTTCTACCAGCCCGGCTACTACCTCACCCACCCCGCCGACATCCTGAAGGTGTGGGAGGGCGGCATGTCCTTCCACGGCGGCTTTCTCGGGGTGATCGCGGCGGGCCTGTGGTTCTGCCGCCGGAACGGCGTCCCGGCCCTGCAACTGTCGGACGCGATGGCGCTGGTCGCGCCCATCGGCCTCCTGCTCGGTCGCCTCGCCAACTTCGTCAACGCCGAACTGTGGGGCCGGCCGTCCGACCTGCCCTGGGCGGTGATCTTCCCCGGCGAGGCGGCGCAATCCTGCCCCGGCATCGTCCCCGGCGAATGCGCCCGCCACCCGAGCCAGCTTTACGAGGCCGGGCTCGAAGGGCTGGTCCTCGGCCTTCTTCTCTGGTGGCTGGTCCGGCGCGGGGCGCTGAAGCGGCCGGGCCTGATAACCGGCACCTTCCTTCTGGGCTACGGCCTGTCGCGCGCCTTTGTCGAGCTGTTCCGCCAGGCCGACGCGCAGTTCATCACCACCGACAATCCCCTGGGCCATGTGATCGGCGGCGCGACGCTTGGTCTGTCGATGGGCCAGCTCCTCAGCCTGCCGATGATCGCCGCCGGCCTGTGGTTCCTGTGGCGGGCGCGGCGGGCATGACGCCCCTTGCCCGGCTCCTCGCGGCGCGGATCGCGGCGCAGGGGCCGATGACGCTTTCCGACTACATGGCCGAATGCCTGCTGAACCCGCAGCACGGCTACTATGCCACCCGCGACCCGTTCGGCGCGGCCGGCGATTTCACCACCGCCCCGGAGATCAGCCAGATGTTCGGCGAACTTCTGGGCCTCTGCCTCGCGCAGACCTGGCTCGACCAGGGTCGCCCGCCGCGCATCGCGCTCGCCGAACTCGGGCCGGGGCGCGGCACGTTGATGGCCGACATGCTGCGGGCGATGCGCGCTGTTCCCGGCCTGTCCGAGGCCGCCGAGGTGCATCTGGTCGAGGCCTCGCCCGCGCTGCGCGCCCGCCAGCGCCAGACGCTTGGCGACCGCCCCGTCACCTGGCACGACAGCATCGCCAGCCTGCCCGGCCTGCCGCTCTATCTGGTCGCCAACGAGTTCTTCGACGCCCTGCCGATCCGCCAGTTCGTCCGCAGGGGCCCCGGCTGGTCCGAACGCCAGATCGGCCTGCGCGGCGGCGCGCTGGCCCCCGGCCTCGCCCCTGCCCTGCCGCTGGCGATGCTGGCCCACCGCCTCGCCGACACCGGCGACGGCGATGTGGTCGAGCTGTGCCCGGCCCTGCCCGCCATCGCCGGAACCATCGCCGCCCGCATCGCCCTCCACGGCGGCGCGGCGCTTGTCATCGACTATGGCGGCTGGCGCTCGCTCGGTGACACGTTCCAGGCGCTGAAGGACCATTGCCCCGCCGATCCCTTCGCCGCGCCGGGCGAGGCCGACCTGACCGCGCACGTCGATTTCGAGGCCATCGCGCGCGCCTTCCGCGCCGGCGGCGGGGCCGCGACCGCCATGACCCCGCAGGGAACCTTCCTGCGCCGCTTGGGCATCGAAGCGCGCGCCGCCCGGCTCGGGCAGGGCCGGACCGGCGCGGCGCTGGAAACGCATCTTGCCGCGCATCGCCGCTTGACCGATCCCGCGGAAATGGGAGAGTTGTTCAAGGTGATCGCCTGCCATCCGGCAGGCTGCGCGCCGCCTCCCGGATTGGACCCCGCCTGATGGCAACGACGCTGGAACTCCTGACGCATGACGCGCTTTTCCCGCTGACGCACGGGTTCTTCTCGCGGCGCGGCGGGGCCTCGTCGGGCATCTTCCAGGGGCTGAACTGCGGCCAGGGCTCGTCCGACCAGTCCGAGGCCGTCGCCATCAACCGCGCGCGGGTCGCCAGCCGGATCGGGGTGGCGGTCACGGCCCTCGTCGGCGTCAGCCAGATCCATTCCGCCGATGTCGTCACTGTCACCGGCCCGCTGGACCGGCCGCCGCGCGCCGACGCGATGGTCACCGACAGG
The DNA here is from genome assembly GCA_018240425.1 of Pseudomonadota bacterium. Taxonomy (GTDB): domain Bacteria; phylum Pseudomonadota; class Alphaproteobacteria; order Rhodobacterales; family Rhodobacteraceae; genus TMP-24. Next base: position 87,824 of record JAFEFU010000056.1, on the reverse strand, counting down.
CCGGGGCTGGCGCTGACGGTGCTGACCGCCGACTGCCAGCCGGTCCTTCTCGCCGACCCCGAGGCCGGGGTGATCGGCGCCGCCCATGCCGGCTGGCGCGGGGCGCTGGCCGGCATCCTCGGCAATACCGTCCGGGCGATGGAGGCGATCGGCGCCAAGGCCCCGCGCATCCGCGCCGTCATCGGCCCGACCATCAGCCAGCGCGCCTACGAGGTCGGCCCCGAGTTCATGGACAGCTTTCTGGCCGAAGACCCCGGGTATGACCGTTTCTTCGCCGCCCGCAGCGGCGACCGGGTGCATTTCGACCTGCCGTCCTTCGGCCTTCACCAGTTGCGCGCCGCCGGCGTGGGCCAGGCCTTCTGGACCGGCCACTGCACCTATTCCGATCCCGACCGGTTCTTTTCCTACCGCCGCGCCCAGCACACGCACGAGGCCGACTATGGCCGGCTGATCTCGGCCATCCGGCTCTGACCGGGTGCCGTCCGCGAATCGAGGCATCCCCTGTTTTCTCGCGACTGTTGCACCCGGCGTGACAAAGCCGGGCGCGGCAGGTTGCGAAAGTGTTAACGCGCACAAGTCCGCGCCGGTCTTTGACAGGTGCGGCGGCGCCTGCTAGAAAGCTGAAGGGCCAATTTCCGGCCCGACAGACCGATTGCTGCCGGGGCACGCGCGCCCCGGACCCCGATTTGAACCGGAAGGTTATTGTGATGTTGCATTCTGCCCCCCGGGGCGCGGCCTTTGCCGTGCCCGTTCCTGCGCCCCTCGACTCTGCCGCAGCCGCACCTCAGCCTGCTCCTGCCCAGCCCCGGCCGAACCTGCCCGCCTTTCCGCGCGGTGCCCGGCCGGTGGCCCGCCCGCCGCGCCCGGCCTTCCTGACGCGGCGCTACGAGACCTCGTGGCTTGCCGCCGACGGCCGCGTCGAGACCGCGACCCGGATCGCGCCCGCCCTGCCCGCCTTCGAAGAGGCCTTCTCGGCCATCGCCCGCGGCGCGCTGATCGAGACCGCCGACGGCCTCGTCGCCGTCGAGGATCTCGCCCCCGGCGCCACGATCATCACCGCCGATGGCCGGCGCGAGCAGGTCGTCTGGATGGGGGCGATGACGCTCTTTCCGCCGCAGGCGGTGCCGGGCCTCGCCCCCGCCTGCCTGACCCGCATCACCGCCGACGCCTTCGGCGACGGCCGCCCGATGCCGGACCTGCTGCTTGGGCCGCAGGCGCGCATCGTCCTTCAGGGCGCGCGCTGCCGGCGGATCGGCACGGCCCGCGCCTCGGTCCCCGCCCGGAGCCTCGTCGATGGCGAGGGGATCGTCGCGGTCACGCCGGTCGCGCCGGTCACGGTCTATCATCTGGTCCTGTCGCGCCACGCCGCCCTGCGCTGCGCCGGCGTCGAGGTCGAAAGCTTCCATCCCGGCAAGGATCACGCGGAACGGTTCGACCCGCAGATGGCGCAGCTGTTCCTGGCGATGTTCCCGACGCTGAAATCCTTCGCCGATTTCGGCCCGCTCGCCCTGCCGCGCCTGTCGGCGGACGAGGCGCTTGACATGATCGCCGCCTGACGCGCCGCCCGGTCTCGCCCGCCCGGAGCCATTGCGCCGGGCGGAATACCCTTGCCGCGGGGGCACAGGCAGGGGCGCTCCGAGGCGCGGATCGCCGCTGCCGGGCCTGATCAGCCCTGGCGCGCGATCCGCGCCTCGAGCACGTCGAAGGGCACGCCCGGCTCGTCCTTGGCGCAACGGATCACCAGGCTGGTCTTGACGCTTGCCACATTGTTCGCCCTCAGCAGCTCCTCGGTCAGGAAGCTCTGGAAGCTCGACAGGTCCGGCGCCACGCATTTCAGGATGAAGTCGATCTCGCCGTTCAGCATGTGGCACTCGCGCACCAGGGGCCACTCCCGGCAGCGCCGTTCGAAGGCCGACAGGTCGGCCTCGGCCTGGCTGTTCAGTCCGACCATCGCGAAGACATGGACCTCGAACCCCAGTTCGCGCGGCCCGACATCGGCGTGATAGCCGCGGATATAGCCGGCCTCTTCCAGCGTCCTCACCCGGCGCAGGCAGGGCGGCGCCGAGATTCCGACCCGGCTGGCAAGCTCGACGTTGGTCATCCGCCCGTCGGCCTGCAACTCGGACAGGATCTTGCGGTCGATCTCGTCGAGCTTGTGGCCGGCCATCTGCGTCTCCTTCGGAATTTTGCGGAACTTACCGCCACGGGCGGCAATGCGCAATATTATTTCACGATCGGGTAATCTTCGGTTCCCGGCAGGCCCGCAAGCCGAGCAACGGCCCTTCCCCCGGCCCGCGGGGCGGATTATATGCCCCCCGCAAGGATGTGAAGGGGCAGGTCATGGGCGACGTTCGGCACACGCGGGTTCTCATCATCGGGTCGGGGCCGGCCGGCTATACCGCCGCCGTCTATGCCGCGCGCGCGATGCTGAAGCCGATCCTCGTCCAGGGCATCCAGCCCGGCGGCCAGCTGACCATCACCACCGAGGTCGAGAACTGGCCCGGCGATACCGAGGTTCAGGGCCCCGACCTGATGGTGCGGATGGAAGCCCACGCCAAGGCGATGGGCGCCGAGGTGATCTCGGACCATATCTCCTCGCTCGACCTGTCCAAGCATCCCTTCACCGCGCAGGCCGACAGCGGCAGCACCTTCACCGCCGACGCGGTCATCCTCGCCACCGGCGCGCAGGCCAAGTGGCTGGGCATCCCGTCCGAGGAGAAGTTCAAGGGCTTCGGCGTCTCGGCCTGTGCGACCTGCGACGGCTTCTTCTATCGCGGGAAAGAGGTCGTGGTGATCGGCGGCGGCAACACCGCGGTCGAGGAGGCGCTGTTCCTGACCAACTTCGCCTCGAAGGTCACGGTGATCCACCGCCGGGACTCGTTCCGGGCCGAAAAGATCCTCCAGGACCGGCTGTTCAAGCACCCCAAGATCAGCGTCCTGTGGAACCACACGGTCGAGGAGATCCTCGGCACCGAGGCACCTTTGGGCGTGACCGGCGTACGCGCCCACGACGTCAGGACCGGCGCGGTCACCGACATTCCCTGTGCAGGCTTCTTCGTGGCCATCGGCCACGCACCCGCGTCCGAACTGGTGAAAGACCAGCTCGACCTGCACAACGGCGGCTACGTCAAGGTCCAGCCCGGCTCGACCGCCACCAGCATTCCCGGCGTCTTCGCGGCGGGCGACCTGACCGACCATGTCTACCGGCAGGCCGTCACCTCGGCCGGCATGGGCTGCATGGCCGCGCTCGACGCCGAACGCTGGCTGGCCGGGCACGGCTGAGGCCGCGGACCCGCAGACCCGCGGGGGCTTTCCTCCCCGTCGCCATTGGCGCCAGAACCAACGGCGCGCCAATGAACAACCCCCAGCGGATAATCTGACCAGAGTGAGGGGGGCGCGGCGTTCGGCCCCAAGCCGCTTGTCCGGGAATCCGTTCCAATCCCGCGCCGCAATGCAGCATTCCTGCCCTTTTTGAGGTCAAAATCGGCTTGATGCTTGAACATTCTTCCGGTTCGGGGCTAGACCCGCGCCCATCGGCGGCCCCGGCCGCGACCGTTCATTGCAAAGGCAGTTCCGATGGCCCCGTCCAACCACGCTCCGATCCCGGAGCTCTATGTTTCCTCCGACTCCGCCCAGAAACTGAAGGCCGATGCCGGGAACCTGCCCTCGTGGGATCTGACGCCCCGCCAGATCTGTGATCTGGAGCTTCTGATGAACGGCGGCTTCCATCCGCTCAAGGGCTTCCTGACCGAGGCCGACTATGACGGCGTGGTCGCCAGCATGCGGCTGGCCGACGGCAGGCTCTGGCCGATGCCGGTCAATCTGGACGTGAGCGAGAAGTTCGCCGAAGGGATCGAACCGGGCCAGGACATCGCGCTCAGGGATCAGGAGGGCGTGATCCTCGCCGTCCTGTCGGTCACCGACAAGTGGACCCCCGACAAGTCGCGCGAGGCCAAGGGCGTCTTCGGCGCCGACGACGTGGCCCATCCGGCGGTCAACTACCTGCACAACACCGCCGGCCCGGTCTATCTGGGCGGCCCGGTCACCGGCCTCCAGCCGCCGGTCCACTATGACTTCAAGGCCCGCCGCGACACCCCGAACGAGCTGCGCGCCTACTTCCGCAAGCTGAACTGGACCCGTGTCGTCGCCTTCCAGACCCGCAATCCGCTGCACCGCGCCCACCAGGAACTGACCTTCCGCGCCGCCAAGGAGGCGCAGGCCAACCTCCTCATCCACCCGACCGTCGGCATGACCAAACCCGGCGATGTGGACCATTTCACCCGCGTGCGCTGCTACGAGGCGGTCCTCGACAAATACCCTGCCGCCACCACCCACCTTTCGCTTCTCGGGCTGGCCATGCGCATGGGCGGCCCGCGCGAGGCGCTGTGGCACTCGATGATCCGCAAGAACCACGGCCTGACCCACTTCATCGTCGGACGCGACCATGCCGGGCCGGGCAAGAACAGCCAGGGCAAGGACTTCTACGGCCCCTACGACGCCCAGGAACTGGTCAAGAAGCACGCAGCCGAGGTGGGCATCGAGGTCGTGCCCTTCAAGCAGATGGTCTATGTCCAGGAAAAGGCCCAGTATTTCCCGGTGGACGAAGTGCCGGAGGGTTCGACGGTCCTCGACATCTCCGGCACCGAACTGCGCCGTCGCCTGCGCGAGGGGCTGGACATCCCCGACTGGTTCTCCTTCCCCGAAGTGGTGCAGGAACTGCGCCGCACCTCACCGCCGCGCGCGCGCCAGGGCTTCACCGTGTTCTTCACCGGCCTGTCCGGCTCGGGCAAGTCGACCATCGCCAATGCCCTGATGGTCAAGCTGATGGAGCTGGGCGGCCGGCCGACGACGCTTCTCGATGGTGATGTGGTGCGCAAGCACCTGTCGTCGGAACTGGGTTTCTCGAAAGAGCATCGCGACATCAACATCAAGCGCATCGGCTATGTGGCGAGCGAGATCACGAAAAACGGCGGCATCGCCATCTGCGCGCCGATCGCCCCCTACACCGCCACCCGCCGCGCGGTGCGCGAGATGATCGAGGCCTACGGCGCCTTCGTCGAGGTGCACGTGGCGACCGCCATCGAGGAATGCGAACGGCGCGACCGCAAGGGGCTCTACAAGCTGGCGCGCGAAGGCAAGATCAAGGAATTCACCGGCATTTCCGACCCCTATGAGGTGCCGGAAAATCCCGAACTCAGGGTCGAGACCGAGAATGTGGACGTGGACAACTGCGCCCACCAGGTGATCCTGAAACTGGAACAGATGGGCCTGATCCGGGCCTGACCCCGATAGGCGAACGGCCCCGGCGCAACCGGGGCTGCACCGCCGGCAGCCACAGCCGGATACGCGCCGGCGTCGGGGCGGATCAGTGCAGGCTGACCGGCTTCAGGTCGTTCTGGCGGGCAAGGATGAAGGCGAGGCTGCGCTCGGCCACCAGGGCCAGCTGCTCGCCATCCTCGCCGTGGACGGCCCAGACCACTTCGCGCCCGCCTGCCTGTGCCCGCATCTCTGCCGGCAGATCAGCGACCCTGACCGGCCGCACATAGACGATCCGCTCGCCGCGTTCCTCGCCGAAATCGAATGGCGTGTTCATGACTGCCTCCTACTTCGACCGGATGCTGATGGTCTGCACCACCGTTTCAGGTACCGCCCGCCGCAGGTCGATGTTCAGAAGCCCGTTCTCGATCGACGCCCCCGAAACCTCGACCCCCTCGGCCAGTACGAAGGCCTTCTGGAAGGCGCGCGCCGCAATGCCGCGGTGCAGGAAGATCCGGCCCTCGGCCTCGTCGGCCTGGCGGCCGCGGATCACCAGCTGGCGATCCTCGACGGTGATCGCCAGATCGCCCTCGCGGAAGCCCGCCACCGCCAGCGTGATGCGGAACTGGTTTTCTGCCGATTGTTCGATGTTGAATGGCGGATAGCCGTCGGTGCCGCTTTTTGCGGTCCGCTCCACCAGCCGTTCAAGCTGGTCGAACCCCAGAAGGAAGGGATGGGCGGCAAAGGTCAGTTTCGTCATTTCCGGCAAGCCCTTGCGGTTAAGCGACATGCTGTGGGGCCCCGGTCGGCAGCCCCACGGGAAAAATATGGGAAAGCCCGCGCCGCAAGGCAAGCCTGCCCTGGCCATAGGTGCAGAATCTTTCCGCAAGCGGGCAGGATTGCTATACTTCTGATCAAACCGGGACGAGTCGGAACAACGCCATGAATGCCCAGTTCGAGATGGACCAGGAAGAGGTCTTGCGCGTCAAGCTCGGGGTCTTGCGGCAAGAGCACCGCGACCTCGACGAGGCCATTCACGCGATGGAGACCTCGGGCCGCGCCGACCAGCTGGCCCTGCGCCGTCTGAAGAAGCAGAAGCTGCATCTCAAGGACCAGATCGCCCGGATCGAGGACATCCTGACCCCCGACATCATCGCCTGACCAGAGCCGATTGCGCGGCCCCCGCCCCCGTGCTAGTGCGCCGCTGACCAAAGGGGGCAGGCATGAGCGTCAGCGTCGGCATCATCATGGGCTCGCAGTCGGACTGGCCGACGATGAGAGAGGCCGCCGCGATCCTTGACGAGCTGGGTGTCACGTACGAGACCCGCATCGTGTCGGCCCACCGCACCCCCGACCGGCTGTGGGCCTATGGCAAGGAAGCCGCCGGGCGCGGGTTGAAGGTCATCATTGCCGGGGCGGGGGGCGCCGCGCACCTGCCGGGCATGATGGCCTCGAAAACCCGGGTGCCGGTGATCGGCGTGCCGGTGCAGACCAGGGCCCTGTCGGGCGTCGACAGTCTCTATTCGATCGTGCAGATGCCAAAGGGCTATCCGGTCGCCACCATGGCGATCGGCGCCGCCGGGGCGGCCAACGCCGGGCTACTGGCCGCCGGCATCCTCGCGCTGAACGATGCCGCGCTCGCCCAACGGCTCGACGCCTGGCGCGCGGCGCTCTCGGCCTCGATCCCCGAGGCACCGCAGGATGAGTGAGATGCTGCCCCAGGGATCGGTGGTCGGCATATTGGGCGGCGGCCAGCTCGGCCGGATGCTCTCGGTCGCCGCCGCGCGGCTCGGCTACCGCACCCATATCTTCGAGCCCGCCGCCAACCCGCCCGCCGCCGACGTCGCCCATGCCGTGACCACCGCGCCTTACGAAGACAAGGCCGCGCTCGCCGCCTTTGCCGATGGCACCCACGTCATCACCTATGAATTCGAGAACATCCCCACCGCCGCGCTCGACCTCCTCGAATCCCGCCGCCCGATCCGGCCCGGCCGCCGGGCGCTGGCGATCAGCCAGGACCGCATCCTGGAGAAGGACTTCCTGACGGGCCTCGGCCTCAACTGCGCCCACTACGCGGCTGTCAACAGCGCCGCCGACCTCGACAGCGCACTGACGCGCATCGGCACGCCCTCGATCCTGAAAACCACCCGCCTCGGCTATGACGGCAAGGGCCAGGCCCGCCTGACCACCCCCGCCGACGCGCCCGCCGCCCTCGCCGCCATGCAGGGCGCGCCCGCCGTCCTCGAAGGCTTCGTGAATTTCACCCGCGAAATCTCGGTCATCGCCGCCCGCTCGGCCTCGGGCGAGGTCGCGGCCTATGACCCCGGCGAGAATGTCCACAAGGCGGGCATCCTCCACACCACCACCGTCCCCGCCCGCCTGACCGCCGCCGAACGCTCCGACGCGGTGCTGATCGCGGCGCGCGTCCTCAACGCTCTCGACTATGTCGGCGTCCTCGGCGTCGAGCTGTTCGTCACTCCCGACGGCCTTCTCGTCAACGAAATCGCGCCCCGCGTCCACAATTCCGGCCACTGGACGCAGAACGGCTGCGCCATCGACCAGTTCGAACAGCACATCCGTGCCGTGGCCCGCTGGCCCTTGGGCGACGGCAGCCGCCATGCCGATGTCGAGATGCTGAACCTGATCGGCGACGACATCCTGCGGGTGCCGGAATTCGCCCGCCAGAAGGACACCGCCATCCACCTCTACGGCAAGGCCGAGGCGCGCCCCGGCCGCAAGATGGGCCATGTGAACCGCATCCTGCGCAAGGGCTGACCTGCCGGTTGCGGGCGGCGGAGGCGGAAGCCTTCGGCGGGGATATTTGGGCCACAATGAAAAGGCGGCTCAGGGCAGAAGCCGCCGCACCGCCTCGCCGTAGGTCAGGCTGTGGTCGAAGAGGCCACGGTCAAGAAAATCAATGATTTCAGCAATCACCAGCGGGTTGTTCATCATGAACGTGTGGGTCACCGGCAGGACGATGTAATCCTTCATCCCGCGCAGCTTCGTCGCCTCGACCGCCACCTTGCCGTCATCCGCCCCCGCGATCAGCCAGGAATAGAGCGGGTTCAGCGAACGGTTGCCGGCGATGATCCCCAGATCGAAGCGCGCCGGTCCCAGCCGGTTCGGCACGCTGTCGGCCCCGGTCCCGAGTTCCAGCCCCGCCGGCCCGTTCAGCCATTCGAAGGCCCGCCAGTCGCGGAAGGCATCCACCAGGTCCGATCCCTTGTTGGGCGGCGCCATCATCACCACGCGGCCCATGTCGGCGGGACGATGATCCTTCAGCCAGACGCGCGCGAGGATGCCGCCCAGCGAATGGGTGACGAAACTGACCCGCGACGCCCCGCATTCCGCCACGGCGGGCGCCACATAGTCGCGCACCAGGGCCGCGATCCCCTCGTCCGTCGAGGGATAGTCGGGGTTGACGACCCGGTGGCCCGCCCGCTCCAGCGCCTTCTCCAGCACCAGAAGCGAGGCATCGCTGCGCGCCAGACCGTGCAGCAGCACCACGCAGTCCGCCCGCGCGGACAAGGGCATCAGCAGGAACAGGGCCAGAAGGATGCGCAGCATGCGCCGAAGATAGGCACGCCGAACCCCTGCCGCCAGCCCTTGCGCCTGCCGCCTCGCCCGGGCAGTCTTGGCTGATGAAAACCCGCGCGCCCCGCCTTGCCGCCCGTGCCATCATCGTCCATGACAGGCGGCTTCTGCTGGTCAACGCCTATCCGGGGGGGCGCTCGGACCTCTGGTGCGCGCCGGGGGGCGGGGTCGAACCGGGACGATCGATCCCCGACAACCTGGCCCGCGAACTGGCCGAGGAATGCGGCCTGCTCATCGCCGTCGGCCCCTTGGCGCTGGTCAACGAATTCCACGACCCGAAGTCGGGCTTCCACCAGGTCGACCTCTTCTTCCGCGCCGAGATCACCGGCGGCCGCATCGACCCTGGCTGGGCGGACCCGGCGGGCGTCGTCACCGACCGGCGCTTCTTCACGGCCGACGAACTGCGGCACGTCCGGCTCAAGCCCGACAGCCTGCCGCGCGTGGCTTTCACCCCGGGCCTACCGGTCCACTACGACCCGCTCGAGGAAATCGTGCCATGAGCCGCGCCTTCGTCAAGGAGGACGGGCCCGACAACGAACCGCTGCCCGACCTGCCGATCTCGCCCCACCCGAACTATGTCACGCTGCGCGGCCTCCAGGCGCTGCGGGACCGCCTCGCCGCAACCCAGGCGACGCTGGCCGACCTCAAGACGCGCAGGGACCGGCTCGACCGCCTGCCGGAAAAGGCGGCCGAGCGCGACATCCGCTATCTCGATGCCAGGCTGGCCAGCGCGATCCCGGTCGCCGCCCCCGAATCCCCGGCCGAGGCCGCCTTCGCCACCGCCGTCACCGTGGCCGACGTGGACGGGCGCGAGACCACCTACGAGATCGTCGGAGAGGACGAGGCCGACGCCGCCCTGAACCGCATCGCCCCGCAATCGCCCCTGGCCCGCGCCCTGATCGGCGCCGCGCCGGGCGATCTGGTCACCTGGCGGCGGCCCTCTGGCGCCACCGACCTCGAAATCCTCGCCGTCGGGCCGCTCACATGACCATCCGCCGGCTGGACCCCACCGCCGACCGCGCCCTGGTCGACGGCCTGTTCCGGGCCGCCGCCGACTACATCCTTCTGGAGCGCGACACGCCCCCGGGGCCGGAAGTGACCGCCGAGTTCTTCACCGACACCGCCCCCGGATGTGATCCGGCGGCAAACCTGCGGCTCGGTCTCTTCGATGGCGCCACCCTCATTGGCGTGGCCGACGCCGCCTTCGGCTATCCAGGGACCGACGACGCCTTCCTCGGGCTGATGATCCTCGCCCCCTCGGCGCGCGGCGGGGGCCGGGGCCGGCACTTCCTGCGCCACATCGAGGGCGAGTGCCGCGCGCGCGGCATGACAGCGCTTTTCCTTGCCGTGTTCGATGCCAATCCGCGCGCCCGCGCCTTCTGGGAACGCGAAGGCTTCACCACGCGGCTGACCAGCCAGCCGGTGACCGTGGGGCACAAGACGCAGGACGTGCGGCGGATGGGCAAGGCCCTCTAACGCGCGGCGCGCGGCATCGGCATCGCGGCCAGTCCCACGCCACCCAGAACCAGCGCCGCCGCCATCAGGAAACGCAGGCCCGGCGCCTCGCCCAGAAGCGCCACGCCCCCCAGAGCCGCGATCACCGGCACCGTCAGTTGCGCCACCGCCGCCCGCCCGGCGCCCAGCGCGGGCAGGATCGCATACCAGAGCGCATAGCCAAGACCCGAGGTAACGATGCCGGACACGAGCGCCAGCCCGATGCCCTGGCCGCTGTATCCCGCCGCGCCCCCGCCCGCCGCCACCGCAATCGCGACCAGAACCGCGACGGGGGCCGCCAGGACGAAGTTGGCCGCCGTCGCCGCAAGCGCGTCGCCCTCGCGCCGCCCGGCCAGCGAATAGACGCCCCAGCCGAAAGCGGCGACAGCCATCGACAGGGCGGGCAACGGCGCCGCCCCTCCGCCCGCCCCCGGCCACAAGAGCCAGGCAAGCCCGGCAAAGGCCAGCCCCGCCCCCGCCCAGCGCCGGGGCGGCAGGGCCTCGCCCGACAGGAGCGCCCCGGCGAACATGGTGATCTGCACCCCGCCGAACAGGATCAGCGCCCCGACCCCGGCCGGCAGCGCCAGATAGGCCAGCGAAAACCCCAGCATGTAGGCCAGAAGCGCCGCCGCCCCCACCAGCCGCGACCGCCCGGAAAACCGCGCCGGCCGCCCAAGCCCCGCCGCCAGCAGCCACAGCGCCACCGCCCCCGACCCCAGCCGCATCGCCGCGAAATCGAGCGGCCCGATCCAGCCGCCGCCGACCGCCAGCCGATTCAGCACCGAATTGGCGGCAAAGGCGCACATGGTCAGCGCGGTCAGGAAGAACAGGCGCATGAGCTAGCCATCCCCGAAGGCCGCCGCATAGTCCAGCCGCACGCGCGGCCGGTCCCGCCCCGGCCGGGCAATCAGCGTATGCGAGATCGGATAGGGCGAAACCAGCGCTCCGGCACGCCAGCCGGAAAAACCGGCACGGCGATAAAAGACAGGATCGCCCAGCACCACGACGGTCTGCCCCGCCGCCCGGGCCTCGCGCACCAGCGCCCGGACCAGCCCGATGCCCAGGCCGCGCCGCTGCCAGCCGGGATCGACCGCCACCGGCGCCAGCGCCAGCCAGCCCTCGGGTGCCGCCATCCGCGACAGGGCGGCATAGGCGACGATCGCGCCTGCGCGCCCGATCACCCTCTCGGCCGCGATCGCCCCGGACCAGCGCAGCCGCTCGACCAGGTCGGCCTCGTCCGGGCCGGCAAAGGCGCGGCGCAGCAGATCGCCCGCCGCCGCCCGCTCGTCCTGGCCAAGCGCACGCCCGGCCCGCCGAAACTGTAGTGTCCCGGTCATTTTCCTCGCCCTTTCCCCCGCTGGCCCGAATGCGGCCTGCCGTGCCGTCACTCTGCCGCCAACCGCTCCAAACGAAAAGGGGCGCCCTGCGGCGCCCCTTTCCCGTTTCCCTGGCGGAACGACTTACATCATCCCGTCCATGCCGCCCATGCCGCCCGGCATGCCGCCCGCCGGGGCCGCGTCCTTGGGCTTTTCGGCGATCATGGCTTCGGTGGTGATGAGCAGGCCCGCGACCGAGGCCGCATCCTCGAGCGCGGTGCGCACGACCTTGGCCGGGTCGATGACGCCGAACTTGAACATGTCGCCATATTCTTCGGTCTGGGCGTTGAAGCCGAACTTGGCGTCCGACGATTCGCGCACCTTGCCGGCGACGACCGAGCCGTCGACGCCCGCGTTCTGGGCGATCTGGCGCAGCGGAGCCTCGAGCGCCTTGCGGATGATGGTGATGCCGGCGTTCTGGTCGGCATTGTCGCCCTTCAGCCCGTCGAGCTTCTTGGCCGCCTGCACCAGCGCCACGCCGCCACCGACGACGATGCCTTCCTGAACCGCCGCACGGGTGGCGTTCAGCGCGTCATCGACGCGGTCCTTGCGCTCTTTCACTTCGACTTCGGTCATGCCGCCGACCTTGATCACGGCCACGCCGCCCGCGAGCTTGGCCACACGCTCCTGCAGCTTCTCGCGGTCGTAGTCCGAGGTGGTTTCCTCGATCTGGGCGCGGATCTGGGCGACGCGCGCCTCGATCTCGGCCTTCTCGCCCGACCCGTCGACGATGGTGGTGTTGTCCTTGTTGATCGAGATCTTCTTGGCGCGGCCCAGCATGTCGACGCCGACGTTCTCGAGCTTCATGCCCAGGTCTTCGCTGATCACCTGGCCGCCGGTCAGGATGGCGATGTCCTGCAGCATGGCCTTGCGGCGGTCGCCGAAGCCCGGCGCCTTGACGGCAGCGATCTTCAGGCCGCCGCGCAGCTTGTTGACGACCAGCGTGGCCAGCGCCTCGCCTTCCACGTCCTCGGCCACGATCAGCAGCGGGCGCTGCGACTGGATGACCGATTCCAGCAGCGGAACCATCGGCTGCAGGGACGACAGTTTCTTCTCGTGCAGCAGGATGTAGGCATCCTCCAGCTCGGCGATCATCTTGTCGGCGTTGGTGACGAAGTAGGGCGACAGGTAGCCGCGGTCGAACTGCATCCCCTCGACGACGTCGGTCGAGGTCTCGAGGCCCTTGTTCTCCTCGACGGTGATGACACCCTCGTTGCCGACCTTCTGCATCGCCTCGGCGATCTGGCGGCCGATCTCGGTTTCACCGTTGGCCGAGATGGTGCCGACCTGGGCGACTTCGGCCGAATCGTTGACCTTGCGGGCGGCGGACTTGATGTGCTCGACGACCTTGCCGGTCGCGAGGTCGATGCCGCGCTTCAGATCCATCGGGTTCATGCCGGCGGCAACCGCCTTCATGCCCTCGCGCACGATCGCCTGGGCAAGGACGGTCGCGGTGGTGGTGCCGTCGCCGGCCTCGTCGTTGGTGCGGGAAGCGACTTCCTTCACCATCTGCGCGCCCATGTTCTCGAACTTGTCGGCCAGTTCGACTTCCTTGGCGACGGTCACGCCGTCCTTGGTGATGCGCGGGGCGCCGAACGACTTCTCGATCACCACGTTGCGGCCTTTCGGGCCGAGCGTCACCTTGACCGCGTCGGCCAGGATGTTCACGCCGCGCAGCATCCGGTCGCGGGCGTCGCTTTCAAATTTCACGTCCTTAGCAGCCATCTGGCTTCTCCTTAGGATGTTCGTTTCGGGAAAGGATCAGGGGGAATATCTCAGGCGATGACGCCGAGAATGTCCGATTCCTTCATGATGAGAAGTTCTTCGCCGTTCAGCGTGACCTCGGTGCCCGACCATTTCCCGAAGAGGATACGGTCGCCCTTCTTCACCGACATCGCGATCAGTTCGCCGCTGTCCTTGCGCGCGCCTTCGCCCACCGCGACAACTTCGCCCTCGGCCGGCTTTTCCTTGGCGCTGTCGGGGATGATCAGCCCGCCCTTGGTCTTTTCTTCACCTTCGACGCGTTTGACCACGACACGGTCATGCAGCGGTTTGAAAGCCATCTGGTAACACTCCCTTGGGTTTCCAGGTTTTAATGGAATTAGCACTCGCACGGGGTGAGTGCTAACGCGGGGTAGTTAGGCGCGGCGGCGGCGGCTGTCAACTGCGCTCGTGCCCAAATATTGCCCCGGACGGGGTGGTAAGCAGACATTGGCCGTGCCAGTTTCGGAACCACCATGCTTCTTCGCCCCCTCCTCCTCGCCCTCTCCCTGCTCCCTGCCCTCGCCGGTGCCGCCGCCGCCGGCTCCCCGTCCTGCCAGGGCCGCGACCTCCTCGCCGGCCTCGCGCCCGAGGCCCGCGCCGAGATCGACCGGACCGTCGCCGCCGCTCCCTTCGCCCAGGGCAACCACTGGCAGGCCCGGCGCGGCCAGCAGGTCATCGACATCGTCGGCACCTTCCATCTCTACGATCCCCGGATGGATGCGCCGCTCGCGCGGCTCAAACCGCTGATCGCCGGGGCCGGCCGCATCTATCTCGAGGCGACCGACAAGGAAATCGCCGAACTGAAGCAGGCGATGGGCGCGCGCCCGGACATGATCGTCCTGCAAGGCCCGACGCTGCGCGAGCGTCTGTCCGACACGGACTGGCAGCGCCTTGCCGCCGCCATGACCGCGCGCGGCATCCCGCCCTTCGTCGCCGCCAAGTTCCAGCCCTGGTATGTCTCGATGATGCTGGGCGTGCCCGCCTGCGCCATGTCGGCGATCGGCCGCGGATCGGACGGACTCGACCACCTGATCGGCGAAGAGGCCCGCGCGGCCGGCGTGCCGCTTTCGGCGCTCGAACCCTACGACGCCCTCTTCACCGCCCTCGGCAACCTCTCCGGGGACGAGCAGGTCGAGATGATCCGCGAGGCGCTTTTGACCGAACCCCAGTCCGAAGACCTGATGGCGACGATGACCGACGCCTACTTCCGCGAGGACCACCGCATGGTCTGGGAATTCGGCAAGTACCTGGCCCTGCACGCCCCCGGCGCCGATCCGGCGAGGGTCGCCGCCGGCGCGGCCCGGCTCGAGGATCTGCTGATCGACCGCCGCAACGCCGCCTGGGCCGAGGTGCTGCGCAAGGCCCCGGAAAAGCGTCTTCTGGTCGCGGTCGGCGCAGGCCACCTCGCCGGCGAAAAGGGCCTCCTCAACCTTCTGCGGCAACAGGGCTTCACCCTCGAACGGCAGGCGTTCTAGACCCGCAACCCCGCCGCCAACCCGGCTGCGCCGCCGTGTCCACCCCCCCTGTCCGCCCCCCGTGACAATCCCGGCCCGTGCCCCTATAAGGCCCGCGATCCAACCCACAGGGGACGCTTTCCATGACCACCCTCGTCTTCGGCCACAAATCCCCCGACACCGACTCGACCGGCTCGCCGCTCATCTGGGCCTGGTATCTGTCCGAGGTGAAGGGCACCCCGGCCAGGGCCGTCCTTCTGGGCGAGCCCAACACCGAAGCGGCCTTCGTGCTGAAGCACTGGGGCCTCGCCAAGCCCGAGATCGTGGCCGATGTCGCCGCCGGCCAGGCCTGCGTGGTCGTCGACACCAACAACCCGGCCGAACTGCCCCCCTCGATCAACGACGCCAACCTCACCCAGATCATCGATCATCACATGCTGGCGGGCGGGCTGAAGACGAAGAACCCGATCGACATCACCATCCGCCCGCTGGCCTGCACCGCGACGATCATGCATGACCTGATCGGCGACGACCTGGCAAAGGCGCCGCGCGCGATCAAGGGCGCGATGCTCTCGTGCATCCTCTCCGACACGCTCGAATTCCGCTCGCCCACCACCACCGACCACGACAGGGCCGTGGCCGAGAAACTGGCCGCGGACCTCGGCGTGAAGATCGCCGACTTCGCCGCCGAGATGTTCGCGGCCAAGTCCGACGTGTCGGCCTTCTCCGACGCGGAACTGCTGCGCATGGACAGCAAGGAATACACCATCGACGGCAAGGAACTGCGCGTCTCGGTGCTGGAAACCACCGCGCCGAAGGTGGTGCTCGACCGCAAGGCCAGCCTGATGAAGTCGATGGAAAAGGTGGCAAAAGAGGATGGCGCCGATCAGGTGCTGCTGTTCGTCGTCGACATCCTGAAGGAGGAAGCGACGCTTCTGGTCCCCAACGATCTGGTCAAGCGCATCGCCGAGGCCTCGTTCCCCTGCAAGGTCGCGGGCGACAGCGTGGTGCTGCCCGGCATCATGAGCCGGAAAAAGCAGATCATTCCGGCGCTGAAGATGTAACCCCTGCGGGCCGCCCGCCATCTTGCCCCGGCGGCCCGCCACCCTGCCTGACGCCCCCTGTCGGCCACAGGTCGCACATACATGCGGTTTTCCAACAATCACAGGCGCTCATGACCGAAATCATCGCCTCGCTCGCCGGCATCGCCCCCCGCTACCACACGCTGTTCTGCGATCTCTGGGGCTGCCTGCACAACGGCAAGGCGCCCTATCCCGCCGCCGTCGCCGCGCTCCGATCCTTCCGCGCCCGGGGCGGAAGGGTGGTCCTTCTGACCAACGCTCCCCGCCCCGCCCGCTTCGTCGCCGCGACGCTCGACCGCATGGGCGTGCCGCGCGACGCCTGGGATCTGGTGGTCTCCTCGGGCGACGCGGCCCAGTATGCCATGCTGCACGGCGCGGTCGGACACCGGGTCTGGCACCTCGGGCCGGCCAAGGACGACGGGTTCTTCACCGACTATCCGCCTGAATTCGCCGGCGATCATATCGAGCGCGTGGCGCTGGACCAGGCCGAGGGCATCGTCTGCACCGGCCCCTTCGACGAACTGGCCGAAGTGCCCGAGGACTATCGCGACCGGCTGCTCGCCGCCCGCGACCGGGGGCTGAAACTCCTCTGCGCCAACCCCGATCTGGTGGTCGACATGGGCGACCGCCGCATCTATTGCGCCGGGGCGCTGGCCGCCCTCTACAGCGAAATGGGCGGCGAGAGCCTCTATTTCGGCAAGCCCCACGCGCCGATCTACGACCTCGCCCGGCGCGAACTCGCGGCCTTGACCGGATCTGAACCCGACGCCGCCGGAATCCTCGCGATCGGCGACGGCATCGCCACCGACATTCTCGGCGCGGCATCCGAAGGCATCGACGCCCTGTTCGTCACCGGCGGCCTCGCCGCCGACCAGTTCGGCGACGATGTCGAAAATCCGTCGCCCGCCCGCCTCGCCGCCTGGCTCGCCGCCCAGCCGGCCGCTCCGGCCCATGCCATCGGCCGCCTGCGCTAAATCATTATTTTCTTTCCATAAATATCCCGCAGGGGGTCCGGGGGACGCGAAGTCCCCCGGCGGCTGCGCCGTCCCGTCGCGGGTCGGAACACGCGCCCAACGGCAACATTGTTGCCCATTTTCACGGTCTGCGGTTCATAAATTACCTTCCCGATTGCGCCGCATTGCAGCATCCGCTATGCTGCAATGCAGTCCACCTTGGGAATCGCAATGATGCTCGACAATCAGCCGCGCGGAACCATCTGCATCGAGGACCTTGAGATCGGCATGGTCCGCTATCTACAAAAGCAGATCACCGACCGCGACATCGAGCTGTTCGCCGAGGTCTCGACCGACCGAAACCCGGTCCATCTGGACGAGGCTTATGCCCAGGACACGATCTTCCAGGGCCGCATCGCCCATGGCATGCTGACCGCCGGCCTGATTTCGGCGGTGATCGGCGAACAGCTTCCCGGCCACGGCACCGTCTATCTCGGCCAGACGCTGAAGTTCATGGCCCCCGTCCGCCCCGGCGATACCGTCTATGCCGAAGTGAAGGTCATCGCCATCGACCATGCCAAACGCCGCGTGACCCTTGAAACCCACTGCGCCGTGGGCGATACGGTGGTGCTCAAGGGCGAGGCGCTGGTTCTGGCGCCCAGCCGCAAGTTCGACTAGGGGCGGAGCATCCGCCAACGGGGCTGATGCGCACGCATTCTCACTGGACGGGTCTTTCCGGCGCGGACCGCGGCGCCTCGGTCGCGATGGGCAATTTCGACGGGGTGCACCTCGGCCATCAGGCGGTGATCGCCCTCGCCCGCCGCCCTGCCGCCACCCTCGGCGTCGTCACCTTCGAACCCCACCCGCGCCAGTTCTTCGCCCCCGGCGCCCCGGCCTTCCGCCTGATGAACGCCGAGGCCCGCGCCCACCGGCTGGAGAAACTCGGGGTGGACCAGCTCTACGAACTGCCGTTCGACGCCACCCTTGCCGGGATGGAGGCCGAACGCTTCGCCAGGGAAGTTCTGGTGCAGGGCCTTGGTGTCACCCATGTGACTGTCGGCGCGGACTTCTGTTTCGGCAAGGGCCGCAAGGGCACGGTCGATACGCTGAAGACCCTTGGCGCCCGTCACGGTTTTGGCGTCACCGTCGCCGATCTGGTCAAGTTTCAGGGGCTGGAAGTGTCATCGACCAACATTCGGGCCGCGCTGGCCGAAGGCCGCCCGCGCGACGCGGCCGACATGCTCGGCCACTGGCACCGGATCGAGGGCGAGATCGTGCACGGCGAAAAGCGCGGGCGCGCGCTTGGCTATCCGACCGCCAACATGGGGGTCGAGGGGCTGCACCTGCCGCGGCTCGGCGTCTATGCGGTCAAGGTCGATGTCCTGACCGGCCCGCAAGCGGGCAGCTATGGCGGCGCGGCCAGCCTTGGGGTGCGGCCGATGTTCGAGGAAAACCTGCCGAACCTCGAAACCTTCATCTTCGACTTCAAGGGCGATCTCTATGGCCGGCACTTGTCGGTGGCCTTCGTCGACTACCTGCGCCCCGAGATGAAGTTCGACGGCCTGCCCGCGCTGATGGACCAGATGGCCGCCGATTGCGGCCGGGCGCGCGAGATTCTGGCCCTGGCCTGATTGACAGGCTTGACGGATGTGAACAGAATGTGAACATTCTTGGTGAGGGTAGAGATGACCACGCCCCATATCCGCCCCCTGACCCCTGATCTCATCGCGGATTTCATCACGCTTTTCGGCCCCGAGGGCGCCTGCTACGGCTGCTGGTGCACGGCCTACCTGCTCCGCCCCAGGCAGCGCCACGCCATGACCGGAGACGAGCGGCGCGAGGTGATGCTCGACCGCGTCCGCCGCGGCCCGCCGCCGGGTCTTCTGGCCTATGACGGCGCCGATCCCGTGGGATGGATGCAGATCGGCCGGCGCTTCGACGTGCCCGAGTGGAACAATCCGGGCCGCGTTTCCTCGCCCCTGCCCGACGCGCCCGCCGATGATCCCGGGGTCTGGGGGATCACCTGCTTTTTCTTCCGCCGCAGCCATCGCGGCAAGGGCCTGACCCATCCGCTGCTCGCCGCCGGCATCGCCTTCGCCCGGAGCCACGGCGCAAGGCTCCTGGAAGCCGCCCCGATGGTCCACTCCCGGCAGGCGAAGTCGATCCCCCTCTGCGTCGGCCCGGCGAAGACCTTCCAGAAGGCCGGATTCCAGACGGTCGCCACGGTCAAGGAAGGCCGCCCGTTGATGCGGCTGGCGCTCTGACCCCTTTCCTTTCCGCCGCCACTCGGCGACAGTGCCGCGCCATGACGCGCGCGCCCCTTCGCCCCGAATTCTGGACCCTGCCCCTGTCGCGGCTGAACGCCGCCGAATGGGAGGCGCTGTGCGACGGCTGCGGCAAGTGCTGCCTGAACAAGCTCGAGGACGAGGACACCGGCGAGGTGCATTTCACCAACGTCGCCTGCCGGCTTCTCGACGGCGACAGCTGCCGCTGCACCAACTACCGCCGCCGCAAGACCTTTGTCCCCGAATGCGTGGTCCTGACCGCCGGCACGCTGAAGGATATCAGCTACTGGCTGCCGTCGACCTGCGCCTATCGCCTCCGCGCCGAGGGCAAGCCGCTCGAACCCTGGCACCCGCTGGTCTCGGGCGATCCAGACAGCGTGCACAAGGCCGGCCAGTCGGTGCGCGGCCGCACGGTCTCGGAGTTCACCGTCCCCGAGGACGAGTGGGAAGATCACATCATCGAGGAACCCTGATGGAATTCGCCTCAGACAACACCTCGGGCGCCGCGCCCGAAGTCCTTGCCGCGCTGGTCGCGGTCAACGAGGGCTATGCCCCCTCCTATGGCATCGACGACCACATGGCGCGGGTCACGGCCCTGGTGCGCGAGGCATTCGAGGCACCCGCGGCCTCGGTCCACCTGGTCGCCACCGGCACCGCCGCCAATGCGCTGTCGGCGGCGCTTCTCTGCCCTCAGTGGGGGGCGATCTACTGCCATGCAGAGGCGCACATCGAGGCCGACGAATGCGGCGCACCCGAGTTCTTCATCGGCGGCGGCCGGACCGCGCCGATCGCCGGGGACCACGGCAAGATCACGCCCGGCGGGCTGCGCGCGCGCATGGCGCTGACTCCGCAGGGCGGCGTTCACCACATCCAGCACGGGATGCTGAGCCTGACCAACCTGACCGAGGCAGGCACCCTCTACCGGCCCGGCGAGGTGGCAAGCCTTGCCGCCGTCGCGCGCGGCGAAGGGATGAAGGTGCACATGGACGGCTCGCGCCTGTCGAATGCGCTGGCCGCCTCGGGCGCGGCGCCGGCCGACATGACCTGGCGGGCGGGGGTGGATGTCCTGTCGCTCGGCGCCACCAAGAACGGCTGTCTCGGCGTCGAGGCGGTGGTGATCTTCGATCCCGCCAAGGCATGGGAGTTCGAGCTGCGCCGCAAGCGCGCCGGGCACCTCTTCTCCAAGCACCGCTTCCTGGCGGCGCAGATGGCGGCCTATCTGGAGGACGGCCTGTGGCTGCGCCTCGCCACGCAGGCCAACCGGATGGCCGCGCGCCTTGCCGAGGGCCTTGCCGATCTACCCGGAGGCAGCCTGGTGCATCCCTGCCAGGGCAACATCGTCTTCGCGAGCTTTGCGCGCGGGCTGCACCGGCGGGCGACGGAGGCCGGCGCCCACTATTATCTCTGGCCCTTCGACCAGACGCTCGACGGGCCGGACGATGCGCCCCTGTCTGCGCGCTTCGTCTGTTCCTGGTCGACGACCGGGGCGGACGTGGACCGGCTTCTTGACTTGCTCAACCAGCGATGATTGATTTCGGCTTAAGGTGGAATTTCTGCCTTTTTTGAAGCGAGGAAGTTGAAGTGACATTTTCAGCAGCTGTGAGCACCTGCCTTTCGAAATACGCCACTTTCTCGGGCAGAGCGCCGCGCTCGGAATATTGGTGGTTCGCCCTTTTCAATTTTCTGGTCGGGATTGTCGCCACCGTTCTGGACAAGATTGGCTTCGGCACAGGGCCCGACAGCAAGGAAATCTTCGGAGCCATCAGTTCGTTGGCACTGCTTGTTCCCTCGGTCGCCGTTGCCGCGCGGCGGTTGCATGATGTTGATCGCTCCGGATTCTTCCAGCTTCTGCCGGTCGGCGTCCTCTGTGTCAGCCTCGGCTTGGCCCTTTTCGCCGATTCCCGTCCGCTCATGTGGGTCGCCGTCGCCGCTACGGTTGGCGCCACGATCTTGTTCTTTGTCTGGACTGTTTCGCGCGGCACGGTTGGGGCGAACCGCTTTGGCGGTGATCCGATTGCATCGGATTCCGTCGCGCCACGGTGATCTTGAGCGGCGGTCAGGTACCCAGCCCCGTCAGCCGCGTTCCAGGTTCACGTCGACCAGTCCTGCCACCTCGGCCGGGTGCGTCACCGGCAAGAGGTGCCCCGCCCCCGGCACGTCCGCGACGCCGACGTCGGGCAGCCGCGCCGCGATCACCCCGGCGATGCGGGCGATGACCGGCGGGCTGTCGGCGCCGGCGATGATCATCACCGGCATGTCCAGCGCCTCGAGCCGCCCCTCGGCAAGGATGCCGGCATTGTCATCGGCCAGCGCCGGCATCCCGGCCGCGATCAGGTGGATGCGCTCGGCCATGTAGCGGCGCGACCGCTCGTCAAGGCCGGCCCAGGGCGTGCCGCCCCCCCAGACTTCGGTGAACCGCTCGGCCGCCAGCATCCGCTCGCCCCGGCCCAGCGCCGCCTCGTAGGGCGCCATCGCCGCCACATGCCCCTGCCATTCGGGATGGCCTTTCGCCGCAGCGAACAGGACCGGCTCGATCAGTGTCAGGGTGCGGACGGTCTCGGGCCGCGCGAGCGCGATCTGCAAGGCGGCGACCGCACCCCCCGAATGGCCGATCAGATCGACCGGCCCGCCGATCCGCCCCGCCCCGGCGGCGGCACAGGCGGCGGTAAAGTCGCCCGGGCCATCCCAGCCGGCCGACCGGCCATGCCCCGGCAGGTCCACCGCCTCGACCGCGAGCGGCGTCCGCAGCGCGGCCATCATCGCCTTCCAGGCCCCGGAATGGGCCAGCGAGCAATGAAGCGCCACCGCCGCGCGCGCGCCCGCGCCGTAGTGCGTCACATGAACGCTTGCGTCGGAAACGACATCCCTGGCCATCCGGCACCGCCCCTTCTTCGCCTTCGGGGCCGATGCGCCCTTGCGGAAATTGCGGCGAACCTATCCGGGTGATAGAGGCTGTGCAACGCCCCGAATCCGTCACGCCCCGCTGCATCGACATGCGCCGGACCTGCGAAAAGGACAATCCATGCCCGCCATGACCGAACCGAAGCTGATTTCCGGCAATGCCAACCGGCCGCTTGCCACCGCCATCGCCCGGCGCATGTCGATGCACCGGGGGGTGAACGTCGGGCTGGTCGAGGCGCGCGTCGAACGGTTCAACGACCAGGAGATCTTCGTCGAGGTCTACGAGAATGTCCGCGGCGAGGACATGTACATCATCCAGTCCACCTCGAACCCCGCCAACGACAACCTGATGGAGCTTCTCATCATGACCGACGCGCTGCGCCGGTCCTCGGCGGCGCGCATCACCGCCGTCATCCCCTATTTCGGTTATGCCCGCCAGGACCGCCGCGCCAAGGCCCGCACGCCGATCTCGGCCAAGCTGGTGGCCAACCTCCTGACCGAGGCGGGGGTCGACCGGGTGCTGACCCTCGACCTCCATGCTGCGCAGATCCAGGGCTTCTTCGACATTCCGGTGGACAACCTTTACGCCAGCCCGGTCTTCGCGCTGGACATAGAACACAACTTCAGGGGCCAGCTTGACGAGATCATGGTGGTCTCGCCCGATGTCGGCGGCGTGGCGCGGGCGCGCGACATCGCCAAGCGCATCGGCGCGCCGCTGGCCATCGTCGACAAGCGCCGCGAAAAGGCCGGCGAGGTCGCCGAAATGACCGTGATCGGCGAGGTGAAGGGCCGCAAGTGCATCATCGTCGATGACATCTGCGACACCGCCGGCACCCTGTGCAAGGCCGCCGAAGTGCTGATGGAAAGTGGCGCGACCGAGGTCCATTCCTACATCACCCACGGCGTCCTCTCCGGCCCCGCGGTCGAGCGGGTCGAGAAATCGGTGATGAAGTCGCTGGTCATCACCGATTCGATCGAACCCCCTGCCTCGGTCAAGCGCGCGAAGAACATCCGCATCGTCCCGACCGCGCCCATGTTCGCCCAGGCGATCCTGAACATCTGGAACGGCACCTCGGTCTCGTCGCTGTTCGAGGTCGATACGCTGACGCCCATCTACGAGGGCATGTATTCGCGCGGCTGACAGCGCCCGCCGCTCAACATTGCTCTATACATCGGCGCGAAAACCCCTTAGGGCCGGGGCTTTCGTGAAAGTGCCCCGATGACCGACATAGCCGCCTCCCCGCCGACCCTGATCCCCGCACTGGCCGCCGCGCTGGCCGCGAAGGGCTATGACCGGCTGACGCCCGTGCAGCAGGCCGTCACCGACCCCGCGCTCGGGGCGCGCGACCTTCTGGTGTCGGCCCAGACCGGATCGGGCAAGACGGTGGGCTTCGGCCTCGCCATCGCGCCGACGCTTCTGGCCGAGGCAGGCACCTTCGGTCCCGCGACGACGCCTCTGGCCCTGGTCATCGCGCCCACGCGCGAACTGGCCTTGCAGGTCCGGCGCGAGCTTCAGTGGCTTTATGCGCAGGCCGGCGCCACCATTTCCTCCTGCGTCGGCGGCATGGACATGCGCGACGAGGTGCGGGCGCTCGACCGTGGCGCGCATATCGTCGTCGGCACGCCGGGGCGGATCTGCGACCACCTCAGGCGCGGCACCCTTGATCCCGCGCTGATGCGGGCCGTGGTCCTCGACGAGGCCGACGAGATGCTCGACCTCGGCTTCCGCGAGGATCTGGAGACGATCCTGCGCGCCGCCCCCGAGGACCGGCGGACGCTGATGTTTTCGGCCACCGTGCCGAAGGCCATCGAGGCGCTGGCCCGCGACTTCCAGAAGGACGCGCTGCGCATCCGCGCGGTTGCGGCCGAGGGCCAGCACGCCGACATCGCCTATCACGCCGTCGAGGTCGCCCCGACCGACACCGAGAACGCCATCATCAACCTTCTGCGCTTTCACGAGGCGCCGAACGCGATCATCTTCTGCAACACGCGGGCGGCGGTGAACCGGCTGCACACAAGGCTGACCAACCGCGCCTTCGCGGCGGTGGCGCTGTCGGGCGAACTCAGCCAGTCCGAGCGCAGCCATGCGCTTCAGGCCATGCGCGACGGGCGGGCGCGGGTCTGCGTGGCGACCGACGTGGCGGCGCGCGGCATCGACCTGCCGAACCTCGATCTGGTCATTCACGCTGAACTGCCCACCAACGGCGAAGTGCTTCTCCACCGCTCGGGCAGGACCGGACGGGCGGGGCGCAAGGGGATCAGCGCGCTGATCGTGCCACGCAACCGGCGGCGGCGGACCGAGGCGCTGCTGGGTCAGGCAAGGGTCGCGGCGGAATGGGTCGAGGCGCCGACCGCCGACGCGGTGCGCGCCCGCGACGAGGCGCGGCTCCTGGCCGACCCGGTCTGGGGCGAAGAGGTGAGCGAGCGCGAGGCCGCGCTGGCCGTGCGCCTGCTGGACGGACAGAACGCGCGGCGCGTGGCGGCCGCCTTCGTCCGGCTTTACATGAGCGCGCGCTCGGCTCCCGAGGAACTGGCCGGCGCGCAGGCTCCGCGCGACCCCGCCACCTTCGGCCCCGGCCGCTGGTTTGCCCTGTCGATCGGCCGGCGCGACCATGCCGAGCCGCGCCGCATCTTGCCGATGGTCTGCCGGGCCGGCAACCTCGGGCGCGGCGACGTGGGTGCGATCCGCGTCCAGGAAAGCGAGACCTTCGTCGAGATCCTTCTGTCGCGGGCGCCGGCCTTCCTCAAGGCGCTCGGGCGCGAGCGGGCGCTGGAAAACGGGGTGACGGTCAGGCCGCTGGACGCGCCGCCCTTCGGCGACCGGACACCGGCCGAGCGCCCGGCCCATTCCGAAGGCCCATCCCCCCGCCAACCCAAGCCCCACCGCAAGGGCCCGCCCCCCCGGCGCGACGCGGCCGGAGACCCGACCCCTGGACCTGCGCCAGAGGCAGCCACCGCGGAAACCGGCCCGAAGCCGCGCCCGGCAGCACAGTATTCCGCCAAGAAGTCGGGCGCAAAATCCGCGCCTGACGCGCCCGGCAAACCAGGCAAGCCGCACAAGCCCAAGGGCAAGCCCCCGCAGGCCGGCTGGGCGACGCGCAAGCCGAAGGGCGGCAGGCGTACGCCGCGCTGAGGTCCGTCAGCGGATCTCCCAGTCCTCTTCGTCGCGGACCTCGCCAAAGGCGATCCAGTCGGCCCTGACCCGGGCCACGCGGGTATCGCCCCAGGTGCGGAAGACGATCACGAAGCCTTCGGGCGTGATCAGCTCGGCGGCGATGTCGGCGCGCTGGTTGGCGGCGCTGTCCATGTCCCACATCGAGAGCGACACCTGCACGACCGGCTCGCCCAGAAAGGGCTCGTCGAACTCGACCAGACGGCGGAACTCGCGCGGGCCCTCGCCGGTCCACATCGCGCCGCCGTCCTTGAAGTCGGCGAACAGGACCAGCGACCCCTGCTCGACCCCGAATAGATGCGAACTGATGCGCCGCATGTCTCCCCCGGCCAGCCTGGGGCAAGCCTAAAGCCTGTCCGACAAAAGGGGAATCCGCTTTTGTCGAAAGACCGGCGACCGCCAGGGAGCCAAGGCCTGTCCGGCGCTTCTCTCCGCATCGGACGGGCTCTGGCGGAAATGATCAAAAGAAAAAGCCCCGGCGCGATGCGGGGCTTTCCGGGGCTTTCGGGCCGTCCCTGTCAGGACAGCTTCGGGTCCAGCCCGATCCGGCTGCCAAGGGCGACCATGTCGGCAAGAAGCTTCGCCGTGGCGTCCACCACGCCGGGATGGGCGTCGCGGTGCAGACGCTGGGCCTCGGCGACCATG
The DNA here is from genome assembly GCA_018240425.1 of Pseudomonadota bacterium. Taxonomy (GTDB): domain Bacteria; phylum Pseudomonadota; class Alphaproteobacteria; order Rhodobacterales; family Rhodobacteraceae; genus TMP-24. The sequence continues at coordinate 61,848 of JAFEFU010000056.1, read as the reverse complement.
CCGTCGATCATCTCCTGGGTCACTTCGCTGGTCGGATGGGCGATCTCGGCCAGGACGGTGACGCCCGAGGCATTCACTTCGGCGAAGCCCCCGGTCACGACATAGTCGGTCTCGCCCTCGGCGGTGAGAACCGCGAGAACCCCCGGACGCAGCGAGGTGATGAGCGGTGCGTGGCCCGGCATGGCGGTCAACTCGCCCTCCGAACCGGGAATGCGCGCCTCGCGCACCTGGAGCGAGGCAAGCCGCCGCTCGGGTGTCACGAGGTCGAACTGCATCATGTCGGCCATGTTGCCCCCTTACGCCGCTTCCGCGGCCAGGCGCTGCGCCTTGGCTTTCACTTCCTCGATGTCGCCGACCATGTAGAAGGCGGCCTCGGGCAGGTGATCATATTCGCCGTTCACCACCGCCTTGAACGAGGCGATGGTCTTCTCCAGCGGCACCTGCACGCCCGGCGAGCCGGTGAAGACCTGGGCCACGTCGAAGGGCTGCGACAGGAAGCGCTGGATCTTGCGGGCGCGCGCCACGGTCAGCTTGTCCTCTTCGGACAGTTCGTCCATGCCGAGGATGGCGATGATGTCCTGCAGCGACTTGTAGCGCTGAAGGATGCCCTGCACGGCACGGGCGGTCTGGTAGTGCTCTTCGCCGACGATCATCGGGTCCATCAGGCGCGAGGTCGAGTCGAGCGGGTCCACCGCCGGATAGATCCCGAGCTCCGAGATGGCGCGCGACAGAACCGTGGTCGCATCGAGGTGCGCGAACGAGGTCGCGGGCGCCGGGTCGGTCAGGTCGTCGGCCGGAACGTAGATGGCCTGCACCGAGGTGATCGAGCCCGACTTGGTCGAGGTGATGCGTTCCTGCAGCGCGCCCATGTCGGTCGCCAGCGTCGGCTGGTAGCCCACCGCCGAGGGAATGCGGCCGAGGAGCGCCGACACTTCCGAGCCCGCCTGGGTGAAGCGGAAGATGTTGTCGACGAAGAACAGGACGTCGGTCCCCGACTGGTCGCGGAACTGTTCGGCCAGCGTCAGGCCGGTCAGCGCCACGCGGGCGCGCGCGCCCGGCGGTTCGTTCATCTGGCCATAGACCAGCGCGACCTTCGACTCCTCGAGCTTGTCGATGTTGATGACGCCCGATTCGATGAATTCGTGGTAGAGGTCGTTGCCCTCGCGGGTCCGCTCGCCGACGCCGGCGAACACCGAATAGCCCGAGTGCACCTTGGCGACGTTGTTGATCAGTTCCTGGATCAGAACCGTCTTGCCGACGCCGGCGCCGCCGAAGAGGCCGATCTTGCCGCCCTTGGCGTAAGGCGCCAGAAGATCGATGACCTTGATCCCGGTGACGAGGATCTGGGCCTCGGTCGACTGCGCAGCGAAGTCCGGGGCAGGCTGGTGGATGGCGCGGGTCGACTTGGCCTTGACCGGGCCCTTTTCGTCGATCGCTTCGCCCACGACGTTGATGATGCGCCCCAGGGTGGCGTCGCCCACCGGCACCGAGATCGGCGCCCCGGTGTCGGACACGGCGGCACCGCGCACGAGGCCCTCGGTCGCGTCCATCGCGATGCAGCGCACGGTGCTTTCGCCCAAGTGCTGCGCGACTTCAAGGACCAGCCGCTTGCCGTTGTTGGTGGTTTCCAGCGCGTTGAGGATCGCGGGAAGCTGGTCGCCGAACTGGACGTCGACGACGGCGCCGATGACCTGCGTCACCCGGCCCGCCGCGCCCGTCGCTGCTGCTGCTTTCGCTTTGGCCATTTGGTTTCGTCCCTCTCGTCAGAGCGCCTCGGCGCCCGAAATGATTTCGATAAGCTCTTTGGTGATCGCGGCCTGGCGCGAGCGGTTGTACTGGATGGTCAGCCGGTTGATCATGTCGCCGGCGTTCCGCGTGGCATTGTCCATCGCGCTCATCCGCGCGCCCTGCTCGGACGCCCCGTTCTCCAGAAGCGCGGTGAAGATCTGGGTGGCCACGCCGCGCGGCAGAAGATCGGCCAGGATACCCTCTTCGCTTGGCTCGTAGTCATAGAGCGTCGATGCCCCCTGGCCGCCCTCGAAGCTGGCGGGGATCACCTGGCGGGCGGTCGGCACCTGGCTGATGACCGAGTGGAAGCGGTTGTAGAACAGCGTCGCCACGTCGAACTCGCCCTGATCGAACCGCGCCAGGACATCGCGCGCGATCCCCTGGGCATCGTCATAGCCCAGCCTGCGCACCGCGCCCAGATCGACATGGCCGACGAACCTGTCGGCAAAGTCGCGCTTCAGCTGCTCGCGGCCCTTCTTGCCGACGGTCAGGATCTTGACGGTCTTGCCCGCCGCGATCAGCTCGTTGGCCCGCTGCCGGGCCAGGCGCACGATGGTCGAGTTGAAGCCGCCGCAGAGGCCCCGCTCCGAGGTCAGCACGACCAGCAGGTGCACCTTGTCGTTGCCCGTCCCGGCCAGAAGCCGGGGCGCGCTGTCCGATCCGCCGACGCTGACGGCAAGGCCGGCCATCACCGCATTCATGCGGCCGGCATAGGGGCGCGCGGCCTCCGCCGCCTCCTGCGCGCGGCGCAGTTTCGCGGCGGCGACCATCTGCATCGCCTTGGTGATCTTGCGCGTCGACTTGACGCTCGTGATCCGGTTCTTAAGTGCCTTTAGGCTCGGCATTTACCTGAACTCCCGGCGCGGCTCAGGCGAAGGTCTTGGCGAAGGCGCCGATCGCGTCGCGGATCGCCTTTTCCAGATCGCCGGCAATCTTGCGGTCATTGTTGGTGATGTCGTCCAGCAGTGCCTTGCAGTTGGTGCGCAGGTGCTTGATGAGACCGGCCTCGTAGCGGCCCACGTCCTTGACCGCGACCTCGTCGAGATACCCCCGGGTGCCGGCGAAGATCACGCAGACGATCTCGGCGTTGGTCAGCGGCGAGTATTGCGGCTGCTTCATCAGCTCGGTCAGGCGCGCGCCGCGGTTCAGCAGCTTCTGCGTTGCCGCGTCGAGGTCCGAGCCGAACTGCGCGAAGGCCGCCATCTCGCGGTACTGCGCCAGTTCCAGCTTCAGCGGGCCGGCGATCGACTTCATCGCCGAGGTCTGCGCCGCCGAGCCCACGCGGCTGACCGACAGGCCGGTGTTCACCGCCGGACGGATGCCCTGGTAGAACAGTTCGCCCTCGAGGAAGATCTGGCCGTCGGTGATCGAGATCACGTTGGTCGGGATATAGGCCGAAATGTCGCCCGCCTGGGTCTCGATGATCGGCAGCGCGGTCAGCGAACCGGCGCCGTTGTCGGCGTTCAGCTTGGCCGAACGCTCCAGCAGGCGCGAGTGCAGGTAGAACACGTCGCCCGGATAGGCTTCGCGCCCCGGCGGACGGCGCAGCAGAAGCGACATCTGGCGGTAGGCCACGGCCTGCTTGGACAGGTCGTCGTAGATCATCAGCGCATGGCGGCCATTGTCGCGGAAATACTCGCCGATCGCGGTCGCCGAATAGGGCGCGAGGAACTGCATCGGCGCCGGGTCGGACGCGGTCGCGGCCACCACGATCGAATAGGCGAGCGCGCCGGTCTCTTCCAGCTTCTTGACCAGCTGGGCGACGGTCGAACGCTTCTGCCCGATGGCGACATAGACGCAGTAGAGTTTCTTCGACTCGTCCGAACCCGCGGCCTCGTTGTAGGACTTCTGGTTCAGGATCGTGTCGAGCGCCAGCGCGGTCTTGCCGGTCTGGCGGTCGCCGATGATGAGTTCGCGCTGGCCGCGGCCGATGGGCGTCATCGCGTCGACCGACTTCAGGCCGGTCGCCATCGGTTCGTGCACCGAGCGGCGCGGAATGATGCCGGGGGCCTTCACGTCGGCGACGGCGCGCTTCTTGGTCTTCAGCGGGCCCTTGCCGTCGATCGGGTTGCCAAGCGCATCGACCACGCGGCCCAGAAGCTCGTCGCCCACCGGCACGTCCACGATCGACTTGGTGCGCTTGACGGTGTCGCCTTCCTTGATCGAACGGTCGTCGCCGAAGATCACGATACCGACGTTGTCGACTTCGAGGTTCAGCGCCATGCCGCGGATGCCGCCGGGGAATTCCACCATCTCGCCGGCCTGGACATTGTCGAGCCCGTGGACGCGGGCGATCCCGTCGCCGACCGAGAGGACGCGGCCGACTTCGGCCACTTCCGCTTCCTGACCGAAGTTCTTGATCTGCTCCTTGAGGATCGCAGAGATCTCGGCTGCTTGGATACCCATTATCCGACCTCTTTCATTGAATTCTGCAGGGACGCGAGCTTCGAGCGGATCGAGGTGTCGATCATCTTCGAGCCCACCTTGACGATGAGTCCGCCGATGAGGCTTTCATCGACGGCGACATTCAGGTTGACGGCCTTGCCGATGCTGGCCTTCAGCGAGGCGGCGAGCTTCGCGGCCTGCGCCTTGGTCAGCTCAGCGGCGGCGGTGACATCGGCGGTGACTTCGCCCTTTTCGTCAGCGATCATCCCGCGCAGCGCCGACAGCAGTTGCGGCAGGACGAACAGGCGGCGGTTCGAGGCCATCAGCGCCAGCGTGTTGACGAGGATGCCCGACAGCTTCATCTTCGCGGCCACGGCGGCGACCGCCCGGCCCTGGTCGTCGCGCGAATAGACCGGCGAGGCGATCAGCGCCCGCAGATCGGGGCTTTCGGCCAGCGCGCCTTGCAGCGCGGCCACGTCGGCCTCGAGCGTCTTGACGCCGTTGGCCTCCTTCACAAGATCGAAGACCGCCAGCGCGTAACGCTCCGCGATCCCGGAAGCTGTCGAAGCTGTTTCGGACACGTCCACCCTTCCGATTGTTCTTGCCCCTGCCCGCCCGGTGGCGCGGCAAGGGTCGCCCCAGCCTGCGCGGTCATTGCCGCACTTATAATCCGGTGCCGTGTAGCAGAGAGGCCTGCCCCTCGCAACCGCCTTGGACAGAAGTTTTTCAACCCTGCGGCAAGGCGATTCAGGGGGTTAGCGCCCACATGGCCTTGCCACGCGATTTTCCGGTTTCCCGGCCGGCGCCCCAACCGCGCCCCGGCACAGAATCACGCGCCCGTGATCGCCGGTTCAGGCGGGTTCGGCCGACGGCTTGGGCAGCGCCTCGAGCGCCTTCAGCGGCTTCCTGACCACCGCCCTCAGCCCCGGGCGAAGGGGCGCGTGAACCTGCTTGGATACCTCGAGCATCAGGACGCCCCCCGACATCACGCTGCGCACCCTCCGCCCGGCCCTTTCCCACATCGGCGCGGTGCGCAGCCAGAAGCGCCGTTCCGAAGGCGGCGCGAACAGCGCGGTCTCGTGGCGTTCCGGCGTGAAGCCCTGCTGGCGCAACTGCGCGTCAAGCTGTCGCATCGTGTAGGGGCGCCCCGAGCCGAAGGGCGTGGCGTCCGACCGCGCCCACAGGCCCTTGCGGTTCGGCACGATGAACAGTGCCCGCCCCCCCGGCCCCAGCACCCGCCAGCATTCCTCGAGCAGCGCCTGAGGCTGGTCCGATGTCTCCAGCCCGTGCAGGACCACCAGCCGGTCGACCATGCCCGTCTCGATCGGCCATTGCGTCTCCTCGCACAGGACCGAGACGTTGGCCATTCCCGCGGGCCAGGGCATGACGCCCTGAGGCCCCGGCATCAGTCCGATGACCCGGCGCGCCTCGTCAAGATAGGGCCGCAGGAGGGGCACCGCGAACCCGTAGCCCGCCACCGTCTGCGCCTTGGCCTCGGGCCACAGATCGACCACCTTGTCGCGCACCGCCTTTTGCGCCACCCGGCCCAGTTGGGTCCGGTAGTAGAAATTCCTCAGGTCCAGCACATCAAGGTGCATTGCGCCCGTCCCGCGCCTTGGTAACATCCACGGGCCACAATAGGGAATTCACCACCGAACGCCATGCCATTGGAAATCGCAGCCGTCCCCTGCCTGGCCGACAACTACGCCTGGCTCGCCCATGACGCGGCCACCGGGGCCACCGCGGTCATCGACGTGCCCGAGGCGGCCCCGATCATCCGCGCCCTCGCCGCCCACGGCTGGCACGCCAGCCACATCCTCATCACCCACCACCACGACGACCACATCGCCGGGGTCGAGACGCTGGCCGCCGCCACCGGGGCGCGGGTCATCGGCGCGGCGGCCGACGCCCACCGCCTGCCGCCCCTGGACGAGGCCCTGTCGGCAGGCGATCAGGTGCGCATCGGCATGGACGGCGGCCGCGTCCTGGCCGTGCCGGGCCACACGCTTGGCCACATCGCCTATCACTTCCCGGACAGCCGCGCCGCCTTCACCGCCGACAGCCTGATGGCCTGCGGCTGCGGCCGGCTGTTCGAGGGCACCGCCGGCCAGATGTGGGCAAGCCTCGCGCAGTTCCTGGAAATGCCCTCCGACACGCTGATCTGCTCGGGCCACGAATACACGCTCGCCAACATCCGCTTTGCCCTGTCGGTCGACCCGGACAACGAGGCCCTGAAACGGCGGGCGGCGGCGGCGAAGGCGCTGCGCGACGCGGCACAGCCCACCCTGCCGGTGACGATGGCCGAAGAGATCGCCACCAATCCCTTCCTGCGCGCCGCCGATCCGGCCTTTCGCGCCGCCCTGGGCCTCGGCGCCCTTGACGCGGCCGGGGCCTTTGCCCATCTGCGTAGCCTGAAGGATCGGTTCTGACCGGAGCAATTCCTGCCGCCGGGCGCGTTTTCTGCGATTTTCGCGGCGATCGTTCACATTTTGCATCACCGGGACCGCCGCAGGACAAATTGCGACACTTTCCCCTTGAAGCCGCCCGAATTCCACCGAACTTTAAGCCTATGAGGCAAAGGTGGAAGCGGATCGTCGGTCCTCCCTCCGCCCGGTAGAAAGGAGCACGCAAGTGCCGTCATTCTCGAACACGCTCGAACAGGCAATCCACGCCGCCCTGGCCCTCGCCAACGCGCGCCGCCATGAACTTGCGACGCTCGAACATCTGCTGCTGGCGCTGATCGACGAGCCCGACGCGGCCAAGGTGATGCGCGCCTGCGCGGTCAACCTCGACGAACTCAGGAAGACGCTGCAGGACTTCATCGACGACGACCTTTCCACCCTCGTCACCGATGTCGAAGGGTCCGAGGCCGTCCCCACCGCCGCCTTCCAGCGGGTGATCCAGCGTGCGGCGATCCATGTGCAGTCCTCGGGCCGCACCGAAGTGACTGGCGCGAACGTGCTGGTCGCGATCTTTGCCGAGCGGGAATCGAACGCCGCCTACTTCCTGCAGGAACAGGACATGACCCGCTATGACGCGGTCAACTTCATCGCGCATGGCGTGGCCAAGGATCCCACCTTCGGCGAGACCCGCCCGGTCAGCGGCGCCACCGAACGCGACGAGGAGCATCAGGCCCAGCAGCCCGAGGCCGAGGCCAAGGAAAGCGCGCTTGGCAAGTATTGCGTCGATCTCAACCAGAAATCGCGCAAGGGCGATGTCGATCCGCTGATCGGCCGCGACGCCGAGGTCGAGCGCTGCATCCAGGTCCTCTGCCGACGGCGCAAGAACAATCCGCTCCTGGTCGGCGACCCCGGCGTCGGCAAGACCGCCATCGCCGAGGGGCTGGCCCTGAAGATCATCCGCGGCGAGACCCCCGAGATCCTCGCCAAGTCCACCATCTTCTCGCTCGACATGGGGGCGCTTCTCGCCGGCACCCGCTACCGCGGCGACTTCGAGGAACGGCTGAAGGCCGTGGTGAAAGAGCTTGAGGATCACCCCGACGCGATCCTCTTCATCGACGAGATCCATACCGTGATCGGCGCCGGCGCCACCTCCGGCGGCGCGATGGACGCCTCGAACCTGCTGAAGCCGGCGCTCCAGGGCGGCAAGCTCAGGTGCATGGGCTCGACCACCTACAAGGAATTCCGCCAGCACTTCGAAAAGGACCGCGCGCTCGCCCGTCGCTTCCAGAAGATCGACGTGAACGAACCTTCGGTCGACGACAGCGTGAAGATCCTGATGGGGCTGAAACCCTATTTCGAAAAGCACCACGACCTGCACTACACCAAGGACGCGATCAAGTCGGCGGTCGAGCTTTCGGCCCGCTACATCCATGACCGCAAGCTGCCCGACAAGGCGATCGACGTGATCGACGAGGCCGGAGCCGCCCAGCACCTTGTCACCGAATCCCGGCGCCGCAAGACCATCACCCCGAAAGAGATCGAGGCGGTGGTGGCCAAGATCGCCCGCATCCCGCCGAGGAACGTCTCCAAGGACGACGCCGAGGTGCTGCGCGATCTGGAAAAGACGCTGAAGCGCGTGGTCTTCGGCCAGGACAAGGCGATCGAGGCGCTGGCCTCGGCGATCAAGCTCGCCCGCGCCGGCCTGCGCGAGCCCGAGAAACCGATCGGCAACTACCTGTTCGCCGGCCCGACCGGCGTCGGCAAGACCGAGGTCGCCAAGCAGCTGGCCGACAGCCTGGGCGTGGAACTCCTGCGCTTCGACATGTCGGAATACATGGAGAAACACGCGGTCTCGCGCCTGATCGGCGCGCCGCCCGGCTATGTCGGTTTCGACCAGGGCGGCATGCTGACCGACGGCGTCGACCAGCATCCGCATTGCGTCCTGCTTCTGGACGAAATGGAAAAGGCCCACCCGGATGTCTACAACATCCTTCTCCAGGTGATGGATCACGGGAAGCTCACCGACCACAATGGCCGGCAGGTCGATTTCCGCAACGTGATCCTGATCATGACCTCGAACGCGGGGGCGGCCGAACAGGCCAAGTCCGCCATCGGCTTCGGCCGCGACCGGCGCGAGGGCGAGGATACGGCGGCGATCGAACGCACCTTCACGCCCGAGTTCCGCAACCGGCTGGACGCGGTCATCTCGTTCCTGCCCCTGCCGCGCGAGGTGATCCTGCAGGTGGTGGACAAGTTCGTGCTCCAGCTCGAGGCGCAGCTGATGGACCGCAACGTCCATATCGAACTGTCGCCCGAGGCCGCGAACTGGCTGGCCGAAAAGGGCTATGACGACCGCATGGGCGCGCGGCCCCTCGCCCGCGTCATCCAGGAGCACATCAAGAAGCCCCTGGCCGAGGAACTCCTGTTCGGCAAGCTGACCAAGGGCGGGCTGGTCCGCGTCCTCGTGCGCGACGGCGCCATCGCGCTCGACGTGGCCGAGCCCGACAAGCCGCGCATCGCCGGCTCGAAGCCGCCCTTGCTGACCGCGGATTGAGCGACGGGAACCGGCGCGTCGCCCGCTTCTGGGCGCCGCCGCAGTCAGGGAACGGCAATGCCCGCGGCGGGCGTGTCTTGGCTGAAAAGATTCAGCCAGCGCCCGTTTCGCCTTTGCCAGAGTGAGCTCACATACATGGCCTCCTCCGCCCCGCGGCCGGTGCGCCGGTAACGGGCCTTGTAGACCAGCATTGCCGTGTCCGGGCCAACGGCCAGGATACGCACCTCGCACAGTTCATAAGCGGCGACCGTCGGCCCCGACGCAAGCTGTCCGGCATGCCCGCCACGGTCGCCATAGCCGTCGGGGTAAACGCCAAGAAACTCCTCGGCAAGCATGGCATGGTCGGCGGCAGCATCTCCCTTGACCAGCGCCTCCCACACGGCTTGTTCGCAGGAGAGGATCTCGGACAAAAGGTTCATCCGCCCCCCTACCGATCCGTCAGCTTCAACTCGATCCGCCGGTTCTGGGCGCGGGCCTCGGGCGTGTCGCCGGTTGCGACCGGCTGATACTGCCCGAACCCCGCCGCCGCCAGCCGCTCGGGCGGGAATCCCAGGTCGTCCTGCATGTAGCGCACCACCGAGAGCGCCCGGGCCTGGCTCAGTTCCCAGTTGTCGGCATAGCGGCCGCCTGGGTTCAGGGGCACATCGTCGGTGTGGCCGTCGACGCGGATGATCCAGGGTAGGTCGGGCGGGATCGCCGCCGCGACCTCCTGCAGGGTCTTGACCACTCCGGCGATCTGCGCCTTGCCCTCGGGCGAGAGGTCCGCCGAGGCCGGCTGGAACAGCACTTCCGAGGAAAAGACGAAGCGGTCGCCCACCACCCGCACGCCGGGCCGGCCGGCCAGCACCTCGGACAGCTTGCCAAAGAACTCCGACCGATACTTGGCCAGCTGCGTCGCCTCGTCCTTCAGGCTTGCCGCCTCGGCCGCAAGCCGGGCGCGTTCGGCCGCCTCGAGATCGGCCCGGCGTTTCTGCTCGGATGCCGCCTCGGCCAGGGCCGAATTCAGCTGGCTGCCAAGCGCCTCGATCTGGACCTTGCTGGCCGCATCGCGGGCGGCCGAGGCGTCGAGCAGCCCCTGCAGCGACTGCAACTGCTGGCGCAGCGCCGCCACCTGCTCATTCAGCAGCGCGAGCCGCCGCGCGCCCTCGGCCGACACCGACTTTTCCTGCGACAGCGCCTGGTCGGCCGCCGCCAGCAGCGCCTTCTGCCGCTCGGCCTCGCTCAGGCTCGCCGCCTGCGCCGCGTCCAGCTGCTTGCGCGCCGCCTCGGCGGCGGCCAGCAGCGTCAGCGTCTCCTCGGCCTTCTTGCTCTCGGCCTCGAGCGAGAGGGTCAGCGCCGCGGCATCGGCCGCGGCCTTGTCGCGGTCGGCCTGGGTCGCCTGCAACTCGGCGCTGCGCTTGGCCGCCTCGGCGATCAGGCCCGCCACCTGCGCCTCGAAGCCACCGATCCGCGCCCCCGCCGCATCAAGCGCCGCAGCCTTTTCGGCAAGGCCCGCGGTCAGTTGCGCGACCTGCGCTTCCAGCCCCGCGCTTTTCTGCTGTTCCAGCCCCAGCGACCGGGCCAGGCCCGCCAGCTGGCTGTTCAGGTCGGCCAGCTCGCTTTCCTTGTTGTTGATCGTGTCGCGCAGCGCGAACTGGACGATCATGAACACGGTCAGCACGAACATCAGCACCATGACCAGCGAGGTCATCAGGTCGAGAAACCCCGGCCAGATCGCCGCCGACTGTCCCTTGCGCCCGAGACCCGCCATGTCAGCCGCGTCCGGGACGGGCGGCGCTGTCGGCCAGCCCCTGGAGACCGCGCACCGCGCGCGTCAGTTGCGCGAGATCGGCGCGCAGATCGCCCAGGGCCTCCTGCCGGCCCGCCGCCACCTCCTCGAGCAGGCGCAGCATCTGCGTGTCGATCGACCGGAGCCGCATCCGGCTTTCGGCGTCGGCCGTGACCGCGCCGCCCTCGCTGCCCGTCACCGCCGCGGTCAGCACATCGGCCAGCCGGTCCTGCCCCTTGGCCATGCGCGCGAACGTGTCGGCCGTGGCGCCCATGCCGGCATCCAGCCGTTCGGACAGGGCGCGGATCGCCTCGGCCAGCGCCGCAAGCCCCGCCTCGGTCCGCTCGTGGTCGGTCATGGCCCGGTCGCGGATGTCGCGGAAGAAATCGGCCTGGTCCTCGAGATGATCGGCCAGCGCCGCGATCACCGCGCGCGGACCGTCTCCGTCCCCCTCGCTGCCCGCCACCGCCAGCCGGGTGAAGCTGGAAAGCCATTCCTCGAGTTCGCCGTAAAAGCGGTTCTGCCCGTGGCTGGCGAACAGTTCCAGAAGCCCGACGACCAGCGACCCGGCAAGGCCGAGAAGCGACGAGGAAAAGGCGGTTCCCATGCCGCCCAGTTGCGACTCGAGGCCCGTCATCAGCTTGGAAAAGACCTCGGCGCTACTCTCGCCCTGCTTTGGCGCCAGCGCCCGGATCGTGTCCACCACCGCCGGAACCGTGGTTGACAGGCCGTAGAGCGTGCCGAGAAGTCCAAGGAAAATCAGAAGGTTGGTCAGATAGCGGGTGATGTCGCGCGCCTCTTCCACCCTGGTCGAGACCGAATCGAGGATCGAGCGCGCCGCGGACGAGGAAATATGCCCGCCCCGGCTGCCGCGCGACCGCAGAAGGGCGGCCAAGGGGACGAGGAGGCGCGGCGGCTCGGTCGCCTCGTGTCCCGGCCGGCTGGCGGCGAACCCCTCGATCCAGTGGACCGAGGTGACAAGCTGCGCCACCTGCCAGAAGCAGGTGACGATGCCGATGGCAAAGACCGCGAAGATCAGCCCGTTCAGCCAGGGATTGTCCAGGACCACCGGCCAGATCTTCCAGAAGACCAGATAGGTGCCGACCGAGACCAGGACCGACACGATCAGCATCATCGCGATCTGCCGCACCGGCTGCGAGAAGAAGGGCGCCGAGGCGCGTACGGGCTTGTCCATCAAGGCTTGTCCATTGCGGGCGATCCGCCCTTGCCGTCGCGCACAATAGGGGCAGGCTCCGCCCCTGCCAAGCACTCAGCCACCGGCCTGCAGGGCGCGGACCCGCGCCTCCAGCGCCACAAGGTCGGGATCGGCCAGCCCGAGGTCGGCCAGGTGGGCGACCGTGTTTCTCAGGTAGTCGCCGTTGGTCCCGGTCCGGCCGGCGGCGCGGGCGATGATCTCTGCCTGCTCCTCGGACGTGAGGCCTGCGCAATATTGCGCATGCGCCCGGTCGATCACATAGGTCAGCGCCCGGACCCGGCGCCCATCGGCCAGTTCCACCGGCAGTTCGGTCTCGTGGTAGGCGTCCGAGACGAGTTCGCGCGCCCGAAGATAGGCAAGGACCGGCCCTTCCTCGGCCTCGGCCACCCGGAAGGCCACGCCGGCGCAGCTGGCCCCTTCCTGCCGGTCCAGCGCCAGGACCAGCCCCGGCCGCCCGGGGGTGCCGCGATAGTGGATCGAGCGCATGCAGAACGACCGGTGCCAGCCCGTCAGCCGCGCGACCAGCCTCTCGGCCGGGGCAAAGCCCGGCTCCCACATCAGCGAACCATATCCGAAGACCCACATGCCCCGTTCCCGCCGTCTGGCCCTTGCCCCGCCCCTCCCCTATAACCCGGTCAGGCCGCAATGGGAAACGAGGCAGAGATGCGCGCACTTCTGTGGACGACCGCGATCGCCGCCGGGCTTTACGCCGGCTACTGGTTCGTCGGTTCGCACTATGTCCTGCAAGGGGCCGAGGGGGCGCTGGCGCAGCTGAAGTCCGAGGGACGCGCCGACTACGGATCGGTGTCGCTGGCCGGTTTCCCCTCGCGGTTCGACCTGACGATCGACCAGCCGCGCCTGATGGCCGAGGACGGGCGGCTTGGCTGGTCGGCGCCCTTCCTCCAGCTCTTCGCGCTCTCCTACCGGCCGAACAACCTGATCGCGGTCTGGCCGCACGACCAGTCCCTGACGGTCGGCCCCGAGACCCTGGCGCTTCACTCCGACGACCTGCGCGCCAGCGTCAATCTGGCGGCAAGCAGCCTGCTGCCCCTCGACCATGCAACGCTCGACGGGCGCATGGTCAGCCTGACCCGGCCCGAGGGCGGCGCGCTTCTGGCCGACCGGGTGCTGCTCGCTTCGCGCCAGGCCGGCTCGGCCGCCGACCACGAGGTCGCGCTGGTCATCGACGGCCTGTCGGTCGATCCGGCGCTGAAAAAGATCGTCGATCCGTCCGGCGCCCTGCCCGCCAAGGCCGATCAGGCCAAGTTCGACGCCATCCTCGCCTTTGACCGGCCGCTTGACCGGACGCTGACCACCGAGCCTGCGAGCCTTAAGGCGGTCCGCGACATTGCCGGTCATTTCGGCTGGGGTCCGGTGCAGCTGGATCTGAAGGGCGACCTGACCGTCGACGCGAACCGCGAGGCCCGGGGAAAACTGGACATTTCGGCCCGCAACTGGCGCGAGCTTTTCCGCCTTGCCGTCGGCAGCGGCATCATCCCGGCGAAGAACGCGCCGCAGATCGAGAAGCTGCTCGAGGGACTGGCCAGCCAGTCGGGCGAAAAGGATGTGCTGAAGCTGCCGCTGACCCTGTCGGACGGGCTGGTGCGCTTCGGCCCCCTGCCGCTGATGCCCCTGCCGAAGTTCTGAGGTCTACCGGCAATAGGCGCCGCGGCCGCGCGCCGTGTCGAAATGCAGGTGGTTGCGGTGGAACCGGTCCGAACCGGGGCCAAGGACGGTGGTGAAGGGGCCGCAGGCGGCGCGGCGGACGGCAGCCAGCAGCCGGCCCTTCGCCCCCTTGCCCCAGTCGCGCTGCACATTCGCGCTGTCGCCGCCCCTGAGCACCAGGGCCGAAATGTCGATCGCATGGCCCTTGCCATGCTCGCTTGTCTTGTTGCCGCGGACGTTGTTGCGCGGCCGGCAGGCATAGCTGTCGGCGATCTCGAGCTTGGCCAGGCTCATGCCGCCCTTGCGGGCCGCCGGCAGCAGCGCGCCCTGAACCCAGCCGCTGAGTGCCCGCGCGGTCGGGCAGTCGATGGTTGCAGGCTGGCTGAGCGCGAGCCCGGCCACCTTTGTCACCTCGACACCGTCCTCCAGCCCGCAGGCGCTGTTGCCTGCCCGGATCGGCGCGATCAGCCGGCCCGCCAGCGCCGGATCGCCGCAGAGGGCCCCTTGGGTCGGCGCGGGCGCAGGCGGTGCCGGAACAATCGCCGAGGCCGGCTGAACCGCGGCATCGGTGCCCGCGCCGGGCCGGAGCGGCGGCAGGGCCGAGCGGTCCGGCGCTGCGGGCGGGGGCATGAGCAGGACCGCCGGGCGGATCGGCGGCAGGGGCGAGGCCGCCAGCCCGCCTTCCGCAGGAGCGGCGGGCCGGGACTGGTGGTGCAGGACCGGCGCCGCCGATGCCAAGAGCAGCGGCGCAGCGGCTTCGGCCGGCGGCGCATCCGGGCGCATGGGGGGCACCGGCGACTGTCCGGCCGGCAGCGCGCCCGCCGCCTGCCCCGCCAGCACCCCGGCGAGTAGCATCCACCGTCCGGCGCCGGTCACGGCTGGACCTTTCCGCGCCCGAAGTCCGGGGCCGCCGTATCCTGCCCGGCCTCGATGATCCCCCGGCGAATGGCGCGGGTGCGGGTGAAATAGTCGAACAGCGCCGGCCCGTCGCCCATGCGGATCGCCCGCTGCAACACGAACAGCTCCTCGTGGAACCGGCCGAGGATGTCCAGCACCGCCTCCCGGTTGGTCAGGAACACGTCGCGCCACATGGTCGGGTCGGAGGCCGCGATCCGGGTAAAGTCACGAAACCCTGCCGCCGAATATTCGATGACCTCGGAATTCGACACCTGCGCCAGATGGTCGGCCACCCCCACCATCGTATAGGCGATCAGGTGGGGGGCGTGGCTGACCACGGCCACCACCGAATCGTGGTGCGCCGGATCCATCGCCGCGACCTTGGCCCCCATCCCTTCCCACAGCGCCTTCAGCCGCGCCACCGCCGCCGGATCGGCCGCCTCCAGCGGAGTCAGGATCGTCCAGCGGTTCTCGAACAGGGTGGCGAAACCCGCATGGGGGCCGGAATGTTCGGTCCCCGCCATCGGATGACCGGGCACGAAATGCACATGCGCAGGCAGATGCGGACCGACCGCCTCGACCACCGCCTGCTTGACCGACCCCACGTCGGTGACGGTCGCGCCCGGCTTGAGGTGCGGGCCGATCTCGGCCGCCACCGCCCCCATCGCCCCCACCGGCACCGCCAGCACCACCAGGTCGGCACCCTTCACCGCCTCGGCCGCCGAGGCATGGACCGACTGGCAGAATCCGATCTCCAGCGCCGCCTCGCGCGTTGCCGCGGTCTTGGCGTGGCCCGCCACATGCCCGGCCAGCCCGTGCCGGCGGATCGCATGGCCCATCGACGAGGCGATCAGCCCCAGCCCGATCAGCGCCACCCGCTCGTAGATGCGGCTCATGCCTGCTGGCCCTTGAACTGGCCGATGGCATGGGCGACGCGGCGGCAGGCGGCCTCGTCGCCGATGGTGATGCGCAGGCAATGGGGCAGGCCATAGCCCCCCACCCGGCGCACGATCAGCCCCTGGCTTTGCAGATACTGGTCGCAGGCTGTCGCCTCGGCCTCGTCGGCAAAGCGGGCAAGGATGAAGTTCGCGGTCGAAGTATCGGACGGCACGCCCTTTTCCGCCAGGCTTTCGGCCAGCCAGGCGCGCAGCCGGCCGTTCTCCTCGCGGCAGCGGGCCACATGGTCCTGGTCGCGCACGGCGGCTTCGGCGGTGTCCAGCTGGGTGCTCGACAGGTTGAAGGGGCCGCGGATGCGGTTCAGCACGTCGATGATCGCGCGCGGTCCATAGCCCCAGCCGATGCGCAGCCCGCCCAGCCCGTAGATCTTCGAGAATGTCCGGGTCATGAACACGTTGGCCCGCGTCGTCGCCAGCCCGGCCCCGCCGTCATAGCCCTGCACATATTCGGCATAGGCCCCGTCGATCACCAGGATCGCGCCCTTCGGCAGGCCGCTGGCCAGCTTCTCGATCTCGGGCAGGCCGATCATGGTGCCGGTCGGATTGTTGGGGTTGGCGATGAACACCAGTTTCGTGCGCTTGGTGCAGGCGGCAAGGATCGCCTCGACATCGGTGGTGCGGTCGCGCTCCCTGACCGACACCGGGGTCGCCCCCGCCGCCAGCGCCGAGATCCGGTACATCAGGAACCCGTGTTCGGTGAACAATACCTCGTCCTTCGGCCCGGCATAGGCCTGGCAGAGGAAATGGATGATCTCGTCCGAGCCCACCCCGCAGACGATCCGCTGGGGATCGAGCCCGTGCACCTCGCCGATCGCCTGGCGCAGCGCCGCGTGGTCGGTCACCGGATAGCGGTGCAGCTTGTGGACGGCGCGCAGGTAGGCCTCTTTCGCCCGGTCCGAGGGGCCGAAGGGATTTTCGTTCGACGAGAGCTTGATCGCGTCCGAAACCCCCGCCACATGCGCAGCCCCGCCCTCATAGAGCGCAATTTCCATGATCCCCGGCTGGGGGCGGATGTGATCGGTCATCTGGCAGCGACTCCCCGGTGGTCCGGGGACTTCTAGCGGGCGGCGTGGGGTTGGGCTAGGGGGTGCGGGGCGATTGGGCGGCGACTGTGGCCGTCAAGGCGACGGCCGGTTGCGGCAAGGGGTCAGGCCAGGGGGCGCTTTTCCACATAGTGCCCGTAAAGGGTGGTCAGGATCGAGAGGCTGATCATCAAGACAGCCCACTGCATGACAAACTGCCAAGAGGCGCCGAGCACGATATTCCCGCCAAAAACCTTCTCGCCGATCTTGGTGGCGGCTACGTGGAGCACCCCGAAAATGATCGCCAGGGCCAAAATATTCCACGTCTCGCCCCTGGTCGCGTCCCAGCCGGTTCCGAACGGAACCCCCTCGCGCAAGGCCACGCCCGGCAGCGTCGCGCCTAGGCGAAGACAAATGATAACAACAAGGGCCACCGTCAGAAATGACAGAACCATCATGGCGACAACCGCTGCCCACCCGCCAGGACCAGGGACCAAGTGTGCGAAAAGCATGATCGTGCCGAACATCATCACAGCCGCCAAAGATGCGACGAGTCCGATAAACAAGCCGATGCCAAGGTAGGCGAAGGTCCGTTCGCCGTGGAAAGCCGGCACGACGCGCGGTTGCTCGCCTGCGAGGACAAAACGATGCCATCCGACCGCGATCCAAGCGCCTGTCACAGACGCAACGACAATCACCGCCACAAATCCCAGCCACGGGAACTGTCCCGCCTCGATCAAGGCAGCCTGCTCCGCCTGCGGGCTGAACATGGTCAGGCCAACAAAGGCAAGCATGGCTCCGACCTGAACGACATAGGGCACAGCCGAAACCCTTACCGCCACGGCGAAATTCTGCAGCAACATCTGCACGGCAAATACAAATATCTTCCAGCCCTTCATCGGGTTCTCCGCATCACGCTCACAACCATAAGGCGTGACAGGCTTGTTCCTGTCAATGACCCGTCCGGCCTTGTCTGCTGCCGCAACGGATAGGACCGCCCAAACGAAAAGGCCGCCCAACCGGACGGCCTTCCCAAAACCCTCTCCCGCGAAGGATCAGTTCTTCGCATAGAATTCGACGACCAGATGCGGTTCCATCTGCACCGGATAGGGCACGTCGCCCAGGGCCGGCTGGCGCACGAAGGTCGCGGTCATCTTGTGGTGGTCGGTTTCCAGATAGTCCGGCACGTCGCGCTCGGCCAGGCCGACCGCTTCCAGCACGATCGCCAGCTGGCGCGACTTGTCGCGCACCGCGACCACGTCGCCCTCTTTCACCCGGTAGGAGGCGATGTTGACCCGCGTCCCGTTCACGGTCACATGGCCGTGGTTCACGAACTGGCGGGCGGCGAAGATGGTCGGCACGAACTTGGCGCGGTAGACCACCGCGTCCAGACGGCGCTCCAAGAGGCCGATCAGGTTCTCGCCGGTGTCGCCCTTGACGCGCTCGGCTTCGCCATAGATCTTGCGGAACTGCTTTTCGGTCAGGTCGCCGTAGTAGCCCTTCAGCTTCTGCTTGGCGCGCAGCTGCGTGCCGAAATCCGACAGCTTGTTCTTGCGGCGCTGGCCGTGCTGGCCGGGGCCGTATTCACGCTTGTTGACCGGGGATTTCGGACGGCCCCAGATGTTCTCGCCCATGCGGCGGTCGATCTTGTACTTGGCAGAGGTGCGTTTCGTCACCGCTGATCTCCTTCGTTGTGGCCTCCTCGGCTGATCCGAAAACCGGTTCCCGCTTTTCGGGCCTCGGACGGCAGGCGCCGCCTTGTCCCCGGGGTTCCGGCCCGCGAAGGCCGAAGACATGAAGGGCGTTGTCCTTTCCCCTTGCGGGGCGACAGGCTTCCCCTTGCGGGGTCCGCCAACACCAATGAAAACCGGGGCCATTCGCCCCCGGACGGCGGGCTTATACAGGCGGGCACAGGGGAGTCAAGGCTTGGCGACGGCCGTCAGCGGGCGCCCCAGGTGTCGCTCAGCCGATAGCCCTGCGGCCAGGGATCGGAAGGGTCCAGCATGTGCTGGTGGATGCCGGTGATCCAGCCGCGGCCGCTGATTTCGGGCAGGATCGCCGGAACCCCGCCGACATCGGTGGCGCCGAGAATCCGCCCCGCGAATGTCGAGCCGATCAGCGATACGGTGGTCAGCCGGTCCTGAAGACCCATCTCGCCCCGTGCATGCAGGACCGCCATCCGCGCCGAAAGCGCGGTGCCGGTGGGCGAACGGTCGACCTTGCCCGGCTGGATCGCCACGGCAGAACCCGCGCGCAGTTCATGCCCCTCGCGCGTCAGCGCGCCCGCGAACAGGCAGAACGAGAAATGCCGCCAGTCAGGATTGGTCGGGTGATGGAAGCCAAGCCTCTCGGTCGCGGCCCTGGTGATCTTCGCGCCCAGCTTCGCGATGTCGTGCGCCTCGTCCGGGGTCAGGGAAAAGCCGAGCGCCTTCGCGTCCACGAAAACGAAACTGTCACCGCCATAGGCCGTGTCGACGGTCAGCGTCCCCAGCCCTTCGACCTCGAGCGGCACCGCCAGCTTCTGCGCGAAGCTCGGCAGGTTCTGCACGAAGATCCGTTCGGCCTTGCCGCCCCGGCACTCGGCGCGCACCTTCACCAGCCCGCCGGGGGCTTCCAGAATGAATTCCGTCACCGGCTCCTGCATCGGGATGATGCCGCCGTCCAGAAGCACGGTCGCGACACAGATCGAGTTCGACCCAGACATCGGCGGCGTATCCTCGGGCTCCATGATGATGAAGGCGGCGGCGGCCTCCGGATGGCGGGGCGGCACCAGCAGGTTGACATGGCGAAAGACGCCGCCGCGCGGCTCGTTCAGGACGAAGTTCCGCAGGGTCTGGTCGCGGGCGATCCAGCGGCTCTGCTCCCAGATCTTCTCGCCCGGCGGCGGCGCGACCCCGCCGACAATGACATCGCCAACCTCGCCCTCGGCATGGGCCGAGATGACATGGATGGTCTTGATGCTGCGCATCGTCCCTGCCTCCTGTGGCGCCAACCGGTTCCCCGCCGTCGCAGGACCGGTGTCCCGCCTGTCTGGCGGGAGGGGCCCGCCCGGCCACCATGAAACCATGACCTGGCCGCCCGCGGAAGTGCCCGGATCACCGGCGCCTACAGGTTCCAGCCGCAGGTGCAGGGACCGCCGTCATGCACATGGAGCGCCCCCGCCGCCAGATCCAGCCGCACGGTCGCCAGCGTCTCGTACTGGTCGTCCGGGTCGCCGGGCAGCGGATGGCAGCACAGCGCCGTGTCCGCGCCCATGTGGCAGTTCAGCGCCGCCAGAACCTCGGTCGCCGTGCTGGCACCCTTCAGCCGCCGCGACAGCATCGCATGGCGCAGGAGCGTGTCGGGGAAGGCGCCGGGTTCGATGTCCCGCGCGGCGGGGCGCGGGTCGAGGAAGTGGTTGGTATGGACCAGCAGGCCGTCGCGCGCCGGCAGCACAAAGCCCGGCCCGCCGGGATGCAGCTCGACCGTGATCGCGGCGGCGCGGCCTTGGTCCCAGGCCGAGAGGTTCAGCGAGGACGAGGCCGAGACCTTGGCCTTGGCCGCCAGCTGCGCGGCATGGTGCAGGTTCTGGCCGAGGTCGAGCGTCGCGCGCGCCACCACATGCACCGGCACGCCGATGCCCTGGCCGTCGTCGACGTGGTGGAGGATGGTGAAGAGAAGTCCGAGCCCCCGGGTGTTCAGCCCCGCCTTGCCGACGATGCCGCACTCGGTCATGGTCCTGGTCGTCGTGCCGTCCGCCAGCGGAATCTCCCAAACCAGCCAGTTCCGGCGGAAGCGGTGGTACCAGTCCCAGGTCTGCATCGCCACCGGCGGCCCTTCGGACGAGAGCGCGATGACGGCGGAACATTCGCCCCGGGCCGGGGCGCTCAGCGCGGCCAGGATTTCGGTGCGGGCGTTGATCGCGCCGATCAGCGCGGGCGCGAGCCCCGCGCCTTCGGCCATGCCGCGCATTTCCGCCGCGAGGTATGGCGCGAAATCTTCGGTCGCCGCCAGGGCCGCGTTCCCGGCGGGGGCCGGATCGTAGCCGGGGACAACGGCGTCCCACATGGCGCGATAGCCGGCCACGGTGCCGGCGATACGGTCGGCAAGGGCACGGCCGAATTCACGCCCCCGCCCGAAGGGATCGGTTTCCGTCGAAGTGAAAAGTCTGCTCATTCCATCCGCCCGCATGCATCCTGTGCCTGAGGTGCACCGGATTGCCGCCAAAGGTCCAGCGGGTTTTTTGCGCGCCAGCCGTCGGCGTAGTCGCCCATCGTGGTGAAGCGGCCGCCGTTCGCCCTGATGTGCCGGATCAGCCGGTCGAGCATCATCATCCGGTGGCCCCGGCCGATCACCTGCGGGTGCATGGTGGCCGACCACAGGCCCTCGGGCGCCACCTGACCGGCATAGGTGAACTCGTCGCGCCAGATTCCTTCGACCTTCGAGGGGGACGAAAGGCCCTGGGTGTCGTTGTCGACGAACTCGAAATGCGGGAAATCATCCATCACCCAGGCCACCGGCAGCTCGACCACATCGACGTTGCGGCCAAAGACATAGGGTGAAACCGCATCATGGCGGTCACCAACGCGGGCGTAGTAGGGCACGAAGTCCGAGCCCATCAGGCTGCTGTCATAGGAAAATCCGTAGTCGAGCAGGATTTCCATCGTCCGCTCCGAGAAATCCCACGACGGCGAACGATAACCGCGCGGCTGGGCGCCAACACGGGCAAAGGCCTCGAGTCCCCGGTCCATGTTGGCGCGCTCGCCCGCCTCGTCGAACTTCGCCGGGTTCTCGTGCACCCAGCCGTGGTGCCCGATCTCGTGGCCTTCGCCGACGATCCGGCGCACGATGTCAGGGTAGGCATGGACGGTATGGCCGGGGATGAAGAATGTCGCCCTGATCCCATGCCCCTTCAGGAGGTCGAGGATGCGCGGCACCGCCACCGCCCCGAACTCGCCCCGGCTGATCATCGAGGGGTTCCTGGCGGCGTAGGAGCCAAGCCACACCGACATGGCGTCGAAATCGAAGGTCAGCGCGCAGGCAACCATGCTGGCCCCCTCAGGTCGAATGGGCGAAGTCGGTTGTGATGTGCTCCTTCAGGATCACCCAGCGCCCGTCGATCCTCTCCATCGGGAAGGTGCAGTATTGGCGCAGCCTGTGCACCTCGCCGTTGGCCATCTCGCCGCCGCCGCGCAGGACGAAGCTGACGCAGGCCACCCGGTCGCCGATCCAGGCCTGATAGGTTTCCTCCTCGCACCTGATCGCCCATTGCTTCATGTACTGCCTGACCATCGGGCCCCAGACCCCGGCATAGTCCTTGTGGCCGTTCAGGATCGACAGCTGGTGGCCGTAGTCGTCGATCACCTGCGCATCCTTGTGCAGTATCGGGGTGAAGCGGTCGAGGCTCCAGGGGTCGGAGGGGTCGAAGGTCCAGCCGGCCAGCCAGGCATCCACGCAGGCCCGGACGCCTGCCTCGTCTTTCGCGGTCATCATTGTGCTCCTTGCGGGAATGAGCGGGTCACTTCAGATACCAGCCCCAGGGCTCGTCGCTGACCATGCGGGCGATCTGCTTGGTCTCCAGGTAGTTCTCGAGCCCCCAGCGGCCGAGTTCGCGGCCGATGCCCGACTGCTTCATGCCGCCCCAGGGCGCCTCGGTGAAGGTGGGCTGCGAGCAGTTGATCCAGACGATTCCGGCGCGCAGGGCGGCCGCCACCCGTTCGGCGCGGGCGTCGTCCGCCGACATCACGGCGGCGGCAAGGCCGAAGCGGCTGTCGTTCGACAGGCGCACCGCTTCCTCCTCGGTGTCGAAGGGGCGGACGCAGACGACGGGGCCGAAGATTTCCTCGCGCCAGGCGTCGCTGTCGAGGGGGACGTCGGTCAGCACCGTGGGGGCGACGAAATAGCCCCTGTCGAACCCTTCGGCCCGCCCGCCGCAGGCGACCGTCGCGCCCTGGTCGCGGGCGCGGTCGATGGCGGCCAGCACCTTGCGGAACTGGCCCTCACTGGCCAGCGGACCGATCAGCGTGCCCTGTTCCAGCCCGTCGCCGATGGTAATCTTGCGCGCCTCGGCCACGAGCCTTTCCAGCAGGCGCGGATAGAGGCCGCGCTCGACCAGAACGCGCGAGGTCGCCGAACAGAC
The DNA here is from genome assembly GCA_018240425.1 of Pseudomonadota bacterium. GTDB lineage: Bacteria > Pseudomonadota > Alphaproteobacteria > Rhodobacterales > Rhodobacteraceae > TMP-24. The sequence goes on along the minus strand of JAFEFU010000056.1, from coordinate 39,077 downwards.
CTGCCCCTGGTTCCAGAAGATGCCGAACAGGATCCATTCGACGGCCTTCTCCAGATCGCTGTCGGCGAAGATCACGAAGGGCGACTTGCCGCCCAGTTCAAGGCTGATCTTCTTGATGTCGCGGGCGGCGGCGGCCATGATCTTCGCCCCGGTGGGCACCGAGCCGGTGAAGGCCAGCTTGTCGACAAGGGTATGGTCGGCAAGCGGCTGGCCAGCATCGGGACCAAGGCCGGTGACTATGTTCAGGACACCCGGGGGCAGGCCGGCGTCATGGGCGATCTGCCCCAGTTCCAGCGCGGTCAGCGGGGTCAGTTCCGAAGGCTTCAGCACCATCGTGCAGCCCGCGGCCAAGGCGGGCGCGACCTTCCACGAGGCCATGAGCAAGGGGTAGTTCCAGGGAATGATCGCGCCCGCGACGCCCAGGGGTTCCTTCACCACCCTGGCGGCAAAGCGGGCATCGGCCAGCGTGAGCGCCTCGGGGCCTTGCGCGTCCATCTCCTCGGCGAGGCCCGCGTAGAAGTCGAAGCAGCCGGCAGCGTCGGCGATGTCGCCCATCGCCTCGGGCAGGGGTTTGCCGTTGTCGATCACCTCGAGGCGCGCAAGCTCGGCCTGCCGCGCCATGATCCCCGCGGCGATGGCGCGGATGATCCGGCCTCGCTCGGCCCCGGTCATGCGCGGCCAGGGGCCTTCGTCGAAGGCGCGCCGAGCCGCGCGGACCGCGGCGTCGATGTCGGCGGCGGTGCCAGCGGGCGCGTGGTGCACCACCTCCTCGGTCGCGGGATTCACGACCGGGAAGCTGCCGCCCAGCGCGGGGGCGGCCCAGCGGCCGTCGATGTAAAGCTCGGTCCTCATGTCGGTCCTCGGGTGTTCAGGGCGGCGGTCAGGCCCGCTGCCGGGTCAGCCACAGGGCCAGCGCCGCCGCGCCGACGGTGAAGGTCACGATCAGCGTGCCGAGCGCGTTGATCGACGGGTCGATGCCGGTGCGCAGCATCCCCCAGACCAGCGTCGGCAGGGTGTTGCCGCCGCCGATCAGGAAGAAGGTGATGACGAAATCGTCCAGCGACAGCGACATGGCGATCAGCGCCGCGCCGAACAGCGTCGGGCGGATGATCGGAAAGGTGACGGTGCGGAACACGGTCCAGGGCCCCGCGCCAAGGTCGCGCGCCGAATCCACCATCGCCGGGTTGAAATCACGCAGCCGCGCCGAGACGATCAGGATCACGAACGGCATGGTGAAGGTCAGATGCGCCAGAATCACCGTGACCAGGCTGAGCTTGACCCCCACCATCGCGAAAAGCGACAGGATGGCCAGCGCCAGGACCAGGGGCGGCATCATCATCGGCAGACCGAAGAGGAAGATCGCCGTCGCCGAACGCGCCGGGCGGAGCCGGGCGATGAACATCGCGGCCAGGGTGCCGATGGCCGTCGCCACCAGACCCACCGTTCCGGTGATGATGAGGCTGTTGGCCAGCGCCCCGGCAAAATCGTCGCGCGACAGCAGCGCCCGATACCAGTCCAGCGTCAGGCCGGTCATCGGAAAGGTCATGAGCGCGCTTTTCCCGAACGAGAACAGCACCACCAGCGCCAGGGGCGCCAGCATGAAGGCGACGATCGCCAGCCCGAATGCCGTGGAAAGGATCTTGCGCATCACTTCGCCCTCAGGAAATGCCGCAGTCCGGCCCAGGCCGCGCCGATGACGCAGACCGAGGTCACGAGCGTGGTGAAGGTCATTGCCGCGCCGAGGGGCACGTTCATGCGCAGGCCGAACTGGCTTTCGATGAAGTTGCCCATCATGAAGGTCTGGGTGCCGCCGACCAGCCGCGGGGTGACGAAATCGCCCGCCGTCAAGAGGAAGCACAGCGCGAAGGACGTGGCCAGTGCCGGAACGCACAGGGGCAGGACCGCGTCGCGCAGCACGCCCGCCGGCGTGGCGCCGAGATCGCGCGCCGCCTCGATGCTGACCGGATCGACCGCCCGGAGCGCGCCGTAAAGCGGCAGGATGGCGAATGGCAGAAGATAGCTGACCAGCACCAGCACCACCGCCGTCGGGCTGTAAAGCAGCGCGTCGATCGGCTGCTTGACGAGTCCGAGCCCGACAAGCGTGCTGTTGATGACCCCTTCCCGCCCGAGGATCGTGCGCCAGGCGTAGATCTTGACCAGATAGCCGCCAAACAGCGTCAGGAGCGTCGCCCCCAGCAGAAAGGCCCCGAACGCCCCGCCCCGTGCCCAGATCATGTGGGCGACGACAAAGGCAAGGACGGTGGTGATCGCCGCGATGGCGGCGGCGATGGCGGCGGTGAAGGCGATCGGCCCGGCATAGTCGGCCAGAACCTTGGTATAGTTGGCCAGCGAGGCGTCCGGGATCATCTGGAAGAGCTGAACCCGGTAGAAGGAGACGACCAGGAACCAGACGAGCGGCAGAAGGAACAGGAACCCCAGAACCGCCGCCGCCGGACCCATCAGCGCCACGCTGCGCCACGAGGCTCGGATGCGCCCAGTCATTGCGCCACCACCCACTGATCGGCGCCGTTCCAGCCGACGGCGATGTCCTGACCGGCAGCCAAAGCGGCGTCGCCGCTGACTGCGGTGAAGGCCGCGCCACCGTCCAGCGCAACTGTGTACTGCACCTGAGCGCCCAGGAAGAGCCGGTCGGTAATGCGGCCACGGAAGCGGTGCTCGGCTGTCTCGGCCGCCGCCCCGAGGCGCACCCGTTCGGGACGGATGCCCACCTCGACCTGCCCCGGCGCCCCCGGCGCGTGGAACGAAAACGCCCCGGCGATCGCGACGGTATCGCCCGCCCGCGTCGCAGCCAGGAAATTCGCCTCACCCACGAAGGTCGAGACGAAATGGCTGGCCGGACGCAGATAGATGTCCTCGGCGCTGCCCACCTGCACGACACGCCCCTTTTCCATCACCACGATCCGGTTGGCCAGCGCCATCGCCTCGGTCTGGTCGTGGGTGACGAAGACGAAGGTGCCGCCGGTCTTGCGGTGCAGCGCCCGGAGTTCGTCCTGCAGCGCCTGGCGGAGCTTCAGATCGAGCGCCGCGAAGGGTTCGTCCAGCAGCAGCACCTTGGGCTTCATGATCAGGGCGCGGGCGAGCGCCACGCGCTGCTGCTGGCCGCCCGACAGCGCCGAGGGCGGGCGCGCCGCGAAGGCCTCGAGCCGCACCAGCGCGATCATCTCCTCGACCCGCGCATCGACCTCGGCCCGCGGCAGCCCCCTGAGGCGCAGGCCATAGCCGATGTTCTGGCGCACGCTCATGTGCGGGAACAGGCCATATCCCTGAAAGACCATGTTGGTCGGGCGCTTCTCGGGCGCGAGCGCGGTGACATCCTGCCCCGCGATCTCGATGCGGCCCGCCGACGGTTCGACGAACCCGCCAAGCATCCTGAGGAGCGTGGTCTTGCCGCAGCCCGACGGGCCGAGGATGGCAAGGAAATCGCCATCCTCGAACGCCAGGTCCAGGGGATGCACGGCCCGCACCTCGCCATAGTCCTTGGCCAGGCCGCTCAACCGAACAAGGGGGGTTCCGTTCATGGCCATCGCTCCCGTCAGGACCGGTTCGAATGCGTGCGGACCGTGCTTCATCGCCATCATGCCCGCTGGTAGTTCTCGAAGGCCTGGAGAACCTCGTCCCAGGTCACGAGATCGCCCTCGGGTTCAAGCGGGAACATTCCCGGCAGGAACTTGTCGGCAAAGTAGGCGTCGATGTCGTCGAAGTGGAAGATCTTCGACACGACCGGATCCGTGACCTTGCCCATCGCCTCGGCGTTGACGATGCCGAGGACGTTGGCTTCGGAGAAGGTCTTCTGCGTCGCCGCCGACAGGCCCCAGTTGATGAGCGCATGGTCAAGCTCGCGGTTCGGGGCGTCCTTGGCGATGTTGACCGTGTCGAAGTAGGCGAAGGTTCCCTCGGAAGGCGAGGCGATGGCAAGCTCGACCCCCTTGTCCTGCACCCATTTCACCATCGGCTCCCAGCCCATCGCCATGTCGATCTCGCCGCGGCCGAACATGTCGGAAATCTCGCCCATGCTCGACGGGACGGCGCGGGAATTGGCCTTGAGGGCCACCATCAGCTCGATCGTCTTGTCCAGTTGCTCGCGCGTCATGCGGCTCGGGTCGGCGATGCCTTCGTTGGCGACCTTCGACCAGGTGACGATCATGCTCATCGCATCCGGGAAGCCGACGACCCGGCCCTTGTGCTCGGGCTTCAGCATGTCCTTCCACGAGGTCGGCCGCGCGACCTTGGCCGGGTTGTACATCAGCGGGATCGACGAGAAGGTGAAGGGAATGCCGTAGAGCTTGCCGTCGATCCTGAGGAACTGGTCGAGCGACTTGAAGCGCGGGTGCATGCCCGCGAGGTTCGGCACCAGGCTCTCGTCGATCGGGTCAAGGATGCCACTCGATGCGGAGAAGCCGACATACTGGTAGATGAGCGTCGTCAGGTCGATCGAGCCCATGCCGCCCGAGCGCAGCTTGGTGATGATGTCCTCGATCGTCGAAATGTAGGTCGGCTGAAAGCTGGCGCCGGCCTTCTTCAGGATGTCGTCGGCCTTGAAGGCAAGGTCATAGCCCTCCCAGCCGAGAAAGGCCACCTGGCCCTGGCCCGCCAGCGCGGGCTTCAGGCCGAAGCCGGCAAGCGCCGCCACGCCGCCTGCCCCCGCCATGAAGAACCGCCGCGAAAGGCGCAGCGCGCTGGCGGGACTGGCCGTGTTCGGACCCGTGTTGCGATTGGTCATTGCAGTTCTCCCTGTTGGCCGGTTCACGCCGGTGCCACGTTGCTTCTGACTTCGAAGTGCCGCTTGCCCAGCTCGCGGAAATAGGCCGGGATGTCGAAAAACTCCTCGGGGGCGAAGACGCCGGGCCGCCCACCGCCCGCCAGAAGAAGCTGTGCCGCGATCGAGGCGTTCATCGAGGTCGCGGCATCGCGATAGCCGTCGTAGAGGCTGTTCGGACGCACCACGACCTCGCAGCGCGCCGTCACGGGCTTGCCGCCCTTGCGGCCGCGGCCGATGGCGAAATGGATCTCGTGGCTGTCCTGCGCGGGGATGCGGTCGGCGTTCTTCTCGATGTTGCGGAAGATCACCGCGTTCAGCACGTCAAGCGGCCTGACGGTGACGCCGCCGACCGTGACCGGATCATCGAACTCGCCGAAACCCGCCTTGACGAGGCCGACCCAGGCCTCGTGCTCGCGGTGCGGCAGGTGCAGTTTCCAGGTGAACTCCTTGATGCCCTTCTCGCGGATCCCAGCGGCCAGGGGCACGGTCAGCTGTTCTGAATGCGGCGAATACATGAACTCGCACCGGCCCCAGGGCTCGGGCAGGTCCAGGGTCTCGACCCCGGTCATAGGCGCGCATGTCACATGCTTGCCACCGTGAAACTGGATCGACGGGTGGGCGTATTCGGCCAGCACGGTCGAGACCGAGTAGGGCGGCACCAGCACCGGGTTTTCCGGGCCGGTCAGCTCGGCCGCCCAGTAAAGGTTGATGCTGTCGATCTCGTCCAGCTGGTCGGCGACGGCGCGGCAGATCACGTTCGACATGCCCGGATCGGCGCCGACGCCAAGGACGGCGCACAGCCCTGCATCGCGGAAGCGGTCGCGCCATTCAAGCTGCTTGACGGTATAGGTGCCAAGCCCGCCAAGGTCGGTGTAGTGGGTGCCCGCGTTCAAGGCCGCCTCGAAGATGCGCATCTGATGGCCGGCGAGCGTCGGCACCGAGTTCACGCACAGGTCAGAGCCGCGCAGCGCGCCGTCAAGCGCCGCCGCGTCGGTCACGTCAAGCTGCGAGAGCCTGAGCCGCTTGTCGGCCCCGAACTCGGCCTTCAGCGCCGCAAGGCGTTCGGGCGAGGCGTCGGGAACCCGCAATTCGCTGATGTCGATGATCGCGCGGTCGGACAGAAGATCGCGGATGATCCCCTGCCCCATCATGCCAGCGCCGCCCAGAACCGTGATCTTCATGCCTTGCCTTCCTTGCGTCATGGCGCGGGCGACAGAGGCGCCGCCCGCGTGGTGTTGCGTTCAGACCAGCCCGTAGACATCGCGCGCAGCCGCGGCGCTGATCTTGCCTTCGCGCAGATCCTCGCGCACCGCCTCGCGGTCGCGCTGCTTCGGGTCGCCGTATCCGCCGCCGCCGCCGGTGCAGGTCACCAGGCGGTCACCCTTGCCCACCAGCATCCGGTTCTTGGTGATCGGCATCACCGTCCCGTCGGCGCGCTCCAGCCGCAGGAGCGCGGGCTTGCCGGACTTCCCGCCCGCCAGCCCCCAGGGGGCGAAGCGCGCATCGGTCTGTTCGGTGTAGAAGACCACGTCGCAGGTATCGAGGAAGTGGTAGATGCGGCGGATGCCAAGCCCGCCCCGCTGCGCGCCCGCGCCCGCGGTGTCCTCCAGAAGCACCGTCTCGTCGATGCGGATCGGATACTGGCGCTCGCAGATTTCGGCCGGCAGGATGCCGACGTTGGAAAGGTAGGTGTCGACGGCGGTCAGCCCGTCGCCGTCGCTGTTGCCGCCAAACCCGCCGCCGAGGTCGTCGGACATGATCACCACCTGCCTCGTGCGCGGATGGCGGCATTCGACGGCGAGGCTCGAGAAGCCCACGAACGTGCCGGCCGAGATGGCATCGGGGTAGAGTTTCGAGAAGGCGAGGATCAGCGTGTCGGCGGTGCGCTGCGCCGCGAGGTGGCGCAGGCTGACGGCGGCCGGGAAGCGCGGGTTCACCATCGAGCCTTCGGGCAGGATGATGGTGATCGGCCGCACGCAGCCCGCCGTCTGCCCGGTGCCGACGCCGAAGGCCGCCTTGACCGCGAAGATCACCGCCGAGGAGGCCGCGGTGCGCGAGCAGTTCATGCCGCCCGCCATCTGCGGCGCCGTGCCGGTGAAATCGACCGTCACATTGTCGCCCCTGACCGTGACCTTGACGCGGATTTCGACCGGATCGCCGCCCAGCCCGTCGTTGTCGAGGAACCCCGAGGCCGTCGCCTCGCCGTCGGGGCGCTGCGCGATCAGCGCCCGCATCTTGCGTTCGTCCTGGTCGATGCGCTCTTCCATCGCCGCCTGCATCGTCGCGACGCCATATTTGGCGAACAGCCCGTCAAGGCGCTGGACGCCCAGCTTCGCCGCCGCGATCTGCGCGCGCAGGTCGCCGAGGTTCGACTGCGGGTCGCGCACGTTGTTCTCGATGTAGCGGAAGACCTGATCGACGGCGCGGCCTTCCTCGAACACCTTCACGTAAGGAAAGCGGATGCCCTCCTCGAAGATCGAGCGGTTGGCGAAACCCTCGGTGCCGGGGTTGGTGCCGCCCACGTCGGCGTGGTGGGCAAGGTTCGCCGACCAGGCCACCAGTTTGCCGCCCACGAAGACCGGGGCGAAAATGTGGATGTCAGGCGTGTGCGTGCCGCCCCGGTAGGGGTCGTTGCCGATGAACATGTCGCCGGGGCGGATCGTTTCGACCGGGTTCTCCTTCAACAGCACCGGCATGGCGAAGGCCATGGCGCCCAGAAGTGCCGGCAGGAATTCATCCTGGCTGACGATGTCGCCCTTCGCGGTGAAGACCGCGCAGGAATAGTCCAGCATCTCGCGGATGATCGGCGAGTGCGAGGAGCGGCGCAGCGCCTCGCCCATCTCGTTCACTGTGGCGCGGAGCGCCGATCCGATGACGGCGACGGTGATCGGATCGGTCAGGCCGGGGTTGACGGCGTCTTTCATGCCAGCGCCTCCAGGGTGATGATGATGTTGTCCTTGCTGTCCAGCCGCGCCGTGCAGGCCGGGGGCATGACGGTGGTGGTGTCGAGCTGTTCGATGATCGCCGGGCCCCTGATCGTCTGGCTGGGGCTCAGCGCCGCGCGTTGATAAACCGGGGCGGTGACATAGCCGCCGGCTTCGGCGAACCAGACCTGCCGTGTCGTCTGCGGCCTGCCGTCGCCAAAGACGGTGCGGTCGGGCCAGTGGACGGCGCCAAGCTGGCCATAGCCTACGGCGCGGACCGCGACGATCTCGGTCGCCTCGCCGGGGGCCGAATGGCCGTAGGTGCGGTCGTGCAACTCGTGGAAGCGCTTCAGCACTTCGGCCATCGCCTCGCCCGGCGTCACCGTGACCGTGACCGCATATTCCTGGCCGAGATAGCGCAGATCGAGCTGGTGGCTGATCTCGACGCCCTTCGCCGGCGCCCCGTCGGCCGCAAGCATCGCACGGGCCTTTTCGGCCAGCGTCTCATGCGCCCGCCCGATCAGCGCCATGTCTGGCTTGTCGGCGAACATCAGGACCGACTGCACAAGGTCGTGGCGGATGCGCGCGTCCAGCACGCCGATGGCGCTGAACAGCCCCGGCCGCATCGGCACCACCACCGCCTTCATGCCCAGGTCGCGGGCCAGATCGACGGCGTTGAGTGCGCCTGCCCCACCCGCCGCGACCAGGGCGAACTCGCGCAGGTCGTCGCCGTTTCGCGCAGCAACACTGCGGATCGCGCCGGCCATGTTGGCGTCGGCCACCCGGACGATGCCGAGCGCCGCCTCCTCGACCGACAGGCCGAGCTTCTCGCCGAGCGCGCCGACCGCCTTGCGGGCGAGGTCGAGATGGACCTTCAGTTCGCCGCCAAGGATGCGATCCTGGTTCAGCCGCCCCAGCACCACATGGGCGTCGGTCAGCGTCGGCTCGGTGCCGGTCAGGCCAAAGCAGGCCGGGCCGGGATCGGCACCCGCGCTTTGCGGCCCGACCTGAAGCGCGCCGCCCTCATCCACCCAGGCGATCGAGCCGCCGCCCGCGCCGATGGTCTCGATCTCCAGATGCCGCAGGTGCAAGGGCACCCCGTTTGAGAGCAGCATCTCCATCCGCGTCCGCGCCTCGGCGCCGACGATCATGCCGATGTCGGCGCTGGTGCCGCCCACGTCGACGGTGACGAGGTTGTCGAAACCCGCCACCTTTGTCAGGTGCAGCCCGCCCATCACGCATCCCGCCGGACCCGACAGGACCAGATGATGCGCCCGGTCGCCCTTGCAGCGCGAATCCGTCGCCACGCCGCCGTTGCTTTGCATGATGAGAAGCGGACAGGTGAACCCTTCCGCATCAAGGAAGCCGCGCAGACGCGACAGGTAGGGGTCGAGATGCGGCGCGAGGCCGACGTTGACCGCGACCGTGGCAAAGCGGGGATATTCCCGCACCTCGGGCGACACGGCGGCCGAGGACATCACATACATCTCGGGCGCGACCTCGCGCACGATCTCGGCCACGCGCTCTTCCTGCGCCGGGTTGGCGAAGCTGAAAAGGCCCGCCACCGCCACCGCCTCGGCGCCCTTGTCCTTCAGCGCCTTGACCGCCTGACGGACCGCCGCCTCGTCGATGGCCTCGATCTCCTCGCCCATCGCCGCCAGCCGCCCCGGCACCTCGATGCGCAGATCGCGGGGGATCAGCGGCTTCTTCTGCTCGGCCCGCAGGTTGTAAGGCTGGGTGCGGATCTGCGAGCCGATCTCCAGCGTGTCGCGGCAGCCTTGGGTGGTGATCATCCCGGCCCGGGCATAGCGGCCCTGGATCACCGCGTTGGTGGCGATGGTCGTGCCGTGCGCCACCTGGTCGATGTCGGTGGGCTTGAGCTTGGCGATTTCCAGCAGGCGGTTGATGCCGTTGGCGATGGCCCGGTCGGGGGACTTCGGCTGCGAGGGAACCTTGGCGACGGCCAGCACCTTTTCGTGCCCGTCGTAAAGGACGCAGTCGGTGAAGGTGCCCCCGGTGTCGATGGCGATGCGGCGCATGTCTCTTGCTCCTGTCGGGTTCGGGTGAGGCGCTCAGCGCACGGCCAGTTCGCGCCGGTCGCCCGGCCCGAGGATCTCGCAGCCGGTCTCGGTGACCGTGATACTTTCCGAGAAGCCGATGCCGTACTTGTCGCCCGGAACCCAGGCGCAGAGCGGCAGGTGGAAGCACATGCCGGGCTTCAGCAGGGTTTCCGACCCTTCGGCGATGTAATGCGCGGCCTCGGTCCAGGTGGGCTGGTGGCCCATGCCGATGGAATAGCCATAGCCGCCGTGGAAGAAGGTGCCCTCGGGCGCCTTGGCCAGCGCCTTCTTGGCGATCTGTGCCACATCGTCGCCGGTGCGGCCGGGCTTGATATTGGCGAAGAGAAGGTCGAGCGTCTCCAGCGCCGCGTCCGACAGGCGCCGAACCCCGTCCGACGGCTTGCCGATCACCGCGCTGCGCATCCCCGGCGCGTTGTACCGGTCGAAGGTGCCGGTATATTCCAGATAGACCGTGTCGCCCTGGTTCAGCTTGTGGCGGCGATAGGGGATGTGCGGCATGTAGGCGGTGCGCGGGCCGACGACGCACATCGGGTCGATCGACATCAGTTCCGACCCGGCCTTGACCATCGCGTAATAGCCCTCGGCCACCACCTCGTTGTCGGTGCGGCCGAGCGCGCAGGCGTCGATCGAGGCGAGAAGCCCCTGAAGCGTCCATTTCGCCGCCTGGCGCATCTTGTCAAGCTCGCCCGCCGACTTCACGCTGCGCACGTCGAGGACCAGGTGGGTCGCGTCGACGAATTCGGCCTTGGGCAGCAGCTCCTGCATCCGCCGGTAGGTGCGGGTGTCGAGCGCTCCGCTGGCGAAGGTCTCGGGATTGTCCATCTCGAGCCCGATGCGCTTGCCGTCGGCGCCGAGGTCGCGCAGGATCCCGCAAAGCTGGGTCGAGGTGTCGTCGGCGTCGTACCAGTAGAAGACGTCGATCTCCTCGATGGTCGAGAAGAGAAGCGCACAGGGCGCCTCGAGTTCCGAGGCATGGAGCCGCACGTTGCCGCTCTGGCCAAGGATGCCGATGGTGTAGCCCGAGGGCATGGTGGTGTCGTAGCCGGTCAGGTAGCCCAGGTTCGGCGTCATCGAGATGATCAGGAAGTCGATACCCTGCGCCCGCATCAGGTTCTGGGTCGCGGCGACGCGCTTCTGGTATTCGGCCACCGGGAAGGCCAGTTCCTTGGGCAGCGGATCCTTTTTCAGGATGCTCACCAGATCCATCGGCACTTTTTGCAGCATGTTCACCTTGTCATCTCCCTTTGGGCCGCGCGCGCCTTGCGCGCGGCGTCATGTGGTTTCGAATTCCCCGGCAGCATCCGCTTCGGCGGGGGCGTAGCCGTTCACCGCGATCGGCAGCATCGAGTAGCGCAGCTTGCGCACGTCCCAGATCACGTTCACCTCGGCGCTGACGAAGCCCGGCAGTTCCGCGAACAGCGCGTCCTTGTGCTCGCCGAAGGCCTGGGCGCTGCTCGCCACCACCTCGAACAGAATGCCGTGGTCGGACAGTGTCAGGCCGATCCAGGTCACTTCCGGCCTGGCCTCCAGCACCGCCGCCGCCGCATCCAGCGATCCGGGCTTCAGGCGCACCGAAACGATGGCGTGAAAGTCCAGCCCCAGCTTGCGCGGATCGGGCGCGGCAACGACCTGCACCACGCCGTCTTCCAGAAGCTGGTTGTAGCGCGCGCCGACAGTCGTCGGCGAAACGCCCAGACGCTTGCTCATCTCGCGGATCGAGATGCGGCCGTCCGCTTGCAGCAGCGCGAGCACCTGCAGGCTCAGTTCATCGAGGTTCGCGGTGGAGTTCATGGTTTTCTGATCCCTGTCAGCCATCTGATTTCCCGAGGGGACCATCCCCCCTCCGCAACCCTCGCAGTCGCCCCATGCGACGACAAGCCTCCCCGCCCCGCGCAACTCGCGCGGCCACCGGTTGCCCGGTTCACCTTCACTCGTGATCGTCACCGGCCGCATGACTTCGGCCACTTGTCCAGACAGAGCTGATTCTGCCGGTCATTTGATGTTCAAGAAATCTACCTGATAGACATTCGTCCTGTCAACAGCAGATAAGATGGTCATATGATTGACGATGGCGCCGCCGGCTGGACGAAAGCGCAGGCGGCAGAATGGCGGCCCGTCCCGGACCTGGCCGAGCGGTCCGAGATAGGGGCTTGTTCTTCCGTCAGAAAGGCTACCGCGCGGAATCGGGTTCGATCCGCTCTCCGGTCGCCGCATCGAAGACATGCAGCCGCGCCAGCGGCAGGCCGAGGGTCAGGTCCTGGCCGTCCCTGGGGCAGTCGTGGCGGTCGGATACCCGCAGGGTGATCGGACCGAGGGCGGTGTCGGTGAAGACCAGATATTCGTGGCCGAGGTTCTCGGTGACGCGCACCTTGGCCGACAGGGACGGACCAGCCGCCTCGCCGACCTCGATATGTTCGGGGCGGATGCCGACGACGACGCGCGGCGGCAGGGCCGCGGCGAAGGGCACCTCCCGTCCGGCAACCTTGAGCCCGCCGGCCGTGGTGTCGACCTCGAACGTGTTCATCTTGGGCGAGCCGATGAAGCGTGCCACGAACAGGTTCGCGGGCTTGCGGTAGATCGTGTCGGGCGTGTCGAACTGCATCAGGTTGTGGCTGCCCGCGACCGCGATCGGGGCCAGAACGGCGATGCGGTCGCCCATCGTCATCGCCTCGACCTGATCGTGTGTCACATAGATCATCGTCGAGCCGAGGCTCTTGTGCAGCTGGCGCAGCTCCAGCCGGATCGAGGCACGGAATTCGGCGTCGAGGTTCGACAGGGGCTCGTCGAAGAGGAAGACCTTGGGATGGCGCACGATGGCGCGGGCCAGCGCCACCCGCTGCCGCTGCCCGCCCGACAGCTTGCCGGGACGCTTGGCCAGATGGTCGGTCAGCCCGACCATCCGCGCCACCTCGCGCACGGCGCTGTCGATCTTCGCCGGGTCAGTCTTGCGGATCTTCATGCCGAAGGCGATGTTCTCGGCCACGGTCATGTTGGGGTAGAGCGCGTAGTTCTGGAAGACCATCGCCACGTTGCGCGCCGCCGGATCGGCGTCCGAGACATTGGCCCCGTCGATGAACACCTCGCCCGCCGACCGCGCCTCCAGTCCCGCGATCAGCCGAAGGATGGTAGACTTGCCACAGCCGGACGGGCCGACCAGAACGGTGAACTCTCCCTCGGCGATCTCCATGTTCAGGGATTTCACCACGGTGGTCGCACCGTAGGAGATGTCGATGTCGCGAAGCGAGACGGTGGCCATTGGACTCTCCGGCGAAAGGGTGGGTTACTTGACCGAGCCGAGGCTGAGGCCCTGCACGATGTGGCGCTGCGCGAGGATGGCGAAGAAGGCCATCGGCAGGATCACGATGATCGACGCCGCCGCCATCGCGCCCCAGTCGATCGAGGCGTAGCCGCGGAACCCGGCGACGGCGAGCGTCACGGTCTGCGCCCGGTCGAAGGTCAGGGCAAGGGCGATGGCAAGCTCGTTCCACATCTTGATCGCGTTCAGGATGGCGGTGGCCGCCAGCCCGGGCGCGGCGATGGGCACATAGATTTTCCAGATGATCTGCGCGGTCGTGGCGCCTTCCAGCCGCGCCGCCTCGGCGAGCGCCGCGGGTACGTCGGCGAAGAAGGCGCGCACCAGCCAGATGGTGAAGGGCAGCGTGAAGATCTGGTAGACCAGCGCCAGCCCGATCACCGTGTCGTAAAGGCCGATCGCCTGATAAAGCACATAGACCGGGATCACGAACAGGAACTCGGGCAGCATGTAGGAGATCAGGAGCCACACGAGGATGGCCTTGCGCCCCGGCGTGCGCCGCTGGTTCAGAAGGTATGCCGCCGGGATGCCGATGGCGAAAGCCAGGACATTGCCGATCGCGCAGACAAGGACGCTGTTCAGGAAAGCGCCGGAAAAGCCGCTGGTCGTCCAGGCCTTGGCGAAATGCTCCCACACCGGGTTGAAGAACCACACCGGCGGAATCGCGAAGGCGTCGGTTCGTTCCTTGAGCGCGATCATGGCGATCCAGAGGATCGGGAAGAAGGACACGACGGCGGCGGTGACAGCCACCGCGTAGCGCCCGAACTGCGGCAGGAATTTCGGCTTCATGACGCGTCCCCTTCTTCGGTGTCCAGCCGCAGATAGGCCAGGCACAGCCCCAGGATGATCACCGAGAAGACCACCGAAATGGCCGCGGATTCGCCGAAGCGGTGGAACTTGAACGCGGTCTGGTAGGCCAGCGTCTGCACCACCTCGGTCGCCCGCATCGGCCCGCCCCCCGTGGTCCCGAAGATGATGTCGAAGACCTTGAGCGTATCGACGGTGCGGAAGATGATCACGGTGATCAGGACCGGCTTCAGCATCGGCAGGGTGATGTGGCGGAAAGTCTGCCAGGCGCTGGCGCCCTCGAGCCGCGCCGCCTCGAACGGCTCGGCGGGCAGGCCCTTCAGCGCCGACGACAGGATGATGAAGGTGAAGGCGGTCTGCCACCAGGTGTCGATCATGACGATCGAGGGCATGGCGGTGGGCACCGTGCCCAGCCAGGCCGGGCCCTGGATGCCGACCAGAGACAGGAAATAGTTGATGACCCCCTGGGTCGGGTCCAGGAGCACCTTCCAGACCAGCGACACGGCGATCCCCGACACCATGAGCGGCAGAAGCAGGATGGTGCGGATCAGCCCCGCCCCGCGCGTGATGCCGTTGATCGCCAGCGCGAGGCCGAGGCCAAGCATGGTCTCGATGACCACGGCCGAGGTCGCGAAGACCAGCGTGTTCAGGAAGGCGCCGCGATACTGCGGCTTGGTCAGGACCGATATGAAGTTCTTCACGCCCACGAAATTGCTGGTCTTGCCCCAGTTCCAGTCGGTGAAGGCCAGGCAGACCGAATAGATCACCGGATAGAAGGTGTTGAGCGCCAGCACCGTGAGTGCCGGAACGAGCAGCCAGTAGGGACTGAAGGCCTTGCGTTGCATGGTCGGGTTCCGGCTGGGGACGCTGGTCGTGGACGGACGGGCGGCGCCGGTTGCGCCGCCCGGGACCGGTTCTTACTTGAAGGTGCCGGCCAGTTGCTCCTGAAGCGCGTCGGCCGCCTCCTGCGGGTCGGCGCCGCCCGCGATCTGCTGGATCGTGTCCACGATCTGCAGCACGACCTCGCTCCAACCCTCGCGGAAGACCGAGGTCGGGCGGGTGTGCTGCATCTGCGTCTGCACGGCCGCGACATATTCGGGGTTCAGCGCGGCCTTGTAGCCCTCATCCGCCCAGGACGACAGACGCGGCGCGCCGCCGGTCTTCTTGCCGAACTCGGTGGTCATCGCCTTGCCGGTCGCCCATTGCACGAAGAGCCATGCGGCGTCCTTCTTCTGCGAATTCTTCGGGATCGACAGGCCCCACGACCAGTGGCCGCTGTAGCCGATGTCGCCGGCCGAAGGCGGCAAGGGCGCATAGCCGACCTTGCCGACGATCTTGGACGAGTCCGGGCTTTCGAAGCTCGGGCCAAAGACCGACGCGTCGACGAAGAAGGCCGCGTGGCCGTCGGCAAAGAAGCGGCTTGCGTCCTCCCAGCCATAGGACATGACGCTGGGCGGCCCGGCCTTCAACAGGCCCGCATAGTAGGACAGCCCCTTGGCGATCTTCGGGTCGTTGAAGCGCGGCTTGGTCCAGTCGCCGTCGAACCAGACATTCTCGGGCAGCTTGATCGGATCGCCGCCCCAGGCGTCGAAGACGATGCCGGTCATGGTATCGACCAGTTCCGCCGACAGCTTGCCGCGCATCGAGGCGCCGAAATCCTTGGTTCCGCCGTCAGCCGAAACCTTGGCCGCCGCCGCCATCAGATCGTCCATCGTCGCCGGAACCTTGCCGTCCAGATACTTGCCGACGAGATCCTTGTTGTAGAACAGGATGTAGGTCTCGAACGAGATCGGGATCGCGAAAAGCTGCGCCGCCGGATCGTCGACCGGGAAGCTCGCGCCCTGGCGGAAGCCCGCCGGATAGTCCTCGAGGTCATAGCCGGCGTCGGTCTTGCCCGCGTCGGCGATGTAGGGGCTGAGCGGCTCGACCGCGTCGGCCTTCCACTGCTCGAACAGCGCCGAATCCATCTGCACCATGTAGGCGTCGGCCACCGGCTCGGTCGAGCGCACCGCGAGGTTCATGCGATCGCTGTAGAGATCTTCGGCGAAGGCGCTGAGGTTGACCTTGATCCCGGTCTGCGATTCGAACTCGGCGATGTGCTCGCGCAGGCCGTTGGTCCAGGGGTTCTCGCTGACCATGACGGTGATTTCCTGCCCCGACTGCGCCTTCCAGTCAAAGGCCAGCGCGGGCGCGGCAGCGGTCGCCAGCGTCAGCGCCGCCGCCAGGCGAATCCCGTATCTCTTTGCACTCATTTATGTTTCCTCCCTAGTCTCGATGACGTTGACAACTTGTATTAACATGCTAACATGCTTGTGTCGAGTCACTTTGACAGGCAGCCTCGAAGGGCGGGGACATGGATCGGAAAAACTTCCGCAGGATGGGAATTCGCCGGACCGGCGGGGCGCCGATGTATGCCCAGGTCTCCGACATTCTCGCGGCCGAGATCGAAAGCGGCGCCCGCAGCGACGAGGGGCCGCAGCTCCCGTCCGAGAACGCCCTGGCGCACGAGTTCAAGGTGTCGCGGGTGACCGTCCGGCAGGCGCTGAAGCGGCTCGAGGCGCGCGGCCTGATCTACAGCGAACAGGGGCGGGGCTATTTCAAGACCGCGACGCGCATGGGCGGCGTCTCGGGCTTTCACAGCTTCACCCGCGAGGTGCAAAAGGCGGGGGGCGTTCCGGGGGCCGTCGTCCTGGACTGCCGGCTGGTCGACCATCTCCCGGACGAGATGCGCAAGCACCTGAAGGTTCAGCATCCGGCCGATGTCCCGCTGCTCTACATGAAGCGCGTCCGCACCATCAACGCCCAGCCGATCGCCGTCGAGGATGCCTACCTGCCGGTCGACATGTATCCCGGCATCGAGGAGGCAGGCCTTGGCGAAGGTTCGCTCTACAGCCTGATCGGGGACCGCTGGGGCGTCGCCCCCGCCTGGACCGATGCGCTCTTCGAGCCCGTCGCCGCCAGCGATGACCTGGCGCAGGCGCTGAACGTGCCGGCCGGAAGCCCCCTTCTGGCGGTCTGGCGCGTGACGCTGACCGAAAACGATCAGGTCGCGGAATATGTGAAATCCACCTATCGCGGCGGCGGCTTCATGCTGCACGTCAGCCGCTATCGCCTGACGGACTGAATGCCGATGACAGCAGCGCACTACATTGGCGTCGACATCGGCGGCGGCAGCACCAAGATCGGCCTGGTCGATGCGAGCGGCGCCATCCTGGCGCGCCAGCGCATTCCGGCCCGCGAAGGCCAGGGCGCCGACCGGATTCTTGATGCCTATGGCACCGCCGTCGATATCCTGCTGCACGAGGCGCGCATCGCGCGCCTGGGCGGCGTCGGCATCGGCTTTCCCGGCCATATCCAGGCAGACTTCACCACAGGCATGAACAGCAACGTCCCGGCGCTGGACGGAATGCCGCTCGCCGATATCCTGTCAGACCGTTTCGGTTGCCCCGCGCGCCTTGTCAACGACGCCGATGCCGGTGCGCTGGCCGAACATCGCTTTGGCGCGGGGCGCGGTGTGGGCCGGCTCCTCATGCTGACGGTGGGCACCGGCATCGGGGTTTCGCTGGTCGTGGACGGCCTTCCCTTCGACGCCGGCAACTGCTGTCTGGGCGATGCGGGCCACATAGTGCTGGTCTCGGAAAACCCGGTCAGGTGCCGGCAGGGCTGCCTGGGCTGCCTGGAATCCGTCGCGTCCGGCGCGGCGATCGAACTGAAGGCCCGCGAGATCTACCCCGGCGCCGCAGGCGGCAGCGCCACCGCCGCGCTGGTGCGCGCCGCCGCCGCCGGCCGGCCCGAGGCCCTGGCGATGATCGCCGAGGCCGGACGCTGGATCGGCATGGCCGCCGCCACCTGGTGCAACATCTTCGCACCGCACCATGTGCTGATCGGCGGCGGCCTCAGCGCCGCCGGCCAAAGCCTTGTCGGCGCGATCCGCGACGAGGCACGCCGCCGCGCCATGCCCTACAACATCACGAACACCGAATTCACCCTTGCCGAGCTTGGCAATGACGCCGGGATCATCGGCGCCGCCGCCGTGGTCATGCCCTGACCCTTCCCCTCCCTCCGGGCCGCGCGGGCGGCCCCCCAGTTCACGGAGCCATCATGACCGCCGCCAAGAACTTCCTCGCCGACATCCGCGAACAGCCCGAGGCCATCCGCCGGGCCTGGGCGGGGGTCACGCCCGCGCATCTGGCGCGGATAGCCGATCTGCGGGGCGCGATAGGCGACGGCCGCATCCGCCATGTCATCCTGACCGGCATGGGTGGGTCGCTGCACAGCGCCTATGGCAGCTGGCAGCGGCTGGCCGCAGGGCTGACGGTGCCGGTCTCGCTCTGGGATTCCTCGGAACTGATCCAGCAGGCGCCGGGACTGGTGCGCCCCGACACGCTGGTCATCGCCATCTCGCAGTCCGGCGAAAGCGTCGAGTTGCAGCGCCTGGCGAAAGGCCCGGTCCGGCCCTTCTTCGCGATCGCGATCACCAATGGCGAAAAGAACACCCTGTCGGCATGGGCCGACTGCGCGGTGGCGACCAACGCCGGCAAGGAAGATTCGGTTTCGACCAAGACCTACATCGCCGGCCTCGTCGCGCTTCTGTCGGTGGAGGAGGCCCTGCTTGGCTCGAATAAGCTGGCCGGGGAAAAGATCGAAGCACTGGCCGCGACGGCGCAGGCGCATCTGGACGACTTCGACCGCCGCGCCCATGCCGCCCTCGACTTCCTCGGCCACGAAAGCCCGCTCAACTTCATCGCGCGGGGCGCCAGCTTCTCGAGCGCCGCGATGTCGGCCCTGATGACGGTCGAGGCCACCAAGCTCGATTCGACCGCGCTGACCGGCGGCCAGTTCCGCCACGGCCCGCTCGAGCTGGTCCGCGACAACTTCCGCGCCATCCTCTTCCTCGGCAGCGGCGTCGAACGCGAACTGAACGAGGCCACGGCGATCGACATCGCCCGCTTCGGCGGGCGCTGCCTGGTGGTGGCAGGGAACCCGCCCGCCAGCCTGAAGCGCGAGGGGATCGCGATCCTCGAACTGCCGCAGGTCGCCGCCGCCCTGCTGCCGGTGCTGGAAATCATCCCCGTGCAGTTCCTGATGGTGCCCCTCGCCGTGGCGCGGGGCTTCACCCCTGCCGTCTTCCTCAACGGCGCCAAGGTGACGCTGGTCGAATGACCGGCGCCCGCGCCCCTCTATCAGTTCAAGACAGGACCGAGACCATGCCCGCCCATTCCGACAGCTTCGACTATGTGATCATCGGCGCCGGGTCCGCCGGCTGCGTGCTGGCCAACCGGCTGACCGAAGATCCCGCGGTCACGGTCTGCCTGCTCGAGGCCGGCCCGTCCGAGCGCAGCCTCTTCATCTCGATGCCGGCGGCGCTGACCTTTCCCATCGAAAGCGACATCTACAACTGGAAATTCGAGAGCGAACCCGAACCGGCGTTGCACGGCCGCACCATCGGCCAGGCGCGCGGCCGCTGCCTGGGCGGCAGTTCGTCGATCAACGGCATGGTCTATGTGCGCGGCAACCCCAGGGACTACGACCAGTGGGCAAGCCTCGGCGTCGAGGGCTGGAGCTTCCAGGACTGCCTGCCCTATTTCATCAAGATGGAAAGCTTCGAGGGCGGGCGCGACCCGTTGCGCGGCGGCACGGGCCCCCTCAGCGTGACGCGCAGCGCCGCCAGGCACCCGTTCTACGACGCTTTCCTGCAAGCCGGCGAACAGTTCGGCCTGCGCAACGCCGGCGACTACAACAGCGGCGACCAGGAAGGCGTCCACGTCACCCAGGCCACCATCCGCGACGGCGTGCGCTGCTCGACCGCGCTAGCCTATCTGCGGCCTGCCATGAAGCGCCCGAACCTGACGGTGCGCACCGGCTGCCTCGTCGAAAAGATCGCCTTTTCCGGCACCAGGGCCGAAGGCGTCGCCTATCGCCGCGCTGGCCGGGCCGAAACCGCGCGCGCGGGGCGCGAGGTGATCCTGTCGGCCGGCACCATCGGCTCGCCGCACATCCTGATGCTGTCGGGCGTGGGCGAGGCCGCGCACCTGAAGGACCACGGCATCCCGCTGGTGGCGGACCTGCCGGGCGTCGGCCGGAACCTTCAGGATCACGTCGTGGCCTCGCTGCGCTTCCGCTCGAACGGCGCAGACGCGATCAACCGCAAGCTCGCCGGCCTCGGGCGGGTCAGACTCGGGCTCGAATGGCTCCTGTTCAAGAAGGGCCTCGGCGCCACCAGCTTCTTCGAGGTCGGCGCCTTCTTCGACGGCGGCAGCGGCACCGACTATTTCAACCTCCAGCACGAATTCCTGCCCTTCCTCGCCGACTTCCAGTCGGGCAAGGTCGCCCTCGGCGACGGTTTCCAGTATTTCCTCAGCCAGATGCGCCCCCACAGCCGCGGCTCGATCCGCCTGAAATCGGCCAACCCCGCCGCGAAGCCCGCGCTCAGCTTCAACTATTTCGACGACCGCCGCGACATGGTCGAGATGATCGACGGCGTGCGAAAGACCCTGGAGATCGCCAGCCAGTCGGCCTGGGGCAAATACTGCACCGGCCAGCTCGACGACGTGCGCCGCACCTCCACGGACGCCGAGATCGAGGCCTTCATCCGCAACGTGGCGAACACCGAACACCACCCGGTCGGTACCTGCCGGATGGGGGTGGACGGCGACGCGGTGACAGACGCCGCAGGCAGGGTGCACGGCCTCGACGGCCTGCGCGTCGTCGACGGCTCGATCCTGCCGAAAATCCCCTCGGCCAACGTCAACGCCCCGATCATCATGGCCGCCGAGAAGATCGCCGGGGTCATCGCGCGCCGGAAGTGAGGGGGATGGACGGAGCCGCTGGGCCATATCCCTTGAGAACTCCATATCCGTCGCCTGCGCATCTCGCGCAGGCGGCTCGGCGGACGGCTTCACCGGGGCTCACTGAAGCGGCCCGCAATCAGCGCGAGGCAGACGCGGGCGTTTCGGTCTGTCATGAAAAGCGCAGGGAAATCACGCGGCTGATATGCCTTGGCGAAACCATGCCCGTCCCGACAACAAAAACCGGCAGCGCCCTCACCCGCATTTCGAATAGCCGCAGTTCGGGCAGGTCATGCAGCCTTCGATCTTCTGCAGACCGAACTGCCCGCAGCTCGGGCAGGCCGGCCCGCGCGGCGCCTCGCCCACCGCCATGACCTGCGCCTTGGGGTCGGCCTTCAGTCCCATCCCCTCGCCCGACAGGAACCCGATCGCCACCATGTGCCGCTCGATCACGCCGCCGATCGCGGCCAGCATCGAGGGGATATAGCGCCCCTCCATCCACGCCCCGCCGCGCGGATCGAACACCGCCTTCAACTCCTCGACCACGAACGACACGTCGCCGCCGCGCCGGAACACCGCCGAGATCATCCGGGTCAGCGCCACCGTCCAGGCGTAATGCTCCATGTTCTTCGAGTTGATGAACACCTCGAACGGCCGCCGGTGGCCGCCCTGCACGATGTCGTTGATGGTGATGTAGATCGCATGCTCGCTGTCGGGCCACTTGAGCTTGTAGGTCGCCCCCTCCAGCGCCTGCGGCCGGTCGAGGGGTTCCGACAGATAGACGACCTCGGCCCCCCCCATCCCCGCGCCCATGTCGGCCTCGGGCGCCTTCTCGGACTTCTCGGAAACCGACAGCACCGACCCCGTCACCGCGTTCGGCCGGTAGGTGGTGCAGCCCTTGCAGCCCTGGTCCCAGGCTGCCATGTAGACATCCTTGAAGGCATCGAAGGAAATGTCCTCGGGGCAGTTGATGGTCTTGGAGATCGAGCTGTCCACCCATTTCTGCGCCGCCGCCTGCATCCGCACATGGTCCAGGGGCGGCAGGGTCTGGGCATTGACGAAATGGTCGGGCAAGGGCCGGTCGCCGAACTTCTCGCGCCACAGGTGGACGGCGTAATCGACCACCTCCTCCTCGCTGCGGCTGCCATCCTTCTGCAAGACCTTGCGCTTGTAGGCATAGGCAAAGACCGGCTCGATCCCGGAACTGACATTGCCGGCGTAAAGGCTGATCGTCCCGGTCGGCGCGATCGAGGTCAAAAGCGCGTTGCGGATGCCATGCTTCCGCACCGCCTCACGCACGTCCGCGTCCATGTGCTCCATGTTGCCCGAGGCGAGGAACTTCCCGGCATCGAACAGCGGGAAGGCCCCCTTCTCGCGCGCCAGATCGACCGAGGCGAGATAGGCCGCGCGGGCGATGGCCCTCATCCAGCCCTCGCAGGCCGCCGCCGCCTCCTCCGACCCATAGCGCAGCCCGACCATCAAGAGCGCGTCGGCCAGCCCGGTGACGCCCAGCCCGATCCGCCGCTTGGCCTGCGCCTCGGCCGCCTGCTCGGGAAGGGGGAAGCGGCTGGCGTCAACCGTGTTGTCCATCATCCTGACCGCGACCCGCACCAGATCGTCCAGCGCCGCCAGGTCCAGCGCCGCCCCCGGCCCGAACGGGTCCGTCACCAGCCGGGCGAGGTTGACCGAGCCCAGAAGGCAGGCGCCATAGGGCGGCAAGGGCTGCTCGCCGCAGGGGTTTGTCGCGGCGATTTCCTCGGCATAGGCCAGGTTGTTCATCCGGTTTATGCGGTCGATGAAGATCACCCCCGGCTCGGCATAGTCGTAGGTCGCCCGCATGATCCGGTTCCACAGATCCTGCGCCTCGACCGTCCGGTAGACCTTGCCGCCAAAGGTCAGATCCCACGGCGCCCCGGCCTTGACCGCCGCCATGAATGCGTCGGTCACCAGCACCGACAGGTTGAACATCCTCAGCCGCGCCGCATCCTGCTTGGCCTCGATGAAGGCCTCGATGTCCGGGTGATCGCAGCGCATGGTCGCCATCATCGCGCCGCGCCTGCTGCCCGCCGACATGATCGTGCGGCACATCGCGTCCCACACGTCCATGAAGCTCAAGGGTCCCGAGGCATCCGCCGCCACCCCATGCACCGCCGCCCCCCGCGGCCGGATGGTCGAGAAATCGTAACCGATCCCGCCGCCCTGCTGCATGGTCAGCGCGGCCTCCTTCAGCGCGCCAAATATGCCGGCCATGCTGTCGGGGATGGTGCCCATGACGAAGCAGTTGAACAAGGTCACCGCCCGCCCGGTCCCCGCACCCGAGATGATCCGGCCCGCCGGCAGATAGCGGAACCCCTCCAGCGCGCCATAGAACCGCTCTTCCCAGTCGGCGGGCCGCTTCTCGACCGACGCGAGCGCCCGCGCGATCCGCCGCCAGGTCTCCTCGACCGTCTGGTCGACAGGCGTGCCGTCCGCCGCCTTCAGCCGGTATTTCATGTCCCAGATCTGCTCGGCAATCGGGGCGGCAAAGGCGGTCATCGGCTGATCCTGTCATTGGGAAGGACACCCAAAATACGCCCCCGCCGCGGCCCGGTCAACTTGCCATTGCGGCCCCGTGGCGCGAGAATGCCAGATATGGGGTCGGGATTCGTCAATCTGGTCAAGCTCTGCGTCGGCGCCGAAGGCGTCGACGACCTGGTGGGCTGGCAGGCGGACCGCGCCGCCCGCATCCCCGGCTGGGTGCCCTGCCACGTCACCCGCATGTGGCCGAAACGCCAGGCCGAAGTCCTGAACGGCGGCTCGCTCTACTGGGTGTTCAAAGGCCTGATCCTCGCCCGCCAGCGCCTTGTGGCGCTTCAGGAACGGCGCGGCGACGACGGCATCCTGCGCTGCGCCCTGATCTTCGACCCGGAGGTGATCCGCACCGAACCCGTGCCGCGCCGCGCCTTCCAGGGCTGGCGCTATCTCGAGCCCAAGGACAGCCCCCGCGACCTGCCAGCCGGCACCGGCCCCGACAGCACCCTGCCCGAACCCCTGGCACTGGCGCTGGCCGAAATCGGCCTCAGATAGCCCTTTCACCGTGGCCCAAATACCCCGGGGGGTCGCCCGGCACGGGCGGCGGGGGCAGCGCCCCCTGCGCGCTCAGGCCGGCTCGCGCAGCATCTCGGCCAGGGGCGCATAAAGCTCGCTGTTCGCCGCAATCACGCTGCCCGACTCGAAGATCTCGCGCCCGTCGCGCAGCGCGCTGACAAAGCCGCCCGCCTCGCGCACCAGAAGGATGCCGGCGGCCATGTCCCAGGGCCCGAGCTCGCGCTCCCAATAGCCGTCATAGCGCCCCGCCGCCACATAGGCGAGGTCGAGCGACGCCGATCCCCAGCGCCGCACCCCGGCGCAGGCCGGCATCAGGCGGGCGAGGTCGCGCATGGTGGCGGGCAGGGTCTTCTTGGCGCCGAACGGCACCCCGGTGGCAAAGACCGCCTCGGCCATCTGGCGGCGGCCCGATACGCGGATGCGGGCCTCGTTCATCCAGGCGCCCGCACCCTTCTCGGCCCAGTAAAGCTCGTCCTTGGCCGGGTCGAAGACCACGGCCGACACGATCTCGCCCTTGTGCTCGAGCGCGATCGACACCGCCCAGTGCGGCAGACCGTGCAGGAAGTTGGTGGTCCCGTCCAGGGGATCGACGATCCAGCGCCGCGTCGGATCCTGGCCTGCGGTCTCGCCGGTCTCCTCGCCCAGCCAGCCATAGGTCGGACGCGCGCCCATCAGCTCCTCGCGGATCGCCTTCTCGGCGGCGATGTCGGCGCGGCTGACGAAATCGCCCGCGCCCTTCTGCGAAACCTGAAGGTTCTCGACCTCGCGGAAGTCCTTCACCAGGCCGCGGCCCGCCTTGCGGGCGGCCTTGATCATCAGGTTCAGGTTGGCGCTGCCTTGCATCTGTCCGGCTCCTCGGGGTCAGGCCGCCGCTATAGCCAAGGGCGCACCCGATGTGAAGGGCGAAGCCTCAGTCGGCGTGTGCCGCCGCGGGCGGTGCGCCCCCGGCCTTCGGCCGGCTGAGCAGAAGTGCCAGCGGCAGGGCCGAAAGCGTGACCCACATCAGCATGTAGAAATCGTTGACATAGGCGATCAGCAGCGCCTGCTGGTTGACCAGCCCGTCCAGCTTGCCCAGCTGCGCCTGGTCGGGGTTCGGGAACAGCGCGGTCAGGTTGGGATTGAACGGGTTGATCCAGGCGCTCAGATCCGAATGGCTGACCTGCCAGTTGCGGGTCAGGATCACCGTCACCAGCGAAATCCCGATCGACGAGCCGATGTTGCGCACCAGGCTGAACAGGCTGGTCGCCTCGGCCCTGAGCTTCGGGTCGATGGTCTGGAAGGCGATGGTCGACAGGGGCACGAACACCTGCCCCAGCCCCAGCCCCTGCACCACGCCGCTGACGACGACAAGGCGCGCGTCCATCTGCGGCGAGAAGCCGGTCATCATCCACAGCGACGCCGCCGTCAGCAGAAGCCCGACCGACACCAGGATCCGCGGATCGACCACCCGCACCAGGCGGCCGACGACCAGCATGGAAATCATCGTGCCCACCCCCCGCGGCGCCATCACCAGGCCGACGGTGATCTCGGGGTAGCCGAAGATCCCCGCCAGCATCGGCGGCAGAAGCGCGAGGCTTGCCAGAAGGATGATGCCGACGACAAAGATGAAGACCAGCCCGGTGACGAAGTTGCGGTCAAGGAACATGCGCGGATCAAGGAAGGGGTGCCTGGCGGTGATCGTGTGGAACACGAAGACCCACAGGCCCGAGGCGAACAGGAACAGGTAGGCCCAGGTCTCGTAGGCCGAGAACCAGTCGACCGCCGCACCGCGGTCGAGGATCAGTTGCAGGCCGCCGATCGCCAGCGACAGCATGAAAAAGCCGAAGAAGTCGAACCGCCGGACCCGCAGCACCGAACGCGGCAGATAGGCCACGCAGCCGGCGAAGGCGGCGATGCCCACCGGCAGGTTGACGAGAAACACCCACCGCCAGTTGTAGCTTTCGGTCAGCCAGCCGCCCAGCGTCGGCCCGATGATCGGCCCGACCATGATCCCCGCGCCCCACAGCGCCATCGCCTGCCCGAACTTCTCGGGCGGATTGATGTCGAGAAGGAAGGTCTGCGACAGCGGCACGATCGCCGCCCCGCACAGGCCCTGGAGCAGCCGGAACGTGACCATCGACGACAGGTTCCACGCCAGGCCGCAGGCCACCGACATGGCGACGAAGCCGACCACCGACACCAGGAACAGCTCGCGCTTGCCGATCCGGTCCGACAGCCACCCCGTCACCGGGGTCATCACCGCCGAGGCGACGATGTACGAGGTCAGGACCCAGGTCACCGTGTCCTGCGACGCACCCAGATCGCCGGTCATCGACGGCAGGGCAACGTTGGCGATCGTGGTGTCGAGGACCTGCATGATCGTCGCCAGCATGATCGACAGGGTGATGAGCCCCCGGTGCGGAACCGGCTGGCCATGCGGCGCGACGGCGGCGGCGGACATGGCCGGGCCTCAGTGCTGCCGCCAGCCGGCGGGCAGAAGGTCGGACAGGCTGCGGCGGTAGCCGGTATCGACCGACACTTCCGCGCTGAGGCCCGAGGCGAGGGTCTGGCCGCCCGCCCGGTCGAAGGGCTGCACGAGCCGCAGCCGGACCGGCACGCGCTGCGTGACCTTCACCCAGTTGCCGGTGGCGTTCTGGGCCGGCAGCAGCGAAAATTCGGCCCCGGTCCCGGCCCCGATCGCATCGACCACCGCCTTCAGCGGCGTGGACGGATCGGCGTCAAGCGTGACCTCGGCCGGCTGGCCCACGCGGATGTGGGTCAGCTGGGTCTCCTTGAAATTGGCGTCAACCCAGACATCGCCGGTCTCGACGAAGCTGAACAGCGGCTGGCCGACCGCCACGATCTGCCCGGCGCGGAACCCCTCGGCCTGATAGACGATGCCGTCCTTCGGCGCGACCACCCTGGTCTTGGACAGCTCGTACGCCGCCTGGTTGCGCGCCACCAGCGCCGCCTGCGCCGAGGGGTGGCTGTCCACCGCCACATCCGCATTGCCGCCCAGTGCCGCCAGCGCCAGCGCGACATTGCTGCGCGCAAGATCAAGCCTGTCGTTCGCCGCCTGCTCGGCATGGCGGGCGTCGCTGGCCTGGGTGCCGGTGACCGCGCCCTTGGCCTCGAGCCCCTCCTGCCGCCGGCTCTCCGAGGCGTAATAGACCGCGTCGGTTTCGGCGATCTCCTGCTGGGCCAGCGCCTGGCGGTAGGCCGCCTTCATCTGCGCCACCCCCAGCCGCGCGGCCGCCACAGCCGCATCGGCCTTGGCCAGCGCCAGCCGGTAGGGGACCGGATCGACCTCGAACAGGGTGTCGCCGGCCTTCACCGCCTGATTGTCGCCGGCCATCACCTTGACCACCTGCCCGCCCACGTCGGCCGCGATCTGGACGCGCGCGAGATGGACATAGGCATTGTCGGTCGACTCGTAGCGCCCGCCGAGGATCCACCACAGGCCCGCCACCAGCAGCAGCACGATCGGGCCGGCGATCATCAGCACTCTGCGGCGGTTCAGCGTCCTGCCCTGGCCCACGGCTTCGGGGACGACATCTCCGGGGGCGGCCACGTCTGCGTTGCTCATGCCCTGGCCTCCTGAACATCATCTGCGGCGGGCGCCGGTGCTGCGTCCGAGAGATTGGCGCTGATCCGTTCCAGCAGGCCAATCACTTCCTCGCGCTCGGAATCGGCAAATCCTTGCAGGGCCTCGGCGATCACGCCCTTGATCATCGACCGGATGCCGGCGTGAGCCTTAAGCGCGCGGTCGGTCGGCACCACCAGCCGGATGCGGCGGTCAGCGGGATCGGCCTCGCGCCCGACCCAGCCGGCCTGTTCCATCCGGTCGACCAGGCGCGAGACGCTGATCGGCTCGATCTCCAGCCGCTCGGCCAGCCGCGCCTGCGTCACCCGCCCTTCGCGCAGCGTGATCGCCAGCAGCCGCCACTGCGAACTGGACAGGCCAAGGCCCGTGGCGCGCGCCTCGAACCGGCGCCGCATCAGCCGCGCGTTGTCGTGAAGAAGAAGGCCGAGATTGTCGCAGGGATTATTCATGAGCGTGATATATAGTAAGCACGCTTACTACTCAAGCCCCCTGCCTGCCCCTCACCCCCGTTGCAGCTTCACCGGCTCGGACCGCGCCAGGCGCAGGAAATGGGCCATGTAGGGCTGGGTCGCGTCCTCGGCGCGGGTCGCGGCATACATGCGCCTGACGATCCCCGAGGCCGTCACCGGCAGGGTGATGTAGTCGGGCTGGTACTTCACCTCGCGCAGCACCCAGTCGGGCAGGACCGACACGCCCCGTCCCGAGGCGACCAGCATCAGGATCACCGCCGTCAGCTCGACCTGCCGGATCGCCCGCGGCTCGACCCGCGCGGGCGTCAGAAGCGTGGCGAAGATGTCGAGCCGCGTGCGGTCCACCGGATAGGTGATCAAGACCTGGTCGCGGAAATCCTCGGCCTCGACATGGTGCTTCGCGGCCAGGGGACTCTGGCTCGAGGCGACGAAGGTCGGCGAATAGTCGAACAGCGGATGGAAGATCACGTCGCGCAATTCCTCGGGGTCCGACGAGATCACCAGATCGACCTCCTCGCGCATCAGGGCCGGCAGGGCATCGAAGGCGAGGCCGGGGCGGATGTCCACATCCACCTCGGGCCAGGCCCGGCGAAACTGCTCGAGCACGGGAAACAGCCAGTCGAAACAGGCGTGGCACTCGATGGCGATGTGCAGCCGCCCCGCGCGCCCCTGCCTCAGTGCCCGGAACTCCTCGGCCAGCGCCTCGAGCTCGGGCAGCACCCGCTCGGCCACCCTCAGAAGCTTCATCCCCGCCGCCGACAGGCGCAGCGGCTTGGCGCGGCGCACGAACAGCTCGATCCCCGCCTGATCCTCCAGCCCCTTCATCTGATGGCTCAGCGCCGACTGGGTGATGTTCAGCTGTTCGGCCGCCCGCGCCATGCCGCCGGCCTCGTGGATGGCGCGGATGGTGCGCAGGTGACGGAAATCGAGATGCATGGCAGTTCTTCAATCCGGCTCATGTTGAACTTGAAGATTATGAATTTGTCTCACGAGAAGCACCGTGAGACAAGGGGGCAAGCCAGAAAGGAACCGCCATGACCGCGCCCCGCCTCTCGTTCGAATTCTTCCCGCCCCACACGCTCGACGCCTCGTTCCGGCTGTGGGAAACCGTGCAGGCGCTGGCGCCGCTCGACCCCGAATATGTCTCGGTGACCTACGGGGCAGGCGGCACCACCCGCGAGCTGACGCACGAGGCGGTCAAGACCATCGGCCAGCACTACGGCCTGCGCGTCGCCGCCCACCTGACCTGCGTGGACGCCAGCCGCGCCGAGACGCTGGCCATCGCCGAAAGCTATGCCGAGGCTGGCGTCACCGACATCGTTGCCCTGCGCGGCGACCCGCCCCGGGGCAGCGGCGCCTTCGTGCCCCATCCCGAGGGCTTCGCCAATTCGGCCGAACTGGTCGCCGCTCTCGCCGCCACCGGCAAGTTCCAGATCGCCGTCGGCGCCTATCCCGAACCCCACCCCGAGGCGCAGAACCCCTGGGCCGACATCGACTGGCTGAAACGCAAGATCGACGCCGGCGCGAGCCGCGCCATCACCCAGTTCTTCTTCGAGGCCGAGACCTTCCTGCGCTTCCGCGACGCCTGCGCCCGGGCCGGCATCACTGCGCCCGTCGTCCCCGGCATCCTGCCGGTCATCTCCTGGGACGGGGCCAAGCGCTTTGCCCAGCGTTGCAACGCCCATGTGCCGGCCAAGCTTGACGAGGCCTTCGCCCATGCGGTCCGCGACGGACGCGAGGAGCTTCTGGCGCTGACCCAATGCTCGGTCCTGTGCGAGCGGCTGATCGAGGAAGGAGTGGAGGAATTGCACTTCTACACCCTCAACCGCCCGCAGATGACCCGCGATGTCTGCGCCGCCCTTGGCCTGGTCCCGCCGGTCAAGCTGGAAAAGGTGGCCTGAACCGCTTCTCCCTGCCCGGATTGTCGGGTAACGCGCCTTCGGGCGCGTTTTTTTTGGCCCGCGATGCCGGGCATGGAAGAAGGGCCGGTCTTTCCCTTGCTCCGATGCTGGCTTGCCCCCGGCAGGCGGGTGATCACCTTATCCCGGAATGCCGCCGATCTCGGGCAACGTTTCCAACCCCTTGTCCCATGCGGCCCGGCTGTCACAGCAGATGTGCGCGGTCGGACTGATCGCCGGGTCACTGTCCAGGCTGCCGGCCGGCACCACCAGCAGCGCACCGTCCATCTGGACACCGGGAAGCGCTGCACCGCACCCGGCGCAGAAGCTCCGCGCGTGACGCGTGCCGGCCACCCTGTAGGTCCGGACCAGATCCTGCCCCTTCTCCCAGGTCAGGCTGGCCTGTGTCGAAAACAGGTTCGCCGCATGCGCGGACCCCGTATCCTTGCGGCAGCGGCCACAGTGACAGAGGAAAAATGCGTCAAAACTCCCCGCTATGCGAAAGCTGACTTTCCCGCACAGGCAGGAACCGATGGTGACAGGCGGCATCAGCGTTCTCCGGGTCGGGGGCGCGGGATCGGACCGGCACCGCACCGACTCAGGCAGGGGCCGCGCAAAGTCTAGATCAGTTTGCAATTTATCTGACGCAGCGCTAGCCCCCGCCCGGTCGCCCGAAGCGACCGGGCCGCGCCGGCCCGCCCCCACGGGGCGGCGCGATGGCGCCACCCCGCGGGCCGACGCGGCCCTTCGTTGGGCCCGTGATTCACATATAAAGCAAACAGTTCTAGCCGGCTCCGCAACCCGGGCAACAGTCGCCTCCGGCCTGCCCGTCCTTTCAGGAATGCGGCACCAGTTGCGGTGCGCGCTTCAGCCAGAACCGCGCCCGGCGCGTGTCCTGTGCGCTGGCGTGGATGCGTTCGGACGGGTCTCGGCCGACGGGGCGGCGCGCGCGCAAGAGGAAGGCCTTGCCCCAGCCGCGCGTCGTGCCGATCCCGGCGGCGGAGGCATCGCAGGGCAGCCCGCTGCGCCAGTCGTCGGGCAGGCGCAGGCCGAACCGCTCGGCCCGCTCCAGCATCCAGGTCAGCGGGATGTTCGACAGGGGCCGCGCCACCTCGAATCCCGACAGCTGGCCACCCACGTCCCCGTGCGAACCCCGAAACCAGACCTGCTCGACCCGGCCCTGCCAGCCGCCGTCGGCCGTGTCCCACAGGATCGGATCGAAGGCGGCGCGGGTCTCGTCAAGCGCAAGGGCCTGGAAGCCGTGCCGCACGACATGGCTGAGGGCGTGGCTGTGGAACTCGTGCTGCGGCTCGGTCCACATCCACAGGAACGGCAGCCGTACGCCCAGGGCCTTGACGGTGTCGAACACGCCGATCATCTCGACATCGGCGGTGCCGTGGCAGAAGCGGCGGGCGAACTGGGCGCGGCCGGCGGAATGGTCGGCGGTCTGGTAATAGCGCCAGGCCAGCATGATGTTGCGCTCGGTCGCCTCCTCGGCCCGCACCAGCCCCACCTGGTCCAGTATCCCGGCCAGCGACCGCACCGCATAGGCGCCGCGCGAATAGCCGAACAGGAAGATCCGGTCGCCGGGGCGGTAGTGGCTGGCCAGCCAGCCATAGGCGCGGCGAATCTGGCGGTTGATGCCGCGCCCCATCGCCACGTTGGCGGTGTCGCGCCAGACATGCCACTGAACGCCCGCCTCGTAATAGATCGACAGCCGCGCCGACTGGGGCGCGGCGCGCAAGAGGTGGTAGATGCGGCCGACGTTGGTCTGATGCTCGGGGTCGAGCGCGCCCAATGTTCCGTCCAGCAGGATCACATGGTCGGTGGGCGCGCGCACCTTGAGCGAGGCCGGCTGCGGCGCGGGCGCGTGGGCTTCCACCCTGCGCCCGATCCGCAGGAGCTTGATCAGTCTTTCGGTCAGGCCTGCCGTCACTGCCGTCCGCGCCTCCTGATGCAGAGATAGTCGCAGCAGGCCTAACGGCAAGTCAACTCAAGCAGTTGCGAACAGGCCGGCGCGGCAACAGAGGCGACCCCGCCGCCCCGCTGTTGCCGCCCCGGCACCGCAGGCACCCGGCCTCAGACGGCCGGCGACATGACGGTGGCGACCGTCACCGCGCCAAAGCCGTTGAAGGGGGTGTTGGTCGCCGTCGAATAGGCCCCCATCCCCTCGATCACGACGTAGTCGCCTTCGGCTATGTCCCCGGCCAGCGCGATCTCGCCCGGCAGCCGGTCGACGGAATCGCAGGTCGGCCCGAAGACGATGCGCGGCTCGGGCGCCCCTTCGCGCTTGCGCCCGTCCGGGGCAAGGACATGGATGCGGTTGATCATGCCGGTCAGCGGCAGTTCGTCCATGCAGCCGTAGGTGCCGTCGTTCAGGAACACGTGCGATCCGTCGCGCACGCCCTTGACCCGCGCGGCGCTGACAAAGCTTTCCGCGACCAGACCACGGCCCGGCTCGCACACAAGGGCTGGCGGGGCACCGGCAAAGGCCTCGTCCGCCACCCGGCCGATCAGGGCGAAGATCGCGTCAAGCTGCGGCAGCTCGCCCGGCTGGCGGTGCGAGGGGAAACCGCCGCCCACATTCAGCCGCCGCGCCTTGACGCCGGACAGCCGGCAGATCTCGGCCGCGGCGCGGACATAGCTGTCCCAGGCCATCGGGTCGGTGCACTGCGTGCCCGGATGGAAGGTCAGCGAGGTGATGAACCCCGCTTCCTTCACCCGTGCCAGCAGCTCGGCGGCCAGGTCCACCGTCGCCCCGAACTTGGCGCCGAAATTGTAGGCCGCCCCCTGCACCGGCAGCTTGAAGCGCACGGTGATCTCGGTGTTCTCGGCCGGCACCAGCTCGATCAGCTTTTCCAGCTCGGACCGGCTGTCGACCGAATAGGAGACGACCCCCTCGGTCACCGCATAGGCGATCTCGTGGCGGGCGCGCACCGGGTTGTTGTAATGCATGGCCGCGCCGGGGGCGAGGCGGCGGATCAGCGCGATCTCGGCGGGCGAGGCCACGTCGAACCCCTTGACCCCGGCGGCCACCAGGTTCTGGATCACCATCTCGTCGGGGTTCGACTTGACTGCATAGGTCACCATCCCCGGAAAGCCGTCGATGAAGCGCCGCGCCGTCGCCTGCAGGACCGAGGGCGCGAAGAACATCACCGGATTGTCGGGTTGCTGCGAACGCAGGAATTCGGACGGATTCGTCCATATAGTCTTGGAAAGCCCCATCGGCGTTGTCCCTTGCCAACAAGGCGCAGCCACCTTTTTCCCCGGCTTTACGGGTCAGAAGACGCTTACGCGGTCCACCAACCAGGCCAGGTGCGGAGCCGCTGCGGGACCGCCCTTTCACCTGAACGAAGTCTGCGCGATATGGGACACATTCCTACCGACATGAAGTGTAGAAATGTGGTGCAGCATCGTTATAATGACGGCATATCGGGTTAAACTGGCAGGTGTTGCAGATGGACGACCTTGACCGGGCGATGCTGGCGCTTCTGGGGTCCGATGCGCGCATTTCGATCGCCACGCTTGCCCGCCGGCTGAAGGTGGCGCGCTCGACCATCCAGGCCCGGCTGGAGCGGCTGGAGACCACCGGCGTCATCGCCGGCTACACCGTGAAACTGGGCGAGGCCGCCCGCCAGGGCCGCATCCGCGCCACCGTGCTGCTGACGATCGAGCCGCGCTCGCAGGCCAATGTGCTCAGCCGCCTGAAGTCGATCGCCGAGGTCGAGCGCGTCCATACCACCTCGGGCCGCGTCGATCTCCTCCTGCAGGTCTCGGCGCCCTCGACGGCGGTGCTGGACGCCACCCTCGACCAGATCGGCGAGATGACCGGGGTGAAGTCCTCCGAAAGCCTGATCCACCTGTCGACCAAGATCGACCGGGCGGTTTAGCCTGACTCACGCCCGCAGGCTGAACAGATCGACGAAGCGCTGGCCTTCGTCCAGATCGCCCGAAAACGCGACAAGTCCCCCGGCCACCGCCTCGCGCAGCGGGCGCGGGCCGTAGATTGCCGAAGCCGCGGCATTGGCGCCGCCGGAAAACTCCATCGCCGCCGGCGCTTCGCCCCGCACCACTTCACAGCGGCCGCCGCGCACGGTCATGGCAAACGACTCGCCATCCAGCCGGAACCCGGCGGCAAGGTCCGGCCCGTTGCCCGGCCGCGCCACCGCCGCCATCGACAGCATCAGCGCCGTCGGACTGATGAAGCGGCGCGGATCATGGCCGGGCAGTTGCACCCCCCAGCGGCACAGCGCCTCGATCACCGGCCGCACCGCGAGGCCGAGCGCCGTCAGCTCATAGACCTGCACCGAGGCGGGCGCCGGCAGCGTCCGCCGCACCAGTACGCCCTGCCCTTCCAGGCCCTCCAGCCGCTGGGTCAGGATGTTGGCGCTGATCCCCGGCAGGCCGGCACGGATCGCCCCGAACCGCTTGGACCCGAGCAGCAATTCGCGGATCACCAGAAGCGCCCAGCGGTCGCCCAGCACGTCGAGCGCATGGGCGGCGATGCAGCCCTCGTCATAGCGCCTGCGCGGCGGATTGCCCAGTTCAGTCATCTTTGGAAACTTATAGTTGTTTTTTGTAACCTATCATGCCAGCCTTCCCGCATCAACCCGACTCGGAGGAAACGCGATGCCCTATGTCGATGGATTCGTCATTCCGGTGCCCACCGCCAAGCGCGAGGAATACCGCGCGTACGAGGCCAAATGGTGGCCCGAGTTCCGCAAGCTGGGCGCGCAGTCGCTGGCGGTCTGCTGGGGCAACGACGTGCCGCCCGGCAAGCAGACCGACTTCCTGCGCGCCGTCGATGCGAAGCCGGACGAAACCGTGACCCTTGCATGGCTGACCTGGCCCGACAAGGCGACGCGCGATGCCGCCTACAAGACGATGATGGAGGCGACCCCGGTCCCCGACACGTCGGCCATGCCCTTCGACGGCAAGCGCATGATCTACGGCGGGTTCGAGCCGATCCTGATGGAAGGAGCCGCGAAATGACCCATCACGGCACCCCCTGCTGGTACGAACTCTCCACCAGCCCCGGCAGCCTGAAGGCTGCCGAAACCTTCTACGGCAAGGTGTTGGGCTGGACCTTCGCCGACGCCGGGATGGAGGGCTTCACCTACCACCTCGCCAGCATCGGCGGGGCGATGGTCGCGGGCGCGATGGACATGCCCGCGGATGTCGCCGGAATGCCTCCGATGTGGATGATCTACTTCGCGGTCGACGACGCCGACAAGACTGTCGCCGCAATGCAGAAAGCCGGCGCGAAGGTCCACCGGCCGGTGGCAGACATCCCCGGAACCGGGCGCTTCGCCATCCTCGGCGACCCGCAGGGCGCGGGCTTCGGCATCCTCGAACCGCTGCCGATGCCGGGCGGCGGCGGGGGCGGCGCCTTCGACCAGATGAAGGCGGGCCACGGCAACTGGAACGAACTGATGAGTTCCGATCCCGCGAAGGGGTTCGATTTCTACTCGGCGGCCTTCGGCTGGCAGAAATCGCGCGCGGTGGGCATGGGCGAGATGGGCTCCTACCAGCTCTTTTCGCACCAGGGGCAGGACATCGGCGGCATGATGGGCCTCGGCAATTCGCCGGCGGCCTGCTGGCTGCCCTATTTCGGCGTCACCGGCACCGATGCCGCGATCGGGCGGATCAAGGCCGCGGCCGGCACCGTCCTCCACGGCCCGATGGAAGTTCCCGGCGGCGCCTTCATCGCCGTCGCCCGCGACCCGCAGGGGGCGCATTTCGCCGTGGTCGGCCCGAAATGACCGCCGCACCCCGAAACCGCATCGTCACCTGCCTGTGGTTCGACGGCAATGCCCGCGAGGCGGCGGAATTCTACGCCGCCACCTTTCCCGACAGCCACGTCGGCCCGGCGCTCGCCTCGCCCGCCGACAATCCCTCGGCCCGCCAGGGGCAGGAACTGACCGTCGACTTCACCGTCCTCGGCCAGCCCTTCATGGGGCTGAACGGCGGCCCCCACTTTCGCTTCAACCAGGCGGTCTCGTTCCAGGTCTTCACCGAGACGCAGGAGGAAACCGACAGCTACTGGGCGGCCATCACCGGCAACGGCGGCGAAGAAAGCCAATGCAGCTGGTGCCGCGACCGCTTCGGCCTTTACTGGCAGATCGTCCCCCGGGTGCTGATCGAGGCGATCAACGACCCCGACCGGGCGGCCGCCAAGCGCGCGATGGAGGCGATGATGACCATGAGAAAGATCGACATGGCGGCAATCGAGGCCGCCCGCGCCGGACGCTGATCGCGGGCGGACTCCACAGGCACTGATCCCTTGGCCTTTCCGCGCCCCGACGCTAATGAGGGGACGACAAGAGGGATTGACGATGCCTATGGAAAAGACCTTCGCCCCCGCCGAAGCCGAAGCCCGCATTTCCGAAAAATGGCTGAAAGGCAGGGCCTTCCGCGCCGGTGCGAATGCGCGCCCCGGCGCCGAGGCCTTTTCCATCGTCATCCCGCCGCCCAACGTCACCGGCAGCCTGCACATGGGCCATGCCTTCAACAACACGCTCCAGGACATCCTGGTGCGCTGGCACCGGATGCGCGGCCACGACACGCTGTGGCAGCCCGGCACCGACCATGCCGGCATCGCGACGCAGATGGTGGTCGAGCGCGAACTGGCCCGCACCGACCGCCGCCGCACCGACTTCACCCGCGCCGAATTCACCGCGCTGGTCTGGGAGCAGAAGAAGAAATCCCGCGCCAACATCGTCGGCCAGCTCCAGCGCCTCGGCGCCTCCTGCGATTGGGAGCGCGAGGCCTTCACCATGTCCGGCGCCCCCGGCGCACCCAGGGGCGAGGAAGGCAACTTCCATGACGCCGTCATCCGGGTGTTTGTCGAACTCTACCACAAGGGGCTGATCTACCGCGGCAAGCGGCTGGTGAACTGGGATCCCCATTTCGAGACCGCCATTTCCGATCTCGAGGTCGAGCAGACCGAGGTCGACGGCCACATGTGGCACTTCAAGTATCCGCTGGCCGGCGGCGAGACCTATGAATATGTCGAGCGCGACGCCGACGGCAACGTCACCCACCGCGAGGTGCGCGACTATATCTCGATCGCCACCACCCGCCCCGAAACCATGCTGGGCGATGGCGCGGTGGCGGTCCATCCGTCCGATTCCCGCTATCACCCGATCGTCGGCAAGCTCTGCGAAATTCCGGTCGGGCCGAAGGAACACCGCCGCCTGATCCCGATCATCACCGACGACTACCCCGACCCGGCCTTCGGCTCGGGCGCGGTCAAGATCACCGGCGCCCACGACTTCAACGACCACGCCGTCGCAAAGCGCGCCGGCATCCCCTGCTACCGGCTGATGGACACCAAGGCCGCCATGCGTTCCGACGGCGCCCCCTACGCCGAGGCCGCCGCCACAGCCCTTGCCGTCGCACGCGGCGAGCGCCATCTGTCCGAGGCCGAGGTCGACCGCATCAACCTCGTCCCCGACGACCTGCGCGGACTCGACCGCTATGAGGCGCGCAGGCGGGTGGTCGAGCAGATCACCGCCGAAGGCAACGCCGTCACCGTCCTGAAGAAGTCGATCGACAAGGAAACCGGCGCCGAGGACCTGACGCGGGTGCCCTACGTCGAGGCCAAGAAGATCATGCAGCCCTTCGGCGACCGCTCCAAGGTGGTGATCGAGCCTATGCTGACCGACCAGTGGTTCGTCGATACGGCAAGGATCGTCCAGCCCGCCATCGACGCCGTCCGCGACGGCCGCACGAGGATCCTGCCCGAACAGCACGAGAAGGTCTATTTCCACTGGCTCGAGAACATCGAGCCCTGGTGCATCTCGCGCCAGCTCTGGTGGGGCCACCAGATCCCGGTCTGGCACGGGCTGAACCTGTGGACCCGCGACATGGCCGGCCCCTCGGGCGACCTCGACGAGGTGGACGTGGGGGCACTCCTGCTCGAGGGCGGCATCGTCCACGAGGGTCAGCACCACCATTGCGCGGCCGACTTCGCCACCGCCGCCGCCGCCTTCCACGCCGACATCGCCTCGCTGCCCCAGCCGCTGAACGCCGCCCGCGTCGTCGAGGTCGCCGACAAGGAGGCCGCGGTCCATGCCCTTGCGGCAAGCCTTGCCGACTATGCGATGTCGGAAGACCCGACCCTCCTGATCTATCCGGTCTGGCGCGACCCCGACGTGCTCGACACCTGGTTCTCCTCGGGCCTCTGGCCGCTCGGAACGCTCGGCTGGCCCGAGGACACGCCCGAACTGGCGCGCTACTTCCCCACCTCGGTCCTCGTCACCGGCTTCGACATCATCTTCTTCTGGGTCGCGCGGATGATGATGATGCAGCTTGAACTGGTGGGCCAGGTGCCCTTCCACACCGTCTATGTCCATGCCCTCGTCCGCGACGAGAAGGGCAAGAAGATGTCGAAGTCGCTGGGCAACGTCCTCGATCCGCTCGACCTCATCGACGAATACGGCGCCGACGCGGTGCGCTTCACCCTGACCGCGATGGCGGCGATGGGCCGCGACCTGAAACTGTCGAAGGATCGCATCGCCGGCTACCGCAACTTCGGCACGAAACTGTGGAACGCCACCCGCTTTGCCGAGATGAACGGCGCGCTTCGTGCCGACACTCCAGGCACGGATGCTGCACCCCGCCCCGACGCGAAGCACACGGTCAACCGCTGGATCATCGGCGAGGTCGCCCGCGCCCGTATCGCCGTCGACGAGGCACTGGCCGCCTTCCGCTTCAACGACGCGGCGAACACCCTTTACGCCTTCGTCTGGGGCAAGGTCTGCGACTGGTATGTGGAATTCGCCAAGCCGCTGATGGACGGCGAGGACGGCCCCGAGACCCGCGCCACGATGGCCTGGGTGCTGGACCAGTGCCTCATCCTGCTGCACCCGATCATGCCCTTCATCACCGAAGAACTCTGGGGCCTGACCGGAACCCGGGCAAGGCTGCTCGCCCATGCCGACTGGCCAACCTACGGGATGGAAATCATTGACGAAAAGGCCGACGTCGAAATCAACTGGGTCATCGCGCTCATCGAGGAAATCCGCTCGGCCCGGACCCAGCTGAGGGTTCCGGCTGGGCAGAAGCTGCCGATGGTCCTGACCGCACTCGCCGGCGACGGCCGGGCAGCGTTGGGCCGCAACCGCGCGATCATCGACCGCCTCGCCCGCATCGACGGCCTGACCGAGGGGGCGCCCCCGAAAGGCTCGCTCACCATCTCGGTCGAGGGCGGCAGCTTCGCCCTGCCCCTGGCCGGCGTCATCGACATCGGAGCGGAAAAAGCGCGCCTTTCCAAGACTTTGGACAAGCTGGAAAAGGACGCGGCCAGCCTGCGCGGGCGCCTCGCAAACCCGAAGTTCACCGC
>JAFEFU010000055.1 GCA_018240425.1 Pseudomonadota bacterium | reverse complement strand
GCTCGTCAGGGCGATACGCACCGCATCCTTGCGAAATTCACCCGTCCTGAATGTGCCCATAATTCATCTCCTTTGCTGCACATTACGTGTTCAAAGGAGCGGCACCAAACCGTGACAGGTCCAGCCGATCTGGAGGAAGAGCCAGTCCTCGACAGCTTCGACAAGTTCATGGACGGCCGGACGAGTTGATTCGCCACGATCGCCTGACCGAAATGTCGGCGCGGGGACATTTCAGCTACGAAGGTTTTCGCCACGGAGCGCAGCAACCGAATAATGCCGTAATAACCTGATTTACTTGATATTTTTCTGATTTCGCGACACATTTTGCCTATCACAACAGTCGCGAAAACCCGCCATGTCCATTCCCCCCGAAGACCCGGCTTCCGGGCCTAATCCTCTATGCCCTGAACGCATGTCCCCTGATGCTCGGCTTGCCGAGCTGGGGCGCATCCTCGCCGCGGGCGTCGTTCGCCTGAATGCCGGGAAGTCCAGTTCTTTATCGCCCGACGACGGAGACAGTTCCGTGGACTACTCGCCTCGAAAGAGCGGTGGTCGTCGCAGGAAACGCATCCGCATCGGAGGAATTGATGAAGCATCACAGTAAGATAACGCCGCCCAAGCCCGGGCAGGACGCCCGCCTGGACCAAAGCGTCCTGTCGCGTATCGCCGCGCTCAAGGCCATGTCGGTGAAAGAGCTGAAGACCGAATGGGAACGGCTCCTCGGCAGCGCCGCGCCGAACAACAGCCGCGCCTTTCTCGAGGCACGCATCGCATATCGCCTCCAGGAACTGACCTATGGCGGGCCCGACCACGAGACCCGCCGCATGCTGGACCTGCTTGCCGACGAGGTCGAGGGCGTCTCTCGCCGCAAGAACCAGATCGCGGATCCTCGCAATCCGGTGGCTGGTACCCGGCTGATCCGGGAATGGAACGGGGTCGAGCACATCATCACCGTGCTGAAGGACGGCTTTGAATGGCAGGGCCGCAAGTACAAATCGCTCTCTGGCATCGCGCGGGAAATCACCGGCGTGCGCTGGAACGGCTATCGCTTCTTCGGGCTGCAGGTCCGACCGCGGGAGGTTTGACCATGGACATGAACACACGCCCCGGCCGCCGTCTGCGCTGCGCCATCTACACCCGCAAGTCGAGCGAAGAAGGGCTCGACATGGAATTCAACAGCCTCGACGCCCAGCGGGAGGCCTGCGAGGCCTATATCGCCAGCCAGAAATCCGAGGGCTGGGTCGCCACGCGCGACCGCTATGACGACGGCGGCTTCTCGGGCGGCAATCTGGACCGGCCGGGGCTTCAGCAGTTGCTGGCCGACATTGACGACGGGCTGATTGACGTGGTCGTGGTCTACAAGATCGACCGCCTCAGCCGCGCCCTGATGGATTTTTCGAAGCTGGTCGAGGTCTTCGACCGCAACGGCGTCACCTTCGTCTCGGTCACGCAGTCCTTCAACACGACCACGTCGATGGGGCGGCTGACGCTGAACATCCTTCTCAGCTTCGCCCAGTTCGAACGCGAGGTCATCGGCGAACGCATCCGCGACAAGGTCGCCGCCTCGCGCAAACGCGGGATCTGGATGGGGGGCTATGTGCCGCTCGGCTACGATGTGCAGGACCGCAAGCTGGTGATCAACGAGACTGAGGCCGCGTCGGTGCGCCGGATCTTCGAGCGGTTCGTCGAACTCGGCTCGGCCACGATGCTGGCGAAGGAGCTGCGGCGGGAGGGGTTTCGCAGCAAGCAGGGTACGCTGATCGACAAGGGCTACCTCTATCGGGTGCTCCGCAATCGCGTCTATCGCGGCGAGGCCGTCCACAAGGGCAAGGCCTATCCGGGCGAGCACGAGGCCATCGTCACCGACAAGGTCTGGGATCAGGTCGACGCGATCCTGCAGGGCAACCGCCACGCCCGGTCCAGCAACAGCCGCATG
Organism: Pseudomonadota bacterium; assembly: GCA_018240425.1. GTDB lineage: Bacteria > Pseudomonadota > Alphaproteobacteria > Rhodobacterales > Rhodobacteraceae > TMP-24. The sequence continues at coordinate 142,502 of JAFEFU010000055.1, read as the reverse complement.
CAGACGCCCGCGCCGCTGAAGGGGCTGATCTTCACCGATACCGGCGCGGCCATGACCCCGACCGCGACCAAGAAACGCGGCAAGCTCTACCGCTACTATGTGTCGATGGACGTGATCAAGAACCGCACGACGGAGGACGACAGCGGTGGCGATCAAGCACCGACCCGCTTGCCTGCGGGCATGGTCGAGGACGCCATCGTCACCGAGGTCCGGCGCATTCTGCAGACGCCCGAGGTGGTCACGCAGGTGCTGGCGGCGCTGAAGCGCGATCAGGTATCCGAGGCCGAGGCCATCGCGGCGCTGCATGATTTCAACACGCTCTGGGCCCAGCTGTTTCCGCTCGAACAGGCGCGGATCATCCAGCTTCTGGTTCGGCGCGTCACCGTCACCGCCGCCGGGCTCGAGGTCGACATCCGGCGCGAAGGAGTCGCGGGCGTCATCCGCGAAATGATCGCGCCGCGTGACATGGAGGCCGCCGAATGACCCGAAGCAGCGACACGATCCGTGTGCTGATCCCCCTGAAACTGCGCAAGAAGAACGGGCGGCCCAAGATCATGCCGCCCGCCAACTACAGCCCGAGCGAGGATCAGACGCAGGACCCGCACATCCTGCGCGCCATCGGACGGGCATGGGGCTGGTGGCGGCGCATGGAGGCAGGCGAGTTCGCCACGATCCAGGAACTGGCCGAGGCCGTCGGCTTGGCCGAACGCCATGTCAGCCGCCAGCTGCGCCTCGCCTATCTGGCGCCGGAGGTGCTCAAACGCCTGACCTGCGGCCGCGAGGCGTCGGCGGTCAGCCTCTACGACCTGTGTTTTCTGGCCGGGGAGACGTGGCAGGAGCAGGCTGAGCGGGCATTTCGCTGACCTTCAATGAAAACTCGCCTGAAAGGACGTCGCGGTCAGCGAGACATGCGCGTCCAGCGGCGGGTGCAGCTCGAACGCCTTCGGTTCGCGCGCGAAGTTCCAGAGCCGGAACAGAGACCATTCCGAGCGCCGCTCCTCGGCCACGGCCAGCTCGTTGCGGCTGATGTGGAAGGGTGTGCGTTCCCAGCCATTCGTCGTTTTCACCTCGATCAGGCGCGGGCGGCCATCCGTCGCGAAGCTCGCGATATCGTAGCCGGCACCATCGCCATCCTCCTCCGAAACCCACCGGACATTCCGCGCAAGATCGTCACGCCCCGCTGATTTCAGGGCTGCACGTTCATGCGCCAGCACGCGTTCCTCACCGGCACGGCCGAGGGCCCGGTTTCGTTCGTCTCTCGCCGCGACATCGAACTTGCGGGCGATATGCAGCATCTGCTCCAGCTCCTGCGGAGGCGGCTGGTTCGACAAGGTGGGCGGCGGCCCGATCCAGATCGGCCGTGCCTCCGCGAGGCCAGTCGGCGCTCCTAAACTCGAATGGCGGCCGAGCCAGGCCGGATTGAGCGCCAGCCAACGCGCCACGGCATCCACCAACGTCATCTGGAAATTGAAGGCAGGCTTGTAGCCCGGGATCCAGTCCTCGCCCAGCCCCTTCAGCACGGCGCTGATGTTCTGGTGCTTGAACTCGACCGATCCCTCGGACCGATCACTCAACAGGGGCAGAAGCCCGCGCCGATGCTCGGCCTTGTTGTAAGGGCGGCCAGAGACGTCGTCGGCCAGCATCGCGAAGTAATCCGCGACGATCAGGTCGTTCTCTTGATCTGTCCAGGCCCCATTTGACATCGCGCCAGGCTAGGGGTCGAAACTGCGTTTGTCATCAGAGACTTCGCGCAAAACCCGCAAGACATACCATTTACCACGCCGCCCGTGTCGCGTCGCCATCTGCTTTGAGACAAGCCGGAACCAGCGAAACACGGGCGCAACGCGCCCCCGTCAGTTCATTGAAATGTATGGGGGTTTTGAATCCGTCTCGCCCAGAGCGAGGGGCGGGTGGAAAGAGACGGCGGGCGTCGGAGACCGATCTCGCGCAGTCGGCCAGTCTCCGAAGGGCGGATGGTCTCTGCAAACCCCTTTGGCACATAAAGAAAAAGGCCCCGCGAGGGACCTGTTTTCGAGTTTGCAATGTGCAAGTGGCGGAGCGGGAGGGATTCGAACCCTCGAGACGGTTCCCCGCCTACACACTTTCCAGGCGTGCGCCTTCGACCACTCGGCCACCGCTCCGTAGGCGGCTCTTTACAGGCAGTTTCGGGGCGGGGGCAAGGGGGAATGGCGGCTGGCGCGAGGGGCGGCCGCGTGAGCGACGCCTCCCGTCCGTGCCGGCGGCCGTCCGGCCGGACCGGCCGCTCGCCGGAGCCCCGCGCCGTCGACGGCGGGCGGGCGGCGCGCCCCGCTCAGACCGAGATCCGCGCGCCCAGTTCGACCACCCGGTCGCGGGGCAGCTGGTAGAACTCGCTCGGGTCGGCGCCGAAGCGGCCCACCGCGATGAAGATCCGGTCGAGGATCCGCGCGAGGCCCGAGCTTGCGCCCAGGACCACCTTGCGGCGGCCAAGGAAGAACGAGGTGGTCATCACGTCGAACTTCACCCCCTCGCGGCGGGCGCTGCCGAGGGCGCGGCTGATGTTCGGGGTCTCCATGAAGCCGAAGCGCAGCGACAGGCGGGCGAAACGCTCGTTGATCGGCCGGTAGTCGGCGCGGTCGCGCTGGTTGACGGTGGGCACCCGCACGGTCTCGATGGTCAGGATGATGTTGCGTTCGTGCAGGACGCGGTTGTGCTTGATGTTGTGCAGCATCGCCGGCGGCACCGCATCGGGGTCCGAGGTCAGGAAGAAGGCGGTTCCCGGCACGACGTTGACCGAGGACTTCAGCATCGAGCGGGCGAAGCTGTCGAGATCGACCATCTGCTTGTGGCCGGCGGCCATCGCCAGCTGGGTGCCGCGCCACCAGGAATACATCAGGACGGCGATGGTGACGCCAAGGGCGACCGGCACATAGCCGCCGTGGAAGAACTTGGTCATGTTCGAGACGAAGAAGGTGGTCTCGAGCCCGAGGAGCGGCACCGCCAGCGGCAGGATCGCGACATACGACAGGCGCCAGCCGCGGTGGGCGTAGATGATCCCCATGATCGTGTCCACCACCATCGCCCCGGTGACCGAGATGCCGTAGGCCGAGGCCAGCGCCTCGGATGAGCGGAAGTTCAGCACGAAGGCGAGGACGCCGCACATCAGCATCCAGTTCACCGCGGGGATGTAGATCTGCCCGCTCTGGCTGCCCGAGGTGTGGATGATCGACAGGCGCGGCAGGAGGCCCAGCTGCACCGCGGCGCGCGCCAGCGAGAAGGCCCCCGAGATCACCGACTGCGAGGCGATGATGGTGGCGACCGTGGCCAGCGCCACAAAGGCAGGCAGCGTCGAAGCCGGAACCATGAAGAAGAACGGGTTGACAAGCGAGTCGGGGTTGCGCTGCACCAGCGCCCCCTGCCCCAGGTAATTCAGGATCAGCGCGGGGAAGATCAGCGCGAACCAGGCATTGCGGATCGGCGGGCGGCCGAAATGGCCGAGATCGGCGTAAAGCGCCTCGGCCCCGGTCACCGCCAGGAAGATCGCCCCCATCACGAAGAAGGCGCCCAGCCCGTGCTGGGCAAGGAAGGCGAATCCGTAATAGGGGTTGAACGCGGCCAGCATCCCGAGGTCGTGGGACAGCTGTCCCGCGCCCGATATCCCCATGACCAGGAACCAGACCGTCATCACCGGCCCGAAGAACTTCGAGATCGAATGGGTGCCGTGGCGCTGGATCAGGAAGAGCGCGAGGATGATGCCGATCGTCACCGGAATGATGAAGCGGTCGAAACTGGGGGCGACCAGTTCGATCCCCTCGACCGCCGACAGGATCGAGACGGCCGGCGTAATGACCGAATCCCCGAAGAAGAGCGCGGCCCCGGCGATCCCGAGGCCGAGGACGACATAGGACCGCCGCCCGATCGCCAGACGGGTCAGCGCGTAAAGCGCAAGCATGCCCCCCTCGCCGTGGTTGTCGGCACGCAGGAGGATCATCACATACTTGACCGTGACGATCAGCATCAGCGTCCAGACCAGAAGCGACACGACGCCCAGGACCTCGATCCGCTCCAGCCCGTCGGCCGCGACCGGGCGCAGGGCCTCGCGCATCGCGTAGAGCGGGCTGGTGCCGATGTCGCCATAGACGACGCCGATCGCACCCAGGGTCAGCGCGGCCAGGCCCTGCTTGTGGGCATGACCGTTTTCCTCGCCAAGGGCGGCGTCGCCATCAGACCCTTCGCCAAGGGCCGTTTCGGGATTCAACATATGCTGTTCAGCTCCGCCCGGATGCCTTCAGGGGCATTTTCGGGTCTTTTCTTGGTGCATTCAGGTGCGCCGGCACCCATTCGCTCCATTATAACGCACCGGCTGGCAGGCCGATGCTCCCCAGGCTTCGCCACCCGCGAGCCGTCCCAGACTCAGTGGCGAAGTGCCGCGTGACTATGGATGGCTGACAGAAAGTTTCAAGGGGTTTCAGCCGCTCACCGGGAATTTGTGCGGGGCGTTGCCGGGAGAGCGGGGTGCCCGAGAGGGGCGGTCAGCGCAGCTCCTCGTTCTCGTCAGGGTCGCTCGCCGGGTCGTTGTTGATGAGGTCGGGCCGGACGACACGGCCGCGGCTGCCGGGCCGGGCGGCATGGACCCGCCCGCGAACCGCGACCCCCGCCGGCGCCGGACGGGCCTCTGCCCCCTCGCCCGTCCCCCCGCCGCGCACGACGATCTCCTGGTAGCCGAAGGGAATGCGGATGCCCTCGGCGGCGAAGCGTTCGATGATCTGGTGGTTCATCTCGGACTGCACGTCCAGCTTGAAGTTCAGGTCCGACAGGATGGCGCGCACCTCGAACGCCAGGCCCTGGGGCGCGAACCCGGTCAAGAGGACCGAGGGCTCGGGGTCGATCAGCACCAGGGGCTGGGCATTGACGATGTCGCGCAGGATCGCCTCGACCTTGCGGGTGTCGCTGCCGTAGGCGACCGTGACCGGCAGGATCAGGCGGCCCTTCAGGCTTTCGCGCGTCCAGTTGGTGACTATCCCCGAGATGAATTCGCCGTTCGGCACCACCACCTCGGCCTGATCGCCGGTCATGAGCCGGGTCGAGCGCACCGAGATCGACTGGACCGTGCCGGTCTTGTTGGCGACCTCGATCGTGTCGCCCTCGGAGATCGGACGCTCGATCAGCAGGATGATGCCGGCGATGAAGTTCTGGACGATGTTCTGCAGGCCGAAGCCGATGCCGACCGAGAGGGCACCGGCGACGATGGCGAGGCCCGAGAGGTTGATCCCCGCCGCCGTCACCGCGGCAAGGCACGAGAGCGCCAGCCCGACATAGCCGATCCCTGCCACCGCCGCGCTCTGCGCGCCCTTGTCCAGCCGGGTGCGCGGCAGGACCGAGGTGCGCATCGCGCTCTGGACCAGGTGGGTCAGCATGTAGCCCAGCGTGAACACCGCCCCGAGCGTCAGGAGCGCGGTCGGCGATATCTGCACCCCGCCCAGCGAGACGCCCGCCTGAAAGCGCGCCCAGGCCTCGCTGAGATCCGACGGGCGCGCGCCCCAGATCAGGGCCAGAAGCGGCAGCGCGGCCAGAGCCAGGAGAAAGCCCGTCAGGACCGGGACCAGCGCCTCGCGCCCCTCGTCGCCCGAGCGGGTGACGAGCACATAGAGGTCGGCCAGGAAGCGCTGGACAAGGATGATGACCCCGGCCAGCGCGACCGAACCGATCGCCGGCCAGATCAGGGCGTTGGCCGCCGCGACATAGCCGACCAGCGCCAGCGCCGGCGCGGCGAGCGACACCGCGACCAGCGCCAGGCCCGCGAGCGCCACCAGCCGCGTGCGGAAGAGCAGCGCCTCGCCAAGCGCCGCGCCCTGCCCCTGCCCGGCCCGGCGCAAGAGCATCCCCAGGCGAAAGACGAAGACGGCGACGATGCAGACCGCCGGCGCCAGCCACACGGCCTGGGCGGCCTGCGACAGGGGCGGACGCACGTCGGTGGTGAAGGCGCGGCGGAAATCCTCGGCCGCGACCATGAAGCCGATGAGCGTCGCGTAAAGCCGGGCCGAGGCGGGCCGGTCGGTCAGGCGCAGGCCCGCGGCCTGATCCTCGTTCGGGAAAAGCCTCGTCGCCAGCCAGAGCGCCGCGAAGAACGAGAAGGCCGCCGGCGGCAGAGCGCGCACCAGCGCCTCGAGGCGCGGCCCGGTCATGCCCGATTGCAGGATCGCCGCCACCAGCAGCACCATCCCGGCCACCGGCAGCACGATCTGCCCCAGCGAGACCAGCGCCACCACCATGTTGCGCGCCCGAAGCGCCAGCCGCTTCTGCAGCCGGCGCGAGAGCGCCTCCATGAACCCCGGTCCGCGCACCAGCAGCAGGCCCGCCAGCGCCAGCCAGACCGCGATCAGCGGCAGGTGGTTGCGCAGCTCGATCTGGCGGGCGGGGTTGGCCCAGGCCTGCCCGACCTCGTCCCAGAGCGTGTTCATGCCCTGGGTCAGCACCGCCGCGCCCGAGGGCCAGTGCAGCGGGTTGGCCGGGGACGGCATCAGCATCAGAAGGGCGCTGGCCTGGCGGGCACGGATCAGCGCGTCGATCTGGCGGACGATCCCGTCGGCGCGGCTGAAGGCCTCGACCGCCGCCAGGCCGGGAGCCTGCATCTTCGAAAGGTTGTCGTTCAGGTCGCGCCGGCGCTGCGCGATCTCGGGGGCCTCGGTCGCACCGTCGGCGGGTGCGGGCCCGAGGGCCGCGATCTGGTTCTTCAGCGTGTCGATCTGCGGGCCGTTCACGCCCTTCGCCGCCTCGAAGCGGCCGCGCCAGTCGACGATGCGGGCGCGCATCTCCTCAAGCGCCTTGGTCGAGGCCCGCGCTGCCGCGATCACATCCTCGGCCGACTGGGCGTCGGCCTCCCAGGCGATGTAGTCGGGGGGCGCCTGGTCGGCCTTGGCGGGTGCTGCGGCCTGGGCGAGGGCCGGCGCCGCGCCGGTCCCGGGCAGTACCGACACGAGGGCCAGCATGAGCCCCGCCAACAGGCCCAGCCGGCGGATCGCGCCCATCACCCTTCGAACACCCCGGGCAGATCCTGCGGCGCGCGCTCCAGCCAGCCCGGCACCGGCAGGTTCTTGGCGCGCAGGAATTCGGGATTGAAAAGCTTGGACTGATAGCGGTTGCCGTAGTCGCACAGGACGGTCACGATCGTGTGGCCCGGCCCCATGACCCGCGCCATGCGGATCGCGCCCGCGACATTGATGCCCGACGAGCCGCCGAGGCACAGGCCCTCGTCGGCGAGAAGATCGAAGATGATGGGCAGCGCCTCGGAATCGGGGATGCGGAAGGACATGTCGGGAGCAATCCCCTCGAGGTTCGCGGTGATCCGCCCCTGCCCGATCCCCTCGGTGATCGACGACCCCTCGGCCTTGAGCACCCCGGTGGTGTAGAAGCTGTGCAGCGCCGCGCCCTCCGGGTCGGCGAGCGCGATCTTGACGCCCCGGGGCTGCAGCCCCATCGCGACGCCGCCCAGCGTGCCGCCCGATCCGACCGAGCAGACGAAGCCGTCCACGGTGCCGCCGGTCTGTTCCCAGATCTCAGGGGCCGTCGTCTCGACATGGGCCTGGCGGTTGGCGACATTGTCGAACTGGTTGGCCCAGATCGCCCCGTTAGGTTCGGTTTGTGCAAGCCGCTCGGCCAGACGGCCGGAATAGCGGACATAATTGTTCGGATTCGAATAGGGAGCGGCGGGCACCTGCACCAGCTCGGCCCCGGCCAGCCGCAGCATGTCCTTCTTTTCCTGGCTCTGCGTCTCGGGGATGACGATGACGGTCTTGAACCCCATCGAGGCCCCGACCAGCGCCAGCCCGATCCCGGTGTTTCCGGCGGTGCCCTCGACGATGGTGCCGCCCGGCCTCAGCCGGCCCCTAGCCACCGCGTCCTTGATGATGTAGAGCGCCGCCCGGTCCTTGACCGACTGGCCGGGGTTGAGGAACTCGGCCTTGCCGAGAATCTCGCAGCCGGTGGCCTCGCTGGCCTTCCTGAGGCGGATCAGCGGGGTCTTGCCCACGGCGTCGGCCAGATCGCTGTAAACCTTCATGCTCGCCCTCTCCTCGGTCGCGGTCCCTATACCTAGGCCGCGCCGCCGGATTGCTCAAGCCCCGCGGGCCGCGCGCAGGCGGGGCCGCTCGGCGGAAAGCCACTGGGCGAGGATCAGAAGCGGCGCGTTGTCGATCTCGCCCGAGGCCGCGAGGCGCATCAGCCGCTCGAAGGAAATGACATGGCTGCGGATGTCCTCGGCCTCGGCCGCCAGCCCGCCGGTTCCGGCCACCCCGTCCGGCAGGTCGGCGATGCCGATGAAGGAATAGAGGTATTCGGCCTTGGCGGCGGGCGAGGGATAGTAGCTGGGACCAGGGATCAGCGCGGCAAGCTGAAGGCCGGCCTCTTCGGCGGCCTCGCGGCGGGCCGCCTCCTCGGGGGTCTCGCCGCCGTCGATGCGGCCGGCGACGGCCTCGATCAGCCAGGGGTTCGCGTCGCCGCGCGCCTGCGGCCCGGCGCGGAACTGCTCGATCACCAGAACCCGGTCGCGCACCGGGTCATAGGGCAAGAGGACCGCCGCATCGCCCGAGACGAAGACCGCCCGGTTGACCGGGGCGCTCATCGTTCCGTCGAAGCGGCGGAAGCGCAGGTCGCGCTCCTCGACGGCGAAATAGGCGCTGTAGGGATGGTGAAGGGCCTCGACCTCGACATCATCGGGCGCGGGGCTGCGGCGCAGCTCGGCCGCACCGGCGCGGGCCGTCTGCGCCCGCAGCCGCGCGCCGGCCCGCGTCAGCATCTGCGGATAGCGCCGGCGCAGGCGCACGGGATCGGCACAGCCGAACTGCGCCATGAAATCACCGGCGGCCTCGATGACCGTCGCCCCCCAGCGGCCGGCCCAGTCGTCCAGAGACCAGGGCGCCCCCGGCTGCCAGAGGCCCGCGTCGGGAAAGAAGACCAGCGCCATCGCCTCGGCCCCGCCGGCAACGCGCACCGCCATGTCGCGTGTCCGGTAGCCGAAGCCGCCCTCGTAGAAGTCGAGCCGCGCAAGGTCGTCCCCGGTCAGGCCGCGCACGAGGACGCCCCGCGCTCCCGCGCCCCCTTCGGCGATCAGCGGAAAGGCCTCGCCCTTCGCCCACCAGACCGAATGGCCGGGCAGGACGGCGGGGGCGGTGTCGGGGGCGCGGCCGAGAACGCAGGCCAGAAGCGGCGCATGGCAGAGCGTGCCGTAGAAGAAGAGATCGGCCATTCCGCCCGCCTATTTCCAGCGCCGCCCGGCCCATTCGCTGAGGCAGCCCGCCAGCACGCTGCCGCCGATCACCACCGCCAGCACGTCGGGCGCGAAGAGAAGCCGCAGATAGCCCACCGCCAGCGCGACGATGCCGACGATCGCCTCCATCGGCCCGTGATAGGTGCGGCGGAAGGCCAGCACGATCATTTCCTCGGTCGAGAAGATCAGCAGGCCGAGAAGCAGCATCACCAGTCCGGCCCTCAGCCCCGAGTTGGCCGCTTGCAGCATCCCCCGCCCGGTCTCGGGGCCAAGGACCCGCCAGCCAGAGACGAGGCCGATCAGCGCCGAGATCTGCGAGAAGGCGCCGAACTGGGTGCCCTCGGGCATGTGCGGCTTGAACACTTCGGCGGTGAAGAAGCCCACGAGCGCGAAGGCAAGGGCCGCGAACAGGCGCGAGGCGGTCGGCATCGGGGTCTGCATTCAGGAAACCGGCCTTTCCACGGTGATCTGGGTCACGTCGCAATTGGCAAAGCGGAAGGCGCTGGCGCAGGAGGTCAGGTAGAAGTTCCACATCCGGTGGAAGCGCTGGTCGAACCCCAGCCGCGCGACCTCGTCCCAGCGGGCGTTGAAGGTGTCGTACCAGCGGCGCAGGGTCTGGCTGTAGCTTTCGCCGAACTCGAATGAGCCGATCAGCCCGAGGCCGGCGCGGCGGATCTCGTCGCGCAGCGCAGCGGGCGAGGGCAGCATCCCGCCGGGGAAGATGAACTTCTGGATGAAGTCGACGCCGCGGCGGTACATCTCGAAGCGGCGGTCCTCGATGGTGATGATCTGAAGCGCCGCCTTGCCCCCGGGCTTCAGCCGGTCGCGCACCGCCTGGAAATAGGCCGGCCAGTATTTCTCGCCCACCGCCTCGAACATCTCGATCGAGGCGACGCCGTCATAAAGGCCGCGCTCGTCGCGGTAGTCGAGAAGCTTGATTTCCACCCGGTCGGCCAGCCCGGCCCGCGCCATGCGCTCGACCGCGAAGTCACGCTGGGCCTGGCTGATGGTCAGCCCCGTGACCCTCAGCCCGCGCTCGCCCGCCGCATATTCGGCAAAGCCGCCCCAGCCGCAGCCGATTTCCAGCACATGGTCGCCCGGCTTCGCCCCGATCCGGTCGACGAGGGCCGCATACTTGTTGCGCTGCGCCGTCTCGAGACTTTCCTGCCCGGTGCGGAAAAGGGCCGAGGAATAGGTCATCGTGTCATCGAGCCACAGCGCGTAGAATTCGTTGCCGAGGTCGTAGTGATAGGCGATGTTGCGGCGCGCCTGCCTGCGCGAGTTGGCGTTCATCCAGTGGCGCAGCCGCTCGATGGCGCGCACGAACCCCATCCCCGGAAAGCCGTCATAGACCGTCTGGTTGCCGTCATGGACCAGATCCATGAAGGTCTGGAGGTCGGGGGTGGACCAGCCGCCTTCGAGGTAGGCCTCGGAAAACCCCAGGTCGCCCTCGCGCAGGAGGCGGGCGAAAACATCGGGGTCGTGGACGCGCAACTCGGCGGCATGGCCCGGCGCCCGCCCCTCGGCCCGGAAGCGCCGCCCGTCGGGCAGGACGAAATCCAGCCTCCCCCGGTTCAGGGTCCTGGCCACCGCGAACACCCGGCCGAAATGGCGGGGCAGGCCCTTCTGTCCTTCGGTCGTGGTCAAAACGTCCATCTCTCACCCCCCGGCCCGGCCAGCTTAGCGCAGGAAATTCGCGGCAATCAACGACTTCCTTGGCGGGCTGAATGCGGACGGTCAGGCATGGCGGCCCCAACGCCTCGGCCCGCCTCTTGCGCGCCCACCCTCAAACCAATATTCCCCGGCCATGACACAGCATGATCGCCTACTCATCATCGACTTCGGCAGCCAGGTCACGCAACTGATCGCCCGCCGGCTGCGTGAACTGAATGTCTATTGCGAGATCCATCCTTTCAACCGGGTGGACGAGAAATTTCTCGCGAGCTTCGCTCCCAGGGCGGTGATCTTCTCGGGCGGGCCGGCCTCGGTCTACGCCGAAGGGGCGCCGATGCCGCCCAAGGGCGTGTTCGATCTGGGCGTGCCGATCCTCGGCATCTGCTACGGCCAGCAGGTGATGATGCACTGTCTCGGCGGCAAGGTCGAGGGCGGCCACGGCACCGCCGAGTTCGGCCGCGCCTTCGTCACCCCCACCGCCGAACGCCTGCCGCTGCTCGACGGCTGGTTCGCGGAGGGCGACGAACAGGTCTGGATGAGCCACGGCGACCATGTGTCGAGGATCGCGCCGGGATTCTCGGTCTTCGGCACCTCGCCCAACGCCCCCTTCGCCGTCACCGCCGATCCCGCGCGCCGCTTCTTCGCCGTCCAGTTCCACCCCGAGGTGCACCACACCCCGCACGGCGCCAAACTCTACGAGAATTTCGTGCGCCTTGCGGGCTTCAAGGGCGACTGGACGATGGGCGCCTACCGCGACGAGGCCATCGCCCGCATCCGCGATCAGGTCGGCGGCCAGAAGGTCATCTGCGGCCTGTCGGGCGGGGTCGACTCGTCCGTTGCCGCCGTCCTCATCCACGAGGCGATCGGCGACCAGCTCACCTGCGTCTTCGTCGATCACGGCCTCCTGCGCCAGGGCGAGGCCGAACAGGTCGTCACCATGTTCCGCGACACCTACAACATTCCCCTGATCCACGCCGACGAGAGCGACCTGTTCCTGTCGGCACTCGAAGGCGTCTCCGACCCCGAGGTCAAGCGCAAGACCATCGGCAAACTGTTCATCGACGTCTTCCAGAAGCACGCCACCGCCGTCGGCGGCGCGAAGTTCCTGGCCCAGGGCACGCTCTACCCCGACGTGATCGAAAGCGTCTCCTTCTCGGGCGGTCCCTCGGTCACCATCAAGTCGCACCACAATGTCGGCGGGCTCCCGGAAAAGATGGGGCTGAAACTGGTCGAGCCCCTGCGCGAGCTTTTCAAGGACGAGGTCCGCGCCCTTGGCCGCGAACTGGGCCTGCCCGAACCCTTCATCCGCCGCCACCCCTTCCCCGGCCCCGGCCTCGCCATCCGCTGCCCCGGCGAGATCACCCGCGAGAAACTGGCGATCCTGCGCCAGGCCGATGCGGTCTATATCGACCAGATCAGGAAGCACGGCCTTTATGACGACATCTGGCAGGCCTTCGCGGCGATCCTGCCGATGAAGACCGTGGGCGTCATGGGCGACGGGCGCACCTACGACTATGCGCTGGCCCTGCGCGCCGTCACCTCGGTCGACGGCATGACCGCCGACTACTACCCGTTCACCCACAACTTCCTCGGCGAAACCGCCACCCGTATCATCAACGAGGTCCGGGGCGTGAACAGGGTGTTCTACGACTGCACCTCGAAACCGCCGGGGACGATCGAACTGGAGTGAGGGCGAACCCCGATCACCGTCGCGCCGGCCCTTGCGGTCCGCCGCGCGCGCCCTCATGGTGTGGCCCGAGTCCTTCCACCGGATCGCGGACATGCCCTTCGCCCCCAGCAGCTTCTTCGCCCGCCACCGCGATTTCAGCCTGTTCTGGGGGGCGATGCTGCTGGTCAACGTCGGCGTCCAGATCGAGGCGGTCAGCATCGGCTGGCAGATCTACACGCTGGCGCGCGGCACGCTGACGATCGAACAAAGCGCCTTTCTGGTCGGCATGGTCGGGCTGGCGCAGTTCCTGCCGCTCTTCGTCCTGTCGCTCTTCGCCGGATCGCTGGCCGACCGGGTCAGCCGCCGGCTGATCGTCATGGCCAGCCTCGCGCTCGAGACCCTCTGCGTGATCGGACTTGCGCTTCTGGCGCTGCATCCCAGTCCCGACTTCGCCCCGATCTTCGCCATCGCCGCGGTCTTCGGCGCGGCGCGCGCCTTCCTGTCGCCGGCAAGTTCGGCGCTGGTGCCGATGCTGGTGCCCAAGGCCGACATGCCGCAGGCGATCTCGCTGAAGTCGCTCAGCTGGCAGGGCGCGGTGATCGTCGGGCCGTGGCTGGGCGGAATGCTCTGCGCGGTTTCGGCCGCGCTCGCCTTCGCCGTGACCGCCGTCCTTTACGCGGGCGGGCTGGCGATCCTGATGCTGATGCGGGCCAACACCACCCCCGAACGCCAGCCCGGCAGCCCGCTGGCCCAGATCCGCGAGGGGCTGGTCTATGTCTGGACCAACAAGATCATCCTCGGCGCCATCTCGCTTGATCTGTTCGCGGTGCTCCTGGGCGGCGCGACCGCGCTCCTGCCGGCCTTCGCGGCGGACGTGCTTCAGGTCGGCCCCTCGGGCTTCGGGCTTCTCCGCTCGGGCCCCGCGATCGGGGCGACGCTGATGGCGCTGTGGCTGGCGCGCTGGCCCCTGAAGCGCCACGCCGGGCGGCGGATGTTCTGGGCGGTGGGCCTGTTCGGGATGGCGACCCTGGTCTTCGCCCTGTCGAAAAGCATGGTCCTGTCGATCGCGGCGCTGGCCGTCCTCGGCGCCGCCGACATGGTGTCGGTCTTCGTCCGCCAGACCCTGGTGCAGATCGTGACGCCCGACCACATGCGCGGGCGCGTCTCGTCGGTGTCGGGCCTCTTCATCTCGGGCTCGAACGAGCTTGGCGAGTTCGAGAGCGGGGTGGCGGCGCGCTTCCTCGGGCCGGTCGGCGCCGCGGTCTTCGGCGGCATCGGCACGATGATCGTGACCGGCGCCTGGGCAAGGATGTTCCCGGCTCTGCGCCGCGCCGACCGGCTGGACGCCGCGCCTGCGGACGAGGAGGCCAGCGCCCCCCAGTCGCTGACCGCCGCCGCCAGCTGATCCCCGCCCCCGGGAACGCTTGCCAGCCGCGGCACGAGCGGCTTTAGTCGGCGCATGACGCAGGTGATCCTGACAGGATTTCTGATCTGCCGCTCGCTCGACGAGAGCGACCGCGTGGCCGCCCTCCTTCCCGACCATATCCGCGCCACCCGGGCCGAGCCAGGGTGCCTCGTGTTCGAGGTCCTGCGCTCGATGGCCGATCCGGTGCGCTTCGCGGTGCGCGAGGTCTTTGCCTGCCGCGCCGACTTCGACGCCCACCTTCAGCGCATCCGCCAGTCGCCCTGGGCGCGCGCCACCCGCGGCATCCCGCGCGACTACATGCTGACCGACAGCGCCGGCCAGCGCCGCTTCATCCTGCCGGGGGCCGAGGCGGAGTAAGGGGCCGGGGGCGCGCGAAGCCATTGCCTCGCGCTGGCGGCGGCGGGTTACAGCTTGCCAGGGCGGTGCTCCAATAGCACGGCCGTCCCGCCTCAGCTGCCGCTGATCGCCCGCACGTAGGCGGTGGTTTCGGCATAGGGCGGCACGCCGCCGTATTTCTCGACCGCCTCGGGGCCGGCGTTATAGGCGGCAAGCGCCAGCCGCCAGTCGCCGAACCGGTCGTACATCATCCGCAGATAGCGCGCGCCCCCCTCGAGGTTCTCGTGCGGGTTGGTCTCGTCCACACCCAGCCGGTCGGCGGTCTCGGGCATGAGTTGGGCAAGGCCGGTCGCCCCCTTGGGCGAGACCGCGCCGCTGTTCCAGCCCGATTCATGCTGGACGAGGCGCAGGAACAGATCCTCGGGGATGCCGTAGCGCCGCGCCGCCGCCCGCGCCGTCTCCATGAAGGCGCCTCGGTAGCGGCCGTTGTAGCCGGGCAGGACCGTGGCGCCCCCGCCCTGCCCGCGCGGCGTCAGCCGGGCCGAGGCGGAATATTCCTGCGCCGCCCGCGTGTCGAGCACCGCGAGCTGCTGTGACAGAAGCAGGTTGCGCGACGATTTCGACCGGGTGAGGGTCTTGGGCAGGACAAGCCCGTCGGCAAACGCGCCCGAGGCGCACAAGGCGGCCAGCGCCGCGCCCGCACATGCCCGCCGCAGTCTTCTGCGTTGCATTCGCTTTCGCCTGTCCCTTGTTCCGGCGGCGGCACTATAGGGGGGAACCGGTCTCGGCTCCAGTCCCATTTGCCGGCCGGACGGGCGCAGATTTCAACCTTCCATTAACCCCGGGCTGATGCTCTAACGGGGCAAACGAGAATCGCGGCGAGGATGTCATGGCGGGATCGGTGAACAAGGTCATTCTGGTCGGCAATCTGGGCCGTGACCCCGAGGTGCGGACCTTCGGCAACGGCGGCAAGGTCTGCAACCTGCGTATCGCCACCTCGGAAACCTGGCGCGACAAGGCCACGGGCGAGCGCAAGGAGCGCACCGAATGGCATTCGGTGGCGATCTTCAACGAAAACCTCGCCAAGGTCGCCGAGCAGTATCTGCGCAAGGGATCGAAGGTCTATGTCGAGGGTCAGCTCGAAACCCGCAAGTGGCAGGACCAGTCGGGCCAGGACCGCTATACGACCGAGGTGGTGCTGCGCCAGTTCCGGGGCGAGTTGACCATCCTTGACGGCCGCGACGGCGGCGGCAGCCAGCCCGGTCCCGACGACATCGGCGACACATTCCAGGGCGGCGGCCGGTCGGGCGGCTATGGCGACCGGGGCGGCCCGGCGGCGGTCGGGGCGCATTCCGCCCAGGACGACGACATCCCGTTCTGACGCCAGCCTTCTCCGGCCCCGCCCCTTCCCGCATCGCGCTCCGGCGCTGGCCGTCTCGGCGGCACGCGCTCATGGCCTTTGCCCGCGCCGCCCGGCCGGACAGAAGGCGGCTTTTCACTCTGGGGCCGAACGCGTATACGGGGGGAACGCAAAAGCCCGCGCTTGAATGACGGGCCGAGAGACAGGATCCTCAGAGGACTTCATGACAGACAAGCCCCATGACAGCGATGTCGCCTTCATTCAGGCGCTGGCCGAACTTCTGAACAAGAACGAACTGGCCGAGATCAGCGTCAAGCGCGAATACGGCGACAATGACAGCCTGAACGTGCGCGTGTCGAAATATGCGGCCCAGGCCGCCGCCCCCACGGTGATCGCGGCCCCCGCGGCCCCGGCCCAGGCCGCACCCGCCCCCCATGTCCCCGGCGCGCCGGCGGCTGCGGCCCCCGCCTCGGGCGACCCGGCCGGGCATCCCGGCGTCGTCGCCTCGCCGATGGTCGGCACCTGCTATCTGTCGCCCGAACCGGGCGCCGCCGCCTTCATCGCGGTCGGAGACCAGGTGAAGGAGGGCCAGACCCTTCTCATCATCGAGGCGATGAAGACGATGAACCACATCCCCTCGCCGCGTGCCGGCACCGTGAAGCGCATCCTCGTCGACGACGGCACCCCCGTCGAATTCGGCGCGCCGCTTCTCATCGTCGAATGAGCCGCGGAGAGCCGGCATGTTCAAGAAAATCCTGATTGCCAACCGGGGCGAGATCGCGCTCCGGGTCATTCGCGCCTGCAAGGAAATGGGCATCCAGTCGGTTGCCGTCCATTCCACCGCCGACGCCGACGCCATGCATGTGCGCATGGCCGACGAGTCGGTCTGCATCGGCCCCAATCCCTCGTCCCAGTCCTACCTGTCGGTGCCGGCCATCGTCTCGGCCTGCGAGATCACCGGGGCCGAGGCCATCCATCCCGGCTATGGGTTCCTGTCCGAGAACGCCGCCTTCGTGCAGGTGCTCGAGGATCACAACATCACCTTCATCGGCCCGACGGCGGAACACATCCGCATCATGGGCGACAAGATCACCGCCAAGGACACGATGAAGCGCCTGGGCGTGCCCTGCGTGCCCGGCTCGGACGGCGGCGTCCCCGACATGGCCACGGCGCGCAGCGTCGCGGCGGCGATCGGCTATCCGGTCATCATCAAGGCCACCGCCGGCGGCGGCGGGCGCGGCATGAAGGTGGCGCGCGACGAAAGCGAGCTCGAGATCGCCTTCCGCACCGCCCGCTCCGAGGCCAAGGCCGCCTTCGGCAACGACGAGGTCTATATCGAGAAATATCTCCAGCGGCCGCGCCATGTCGAGATTCAGGTCTTCGGCGACGGCAAGGGCCGCGCGGTGCATCTGGGCGAGCGGGACTGTTCCTTGCAGCGCCGCCACCAGAAGGTGTTCGAGGAGGCGCCGGGGCCGGTCATCAGCCCCGAGACGCGGGCAAGGATCGGCAAGACCTGCGCCGAGGCGGTGGCGGCGATCAACTACATCGGCGCCGGCACCATCGAATTCCTTTTCGAGGACGGCGAGTTCTATTTCATCGAGATGAACACCCGTCTCCAGGTCGAGCATCCGGTGACCGAGGCGATCTTCGATGTCGATCTGGTGCGCGAGCAGATCCGCGTCGCCGCCGGCCTGCCGATGGAGTTCCGCCAGGAGGCGCTCTCGATCCGCGGCCATGCGATCGAGGTCAGGATCAATGCCGAGAAGCTTCCCGACTTCGCCCCCCGCCCCGGCAAGGTCACCCAGTTCCACGCCCCCGGCGGGCTTGGCGTGCGCATGGACAGCGCGCTCTACGACGGCTATGTCATCCCGCCCTACTACGACAGCCTGATCGGCAAGCTGATCGTCCACGGCCGCGACCGGACCGAGGCGCTGGCGCGGCTGAAGCGGTCCCTGTCCGAGCTGATCGTCGACGGCCAGGGAGTCGAGACCACGGTGCCGCTGTTCCACGCCCTTCTCGAGGAACCCGACATCCGCTCGGGCGACTATTCGATCCACTGGCTGGAAAAATGGCTGGCGCGCACCTACGGCTGACGGGCCGGGGCCGGGCCGGGGGGTGCCGCCCCGCGGCGCTGCGGAGACCTCGGCCAAGATGAGGGGCCAGGGCGCCGGCCTGACGCCCGAGCGGATGCTCGCCGCCTACGCCCGCGGCATCTTTCCGATGGCCGAGACCCGCGACAGCGCCGATCTGCACTGGGTCGAGCCGCGGCAGCGCGGGATCCTGCCGCTCGACGGGTTTCATGTCTCGCGTTCTCTGGCGCGCCGCATCCGGCAGGGCGGTGCCGAGATCGCGGTCAACCGCGACTTTGCCGCCGTGGTCGCCGCCTGTGCCGACCGGCCCGAGACCTGGATCAACGGCCCGCTCGCCACCCTCTACCGGCAGCTGCACGGGATGGGCCATGCCCATTCGCTCGAGGTCCGGCGCGAGGGGCGGCTGGTCGGCGGCGTGTTCGGGGTGACGCTGGGGCGGGTCTTCTGCGGCGAGACCATGTTCTCGCGCGAGACCGACGCCTCGAAGGTCGCGCTGGCCTTCCTGGTGGACCGGTTGCGGCAAGCCGGGTTCGCGCTGTTCGACACCCAGTTCCTGACCCCGCATCTCGCCTCGCTGGGCGGGATCGAGATCGCGCAGGCGGACTATCTGCGGCGGCTGGCGGCGGCGCTCGAGGGCCCGGCCGCGGAGTTTGCCGCGCCGGGCATTCCCTCGCCTCAGTTGCTGATGCAGCGGATGACCCAGATGTCGTAGCGCGGATGGTCAAGCGCCGACAGCGCCGGACTCGAGGCGATCATCCAGCCGTCGAAAAGCGCCTTGCCGGACCGGTCGGCGATGGTCAGGTGCGCCCAGGCGTCGGCCGCCGGGTCGCCCTGCGGATAGCGGCAGTCCGAGACCGTGACCTTCAGCGTCCCGTAGTCCGCCGTCTCGCCGTTCCTGACCGTCAGGTCGGTGGTGGCGCCCGCCATCTTGTCCAGCCCGCGCAGCACCGCGCCGGGTGCCTCGGCCGCCGAAGCCGCCGGTTGCGCGGCCACCGGCGCTGCCGGGGTCTGCGCCGCGTCGGGTGCCGGTTCGGTCGGAAGCGGGACGTCGGTGGCGTCCTGCGCCGCCGCAGGCAGGGCAAGCGCCAGCGTCAGCAGCACCGCCGCCGCCAGGGGCCGCCGGATCACGGGGCGCTCTCCGCGCCGCCCGCCGGCTGGTCCTTGGCGCCGTCGCCGCTGGCCGCCTTGCCCACGAACTTCAGAAGAAGCTGGATCAGCCCGACCGCGCCCTGGGTGTCCTCGATCTCGGCGCCCGCCGCATAGTTCGTCGGGCTGCCGCCGGGCTGGATCTCGACGAAATTGCCGCCCATCAGCCCTTCGGAAGAAATCAGCACCGTGCTGTCGTCGGGAATCTCGATCCCGTCCTTCACGGTGAACGATGTATCGGCCAGATAGGTCTTGGGGTTGAGGGCCAGCCCGGTCACCGCGCCGATCTTGACCCCGGCCATGCGCACCTCGGTGCCCACCGACACCCCGTCGACCGAACGGAAGCTGGCGTGCAGCGGATAGCTGCCGCCGGTGCGCCCGACGGTTCCGGCAAGGCCGGCATAGGCGGCAAAGCCGATCGCCACCGCCAGGACGCCCGCCCCCGTCAGCACTTCGGTAAGGTTTTCCGCCATGATCCGGTCTGTCCTGCCTGCTCAGCCCTGCCCGCTCAACCCTGCTCGGGCGACCAGGCTTCGTAGTCGCTGCGCTCGGCCGGGACGGCACGGCGGATCGAGCCGGGGGGCACATAGGCCAGGGGCGTGCCGGTCAGGTTCTCCTGGTGCGGCAGTTCCCAGGGCTTGTGCTTCAGCGGCGCCTGGGTCGGAGGCTCGTTCCAGGTGAAATGCAGCCAGCCATGCCAGTCGGGGGAGATGCGGCTCGCCTCGGACTCGCCGTTGTAGATCACCCAGCGGCGCTTGCCGTCGCGGGTCTGGTAGTAGCGGTTGCCCTGCGCATCCTCGCCGACCTTCTGGCCGCGCCGCAGGGTGAAAAGCTGGGTTCCAAGCGTCTGCCCGTTCCACCAGGTCAAGAGGCGCAGCAGGAAATTCATTCTCTCTCTCCGCTTGGGTCGGACGCTGCCCCTCTATAGGAAGGCCGGGCCGAAAGGTCCAGTGCCCAGAGCCCGTCGGGCAAAAGTGCTGTCCGGTCTTGCCGAGGGACAGGCGCCCGCCAGGAGGCCCGGGCCCGTCAGGCCGTGACGCTGACCACCGGCAACGCGGTGACGAGGCGCGTCCCCGCCCGGCGCAGGTCGGCAAGGCGGCCCATCACCTCGGCCGGGTCCGACTCGGGCAGGATCAGCACGAAATCCGGGCGGCGGCGGCGCAGCTCGTCGCTGCCGAAGGCGGGGACGGCGGTGCCCGAAAGGCGGGCGCCATCTCCCCCCTCGCTGGCCGAATAGGCGATCATCGCGGGATCGGCGCCGCAGTTGGCCAGAAGCGCCGCGACCCGGCAGGGGGCGCCAAAGGCGGCCACGGTCTTGCGCCCATGATGGGCCGAGGTGAGAAAGTCGATCAGCCCGTCGCGCGCCCGCGCCGCGCGTGCGGCAAAGCCCGCGTAGCCTGCGGCGCTGTCCAGCCCCGCCGCCGCCTCGCGCGCCCTGACCTGCGCCAGCCCCGGCCGCACCGGGTACGCTGCCCCCTCGCGGCAGGCCCGGATGCGCAGGCTGCCGCCCTGCACCGCAACCTCGCAGGCATCGAAAAGCCGCAGCCCGGCACGGGCGAACAGCGGCTCGAGCGCGAGCAGCGACAGATGCAGCGGAAACGCCGGCCCGATCCGGTCGATCTGAACCCCGGAGATCAGCGCCAGAAGGTGCGGCACCTCGATCATGCAGACCGCATCCCCCTCCATCATCGCCGCAAGGCCTCCGACGAACCCGTTCGGGTCGCGCGTCCGCGCCAGCCCGTCGAGCGCGCAGATCAGGTCGGGCGGGCGCCCATGCCCCGGCCGCCAGTCCGCGGGCAGAGCGCCGCCGAGATCGCGAACCGGAACCCCCGCGCCGCGGAAGAAGTCGAGCAGGGTGCCCGCCCCCGGCCCGGCCCCTGCGACCAGCGAGCGCGGGCCGAGGCGCATCTCGGCCATCAGGCCGATCGCGAGTCGCCGGCAATGGGCCAGCCAGCTTTCCGAGGCTTCCGCACCCGCCCCGCCAGCCCTTCCCTCACCGGGGCCCTGGCAAAGCCAGCAGGCGCGGCAGACCGCGAGCCGCTCCACCGGCGCCCCCGCGTGCAGCGACAGCGTGTCGAGCATTGTCAGATCGAGAGGCGCACCGCAGCCGGCACAGCGCGAGGGTTCGGAAAATGTCGTCGTCAAAGCCTGAAATCCCGACCCCGCTGCCTCATTCCACCCACACCCCGACGCGCCCGATCACGGACGCCGGCCAGCAGGGGGCGATCGGATCAATGCCGGGAAATCCGTTTGCAATCAACAGTCTGCCTGTCGGAATCGCCAAATTGTGCGATCCGCGCCGAAGATCGCGCGGCGCCGCCGCCTTTGTCGCATCATCCGCCACAAACCGGCTGGCGCGCCCCTCTCAGCCGCGCCCCTCCTTGAGGCGGAACCGCTGGATCTTGCCGGTCGCCGTCTTGGGCAGCGCCGCGGCGAACAACACACGGCGGGGATATTTGTAGGGCGCGATCACCGCCTTCACATGGTCCTGCAACAGCTTGACCATCAGCGCATTTCCCTCGTGACCCTTGGCCAGGACGACATGGGCCTCGACGATCTGGCCCCGCTCGTCGTCGGGCGCACCCACCACCGCGCATTCCAGCACCGCGGCGTGGGACAGAAGTGCGGCCTCGACCTCGGGACCGGCGATGTTGTAGCCGGCGCTGACGATCATGTCGTCGTTGCGCGCGGCAAAGTGGAAATAGCCCTCCGCGTCCTGACGAAAGGCGTCGCCGGTGATGTTCCAGCCGTCCTGCACATACTTGCGCTGCCGCTCGTCGGCCAGATAGCGGCAGCCGGTCGGCCCGCGCACCGCCAGACGGCCCACCTCGCCGTGGGGCAATTCGGCGCCATCCTCGCCGACGATCCTGGCCTCATAGCCGGTCACCGGGCGCCCGGTGCAGGCCGGACGGTGATCGTCGAAGCGGTTGGTGATGAAGATGTGCAGCATCTCGGTCGAGCCGATCCCGTCCAGCATCGGCTTGCCGGTCCGCGCCATCCATTCCTCGTAGACCGGGGCGGGCAAGGTCTCGCCGGCGCTGACCGCGGCGCGCAGGGACGACAGGTCCGCGCCCTCGGCCATCGCCTTGAGCATCACCCGGTAAGCCGTTGGCGCCGTGAAGCAAACCGTCGCGCGGTGGGTCTCGATGATCTCGATCATGTTGGCGGGCGTCGCCTGTTCCAGAAGCGCCGCCGCCGCCCCGAAGCGCAGGGGAAAGACCGCCAGCCCGCCGAGGCCGAAGGTGAAGGCCAGGGGCGGCGAGCCCACGAACACATCCTCGGGCGTGACCTTCAGCACCTCGCGCGCATAGCCGTCGGCGATGATCAGGATGTCGCGGTGGAAATGCATCGTCGCCTTCGGCTCGCCGGTCGTGCCCGAGGTGAAGCCCAGAAGCGCCACGTCGTCGCGCCCGGTGGCCACCGCCCGAAAGCGCACCGACTTCGACAGGGCGATCCGGTCCAGCTCGGCGTCGTGATTGGCGGTGCCGTCGAACCCGATCACGGTTTTCAGAAAACTGGAACCCTTGGCGCAGGCGACCAGTTCCTCCATGAGGCGCGTGTCGCACAGCGCATGGCTGACCTCGGCCTTGTCGACGATCCTCGCCAGTTCGCCCGACCGCAGCATCGGCATGGTGTTCACCACCACCGCGCCCGCCTTTGTCGCGCCCAGCCAGCAGGCCACCATCGCCGGGTTGTTCGCAGACCGGATGAGCACGCGATTTCCGGGCCTTACGCCATAATCCTCGGCCAGGGCATGGGCGATCCGGTTCGACCAGTCCGCCAGTTCCTTGTAGGTGCGCAGGCGGCCGTTGCCGATCAGCGCGGTATGGTCGCCAAAGCCCCGCTCGACCATCCGCTCGGTCAGTTCGACCGCGGCATTCAGATGTTCGGGGTAATCGAATCCCTCCAGCCGCAGGTCCGGCCAGTCACTTTCAGGCGGCAGCCGGTCGCGGGTGAACGTGTCGACATGCGCGGATGGTCCCAGCATCTTTTTCTCTCCCATTCCATTCGGCCGGCGGCTCTCCCTTCCGCCGGGTGTCCGTCACTCGGGCACCACCGCCGTCACCTCGATCTCGACCTTGGCCCGGTCCTCGACCAGCCCCGCCACCTGCACCAGCGCCATCGCAGGATAATGGCGTCCGATCAATGCCTTGTAAGCTGAACCTATCTCGCGCAGCGCCCCCATGTATTCGCGCTTGTCGGTGACGTACCAGGTCATGCGCACGATATGGTCGGGCCGCGCGCCCCCCTCGGCCAGCACCGCCACGATGTTCTCCAGCGCCTGCCGCACCTGTCCGGCGAAATCGTCGGTCTCGAACTCCTGTTCGGCGTTCCAGCCGATCAGACCACCGAGAAAGATCATCCGCCCCCTGGCCGCCACCCCGCAGGAATAGCCGGGCGTGGCCTTCCAGCCCTTCGGATGCAGGAACTCATGCCCATGCTCGCTCATTGCGCGCCTCCCTCCGCCATTTCCGCCTCCAGCCGCGCGCGCATGTCGGCGGGCCAGGGGGCCGCCCGCCCCCCGGGCCCGATCCACACCAGCGTCAAGGCCGCCTCCATCCGCAGCTCGTCCCCGCCCCGCGCCGCGATGGCGAGCGTGACCGAGCTGGCCCCGACCCTCGTGACCTCGAGCGTGAAATCCAGCCGGTCGCCCAGCCGCGAGGGCGCCCGGAAGGTCGCGTCGAGCTTCACCGTCGGCACGCCGTTGCCGTCGCGCATGGTCATCTGCGCATAGGAACGCCCGACCGCCTCGGCAAAGAAGTTCTCGGTGACCGAATTGGTCATCTCGAAATAGCGCGGGTAGAAGACGATGCCGGCCGGATCGCAATGGTTGAACTCGACGGCGATGGTGCGGCGGTAGGTCATGCCAGAAGCCCCCTTGCGATAACGACGCGCTGAACGTCCGAGGCGCCCTCGTAGATACGCAGCGCTCGGATCTCGCGGTAAAGATGTTCCACGGCGACACCCTGCCGCACCCCGTCTCCGCCATGAAGCTGCACCGCCATGTCGATCACCCTCTGCGCCGCCTCGGTCGCGTAAAGCTTGGCCATCGCCGCCTCACGGGTGATCCGGGCCGCGCCCGCGTCCTTGGCCCAGGCGGCGCGATAGACAAGGAGCGCGGCGGCGTCGATCTCGAGTGCCATGTCGGCGAGATGGCCCTGCACCATCTGCAATTCGGCAAGCGCCGCGCCACCCACCCGCCGCCTGCGCACCCGCGCCAGCGCCTCGTCCAGCGCCCGGCGGGCAAAGCCGAGGGCCGCCGCGCCGACCGTGGGGCGGAAATGATCGAGAACCGACATGGCGATGCGGAACCCGGCGCCCGCCTCGCCAATCAAGGCCGCGCCGGGCAGACGCACGTCGGTCAGGCGCAGGCGCGCCAGCGGATGGGGGGCCATTACGTCGATCCGCTCGACCACCTCAAGCCCAGCGGCATCGGCCGGCATCAGAAACGCCGACAGGCCCTTGGCGCCCGGCGCCTCGCCGGTGCGAGCGAAGATCACATGAATATCGGCAATTGACCCATTGGAAATGAACGTCTTTTCACCGTTCAGACGCCAGCCTTCCCCCTCGCGGACCGCGGTCATCGCCGTTGCCGCCACGTCAGACCCCGCCCCCGGTTCGGTCAGGGCGAAGGCCGCGATCGCCGCGCCGGTCCGGGTCCGCGCCAGCCATTTCCGCTGCGTCTCCGTGCCGTACAGCGACACCGCCCCCATCCCCAGCCCCTGCATGGCAAAGGCGAAATCGGCCAGCCCGTCGTGGCGGGCCAGCGTCTCGCGGATCAGGCAGAGGGTGCGCACGTCCAGCCGCTCGCCCGCGCCGGCGCCGGTCGGGACGAGCCAGCCGCCCTCGCCCAGCATCGCCACCAGCCCGCGGCAGGCCGCCTCCACGTCGCCATGATCGACAGGCAGGCGCGCCGCGCACCAGTCCTCCAGCCGACCCGCCAGGTCGCGGTGGCGGGCCTCGAAGAAGGGCCAATCCAGAAAGGTTCTATCGCTCATGCTCATTCATCGTGGTCCAAATATCCCCGGGTCCGGGGCAGAGCCCCGGGGACTCAGTCCCCCTCGAACACCGGCTTCTCCCTGGCTGCGAACGCCCGGTAGGCCCGTTCGAAATCGCCGGTCGCCATGCAGATCGCCTGGGCCTGGGCCTCGGCCTCGATCGCCTGATCGAGGCCCATGTTCCATTCGAGGGCAAGCTGGGTCTTGGTGATCGAATGGGCGAAGGTCGGCCCCGCCGCCAGCCGCAGGGCCAGGGCGCGCGCCTCCTCCTCCAGCCGCCCGGCGGGGTGGAGCGCATTCCAGAACCCCCAGGCATGGCCCTCTTCCGCGCTCATGGTCCGCCCGGTGTAGAGCAGTTCCGCCGCGCGGCCCTGGCCGATGATCCGGGGCAGCATGGCGCAGGCGCCCATGTCGCAGCCGGCCAGCCCGACCCGGGTGAAGAGAAAGGCGCATTTCGCCTCGGGCGTCGCCAGCCGCAGGTCGGCGGCCATCGCGAGGATCGCCCCCGCCCCCACCGCCACCCCGTCCACCGCGGCAATCACCGGCTTGCCGCAGTGCAGCATCGCCCGCACCAGATCGCCGGTCAGGCGGGTGAAGGCGAGAAGTTCCTTCATCGGCCGGCCGATCAGCGGACCGATGATCTCGTGCACGTCGCCGCCCGAGCAGAAGTTGCCGCCGTTCGCGGCGAGGATCACCACATCCACGTCACGCGCCAGCGGCAGGGCGCGGAACAGGTCGCGCATCTCGGCATAGCTGTCGAAGGTCAGGGGGTTCTTGCGCTCGGGCCGGTTCAGCCGCA
Organism: Pseudomonadota bacterium; assembly: GCA_018240425.1. Taxonomy (GTDB): domain Bacteria; phylum Pseudomonadota; class Alphaproteobacteria; order Rhodobacterales; family Rhodobacteraceae; genus TMP-24. Next base: position 116,759 of record JAFEFU010000055.1, on the reverse strand, counting down.
GCGTCGCGATCCTGTCGCGCACCTCCCACAGGAAATGCCGGGGGGCGTGATCTGCCAATGTGCTCATGTCCTGCCCATCCGCTTGAGAATCTCGGTCAAGGTCTCGATCTCGGCCTCGCCCAGGCGCGCGAACAGCCGGTCCACCTCGGCCTCGTGGCCCGCCGCCAGCCGCTCGAAGGCGGCGATGCCCGCCTCGGTCAGGGCGACATGGATCGTGCGGCGGTCGCTGGCCGATTGCGTGCGCCTGACCAGCGCCTCGCGCTCCAGCCGGTCCACGACCGCCGTCGCGTTGCCGTTCGAGACGAGAAGCATCCGGCTCAGCTCGCTCATCCTCACCCCCTCGCGGCGGCGGTAGAGGGCGGCCATCACGTCGAAGCGCGGCAGGGTGGTGGCATGGCCGGTGCGCAGGTAGTCGCGCAGGTGATTCTCGGCCCCGCGGGTGACGCCGAGCAGCCGGATCCAGAGTTTCAGCCGCCGCTTGGAAAGCTCGCTCACACCTCGCCCCCCGAAATCGCGATGGCCTGGCCGTTCACCCCCCCGGACCCCGGCCCGCACAGCCAGAGCGCCGCCGCCGTGACCTCGGCCGGCGCGATCAGCCGGTGCTGCGGGTTCACCCCCTCCAGCGCCGCCCGCGCCTCGGCCGGGCTGCGGCCGGTCTTCTGGGAAATCACCGCGACCGAATGGTCGGTCATCGGCGTGTCGAGGAACCCCGGGCAGATCGCGTTCACCGTCACCGGTCGCCGCGCGATCTCGAGCGCGAGCGAGCGGGTCAGCCCGACCACCCCATGCTTGGCCGCGGCATAGGGCACGACCTTGGCATAGCCCTTCAGCCCCGCGGTCGAGGCGATGGCGATGAGCCGCCCCCACCCCTCCATCTGGTTCAGCCCCTCGCGCAGCGTCAGGAACACCCCGGTCAGGTTGACGGCGATCATCCTGTTCCACTGGTCAAGCGTGGTCTTCGCCATCACCCCGCTGTCGGCCTGCCCGGCATTGGCGATGACGATGTCGCAGGCGCCAGCCTCGGCGAACATGCGGCGCACGTCCGCCTCGTCGGCCACGTCGCCCCGGACAGCGCGGATGCCGGGGTTGCGTGCCGCCACCGTCCGCAGCGCGTCGAGGCGGCGCCCGGTCACCACCACCTCTGCCCCGGCCCCCGCGAAACCGAGCGCGAGGTCGGCGCCGGCGCCCGAGCCGCCTCCGGTGATCAGCACCCTCTTCCCGGCCAGCGTCATGCCCTTATCGCCTCCTGCTGGCGCTCGCGCAGGCGCCGCGCCTGGTCGCGTCCGCGCAGGTAGGGCAAGGGCCATGTGGTCGCGCCGTCGTCCAGTTCGATCGCGGCGTGCAGGGTCCAGTAGGGATCGGAGAGATGCGGGCGGGCAAGGCAGACCAGATCGGCGCGGCCTGCGAGCAGGATCGAGTTCGCCTGATCGGCCTCGGTGATGTTGCCCACCGCCATCGTGGCGATGCCGGCCTCGTTGCGGATGCGGTCCGAGAAGGGGGTCTGGAACATGCGGCCATAGACGGGGCGCGCCTCGGTCGAGGTCTGACCGGCGGACACGTCGATGATGTCGGCCCCGGCGGCGCGGAAGGCGCGCGCGATCGCCACCGCCTCCTCTGGGGTGACGCCCGCCGCGCCCACCCAGTCGTTGGCCGAGATGCGCACCGACATGGGCTTGTCCGCCGGCCAGGCGGCGCGCATGGCGGCGAACACCTCGAGCGGATAGCGCATCCGGTTCTCCAGCGAACCGCCATATGCGTCGCCGCGCCGGTTCGACAGCGGCGAGATGAAGCCCGAGATCAGATAACCGTGGGCGGCGTGAAGCTCGATCATGTCGAACCCGGCGCGCTCGGCCATCCGCGCGCCCGCGGCGAACTGGTCGCGCACCAGGTCCATGTCGGCGCGGGTCATCTCGCGCGGGACGGCATGGGCGGGCGACCAGGGAAGGGCCGAGGGCGCCATGATCTCCCACCCGCCCGCTTCCAGCGGCATCTCGTCCTTCTCCCACGGCACCTGGACCGAGGCCTTGCGCCCGGCGTGGCCGATCTGGCAGCAGATCTTCGCCGCCGTCTCGGCATGGACGAAATCGACGATCCGGCGCCAGGCGGCCTCGTGGCCGGGCGCATAGAGGCCGGGGCAGCCGGGGGTGATCCGCCCTTCGGGCGAAACGCAGGCCATCTCGGTGTAGACCAGCCCGGCGCCGCCCTTGGCGCGTTCGGCCAGGTGGACGAAATGCCAGTCGGTCGGACAGCCTTCGACCGCGCGGTATTGCGCCATCGGAGAGACCACGATGCGGTTGGCAAGCGTCATCCCGCGCAGCCGGAAGGGGGCGAACATCGGCGCCCTGCCCCCTTGCCCGCCCGCGGCCTCGGCAAAGGCGTCCTCGGCGGCGCGCAGCCAGGCCGGATCGCGCAGGCGCAGGTTCTCGTGGCTGATCCGCTGGCTGCGGGTCAGGAGCGAATAGGCGAACTGGAGGGGCGGCATGTCGAGATAGCGCTCGACCTCCTCGAACCATTCGAGGCTGTTCCTCGCCGCCGACTGCAACCGCAGCACCTCCACCCGCCGCTCGTCCTGATAGCGGGCGAAGGCCTCTTCCATCGTCGGCTCGCTGTGCAGATAGTCGGCCAGCGCGATGGCGCTGTCGAACGCGAGCCGCGAGCCCGAGCCGATCGAGAAATGCCCGGTCGCCGCCGCGTCGCCCATCAGGACCACATTGCCGTCATACCACCTTTCGCAGATCACCCTCGGGAACTGCATCCACACCGCCGAGCCGCGCAGGTGGGCGGCGTTCGACATCAGATCATGGCCGCCAAGGTGACGCGCGAAGATCCTGCGGCAGGTCTCGACCGTCTCCTCCTTGGTCATCGCCTCGAAGCCCCAGCGGTCCCAGGTCGCGGGCAGGCATTCGACGATGAAGGTCGCGGTGTCGGCGTCGAACTGGTAGACATGCGCCCAGACCCAGCCATGTTCGGTCTTCTCGAAGATGAAGGTGAAGGCGTCGTCGAACTTCTGGTGCGTCCCCAGCCAGACGAACTTGCACTTGCGCGTGTCGATGTCGGGGCGGAAGACATCCGCGTATTCGCGCCGCACGACCGAATTGATCCCGTCGGCGGCCACCACCAGATCGTAGTCCTTGCGGTAGTCCGCGGCCGAGCGGAACTCGGTCTCGAAGCGCAGATCGACGCCCAGCTCGCGCGCCCGCGCCTGCAAGAGGATCAGCATCTGCCTGCGCCCGATCCCGGCGAATCCATGCCCGCCCGACACGGTGCGGTGCCCGTCATGGACCACGGCAATGTCGTCCCAATAGGCGAAATGGCTGCGGATCGCCTCGGTCGAGACCGGATCGTTCCTCTGCATCCGGCCGAGCGCCTCGTCCGACAGCACCACGCCCCAGCCGAACGTGTCGTTGGCGCGGTTGCGCTCGATGACGGTGATCCGGTGCGAAGGGTCGCGCAGCTTCATCGAGATGGCGAAATAGAGGCCGGCAGGGCCGCCGCCCAGGCAGAGAATCTTCATCGCGCCTCCATCCCGGCCGACCGCGGGGATCAGCCTGCCCCAGAGCCTGCCATTGCCCCGGAAGTATTTCAAGCTTGAAATTTCCCGCTTGAATTCTGGCGCCGCCGTCCGATGATGGCCCGGCAAGCCGGAGGATCGGATGGAACGGATCGGGATAGCGGGGCTGGGGACGATGGGGCTGGGCATCGCCCAGCTTTACGCCCAGGCGGGCTTCCGGGTTCTGGCCACCGACGCCCAGCCCGCCGCCCGTGACAGCGCGGTCGCGCGCATCCGAGCCGCGCTGGAGCCACGGGTGGCGGCGGGCAAGCTGGCGCCCGAGGCGCTGGAGGCGATGCTGGCCAACATTTCGGTCGCCGCCGCGCCAGCCGGGATCGCCCGGGCCGATCTGGTGATCGAGGCGGTGGTCGAGGATCTGGCGGTCAAGCGCCGGCTGCTGGCCGGGATCGAGGAGGCAGCGGGGCCAGAGACGGTGCTGGCCACCAACACATCGGCCCTGCCGGTCGCGGCCCTGGCCGAAGGGCTGCGCCGCCCGGCGATGCTGGTGGGCCTGCATTTCTTCAATCCCGCCCCGGTGATGCGCCTTGTTGAACTGGTCGCGCACCCCGGCTCGGCGCCCGCGGCGCTGGCCCGTGCCCGCGCGCTCACCGAACGCGCCGGCAAGGAGGTGATCGGCTGCGCCGACCGGCCGGGCTTCATCGTCAACCGCTGCGCCCGACCCTATTACGGCGAGGCGCTGGCGATGCTGGAAGAGGGCCGCAGCCCCGGCGACATCGACGCGGCGATGCTGGCGGCGGGCTACCGGATGGGGCCCTTCGCGCTGATCGACCTGATCGGCGCCGACGTGAACCTTGCCGCGACCGAAGGGCTGTCGCGCGGCATGGGCGGACATCCGCGCTATCACGTCTTCGCCGCGCTCAGGGCCCAGGTGGCGCGCGGCGCGCTTGGCCGCAAGTCGGGGCAGGGTTTCCTTTTCCCCGGCGCCCCCGGCCCCGCGCCCGCCGACGCCACGGCCATCCGGCTGCGGATCGAGGCCACGCTCGCCAACGAGGCGGCAAGCCTGCTGGCCGAGGGCGCGGCGTCCGAGGGCGCCATCGACCTGGCCTTGAAGCTCGGCCTGAACTTCCCGCGCGGACCCATTGAAAGCGCACGGATTCTTGGCCTTGACGCGGTCAGGGCGGAGCTCGCGCGTCTCGCCGCGGCCGCGCCGCCCGCGCTGCGCGGCCGCTACGAGGTCAGCCCGGCCCTCGCCGCGCTGGCCTGACCGGCACTCACAGGAACGACCGCACCGTCGCCAGCGCGCCCTCCAGCGCCTTGCCCTCTTCGTCCATCAGCGCCGCCTCGCGCAGGCGGCGGGTCCAGTCGGCGGCATCGGCCCGCCCGCGCAGGAGACGCGCGCCCTCCATCACCCGGTCGAACTTCGACAGGCCGCGCGCATGGGTGTCGGAATAACCCTTGATCAGCCGCCGGCAGCGGATCATCTCGGCGGCGAGCGCCGGATCGTCGCCGGCGACAGCCAGAACCTCGGAGAGCCAGCCCTCCAGATGGGCGGTCTCGTCGGCGTGGCGCAACGTGTGCACCCGCCAGCCGCGCAGCCCGCCCGCCAGCCACAGGATCAGGAAGGGCAGGACGCGGTCGCTGCGGATGCGGCGGCCCTTGCCGAACCAGCGGTCAAGCCAGGCCATGCGCGCCGGGTCCGCCCGCCAGCGCGCGCCCATCCGCGCCGGCAGCATCCCCACGATCTCGTCGGCGCGAGGATGGAAGAACTCGGTCAGCGCCAGAATCCGCCCCTCGCCCGCCCCCATCTCGCCCCCGATGCGGACCATGCGCGCGGCCCTTGTCTTGAGGTCGGCGACACGGATCACATCGTCATAGGCCATCGCGTTGGCGATGTGCTTGGCCGCCTCGCGCGTCAGCTCCCACTCCGCGCCGGGCCGGTCGGCGGCCAGCACCCTCTCCAGCCGGTCGAGGTAGAGCCCGCCATAGGCGCAGTCCTGGAAATCGACGACCTTGCGCAGCCCCGCCCCGGCCATCGCGCGCACCGGCTCGGGCAGGGCCGCGATGCGGTCCGACAACCTCAGCCAATCGCGCAGCAGCCGCGCGGGGCCGGTGATCGCCGCCGACGACACCGGGTCGGACGCGGCCTGCGGGGCATCGCCGCCGCCTTCGGCCATGTCCGCCGCCGCCTCGAACGCGGCAAGCGAGGCCTCGGCCCCCTTGCCGCCCGCCGCCACCGCGGCCCTGAAGGCCGGACGCGCGAAGGGCAGCGCCCCCGACCCGGCCAGCGCCCCGAAGAGGCTGGCCGAGATGACCGAGCCATGATCGATCGCCAGCCGGTCCATGTCGAACAGGATCGCCCGCCGCGCCGCCACCCCGATCGCCGCCCGCACCTCCTCGGACGAGGCGATCCCGTCGCCGGGCACGGTCTTTTCCGACACCGCCAGCGCCCGGTGGGTCGAGGCGATCAGCGTGGTGCGGTCGGGGGTGACGAAGCCGCGCAGGATCGCCCGGCCCGCCTCCATCATCTCGGCGGCCACCAGGATGTCCACGTCGCCCGCCGAGGGCATCAGCGAAAAGACCGGCTGGCGGCCGGTCGTGGGCGCCGGCCGGGGAGCCATCTCGATGTAATAGATCGTGGCCCCGGTCCGCTGCGCGACGCCCGCGACCGAGGTCGCCTGCACGGCGTAACCGCCCGCCCGGCCCACGCTTTCGATCCAGCCGGCAAGGACTCCGCCACCCTGCCCGCCGACCGCCATCACCGCCAGCTTGATGATCCCGCCGAGTGCCGGATCGGGCGCGCGCGGCGCCAGGTCTTCGTGGAGCGTCATGGGCGACCCCCGTCGAACGCCAGCCGCCGTGCGGCGCGGCGCGCCATCAGCCAGCCGGTCAGCCGCGCTGCGAGCCGCGCCCGCCACCGTTCGAAGGGGCCGGGGTTGTGGATCACGTCGGCCCGGTAGAACGAAGGGCAGAGGATCGCGGCATCCGCGACCTCGCCGCAGTTGCCGCAGCCGACGCAGCTTTGGTCGATGTGGGCCACCGGATCGTCGCGCAGGGGATCGTCCAGCCGCTTCAGCCCCAGCGAGGGGCAGCCCGACAGGCGGATGCAGGCATGATCGCCGGTGCAGATCGCCTCGTCGACGCCAAAGCGCGGCGCCTCGACCCGGCGGCCCTCGCGGATCGCCTGCCGGGCCAGCGGTTTTTCGCGGCGCTGGCGGTTCAGCATGCATTCCGACGAGGCGACAATGACCTTCGGCCCCTTTTCCGGCGTGGTCAGCGCCTCGCGCAGGACGTCGCGCATCCGGCCCACGTCATAGGTCCGGTCGATCTGGCGCACCCAGTTGACCCCGATCCCCTGCACGGCGCGGGCGATGGGGTTCTTCGTCGCCTTGGTGGCATTCTCGGCGCGCGAGGACATCACGTCCTGCCCGCCGGTCGCGGCGGAATAGAAGTTGTCCACCACCACGACCACGCCGTCGGACCTGTTGAACACCATGTTGCCGATCGAGGTGGCGAGCCCGTTGTGCCAGAATCCGCCGTCGCCGATGATCGACAGGGGCCGCCGCTCGCCCCCGCCGTCGAAGGCCGCGTTCGAGGCCGGCCCGAGTCCGTAGCCCATCGTCGAGCCGCCGATCTCGAACGGCGGCAGGGTGGCGAACAGGTGGCAGCCGATGTCGGCGGTGATCTGGTGGCGGCCCAGTTCCCGCTCGACCAGCTTCAGCGCCGCGAAGATCGGGCGTTCGGGACAGCCGGTGCAGAAGCCGGGCGGGCGGATCGGCACGACCTTCGACAGGTCGGGGATCTGCGGTGCATCCTCGTTCGGGGCGCGCACCCGGCCCGCCAGCATCCCGGGCGCCGCGGACCTGAGAAAGGCGGTGACCCCGTCGAGCATCACCTGCCCGGTATATTCGCCGGCCATCGGCAGAAGCCCCTTGCCATGAAGCCTGACCCCCAGCCCGGCGCGCAGGATCACCGCCGCGAGTCCCTGTTCGATGAACTCGGGCTGGCCTTCCTCGACCACCAGAAGCGAATCCTTGCCTTCGCAGAAGGCGATGAACTCTTTCTCGACAACAGGATAGGTGACGTTCATCACATAGAGCGGAATCTCGGTGTCGCCATAGAGATCGGCCAGCCCCAGCCTTTGCAGCGCACGGATGACGCCATTGTACATGCCGCCCTGCAGGACGATGCCGACCCTGGCGCCCTTCGGTCCGAACACCTCGTTCAGATGGCGCTCGGCGATGAATTTCTGCGCCGCCGGCCAGCGGTTCCTGATCTTGTCCTGCTCGTGCGCATAGGACATCGGCGGCAGGACCACGCGCGAGAAGTCGCGTCTTGGCGAGGAAAGTGCTTCTGTGACCGACAGTTGCGGGCGCCTGTTGTCCTTGCATTCGAATGTTCCGGTCACATGGCACGACCGGATGCGCACCATCAGCATGACCGGGCTGTTGGTGGCCTCGGACAAGTCGAACCCGTCGCCCACCGCCTTGACGATCGAGGGCAGGTTCGGACGCGGGTCCAGAAGCCAGAACTGCGACTTCATCGCGAAGGCGTGGCTGCGCTCCTGCATGATGCTGGAGCCTTCGCCGTAATCCTCGCCGACGATCACCAGCGCGCCCCCGGTTACGCCGGAAGATGCAAGGTTTGCAAGGGCATCCGAGGCGACATTGACGCCGACCGATCCCTTGAACGTCACCGCGCCCCGGATCGGGTAATGGACCGAGGCCGCCAGCATCGCCGCCGCCGCCGCCTCGGACGCATTGGCCTCGAAGCGCACGCCCAGCTCGGCCATCAGATCCTGGGCGTCGGCCAGCACGTCCATCAGGTGGCTGATCGGCGCGCCCTGGTAGCCGCCGACGTAACCCACGCCGTTTTCCAGAAGCGCCTTGGTGAGGGCGAGGATGCCCTCGCCGGTGAAGGTCCGGCCCGCCCCCAGCCTCAGATCCTCGACCTCTGCCTTGAATGACCGTTCTGCCATGTGACCTCAGAAATCGTGCTTGCGGATGTTGGCGTGGATCTTCTGCAAGGTGGCGACGAAGACCTGCCGTTCCGCCTCGCCGATGCCGCGGAACATGGCCTGGTAGGCCTCGGCCATGTGCGGCCAGAGGGTCGCGAAGGCGGCGCGCCCGGCCTTCGTGATCCAGATGCGCGTCGCGCGGCTGTCGCCGGCGTCAGTCTCGCGCCGGACCAGCCCCTCGGCCTGCAACGCATCGAGCGCCCGCGACAGGGTGGACTGTTCGACGATCGCATGGACGGCCAGCCGCCCGATCAGCTGCCCGTCCATCACCGACAGGACGGCCAGCGCCCGCATCTTCGGCGTGGTCAGGCCGAGGCGGGCCATCTCGTCGCGGATCGAGGCGTTGTAGCGCCCCATGATCCGGTTCATCAGATAGGGCGGGTAGTTGGGCAGGCCGATCTCGGCAAGGTCGGGCAGCGGTTCGCCGATGGTGCCACCGTCGTTCATCGCCCCGTCCTTCGCACCCCTGCCCTTCGCATCCCCGCCGTCACCCCCTTGGAACCAGCGCCAGCGCCCGGATCGGCGAGCCGGTGCCCTGGCGGATCTTCAGCGGCGCCGCGATCAGGATCGCCCCTTTCGCCGGCAGCCGGTCGAGATTGGCCAGCGAGGCGAGGCCGAAGCAGTTGTGCTTGTGCAGAAGGTTGTGGGCCGGAAAGGGCGGGTTCATGCCGCCCGCCTGCCCCGCGTCGGTGCCGATGCACTGGCTGCCCCAGCCGACGATGCCCTTGGCGATCAGGTGCTGGATCGCCTCGGCGGTCGGCCCCGGCGTGTGGGGGCCGGTGGCGTCGGCGTTGAGAAAGCGGGCCTCGTCCGCGTCGCGCTTGTCCCAGTCCGAGCGCAGGACCACCCACTCGCCGCGGCCGATCGGGCCGTGCTGTGCCTCCCACTGGTCGACATGCTTCACGGTCAGCAGAAAATCCGGGTCGGCCGCGCATTCCTTCGAGAAGTCGAGGACATTGACCGGCGCCACCAGCCGCTGCACCGACAGGGTGTCGGTGAAGCCGTCGGGATAGTCCTTGCCGGTGATCCAGTGGTGGGGCGCGTCGAAATGGGTGCCGGAATGTTCGCCCAGCTTCAGCCAGTTCCAGGCCCAGAACGGGCCGTCCTTGTCATATTCGCTGATCCGGTGAATCTCGACCTTGGGCGTGTCGCGGGCCAGTTCCGGGGGCAGGCGGATGATCGGCGTCTCGGGGCCGAGGGTGCCCGAACAATCCACGACCTCGACCTTGCCCGCGGCCAGAAGGCCCGCAAGCTGACCCAACAGTTCCAGTGCCGGCATGTGATCCTCTCTCCCTGCGTCGGACGGGCGATGCCCGCGCGATCCGCGTCCGTTCCCTTGGTCGGTTGACCGGCGAGCGCCTCCCTGCGCGCGCCGGTTCGCGGACGGTAGGCGGGAATAGATGCATTTGCAAATAAATTGCGCGCGATCCTGGGCTTGAATCCGCGCAGCCACATTATCACGATCCGCGAACCCTAAGGGCCGAGGGTTGACAGAAGTGCCGTGATCGGGCATGAGAATGAACGTTCATTCCCACGAGATCAAGGCAGCCCGCGCCATGCCCGACACCCTCGCCATTCCGCAGGACCGGGCGATACCGATCCTGGCCGCCGCCCGAAGCGCCTTTGCCGAAAAGGGCTTCGACGGGGCGTCGATGCAGGATCTGGCGCGCGCGGCGGGGATGAGCGCCGGCAACTTCTACCGCTATTTCCCCTCGAAGAACGCGATCGTCGAGGCGATGATCGCCCATGACCTGATGGGCGTCGAGGCCGACTTCCAGCGCATCATCCAATCCGACCGCCCCCTTGACGCGCTGCGCGAGGCGCTGGCCTGGCGGCTCGACAACCCGGCCTGCCTGGCCGAAGGCCCGCTCTGGGCCGAGATCCACGCCGCCGCCGCCCGCCGCCCGCAGATCGCGCGGATCGTCGGCCGGATGGAAGAGGCGGTGCTCGGCTATCTTCTGACCGTGTTCGCCCGCATCGCCGGCCTGCCCCCGGCCGAGGCCGAAGAGCGCTTTTCCGGCCACGCCGCCTTTCTGGTGTTCCTGTTCAAGGGCACCATGCAGCAAGCCTCGGCCGAGACTTGCCAACTCGCCCCGAAGATGCGTAGTGATCTGCGCGAGCTGATCCTGTCCACGATGAAACAGACCCTGGACGACGTTGCCCGTGCGGCAACGCACCCGACGGATTGAACCTGCGATGATGTCGAAGCCGAAACTGACCCTGATTGCCGGAGGTGCGGTTGCCGCCGCCCTGGTGCTGGCGCTTGCCCTCGGCGCGCCGCCGGGCGCGCAGAAAGAGGCAGCCGCGCCCGCCGAGGCGGCGCCTGCCGCGGACGCGGCCGCCGCCAGCCATCCGGCGATCACCGTCGCGCCGGTGGCGCTCGCGGTCCTGAAGGACCGGGTGCGGGCCTCGGGCCTTGTCGGCGCGGTCGAGCAGATCATGATCCAGCCCCAGGTCGAAGGCCAGGCCATCGACAGGGTCAACGCCGATGTCGGCGACCGGGTGAAGGCCGGCGACGTTCTGGCGGAACTGTCGGAGACGGCGCTGCGCCTGCAGAAGACCCAGCTCGAGGCCAGCCTCGCCAGCGCCAGGGCCGCCATCGCCCAGAGCCAGGCCCAACTTATCGAGGCCCGCGCCAAGGCGGCCGACAGCGGCCGCGCCCGCGACCGGGCCGAACAGATGAAGGCGCAGGGCAATGTCTCGCAGGTCGCCCTCGACCAGGCGGTGACTGCGGCCACCGCGGCCGACGCCGGCGTCGAGGTCGCCTCGCAGACGACCGAGGCGGCGACGGCGCAGCTGGCCGTCGTCAAGGCCCAGATCGACAACATCGACCTGCAACTGTCGCGCACGAAGATCACCGCGCCCGCCGACGGCCAGATCGTCCAGAAGAACGCGCTGGCCGGGTCGATCGCCAGCGCCGCCGGCCAGCCGATGTTCGTCCTCATCCGCGACGGCAAGCTTGAACTGAACGCCGACGTGGCCGAGCAGGATCTGCCGCGCCTCGCCGCCGGCCAGCGGGTCGCCATGCGCGCCTCGGGAACCGATGCGGTGCTGACCGGAACCGTGCGGCTGGTCGAGCCGGCCATCGATCCGGTCAGCCGGCTGGGGCGGGCGCGCATCGACATCGACCAGGCCAGCCAGGTCCGCTCGGGCACCTTCCTCGAGGCCGACATCGCCATATCCGAGCGCGAGGTGCCGGCGATCCCGATCAACGCGCTCGGGACCGACGCGCAGGGCAGCTATGTGATGACGGTCGACGGCCAGGGCAAGGTCCATCGCACCACGGTGGTGACCGGCGTGCGCGACGGCGGGCTGGTCGAGGTCGTCTCGGGCGTTGCCGCCGGCACGCAGGTGGTGGCCAAGGCCGCCTCGTTCGTGCGTGACGGCGACATCGTGAACCCGGTGGCCGAGACGCAGGCGCCGGCAACGAACTAGGGGAACGGCATGAACTTCTCAGCCTGGTCCATACGCAACCCGATCGCGCCGATCCTGGCCTTCATCATCCTGCTGGTGCTGGGATGGAAGGCCTTCAACACCCTGCCGATCACCAAGTTTCCTAACATCGACGTGCCGGTGGTGGCCGTGACCGTGACCCAGGCGGGCGCGGCGCCGGCCGAACTGGAAACCCAGGTGACACGCAAGATCGAGGACGCGGTGGCCAGCGTCACCGGGGTCAAGCACATCACCTCGACGATCAGCGACGGCCAGTCGCAGACCGTCGTCGAGTTCGAGATGTCGGTGCCGACCCAGACCGCGCTCAACGATACCAAGGACGCGGTCGACCGCATCCGCAGCGACCTGCCGGCCGAGATCGACACGCCCATCGTGCAGAAGATCGACGTCGAGGGCCAGGCGATCCTGACCTATGCCGTCTCGTCACCGGGCATGAACGTCGAGGAACTGTCCTGGTATGTCGACGACACGGTGACGCGCGCGCTGCGCGCCAAGTCCGGGATCGGCCGGGTGGACCGCTACGGCGGGGCCGACCGCGAGATCCGGGTGCGCCTCGATCCGGCCAAGCTCGACAGCTACGGCATCACCGCCAACGAGGTGAACAACCAGCTGCGCGTCACCAACGCCAACATCGGCTCGGGCCGCTCGAAGCTCGGCAACGGCGAGCAGGCGATCCGCACCCTGGGCGATGCGCAGTCCGCCGCCAGCCTCGCCGACACGACGATCGCGCTGCCCTCCGGGCGCCATGTCCGGCTGGGCGACCTGGGCGATGTCGTGGACACCTACAAGGAACTGCGCTCGTCCTCGCGCTTCAACGGCGAGCCGGTCGTGACCTTCGCGGTCTTCCGCGCCAAGGGCGCAAGCGAGGTCACGGTCGCCAACACCGTCGCCGCCGTCGTCGACAAGCTGAGCGCCGAACATCCCGAAGTCGCGATCACCAAGGTGGACGACGCGGTCTATTACACGTTCGGCAACTATGAATCGGCGCTGCACACCCTGATCGAGGGCGCGCTGCTGGCCGTCATCGTGGTGATGCTGTTCCTGAGGAACTGGCGCGCCACCCTGATTTCCGCCGTCGCCCTGCCCCTCTCGGCGATCCCGACCTTCTGGGTCATGGAACTCTTGGGCTTTTCCCTGAACCTCGTCAGCTTCCTGGCGCTGACCCTCGCCACCGGCATCCTGGTCGACGACGCCATCGTCGAGATCGAGAACATCGCCCGCCATATCCGCATGGGCAAGACCCCCTACCGTGCCGCGATCGAGGCCGCCGACGAGATCGGCCTGGCGGTGATCGCCACCTCGGCGACCATCGTCGCCGTGTTCGTGCCGGTCAGCTTCATGCCCGGCATTCCGGGCCAGTACTTCCGCCAGTTCGGCCTGACGGTGGCCATCGCGGTGCTGTTCTCGCTCCTGGTCGCGCGTCTCATCACGCCCTTGATGGCCGCCTATCTGATGCGGTCCAAGGACGCGAACCTCGAACATGGCGGCAAGGACGGCCCGGTGATGCGCGGCTATCTGTGGTTCGTCCACCATACGCTGAACACCTGGCGCCCGCGCTGGCTGCCCTTCAACCTTGGCAACTATTACCTGACACTGGCCGGGGCTCTGGTGGTGCTCGCCATCTCGGTCATCTTCATGCTGCGCGTGCCCGGCAGCTTCATGCCGCCCGAGGACGCCTCGCGCTTCATGATCTCGGTCGAGCTGCCGACCGGCTCGTCGCTGGACGATACCGACCGCAAGACCCAGGCCATCCGGGCGATCGTCGAGAAGGTCGACGGCGTCGCGGGTGTCTTCGCGCTGAACGGCTCCTCGCCCAAGGGCGATCTCGACGTGCGCCGGGCCGCGGTCACGGTCGAGCTGCAAAAGCTCGACCAGCGGCTGATCTACAAGATCGACGTGCTCTTGCGGCGCGTGCCGGTCCTGGGCCGGCTGGTTCCGGCCATGACGCCCGAGGGCCGCATCCGCCCGCAGAACCAGATCGAGGCCGAGGTGTTCGCAAAGCTCGCCGCCGTTCCCGACGTGCGGGTGACCAAGCTGAACGACCGGGGCGAGCGCGACATTTCCTACGCCATCAAATCGTCGAACGGCGAGGATCTGGCCGTCGCCGCCAGCCGGCTCGAGGCGGCGCTGCGCGGCGATCCGCTTCTGGCCGACGTGTCGTCCGAGGGCGCGCTCTCGCGCCCCGAGGTCCAGGTCACGCCCCGCCGCGACGAGGCCGCGAGGCTGGGCGTCACCACCGCCCAGATTGCCGAGACGCTGCGGGTGGCCACCATCGGCGATGTCGATGCGGCGCTGGCGAAAGTGTCGATGGACAACCGCCTGATCCCGGTCCGCGTCGAACTGTCCGAGACCCTGCAGAAGGACGTGAACCGCATCGCCGCCCTGCGCATCACCACCGCGACCGGCGCCAGCGTGCCCCTGTCTGCGGTCGCCGACGTGCGCGTGGGCGTGGGGCCGGGCACCATCGACCGCCTCGACCGCAAGCGCCAGGCGACGATCGGCGCCAACCTTCCGGTGGGCGTCGCCCTCGACACCGCGACCGCGCGCTTCAAGGAGATCGCCGGCAAGGTCGCCCTGCCGCCCTCGGTGCAGATCACCGAATCCGGCGACGCCGAGATCCAGCAAGAGCTGAACCAGAGCTTCGGCAACGCGATGATCATGGGGCTGATGCTGGTGCTGACCGTGCTGATCCTGCTGTTCAAGAGCGTGATCCAGCCCTTCACCATCCTCTTCTCGCTGCCCCTGGCCATCGGCGGCGTGGCGGCGGCGCTGATCGTCACCGGCAACGCCATCTCGATGCCGGTGCTGATCGGCCTTCTGATGCTGATGGGGATCGTCACCAAGAACGCGATCCTCCTTGTCGATTTCGCCGTCGAGATGCGGCGCAAGGGTCTCGACCGGCTCGAGGCGCTGATCGAGGCCGGCCACAAGCGGGCGCGTCCGATCGTGATGACCTCGATCGCGATGTCGGCGGGGATGCTGCCCTCGGCGCTCGGCGTCGGCGAAGGCGGGGCCTTCCGCGCACCGATGGCCATCGCGGTGATCGGCGGGATCATCGTCTCGACCATCCTGTCGCTGGTGGTGGTGCCGTCCTTCTTCCTGATCATGGACGACATCCAGTACTGGCTGGGCCGGCTGTTCAGCGGCATGGTCGGCCGCAAGGAGGCCGAGCCGGCCGCGCCCGACGCCTTCGCCCTCGCCGACGCCCTCGCGCGCGGCCAGGACGAGATCGAGGCGATGCAGGAGCGGCTGGACGACCTCGAGGGCCGGCTGGGCAAGGCGCCGGCGCGCCGCATCCAGGTCGCGGAGTAAGAAAACCCGAAGCGCCGCTAACCGTCTGGAAAGCAGTCCGCGCCTAACCTTGACCCGTCCGGTCAGGGAAAGGTCATCATGGCATCGACAAGGCGGAAGGCGGCAACGGATCAGGGGGGCGGCGCCCTCGATCACTGGCTCGCGCAGGAGCGGGAGGGGGAAGCCGGGCCCGACACCGGGTCCGACACCGGGCACAACCTCGACCCCGAGCTTGCCGAACTCCTGACCGAACGGCGCCTGCCCTCGGGCTGGTGGATGCTGCCGGCTCTGGTCCTGGCCCTGCCGGTCTGGGCCTTTCTCATCCGCATGATCCTGCGCAGCTGACCGGCCAGGTCGCCGGCGCGGCGCGGCCCCTACCCCAGCAGGCCAAGGCCGGGGAAGGTCTCCAGCAGCCAGTAGGCAAAGCGCGAGAAGGCCCCCGTCAGCAGCGCCACGCCGACCAGGATCAGCAGAAGGCCCATCGCCTTCTCGATCAGGCCCATGTGGCGCTTCAGGCGGCCCATCAGCGCCAGCGAGCGGGTGATGAAGACCGCCGCCAGCAGGAAGGGGATCCCCAGCCCGAGCGCGTAGATCGCCAGAAGCACCGTCCCGCGCGCCAGCGAGGCCTCGCTGGCGGCGAGCGAGAGGATCGCGCCCAGTTGCGGGCCGATGCAGGGCGTCCAGCCGAAGGCGAAGGCAAGGCCCAGCACATAGGCCCCCAGGGCCGAGCCACCCCGGTCGCCGGCCTCGAGCCGCGCCTCGCGGTCCAGAAGCGGGATGCGCAGGACATGGAGGAAATGCAGGCCAAGGATCACCACCACCGCGCCCGACACCTTGGTCATCACCGGCTGGAACTGCAGGAAGGCGCGCCCGAACGCCGAGGCCGCGAATCCCATGAACAGGAAGACCGTGGACAGGCCGAGGACGAAGAACAGCGCCGGCACCACCACCGGGCGCCTGCGGCCCGAGGCGCCGGTCAGTTCGCCCATGCTGATCCCGCCCATGTAGGCCAGATAGGGCGGCACGACCGGCAGGACGCAGGGGCTGAGGAACGACAGCACGCCCGAGACCAGCGCGATCAGCGCGGCCAGGCCGAAACCGGCATCGAGAAGGGAAAAGCTCGTCATGCCCCCTCCTTAACCCCAGTCGCGCCCGCCGTCACGCCCGCAGGCGAACACAAGCGCGTGGACAAGCCCGCGGCCGCGTCCTATGGCAAGCCATGAGCGAACCGACAACCGACATCGACGCGGAAATCGACGCGGCGGGGCTTCTCTGCCCCCTGCCGGTCCTGAAGGCGCAGCGCCGGCTGCGGTCGATGCGCGGCGGCGCGGTCCTGCGCCTGATCGCCACCGATCCGGCCTCGTGGGTGGACGTGCCGCATTTCTGCGCGACCGGCGGGCACGAGCTCCTGTCAGCGGCGGCCGAGGGCGAGACGCGGACCTACCTGATCCGCAAGGGAAAGGCCCCGCGTCGCCGCGGGGCCTGACTTTTTTTCCCGGCTGCCCGGTGCCTCAGCGGCCGAGCGACCACCAGCCGCGCCGCTTGGGCTTGTTGCTGGCCGGCGCGGCCTCGGCCTCGGCCTCGGCCTCGACCAGAACCTCCTCGGCGGCGGGGTCGGGCTGAAGCCGGCCGGTCGCGGCGGGGATCACCGGCTCGGGCGCCGGGGCATGGTCGGGTGCGGCCTCGGCCACCGGCTGCGGCGCAGGCTCAGCGGCCACCGCTTCCGCATCGGCCTTGGGCTTGCGCGCCCGCGACCGGGTGGCCCTGGGCTTGGGCGCATCGGTCTCCGCCGCTGTATCGGCGGCAACAGTTTCGGCGCCATCCGCCGGGGCATCGGCCTTTTTCGCACGGCTGCGGCGGGCCTTGGGCTTGTCGGCCACGGCTTCCCCGGCGACGGCTTCCTCGGCAGCGGGTGCGGCTTCCGCCGTCACTGCCTCGACCGGCTGAGCCCCGGCGGCCTCGGCGGCCTCGGCGGGCCTGGCCCCCTTGCCGCCACGGGTGCGGCGGCGGCGCGGCGCGGCGGCTTCGCCGGCCGCTGCATCGGCAGCCTCAGCATCGGCGACCGGCGCCGCCTCGGCCTCTGGCGCGCCCAGATCCTCGGGCGGCGCCTCGCCCGCGGCGGCGGCAACGCCCTCGCCCTCGCGCTGGCCGCTCCGACGGCGGCGGCGGCGGCGGCGCTTCTTCTTGCGCGACGGGTCGCCCTCGTCCTCGCCCTCGGCGCGCTGCTGCGCCCGCTGGCCCTCGGGCCGGGCCTCGGCCACGTCGTCCTCGTCCTCGTCCTCGTCCTCGACGATCTCCTCCTCGTCGAGCTCCTCCATCATCGTCGTGTTGACCGAGACGACCGGGCTGGTCACCTCGGGGACGAAGCGGGTCGCGGTCTTGAACTTCTCGAGGCTGAAATCGGGGCTGATGAGCGAGGGGTCGGCCTCGATCCTGACCGACAGGCCATAGCGCGCCTCGATCTGGGCGATGTGCTCGCGCTTCTGGTTCATCAGGAAATTGACGACCGCCACCGGCGCCTTCAAGAGCACCTCGCGCGACCGCTTGCGGGTGCCTTCCTCCTCGATCTGGCGCAGGATCGACAAGGACAGGCTGTCGTCCGAACGGATGATGCCGGTGCCGTGGCAGTGGGCGCAGGGCTGGGTGGTCGATTCCAGCATCCCCGGCCGCAACCGCTGGCGGCTCATCTCCAGAAGCCCGAAGCCCGAGATGCGGCCAACCTGGATGCGCGCCCGGTCGGTCTTCAGTTTCTCCTTCAGGCGTTTCTCGACGGCGGCGTTGTTGCGCCGCTCCTCCATGTCGATGAAGTCGATGACGATCAGCCCCGCCAGGTCGCGCAGGCGCAATTGCCGCGCCACTTCCTCGGCGGCCTCGAGGTTGGTCTTCAGCGCGGTTTCCTCGATCGAGCCCTCTTTCGTCGCGCGGCCCGAGTTCACGTCGATGGCGACCAGCGCCTCGGTCACGCCGATGACGATATAGCCGCCGGATTTCAGCTGCACCGTCGGATTGAACATCGCGCCCAGATAGCTTTCGACCTGGAAGCGCGCGAACAGCGGCAGCGGCTCGGCATAGGGTTTCACGTTCTTGGCGTGGGACGGCATGATCATCTTCATGAAGTCCTTGGCGGCGCGATAGCCCTTCTCGCCCTCGACCAGCACCTCCTCGATGTCCTTGTTGTAGAGGTCGCGGATCGACCGCTTGATGAGGTCGCCCTCCTCGTAGATCGGCGCCGGCGCGATCGACTTCAGCGTCAGGTCGCGGACCTGCTCCCACAGCCGCATCAGGTATTCGTAGTCGCGCTTGATCTCGGACTTGGTGCGCTGCGACCCGGCGGTGCGGATGATGAGGCCGGCGCCGTCGGGCACCTCCATCTCGCCGGCGATCTCCTTGAGCTTCTTGCGGTCGACGGCATTGGTGATCTTGCGGGAAATCCCGCCGCCGCGCGCGGTGTTGGGCATCAGGACGCAATAGCGGCCGGCCAGCGACAGGTAGGTGGTCAGCGCCGCGCCCTTGTTGCCGCGCTCCTCCTTGACCACCTGAACCAGCATGATCTGGCGGACCTTGATCACTTCCTGGATCTTGTAGCGGCGGGGCCGGGGCTTCCTCGGCTGGCGGATTTCCTCTGCCACGTCCTCGTCGGCGACCGATTCGATGTCGGGATCGCTGTCGCTGGCGTGATCGGCGGCGACATAGGGCTCCTCGCCGTTCGCACCCGCCTCGCCGTTGGCGGCGGGCGCGGCAGGGGCGGCTTCGGACACCACCGGCTCGTCGCCCAGGCGGCTCGCCGCATAGCGATCGTCGGGGCGGTCCTCCTGGCGGTCCTCGTCCGACATGTCGATGACCGTCATGCCGGGAATGTCGTCGCTGGCGCGGACCGCGTCGCCATTCTCGGCGGCGGCGGCCCTGTGGGCCGGGCGCTGGCGGCGGCGGTGGCGGGTCTGCTCCTCGGCCTCCATCTCCTCGGCATAGGCGCGCTCTTCCTCGAGCAGCGCCTTACGGTCGGCGACCGGAATCTGGTAATAGTCGGGGTGGATTTCCGAAAAGGCGAGGAACCCGTGCCGGTTGCCGCCGTAATCGACGAAGGCCGCCTGAAGCGACGGTTCGACGCGCGTGACCTTTGCCAGGTAGATGTTGCCGGCCAGTTGCCGCTTGTTCAGGGTCTCGAAGTCAAATTCTTCGACCTTGTTCCCGTCCACCACCACGACGCGGGTTTCCTCCGCGTGCGTGGCGTCGATAAGCATTTTCGTTGTCATTGATCTGTCCAGACGCCAGACGCCGCCCGGCCCCTGGCGGGGCTGGACGGCGGGTGGCGGTTGTTGCTGTGGCGAGCTGCGGCCCCGGCAGGGCAAGGGTGGCGCGCGGCCTGCCCTTGATGTCCTGCCCTGTCTGCGCGCGTTGCATCGCGGTTCTCATCTCCGAAGGCCCGGGGGCCTCCATCTGCAGGCCCGGCCCCGTTCGGGGACGGACAATTCCCGGCCCGGCGGGCCGCCTTCCGCTTTCCGCCGTTCCGGCCCGATGGGCCGTCGCCTGCGAAAAGCCGCGAAACTGACAGGCGGGGCGCGTGAAAGACGCGCGCGAACCGCCGTGGGCGGACTCTATCCGGGTTCGTCGCAAAATGACAATGGCTTTTTGGCCCGCCGCCCGCCTGCGCCGACTGCCGCCGTCGCCCTGCGGCTCAGCCGGCCAGCCGTTCCTCGACGTGGTCGGCCAGCCCCTCGGCCTGGTCGGCGATCTTCACCAGCGTGTCGAGTACCGCCTGCGGCAGGACCGGCACCTCGACACGCTCCTGCGCCGCCCGCGCATGGGTGGCGACGCGCTCGGCCAGTTCGGCGCGCTCTTCCATCGCGCGCAGCTGATCCTCGAGCCCCGCCGTCTTGTCGGCCAGCATCAGCCCCGCCATCAGCAGCATCCGCGCCTCGGGCAGGCGGCCGATCTGGCCGATCAGCACCGTGGCCTCGTTGTCGAGAAGCCGGGCGGCGGCACGCAGGAAATGCTCCTCGCCCGGCTGGCAGGACACGTCGAACTCGCGCCCGCCGATGGAAACGCGCACATCCGCCATCACGCCACCTCGCCGATCAGCGGCTTCAGCTCCGCCATGATCTCTTCCATCTCGGCCATCTCGGCGGCGCGCGCCACCCGCATCGCCTCGAGTTCCACCCGCAGCGCCTCGTCCAGCAGCGCCGGATCGGAAAGGCCGGCGCGCATGGCGTCGCCCAGCTTCTGGTTGGCCCGCGTCAGGCTGATGTTCATCAGCCGCTGGCGCTGCAACTCGCTGCCCTGAAGGTCAAGCTGGTGCGACAGCTGCGCCACCTTGCGCTCAAGCCCGGCCAGAAGGTTCTCCTGCTTGTCCTTGATGGCGCGGACCCTTTCGGTCAGCTGGGCGTTGGCCGATCGCTCGGCCTCGAGTTCGGCCCGAAGCACGTCCACCTCGATCGACGAGCCGCCGCCGGCCTCCCCCTGCGCCTGCACCTGCGCCCCGCCCGGCAACGCCGCCAAGCCCCTGCCGATCCGCTCCAGCGCATAGAGGATGCGCTGTTCAAGGTCGGTTATGTCCTGCATTCCAGTCCCCCGCTCTGCCCGTCCGATCCGGCGCGCCGCACCCGCACTGGCGCACCATCGCGTGCGGTCCCGGTCCGAATCGCCCGGCCGCCGCATTGTCGCGCGATCTTAGCCAATGCCGCCGCGCCATGCGCCCCCTTTCGCACCAATGCGTTATGTGCTGCGCTTGATCTTGCCCCCGCCCCTCCCTATCAAGCCCGCGAACGCGACATCAGCCGAAGGATCTGGAAAAGTGGACATCGCCACCCTGCGCAGCACCCACCCCGAGCACTGGAAGAAGGCCTGCGCGATCCGGGCGCTGGCGATGGATGCGGTCCAGGCCGCCAATTCCGGCCATCCGGGGATGCCGATGGGCATGGCCGACGTGGCGACGGTTCTCTTTGAAAAGCACCTGAAGTTCGACGCCAGCCAGCCCCGCTGGGGCGACCGCGACCGCTTCATCCTGTCGGCGGGCCACGGCTCGATGCTCCTTTACGCGCTGATGCACCTGACCGGCTATCAGGACATGACCATCGACCAGATCCGGGCCTTCCGCCAATGGGGCTCGATCACCGCGGGCCACCCCGAGAACTTCCTGTCGCCGGGGATCGAGACGACGACCGGCCCCCTTGGCCAGGGCATCGCCAACGCCGTGGGCTTCGCCATCGCCGAGGAAAGCTTGCGCGCCCGCTTCGGCGCGAAGATCGTCGATCACCGCACCTGGGTCATCGCCGGCGACGGCTGCCTGATGGAGGGCATCAGCCACGAGGCGATCGGCCTTGCCGGGATGCAGAAGCTGTCGCGGCTGATCGTCCTTTGGGACAACAACTCGATCTCCATCGACGGCGCGGTGTCCTTGTCCGACGTGACCGACCAGCGCGCGCGCTTTGCCGCCGCCGGCTGGAAGGTGCTGCACTGCGACGGCCACGACCCCGCCGACATCGACCGCGCCCTGAGCGAGGCCAAAAGGTCCGACCGCCCGGTGCTGGTGGACTGCAAGACCCACATCGGCTTCGGCAGCCCGAAAAAGCAGGACAGCGCCGGGGCGCATGGCTCGCCCCTCGGCCCCGACGAGATCAAGGCGACCAAGGCGATCTACGGCTGGGACCATGACGCCTTCGTCATTCCCGCCGACATCCTGAAGTCCTGGCGCGCCATCGGCGCGCAGGGCGCCGCCGCCCGCACCGAATGGGAAACCCGCCTCGCCGCCCTGTCGCCCGCGAAGCAGGCCGAGTTCGCCCGGCAGATGGCGCACGGCCCTTCGAAGAAGCTGACCGCCGCCATCCGCGCCCTCAAGGCCGATGCGTCGGCCAAGGCCCCCAAGGTCGCCACCCGCAAGGCCTCGGAAATGGTGCTGGCCGCGGTCAACCCGGTCCTTCCCGAGACCATCGGCGGCTCGGCCGACCTGACCGGCTCGAACCTGACGAACGCCGGCGGCCTCGGCATCTTCGACGCCACCAACCGCAAGGGCCGCTACATCCATTTCGGCATCCGCGAACATGGCATGGCCGCGGCGATGAACGGCATGTTCCTGCACGGCGGCGTGCGCCCCTACGGCGGCACCTTCCTGTGCTTCACCGACTATGCGCGGGGCGCCATGCGGCTCTCGGCGCTGATGGGGGTTCCGGCGGTCTATGTGATGACCCATGATTCCATCGGCCTCGGCGAGGACGGCCCCACCCACCAGCCGGTCGAGCATCTGGCGATCTGCCGGGCCACGCCCAACACCTGGACCTTCCGCCCCGCCGATCTGGTCGAGACCGCCGAGGCATGGGAGCTGGCGCTGACCACCGACCGCACGCCCTCGGTCCTCGCGCTCTCGCGCCAGAACCTGCCGACGGTGCGCACCCGCCATACCGCGAAGAACCTGACCGCGCAGGGCGGCTATGTGCTGGCCGACGCCACCGGCAAGCGCATGGCGATCCTGATGGCCTCGGGCTCGGAGGTCGAGATCGCGCTGAAGGCCCGCGATCTTCTGGAGGCCGAGGCGATCGGCACCCGCGTCGTGTCGATGCCCTGCATGGAACTGTTCGCCGCCCAGCCGGAAAGCTACCGCCGCAAGGTCCTGCCCGCGGGCCCGGTCAGGGTCGCGGTCGAGGCGGCGGTGCGCCAGCCCTGGGACCGCTTCCTTCTGGGCGAGCGCGGCCGCGAGGCCAGGGCCGGTTTCGTGGGCATGGAGGATTTCGGCGCCTCGGCCCCGGCCGAGCGGCTCTATCAGGAGTTCGGCATCACCGCCGAGAAGGTCGCCGAAAGGGTCAAGGCGATGCTCTGACGCGATGCGGGCGGCGCGGCGGGGCGGGCGTTTTCGCACACCCCGTTGCGCGCCCGCCGTTTCGTCTTGCGGCGCCGGCCAAGACCTGATGTGTTCCGCGCCATGACCGACCTGACCGCCACCGCCGATTCCGACGCCCGGTCAGACGCCCGGGCGCGGCGCAATGTCATGGTGCTGGTCGCGGCTCAGGCGGTCATGGGGTCGCAACTGCCGATGATCTTCATCGTCGGCGGGCTGGCCGGCAAGATCCTCGCTCCGAATCCCTGCTGGGCCACCCTGCCGATCACCATGATCGTTCTCGGCTCGATGACCTCGGCCAATCCGCTCTCGTGGGTGATGAGCCGCCGGGGCGCGGCCTTCGGCTTCTGGCTGGGGGCGATGGGCGGCGCGCTTGGCGCGGCGATCGCCGCCTGGGCGCTGGTCCACGGATCGTTCGGGGCCTTCCTGCTCGGCTCGTTCCTGACCGGCAGCTACATGTCGGCGCAGGGCTTCTACCGCTTTGCCGCCGCCGACGGGGCCAGCAGCTCGTTCCGCCCCAAGGCCATCTCCTACGTCATGGCCGGGGGGCTGGCCTCGGCGCTGATCGGGCCGCAGCTGGCCAAGCTGACCACCGAGGCGACGGCGGTGACCTTCCTCGGCACCTATCTCGCGATCATCGGGCTGAATCTCGTCGGCTCGTTCCTGTTTCTCGCCCTCGACACGCCGCGCCCGGCGCCGCGCGCCGCGGGGCAGCCGGGCGGGCGGTCGCTGCGCGAACTCCTGTCCCAGCCGATGATCCTCGTCTCGATGATCTGCGCGATGGTGTCCTACGCGCTGATGAACCTGGTGATGACCTCGACGCCGCTGGCCGTGGTCGGCTGCGGCTACCACACCTCGAACGCCGCCGACATCGTCTCGGCCCATGTCCTGTCGATGTACCTGCCCTCGTTCTTCACCGGCCACCTGATCGCCCGCTTCGGCGCCCCGCGGATCGTGGGGACCGGCCTTGTGATCCTTGCCGGAGGCGGGGCGGTGGCGCTGAGCGGGGTGGCGCTCGAGAACTTCTTCGCGGCGCTGATGCTTCTGGGTCTGGGCTGGAACTTCGGCTTCATCGGCGCGACGACCATGCTGGCCTCAAGCTACCGGCCCGAGGAGAAATCCCGCATCCAGGGGGTCAACGACTTTGTCGTCTTCGGCGGCGTGACCGCGGCCTCGCTGTCGTCCGGGACGCTGATGAACTGCTCGGGCACCAGCGTCGTCGCCGGCTGGCAGGCGGTGAACCTGGCGATGCTGCCCTTCCTGGTGCTGGCCGGGGCCTCGCTCATCTGGCTGGTGATGCGCCCGCGCACGGCGTGACCGCGGCAGCCCGTGGGGGCTCTGCCCCCACACCCCCGGGATACTTAGACCAAAGTGAAAGCGGATCACCACCAAGGCGTGGCGCTGCGCAGCGACAGCGCGAGGCTGCGGCGCAGGTGCGACGGCGCGGGCAGGCCGGTGACGACGGTTTCCGGCGCGCGCAGGGCGGCCCGCAGGTGGAAGCGCGCGGCCCAGCCGGTCCAGAGCGCGGGCCGCGCCGCGGGGGGGACCGGTCCCCGCCCGGCACGGGCGCGGGCGATCAGCGCCAGCCCCTCCCCGGCCAGCCCGGCGATGGCGGCGGGCCTCGGGTCGGGAAGCGGCTGGCGACCGTGGCCCAGAAGCGCCGGAACCGCAGCGAGCCATCCCGCCAGCCCGGCCGCCTGCGCGAAATCGCGGACGGGCGCCTCGGCCCCGGGCGGGGCGCCCAGGGCCAGCGCCGCCGCCCACATCAGATTGCCTGCCGTCCGGTCGTGATAGGTGTCGAAGGCCGCGCGCGAGGCGAAGGGTTCGCGCCAGGCCTCCCAGCGGCGGGCCTCGGCCATCCCGGCCAACAGCGGCACGATGCCCGGCGCGGCGGCGATGACCGGCGCCAGCGCGGCGGCGACCTTGCCCTCGCCCGCCCGGCCCGCGCCGAGGCTCTCGATCTGGTCGGTCCACCATTGCAGGCGCATCTCGGCGATCATCGGCTCGGCCGAGGCATAGGGCGCCCGCGCCAGTTCCAGGTTCAGCGCATAAAGCGGCCAGAGAAGCCCCCGCGCCGCGGGGGGTGCGGCCATCGTCGCCGCGAAGCGGCCGGGATCGCCCGCCTCGACCAGGGCGGCGCAGGCGGCAAGGTCGGGCGAAAGCGTCACGCGGGCCGGACCCCGTCGCGCACCAGCTTCCAGGTGATCGCGTCGAGAAGCGCCTCGAAGCTCGCGTCGACGATGTTGGGGCTGACGCCGACCGTCGACCAGCGGTGTCCGGCGCTGTCCTCGCTGTCGATGATGACGCGGGTGACGGCCTCGGTGCCTCCTTGTGTGATGCGCACCTTGAAGTCGACCAGCTTCATGTCGTCGATGCAGGCCTGATAGGGCCCGAGATCCTTGGCCAGCGCCTTCGAGAGCGCGTTGACCGGGCCGCGGTCCGATCCGGTCTCGTCCATGCTTTCGGAGACCGACAGCATCTTCTGGCCGCCGATCTTGACCACCACCACCGCCTCGGACAGCGTGACCATCCGGTCATACTTGTTCTTGCGCCGCTCGACGGTGACGCGGTAGCGCTTGACCTCGAAATAGTCGGGCAGAAGCCCCAGTTCGCGCCGCGCGAGCAGTTCGAACGAGGCCTGGGCGCCGTCGTAGGCATAGCCCTCGTCCTCGCGCCGCTTGACCTCGTCGAGGATGCGGGCGAGCGCGCCGTTCCCGGGCGCATCGATCCCGGCGGCGGAAAGGCGGGCGCGCAGGTTCGACTGGCCCGCCTGGTTCGACATCGGGATCACCCGGTCGTTGCCGACAAGGCCCGGGTCCACATGTTCGTAGGTCGCCGGATCCTTCAGGATCGCGCTCGCGTGCAGCCCGGCCTTGTGGGCAAAGGCCGAGGCGCCGACATAGGCGGCGCTGCGCAGGGGAACGCGGTTCAGGATGTCGTCGAGCATCCGGCTGGCGCGGGTCAGATGGGTCAGCGCTTCCCGGGTCACGCCGGTCTCGAACCGGCTGGCGTAGGGCTCCTTGAGCAGGAGCGTCGGGATCAGCGAGGTGAGGTTGGCGTTGCCGCAACGCTCGCCAAGCCCGTTCAGCGTGCCCTGGATCTGGCGGGCACCGGCATCGACAGCGGCGAGCGAACAGGCCACCGCGTTCTCGGTGTCGTTGTGGGTGTGGATCCCGAGCCTTTCGCCGGGGATGCCCTGGGCGATGACCTCGGCGGTGACGCGCCCGACCTCGGCCGGAAGCGTGCCGCCGTTGGTGTCGCACAGGACGATCCAGCGCGCGCCGGCGTCGCGGGCGGCGGCGAGGCAGGCCAGCGCATAGGCCGGGTTGGCGCGCCAGCCGTCGAAGAAATGCTCGGCGTCGAACAGCGCCTCGCGCCCCCTCGCGGCCAGATGGGCAAGCGAGGCGCGGATGTTTTCGAGGTTTTCCTCGAGGCTGATGCCGAGCGCGGTGGTGACGTGGAAGTCGTGGGTCTTGCCCACCAGGCAGACGGCGGGGGTGTTCGCGTTCAGGACCGCGGCCAGCACGTCGTCGTTCTCGGCGGAACGGCCGGACCGCCGGGTCATGCCGAAGGCGGTGAAGGTGGCGCGGGTTTCGGGGCGCTGGTCGAAGAAGTCGCTGTCGGTCGGGTTGGCGCCGGGCCAGCCGCCCTCGATATAGTCGAGGCCAAGGGCGTCGAGGGCCAGGGCAATCTGGGTCTTTTCGGCGGCCGAAAACTGCACGCCCTGGGTCTGCTGCCCGTCGCGGAGCGTGGTGTCGTAGAGGGTGAGGCGGTCCTTCATGCCGCGCCCCCGACGGCTGCCGCCCCGGACCGGAAAGCGGACAGTCCGGTGGACTGTCCGCCGGTCCGGTTGGCCCTGACGCAAGGAAGGGCCAAGGGGTGATCCGCCGCACCGTCGGCTGGGGCGCGGGAAGCGCCCGCCCCGGTGGGGGCGAATGCCCCCGCCGCCCGGGGGGCGGGGGCTGCCCGCGCTCTGGGCGCGCGGGCGGGAGTGCGAAGGCCGGTCGCGGCGCCCGAGGCGATGGCCTCGGGCTTGGGGAGCGCCGGGTGGGTCATTTGAGGGCCCCTGTCTCCAACAGGGCTAGAGTTTCTTCTAGCACCGCCCTGTTGAAGCTTGCGGCAAACTCATGTTCCACTTCCCTGTTTCCTTTGTCTTTTAGGGCAATTCCTGCGGCCAAAAGCCGGTCGCGAATTTCATCCGACAGCGCGAAATTTTTTCGATCGCGCGCCTCCCAGCGAAAACCAAGTATCTTTTGTAAAACGGCAACATCGTTCGTATCGAAGGACACTTCCTCATCCCACTTGAAACCGATCTTTGAAGCGAGTTCTTCAATATCGAAGCCAAGGAAATGGGCGGCAGATGCAAACTCAATTGCATCTTCTGATTCGGCAGAGTGCAAAACTTTGGTCGCAAGTCTGGATGCTACCTTTAGCGCGAGAGACGTATTTAGATCGTTTGCCACTGCTGCAACGATTTCAGGGTGAGGCGCTCTGAGTTTAAGATCACGATCAGCAATCATTCGCGCACCCGGTGCCCAGCGGCTCAATTCTTTCCGCGCTTCGTTCAGGCGCATTTCAGTCCAGTCCAATGGCTTTCGGTAATGCGTGTTGAGGAACATATACCGAATGGTATGCCCAAAGGTCTGGCGTTGCTGCAAGATATCCCGCACGGTAAAGAAGTTGCCGAGCGACTTCGACATCTTCTTCCCCTCGACCTGCAGCATCTCGTTGTGCAT
The DNA here is from genome assembly GCA_018240425.1 of Pseudomonadota bacterium. GTDB lineage: Bacteria > Pseudomonadota > Alphaproteobacteria > Rhodobacterales > Rhodobacteraceae > TMP-24. The sequence goes on along the minus strand of JAFEFU010000055.1, from coordinate 88,926 downwards.
CCAGACGCGGGCAAAGCCGCCCTCCGGGTGGGCGCACATCGACTGGGCGATCTCGTTCTCGTGGTGGGGGAATTGCAGGTCGATGCCGCCGCCGTGGATGTCGAAACTCTCGCCCAGCAACTCGTGGCTCATCGCCGAGCATTCGATATGCCAGCCGGGCCGCCCCCGCCCCCAGGGGCTGTCCCAGCCGGGAAGGTCGGCGTCCGAGGGCTTCCACAGGACGAAATCCATCGGGTCTTCCTTGAAGGGCGCGACCTCGACCCGCGCCCCGGCGATCATGTCGTCGACCGAGCGGCCGGAAAGCTTGCCGTAGTCCACATATTCACGCACCCGGAACAGCACATGACCGTCCCTTTCATAGGCGAATGGTTTGCCGTCCTTGCGTGGCTTCATCAGCCCCTCGATCATGCCGATCATCTGGCCGATGAAGTCGGTGGCGCGCGGCTCCTTGTCCGGGCGCAGCGCCCCGAGCGCGTCCATGTCGGCGTGATACCAGCCGATCGTCTCTTCGGTCCGCTCGCGGATCAACTCCTCGAGGCTGCGCGGATCGCCCAGCCCCTTCCGGCGCTGCGCCTCGGCGTTGATCTTGTCGTCCACGTCGGTGAAATTGCGCACATAGGTCACATGCTCCGCCCCGTAGAGGTGGCGCAAGAGCCGGTAGAGCACGTCGAAGACGATCACCGGGCGGGCATTGCCGAGGTGGGCGCGGTCATAGACGGTTGGGCCGCAGACGTACATGCGCACGTTCTTCGGGTCGATCGGCGCGAAAGGCTCGACCTTGCGGGTCCGGGTGTTGCGCAGGCGGATCGTGGTCATGCCTTCATCCTCGCGGGAACGCTCGCGGCGGGCTTGCCTGGTTGCCTTTGTCCGGGAAGGAAAGGAACGGCCCGCCTGACGGTCGTCAGGTGGTAATGCAGCAGGTGCCGGTGGTGCAAGTGCCGTTCATGGGGCGGAACCTAGCCGAAGGCGCCGCCGCGGCCAAGACATTTCGCGCCCTTCGTGCCATCCTGCCCCGATGAGCCGCGCCCTGATCAACCGCATCTGCGCCGCCTTTCCGGGGGCCGAGGTCTCGGACCCCTGGGGCGGCGGGCATGACGCCTGGAAGGTGGGCGGCAAGATGTTCGCCTGCATCGGCGCGGTCATGCCCGGCGTCGCCGTCAAGTGCGACAGCGTCGAGACCGCCGAGATGCTGATCGACGCGGGCGTGGCGCGGCGGGCGCCCTATTTCCACCGCACCTGGGTGAACCTGCCGTTCGAGGCGGACGAGGAGGAACTGTCCCACCGCCTGCGCCAGTCCTACCGGCTGATCCGGGCGGGACTGCCGAAACGGGTGCAGGCGGACCTCGCCCCCCTGCCCTGACGCGCGCGCGCGGAGTGCCGCCCGCCTCACATCCCGGCGCGCACGAAACTGTCGCGCTGGTCGGGGCCCAGCCCCAGCCAGCCGGCAATGGTCGCCGCGACATGGGCCTCGATCTGCGACTTCTGGCTTTCGCCGCGCTCGCGCGCCTTGATCATCTCGACCCCGGTCAGGGCCGGCATCGCGGCGTCGATGTCCTCGGGCGGGACCAGAACCGCGCCGCTGCGCGCGTCCACGACCGAGATGGTGAAGTTCACATTGTGCACGCCGATACCGCCGACGTTCAGCGTTTCGGCCTCGTAGGTCAGGGCGTGGAAGCGGCTGACCACCACGTCGAGACGGACCGGGCGCGGCCCGTGCAGCCCGGCGGCGCCCCGCGTGATCGCGTCCTTCAGGATCTTCGCGACCTGCGGATGGCGGTCGCCGATCGGATCCTCGCGCCAAACGATGTCGGCCTTCGGCTCGTAGCTGTGGTCCTCGGACACGGTCAGCTTGGCGGGCACATCGACATTGACCGCGACCACATGCCAGCCCCGCGACTGGGCGGCGGGAACCGGCTTTTCGTAGTAGGTCTGGAAGGTGCTGAACCCGATGCAGCCGGCCAGCGGCAGGGTCGCCAGGGCGAGGGCCAGGCCCAGTCCGGTCACTCTCATCTACCTCTCCTGCGCCAGTCCGCACTCCGAATCGGGCGGCAAAGTGCGTCTACTGATACTGTCCGACGTGTCTTAAGGTTTCACCGCCGCGGCTGTCACGGGGAAATCTCGGCGGCGCGCGTCAGGGCCGTCGGCCTGTGCAAACCGGCACCAGGCGCCGCTGGACCGCCTGCCGGACGGCGGGTTTGACGGCACCCGCAGCGATGTGCTGAAGATGGCCCGGTGGTTTTCCAGTTGCGGGCCGGCCGATGAACAGACTTCTGCGATGCCTCGCCCCGGCGCTGCTGCTGGCGGTCCTCCTGCCCGCCGCCCTTCGCGCGGCCAGCTACCCGCCCCATCCCGACCCGTTCGTCAACGACTTCGCCGGCCTCCTCGATGGCGGGGCCGAGGCCCGCCTGCGCGCCGACCTTCAGGCGCTGAAGGCCGCGACCGGGGTCGAGGCGACCCTCCTGACCCTGCCCTCGTGGAAGGCGCGGGCCGACGCGGGCGAAAGCCTCGAGACCTACACGACCGGCCTCTTCAACGCCTGGGGGATCGGCGCGGCGGGCCGCGACGACGGCATCCTCGTCCTGGTGGCGCCCGAGGACCGCGACATGCGCCTGGAACTGGGGCGCGGCTATGACGCGGGCTATGACCTCTTGGCGCAGAACATCGTCGGCGGCTGGTTCCTGCCCGCCTTCCGCAAGGGCGACTACCAGGCGGGAATCCTGGCCGGAATGGCCGAGATCGAGGCCCGCATCGCCCGCCCCCATGCCGCGGGCCTGCCGCCTGCCGCCCCATCAAAGACCCTGATGGACCGCGCCTTTCCCTGGATCTTCGGCGCCTTCGCCGCCATCATCGTCGGCGGCAGCCTGTTCGGCCGGCTGGCCGGGGACTGGAGCTTCCGCTTTCGCCGCTGCCCGCACTGCGGCCAGAGGGGGATGCACCGCGAGCATGTCCTGCCGCAGGCAACCACCACCGGACCCGCGTCCGAGGGGGTAAGCGCGCCGGAGACGACGGGCATGCCGGTGACGGGGATGATCGTGACCCGCTGCCTCCATTGCTCCTACCGCGAAGACCGGCCCTGGCGCGCCGATACCGGGCGCAACACCGACCGGGGTGGCGGCGGCTTCGGGGGCGGGCGATCTTCGGGGGGCGGGGCCTCGGGCCATTGGTGAGGCAGGCCCGGTCGGGGCCGGACCTGCCTGACAGGTACCTCAGCGGCTCAGAAACGGAAGCCGAGGGTGACCTGAGCCGTCGTGTCGTTGGCCTTGACGCCAGTCGAGCCGAATTTATTGAAGTGGTCGTGGTCGATCTCGCCGCCGATCGTCCACTGATCGGTCAGCTTGTAGTCGGCGCCGATCCCGGCGGTCCAGCCGGTGTCGTGGAAACTCGCGCCCCCGATGTCGGCCGAGGCGCGGGCCGCGCCGACCTTGGCATAGACCAGCGCCTGCCCGAGGTCAGCGCCGCCCCGCACCGTCAGCCGGGTCACGTCCTTCAGCCGGGTGGTCGAACCGCTGCCGCCATTGAGCTTGTCCCACGACAGAGCGCCGCCAAGGACGAACTGGCCGAAGTCATAGTCGTAGCCGCCACGGATCCCGTAGGCGCCGCCGCTGTGGCTGACGCCGCCGGACTTGGTGCGGTCGCCGCCGAGGGCGAGCCCGGCCCAGGGGCCGGTCCAGTCGCCATTGGCCAGGGGCGCGGCCACCGGCGCGGGCGCGGCCACCGGGGGCTCGGTGACCGGGGCACCCAGGCCCCCGGCAAGGGCCGGCAGCGAAAGCCCGCCCATCAGCGCGGCCACGGCGGCGCTGCGGATGAAAATCCTTGAAGTCGTCATTTCAGTCTCCTGTTCCTCGACCGTACCGCCAGGCGGGAGGCGCGTTTCCTGCGCCCCCGGGGCCGCCTGCCGATCCGGTCATGGACCGAGATAGCGATGCGGACGCCGGTGCCAACCCCTGCTCGCGGCGGTTTGAGCACATGTGTTCCGTCGTGGCATACAACCGGCAGGAACTGGCCGCGCAGCGTGGCGAGACCGGCTGGAAACAGCCCACCCGCGCCGGGCAGGCCGGTTTACATCTTATTGACTTGACTTGGAAAACCCGGAAATCCGGGCCCGTCCGGCGGCCTATTCGTCGCCCTGCGCCTCGGCCCGGCTCATGCCGGCGACATCCATTGCCAGAGTCGCCGCCATGAACCCGTCGAGATCGCCGTCGAGAACCCCTCCGGTGTCCGAGGTCTCGTAGCCGGTGCGCAGGTCCTTGACCATCTGGTAGGGCTGCAGGACGTAGGAGCGGATCTGGTTGCCCCAGCCGGCGTCGCCCTTGGATTCATGCGCCGCGTTGATGGCGGCGTTGCGCTTGTCGAGCTCCAGCTGGTAGAGCCGCGCCTTCAGCGCCGTCATCGCCGCGTCGCGGTTCTGGTGCTGCGACTTCATCGAGCTGGTGACCACGATCCCGGTGGGCAGGTGGGTGATCCTCACCGCCGAGTCGGTGGTGTTGACGTGCTGGCCGCCCGCGCCCGAGGAGCGGTAGGTGTCGATCCTGATCTCGTTGTCGGGCACCACGATCTCGATATTGTCATCGACGACCGGATAGACCCAGACCGAACTGAACGAGGTGTGCCGCCGCGCCGCGCTGTCGTAGGGCGAGATCCTGACCAGCCGGTGCACGCCCGATTCCGATTTCAGCCAGCCATAGGCGTTGGGGCCGGTGATCTTGTAGGCGGCCGAGCGGATGCCGGCCTCGTCGCCCGCCGTCTCGGACTGCAACTCGACCTTGTAGCCCTTCTTCTCGGCCCAGCGGACATACATCCGCGCCAGCATCGAGGCCCAGTCGCAGGACTCGGTGCCGCCGGCGCCGGCGTTGATCTCGAGGAAGGTGTCGTTGCCGTCGGCCTCGCCGTCCAGAAGCGCCTCGAGCTCTTTCCCGGCGGCGAAATCCTTGAGTTCCTTCAGGCTGCATTCGGCCTCGCCGACGATCTCCGCGTCGCCTTCGGCCTCGCCGAGTTCGATCAGCTCGACATTGTCGGTCAGATCGCGGTCGATCCTGCGGTAGGTCTCGACCTTGTCCATCAGCATCTGGCGGTCGCGCATCAGCTTCTGCGCGCGCGCCGGGTCGGACCAGAGGTCGCCATCCTCGATCATGGCGTTGAACTCTTCCAGCCGGTGGGGCGCGGTCTCCCAGTCCATGCGCTGGCCCAAGAGCTTCAGCGACCTGCGGACGGCGTCGATGGTGTTCTGGGTCTCGGCGCGCATGGCCACATGTCTCCTCGGTCGCGCGCCGGGTCATAACCGAGCGGCCGGGGCCGGGCAAGGGGCTGGGCCTGCCTTGAGCCGGCGGCGGGGGAGTGCGATCACATCAACCGGAACCCGCAACGGCGAATGAGCGCGAGGCCGTTGCCTCGCGCGGCTGGCGGGCGGCTACGGCTCGTGGCAGCCGTGCTCCTGAAGCACGGCCAGCCCCCGCCCACCGGGCGGCGGGGGCTTCGCCCCCACCTGGGCGGGCGCTGTCCGCGCACGAACGGTCCGGCCGGAGGATCGCCCCTTGGCCTGCGCTTGCGCTTCGGCCAACCGGACCGGGTGACGCGCCACTGGCGCGTCCCCTGATCGGCCCGGGCAGCGGGAGAACCGATCCGCAATGATTCCAGCCGATAAGCCGCCGCCCTAGTAGAGTCCGCCCGACGACACGGTGCCGAAGTCCGCCTTCTTGGGAATGATCTTCTGCTCGCCGTCCGAGGTGGTGGTCACGGTACCGCCGGGATCCCCCTCGTCGCCCACGAGCACGCCCTGATCGAACATCGGCAGGTTCTGGCCCATCGCAAAGCCGCCGTCGACCAGCGTCGCCATGCCGAACTCGGTCTGCTGGCCGTCGCGGAAATATTCGGCCTGGACGAAATCGCCGGTCGCGCCATCCATGACCGGCTCGCCGGTAAAGCGGTTGATGTTGATGAAATGCCCGCCCGGCGGCACCCGGAAGTCGGTGCCCCCGTACTTCTTGATCGCCTGCTCCATGAAGGCCTGGAAGACCGGGACGCAGAGCGTGCCGCCAAAGGCGTTGGCGCCAAGCGTGCGGGGCTGGTCATAGCCCATGTAGCAGCCGGCGACGATGTTCGAGGAAAAGCCGATGAACCAGACATCCTTGGCGTCGTTGGTGGTGCCGGTCTTGCCCGCGATCGGGATCGGCAGGTGGACGCCGGTGCCCGAGCCGCGCTTGATGACCCCCTCCATCATCGAGGTCAGCTGATAGGCGGTGACACCGTCCATCACCCGCTCGCGGTCGGACTTGATCTCGGGCCCCTCGCCCCTTGGAAGGGTGGCATCGGCGCAATCCGTGCAGATGCGCTGGTCATGGCGATAGACGGTGCGGCCCCAGCGGTCCTGGACCCGGTCGACCAGTGTCGGCTCGACCCGCTCGCCGCCGTTGGCGATCATCGCATAGGCGGCGACCATCTTGTAAAGCGTCGTCTCCTGCGCCCCGAGCGCGTTGGCGAGATAGGGATCGAGGTGGTCATAGACCCCGAACTTCTCGGCATATTTCGCCACCACGTCCATGCCCACCGCCTGCGCGATCCTGACCGTCATCAGGTTGCGCGACTGTTCGATCCCGGTGCGCATCGGCGTCGGGCCGTAATACTTGTCCGAGGCGTTCTTCGGCCGCCACAGGCCCTGGGGCGTGTTCACCTCGATCGGCGCGTCGACGACGATGGTGGCGGGGGTGAAGCCCGAATCGAGCGCCGCCGCATAGACGAAGGGTTTGAAGCTCGACCCCGGCTGGCGCGCCGCCTGGGTGGCGCGGTTGAAGACCGAGGACTGATAGGAAAACCCGCCCTGCATGGCGATCACCCGGCCGGTGTTCACGTCCATCGCCATGAAGCCGCCCTCGACCTCGGGCACCTGGCGCAGGGACCAGTGCTTGTCGCTGCCGTCCTCCTTGGCGCGCTCCTCGACCAGGACCACGTCGCCGACCGAGACGAGATCGCCCGCGACCTTGGCCTTCGGCCCGAGGCTGCCGTCCGCCTCGCGCTTGCGCGCCCAGGTCACGTCGCTGTCGGGCACCCAGTGGCCTCCGTCCTCGTCGATCCCCTCGATGCCCACGCGCGCGCCCTTGTCGCCGAGCGCCAGCACCACCGCCGGGAACCAGCCCGGCACGTCGCGCGGCACCTCGGCCACCTGCGCCAGTGCGGCGCGCCAGCTTTCCTCGTCCGTCAGCTGGTCGCGCGCGATGGTCTTGTGCGTCCCCCGCCAGACCCCCTGCCCGCGGTCGTATTTCTCGAGCGCGTTCTGAAGCGCATCGGCCGCGACCCGCTGGATCTGTGGCTCGACCGTGGCGCGGATGGTCAGGCCGCCGCCGAAGAACTCCTCCTGGCCAAAACTCTTCGACAATTGCCGGCGGATCTCGTCGGTGAAATAGTCGCGCGGCGGCATGGTGCTACGGAAGGACGGGTAATCGCCGCCCTGCACGGTCTTCAGGGGCGCGGCCAGCGCGGTCTCGTAGGCCGCCTTGTCGAGATAGCCGTTCTGATACATCTCGCGCAGCACATAGTTGCGCCGCTCGACCGCCGCGTCGTGCTGCTTGACCGGGTGATAGCTGTAGGGCGCCTTGGGCAACGCTGCCAGATAGGCGGCCTCCTCGGGCGTCAGCTCGCTCAGCGTCTTGTTGAAATAGGTCTGCGCCGCCGAGGCCACGCCGAAGGACTGGAAGCCGAGGTCGATCTCGTTCAGGTAAAGCTCAAGGATCTTGTCCTTGGGCAGGGCATTGACCAGCCGGGTCGACAGGATCAGTTCCTTGATCTTGCGCTCGAGCGTCCGGTCCCCCGACAGAAGGAAGTTCTTCGCGACCTGCTGGGGAATGGTCGAGGCCCCGCGCACGGTCTTGCCGTGGGTGCGCACCGCCTCCCAGACCGCGCCGGCGATCCCCATCGCGTCGAACCCGTGGTGCGTATAGAAATTCTTGTCCTCGGCCGAGATGAACGCGTCCTTGACCAGGGGCGGGATCTGGTCGATCGGCGCGAAGATCCGCCGCTCGGTCGCGAACTCGTCCATCAGCTCGCCTTCGCCGGAATAGATGCGGCTGATGGTCTTGGGCGTGTAGTTCTCCAGCGCCACATAGTCGGGCAGGTCGCGGCTGAAGTACCAGAACACCGCGCCAAGCGCGAGGCCCCCGAAGACCAGCGCGGTCACCAGCCAGCTGAACAGGGCGCCCAGGACAGAGAGGACGAAACGGAGCAAGCGATCATTTCCTCGGCAGTTGCAGCGGCCTCTATACTCCCGGCGGCGGCGGGGGTCAAAGCCGGACCGACGGGCGGCAGAACACCGCCTACTGGCGCAGAAGCCGCGCCTCGGCGGCGTCGGGGATGGCCCAGGCCTGAAGCCCGGCGAGAATCGCCTCCTCCAGCCCCGCACGCCACACCGGATCGGCCAGCCGCGCCCGGTCGTCCGCCGACGAGAGAAAGCCCACCTCGATCAGGAGCGAGGGGATGTCGGCGGATTTCAGCACCGAGAAGGCCGCCTCCTGCACCGGATGGCGGTGCATCTTCACCCCCGCCGACTGGATCGCCGAGCGCAGCGCCTCGGCCAGGCGGTCGGCGCGGGGCTGGGTCTCGGTCCGCGCCAGGTCCATGAGGACCGAGGCCACCTCGTCGTCGTTGCCGGTCAGGTCGACGCCGGCCAGGATGTCGGCCCGGTCGTGGCGCTCGGCCAGCTGCTCGGAGGCATTGTCCGAGGCCTTGCGCGCCAGCTTGTAGATCGTGGCCCCCGTCGCCTCGCCCTCGGCCAGTGCATCGGCATGAAGCGACAGGAACACGTCCGACTTCGCCGCCCGGGCGACCGAAATCCGGGTCTCGAGCGGCACGAACACGTCGCTTTCGCGCGTCAGGTCGACCACCATCCCCGCCCGCCTCAGCACCTCGGCCAGTTCCAGCGCGAAGCCGAGGACGGTCGCCGCCTCGCTCTGCTTGCCGCTTTCGGCGCCGGGGTCGAGCCCGCCGTGGCCGGGATCGAGCGTCACCCTGAGGGGCGCGTCCCCGGTCTGGCGATGCATCACCGGCGCCGCCGTCACCGCGGGCCTGGGCAGCGCCCAGTCGCCGGCCGCTGCCGCATCGCGCGCCGCTGTCGCCGCCAGGTCCGCAGGCGTCGTCGGCTGAAGCGCCAGCCGGATCACCGCCTTGCCGCCCGCGCCCGCCACCTCCTCGGCACTGGCCAGGCGCATCGGCCGGTCGAGAAGTGCCACCATCCGCGACCAGCCGGCAATGAACGGTCCCCAGGCCAGGCCCGTCACCCGGTCCGAGCGGTCGGCCGCCGCCGGGGGCGCCGCGCCGAAATCGACCTCGCGGAAGTCCACCACAAGGCGCGGCGGATCGGCAAGGAAGCTGACGCGGTAGGGCACCGGCTGGCTGATCGCGAGACGCACCGCCAGCCCCTGCCCCTGGTCGCGCAGGAAGCTCGCGTTCGGATCGAGGACGGCCAGCGCGTTCAGATCCTCGGCCGCCGCACCCGCGATGCGCAGCCCGCACAGAAGGGCGAGGATCATCACAAAAAGGCGACCCGCCCGACCTGCCCTTGATCCCTTCACCCGCCTGCCCCATCCTGTCGCCCGCTGCCGGGCCTGCCCGCACAGTTCAATATCGCCCGCCGTGGCAAGGTCAATGGCCGGGTCGATGGCGGGGCCGCCCGACCGGCCTTCCGCCACGCACGATTCTGTGCGAAGGGGGGCCGGGCGCTTCGCCCGCACCTGCACAGAAAGTCCGCCCATGCGCCTTGCTTCCGCCATCGCCCCAGCCATCGCCCTCGCCGCCGCTCTCGCGCTGGCGCCCGCCGCCGCGCAGGCCTTCGACATCAAGAACATGACCGAGGACGAGCGCGCCGCCTTCGACGCCGCGGTCCGCGACTATCTCATGGCCAACCCCGAGGTCATGATCGATGTCTCCAAGGCGCTTCAGGACAAGCAGGCCGCCCAGCAGGCCAGCGACGACAAGACCCTGATCGAGCAGAACGCGGCGGCGATCTTCTCGGACGGCTACAGCTATGTCGGCGGCAACCCCGAGGGCAACATCACCCTGGTCGAGTTCCTCGACTACCGCTGCGGCTACTGCCGCAAGGCGCACGAGGGCGTGGCCGGGCTGGTGAAATCCGACGGCAACATCCGCTATATCGTCAAGGAATTTCCGATCCTGGGCGAGGATTCGGTGGTCGCCTCGCGCTTTGCCATCGCCGCGCTCAAGGTCGCGGGGCCCGAGGCCTATGGCAAGATCAACGCCGGCTTCTACGAAAGCTTCCGCGGCGAGGTGACGCCCGAGACGCTGGCGGCCTTCGCCCAGGAGCTCGGCATCGACGCCGCCCCGATCCTCGCCGCGATGAACGGCGACGACGTGACCCGCGTGATCGAGGACAACCACCGCCTGGCCGAGGCGCTGCAAATCCAGGGGACGCCGACCTTCGTCCTCGGCGGGCACATGCTGCGCGGCTATGTGCCGGTCGAGGTCATGCAACAGGTGCTGGCCGACGCGCGCGGCTGACCGCCCAGATCGGTTTGACCCTGATCCGACGCAACGCTTGCTCTGCCCGGTTGCCCAAAGCGACCGGGCCGCGCCCGCGCTCCACATGCAAGACAAGGCGCCGGGGCGGGCGGCAGCCGGGAAAGCGCATGAAAAAGGCCGGGCACCGCCCGGCCTTCCCGCCTGGCCCGGCGGGAGGCCCGCCCGGCCCGGGCCCCGCCCTCAGGCCTCCATCAGGTCGTCGTTGCCGCCCTCGTCGGGCGAGGCGCCGAAGTCGAGGCCGTGGCTGGCGCGGATCTTGTCCTCGATCGCCAGGGCCACGTCGGGATTGTCGCGCAGGAACTGCTTGGCGTTCTCGCGCCCCTGGCCGATGCGCTCGTCGCCGTAGGAGTACCAGGCCCCCGACTTCTCGACGACGCCGGCCTTGACGCCAAGGTCGATCAGCTCGCCGGTCTTGGAGATGCCTTCGCCATACATGATGTCGAACTCGACCTGCTTGAAGGGCGGCGCCACCTTGTTCTTGACCACCTTCACCCGCGTCGTGTTGCCCACCACCTCCTCGCGGTCCTTGATCGCGCCGATCCGGCGGATGTCGAGGCGCACCGAGGCATAGAATTTCAGCGCGTTGCCGCCGGTCGTCGTTTCCGGGTTGCCGAACATGACGCCGATCTTCATGCGGATCTGGTTGATGAAGATCACCATGCAGTTCGAGCGGCTGATCGAGCCGGTCAGCTTCCTCATCGCCTGGCTCATCAGCCGGGCCTGCGCGCCGACCGTGGCATCGCCCATGTCGCCCTCGAGCTCGGCCTTGGGGGTCAGCGCCGCGACCGAGTCGACGACGACCAGGCTGACCGCGCCCGAGCGCACCAGCGTGTCGACGATCTCCAGCGCCTGCTCGCCGGTGTCGGGCTGGCTGATCAGAAGCTCGTCAAGGTTGACGCCCAGTTTCTTGGCATATTGCGGATCGAGCGCATGTTCGGCATCGACAAAGGCGCAGACCCCGCCCTTCTTCTGCTCCTCGGCCACGACATGCAGCGTGAGCGTGGTCTTGCCCGAGGATTCCGGCCCGTAGATCTCGACGATGCGCCCCTTCGGCAGGCCGCCGATCCCGAGCGCGATGTCAAGGCCGAGCGATCCGGTCGAGGTCGCCTCGATCTCCATCGCCGGGCTGCCCGCCCCGAGCTTCATGATCGAGCCCTTGCCGAACTGCCGCTCGATCTGGGCCAGCGCGCTGTCGAGCGCCTTCTGCCGGTCGCTGTTCTTCTTGTCGTTCATGTCGAAAAGGTTCGCTACTGCCATTGTCCCGCTCCTTATTTCATACCCCTCGCGGGGCGGCAATTGCCGTTCATGTTCTTGACTTGTTCCCGAGTTATGAGATCAAAAAGGGAACAATTCAACCGAATTCTCCGGGCCGATCCTGCGCGCGAGTGGTTAACAACCCGTTTACCACAACGCGCCGCCGCGGATCGGCCCGCATTTCCCCCGGCCCCGCCTTGCCCTCCGCCCCGCCCGGCGGCTAGGAAGGCCGCACCCTGCCCCTTCCGCCGCACCATCCCGTGGCCCTTCCGAAACCCCGCGCCCCGAAAGCCCGCCCCCCGAAAGCCCGCCCCATGCTGATCTTCTGGAAGGAGCGCCTCGTCCTCCTCTCGACGCCCAAGACCGGCACGACCTCGATCGAGGCCGCGCTCGAATCGCTGGCCCATGTCGCGATCCGCCGCCCGCCGGAACTGAAGCACCTGCCCGCCGCGCGCTATCAGCGCCATCTCGCCCCCCTGCTCGAGGCCGCCGCGGGCGAAGGCTTCACCACGCTGGCGATGATGCGCGAGCCGGTGGACTGGCTGGGCAGCTGGTACCGGTTCCGCCAGCGCGACGACATCGCCGAGCGAGAGCGCTCGACCCGCGGGCTGAGCTTCGAGGAGGCGGTGGCCGGCTATCTGTCCGACCCGCCCGCCGCGAACATGGCCGTCGGCTCGCAGGCGCGCTTCCTTTGCGGCGGCGAGGGGCGGCCGATGGTGGACCGGCTGTTCCGCTACGAGGCGATCGGCGACCTCGTGGCCTTCCTCGAGGACCGGCTGGACTGCCGCGTGGTCCTGCCGCGCCTCAATACCTCGCCGGCGGCGGATCTGCACCTGGCCCCCGCGACCCGCGCCCGCCTGGCCGAGCGGCTGGCCCCCGACCTCGCGCTTTACGCCCGTCTCGCCGGATAGGCGGTCCGACGCGGACAGAGGCGCCGGACAGGCTCCGGCTTTCTGGTGGCCGCCGGTCTTTCGACAGAACCGGAGTCCGCTTTTGTCGGACAGGCTCCGGGCGGTCCGGCCGGCCGGGACCGGTGCGCCGCCGCGGGCGCGGCACTCTCGCGGCGCGCTCCGGCGCCGCAGCCGGACCGCAGCCGGATCTCCGCCAGATCAGTGCAGCTGGTTCTGCACCGTCGCGGTCAGTTCGCCGAGCGAGAAGGGCTTGGGCAGGAACACCGAATTCGGGATCCGGTCGCGGTCCTCCGACAGGCTTTCCTCGGAATAGCCCGAGACGAAGACCACCCGGGTGTCGGGACGCTCTTTCAGGGCCTCGCGCACCCAGGTCGGCCCATCCATGCCGGGCATGATCACATCGGTGACGAAGACATCGACGGCCAGCGCCCGGTCGGCCAGAAGGCGCAGCGCCTCCTCGGCGTTCTCGGCCTCGATCACGGTGAAGCCGCGCATCTTCAGCGCCCGGCTGGCAAAGGCGCGGACCGGCGCCTCGTCCTCGACCAGAAGCACGACGCCCTCGCCGATCCGCGCTGCGCGCCGCGGCTGCGGGGCGTCCGGGGCCGGCTCGGCGGCCTCTTCCCCGGCGGCCTCGTGGGCGGGGAAGAAGAGCGAGAAGGTCGTGCCCTGGCCGGGGACCGAGTCGCAGAAGATGAAGCCGCCGGTCTGCTTGACGATGCCGTAGGCCATCGACAGGCCCAGCCCGGTTCCCTCGCCCGGCCGCTTGGTGGTGTAGAAGGGCTCGAAGATCTTGTCGATCCGCTCGGGCCCGATCCCCTCGCCCTGGTCGGCCACCCGCACCACCACATAGTCGCCGGCCGGAACCGTCGCGCGGTCGCGCCTGAGGTCAGAGCCAAGGTGGGCGTTCTCGGTCGATATCTGGATGTGACCGCCGCCCGGCATCGCGTCGCGGGCATTGACGACCAGGTTCATGATCACCTGTTCGAGCTGGCGCTTGTCGGCGCGGATCGGGCGCAGCGCCGGATCATGGGCAAGGCTCAGTTCCGTCCGCTCGCCCACCAGGCGGTTCAGCAGGTGCGTCAGGTCCGACAGGGTGTCGCGCAGGTCGAGGGTGGCGGGCTTCAGCGTCTGCTTGCGCGAAAAGGCCAGGAGCTGGCCGACAAGGCTGGCGGCGCGGTTGGCGTTCTGGCTGACCTGGATGAGATCGGCATAGTCGGCGTCCGACTTGTCGTGGCGCAGGAGCAGCAGGTCGCAATGGCCCGAAATCGCGGTCAGCAGGTTGTTGAAATCATGGGCGACGCCGCCGGCGAGCTGGCCGATGGCCTGCATCTTCTGGCTCTGGACGAACTGGGCTTCGAGCGACTTCATCCGCGTCGCGTCGGTGAGCGTCGCCATCAGCCCCGGCTGCCCGTCCTCGAGCGTGCGCGACAGCATGACCTGGAAATAGCGGTCCTCGGCTTCGGAGCGCAGGCGCAGGACTTCGGGGCGGTTCTCCGTCCGCCCGGCCAGGGCATCGGCCAGCCAGTCCTGCACCGGGCGGCCCAGACCCTCGAACATCGCGCCAAGCGCGCTGCCCTCGGCCGGTTCGCCGATCAGGGCACGGGCGGCGCGGTTCAGCTGGCGCAGCTCTCCGCGTGCGCTCAGCCGCAGGAGCGCGACCGGCAGGTGATCGAAGGCGGTCGGATCGCGCGGCGGCGCACCGGGACGGCCCGAAGCGGGAAGAAGGAAGATCTCGCGCCGGCCGCCCGCGCTTTCGACATCGGCCACCAGCACACGCAGGCGCCCCGACGCGGCGGTGATGTCCTGCTCCTCGCCGGGCCGGACCGGCAGGTCGACGAAGATCCGGTCAAGGGTGCGCACCCGCTCGCCGATCACGCGGCGGAGCGCCTCGTTCATGAAGAGGATCGTTCCCGACTTGGACACGGTCAGCATCGGCAGGCTGATCGATTCCGCCCCGCGCCCGCCCGCCGCCCGCTCTGCCATCTCCTCGAGCCGCCAGAGAATCCCGGTGCGGTCGAGGTGGTGGGCGGCAAGCCGGACATGGCCCCGGCGCGTCACCAGATCCTCGTGCGCCACGCCCGTCGCCTCGGCCCGGGTCTGCAACCGGTGCAGGATCGCGGCGGGGCTGGCGAAGACCTCGCCCAGGACGCGGGTCAGGGTTTGCCCGCCGCGGGTGCCGAAACGCTCGACCGCGGCGCGGTTCTGAAAGCGGATGGCGCCCTCGGCGTCGGTGGTGAAGCTCGGCGCCGCGTCATGGTCGATGAATCCGGCCAGTTGCGCGCCCAGCCCGTCGCGCCCGCCCGAGGGCCGCCGGGCGATCAGCGCGATCAGCCCCGCCGCCGCGGCCATCGCCCCGGCCACCGCATAGGCGACCAGAGGCGGCACCGACGGAATGGCCCAGCCCGCCAGACACAGCGCCGCAGCCGTCCCGGCAAGGTAGATCGCCCTGGGGGCAATCCGGTCGGCGGTGCGCCCGAGAGGTTCGAAAGTCATCACGGACAGCACCACGGCAGGCCCCCAGAACAGATTCGCTTTCCCGCATTGCGACGGCAAAAGCCTAAGCGGCGCTTAACCGCGGCCCGACTACAGCTTGTGATTGTGTAAAATCGTGGTCACTCTCGCGTCAATAGCGCGACAAAGAAGCCGTCCCCGCCGTCAGCCGGCGAAAAGCGCCGCTCAAGCCGGAGGCGGAAGGACGGCAGCGCCGCCACCAACCCGGCGCACTGGTCCTCGTTCTCGCAGGCAAGCAGCGAACAGGTCATGTAGGCGAGATGCCCGCCGGCCCGGACATGGGCCGCCGCGGCCCGCAGCACCTCGGCCTGGAGGGCACAGAGTTCCGCCAGCCGCGCCGCATCCAGCCGCCACTTGGCATCCGGCGTCCGGCGCCAGGTCCCGGATCCCGAACAGGGCGCGTCGGCAAGGACAAGATCGAAGACGCGCCCCTTCAGCTCCGCCCCGTCCAGCTGCGTGATCCGGCAGCCCGCCCGCTTCGCCCGCCCCGGCAGATCCCGCATCCGCGCCCGGTCGGCGTCATGGGCGAAGACATCGCAGCGCGCCCGCGCCGCCATCGCCAGGCTCTTGCCGCCGCCGCCCGCGCAATAGTCGAGGATCTGGTCCCCGTCCGCCAGAGGAAGCAGCCCGACCGCCGCCTGCGACGAGGCATCCTGAAGCTCGACAAGGCCATCAAGATAGGCGCGCGACATCTTGATCTTGCTGACGTTTTCTACAACCACCAGCGCGGTGCCGGCCAGCCCGGACGGCTCGGCCCCGATCCCCTCGGCGGCCAGCGCCCCGATCGCCCGCGCGGGATCGGCACGCCGGAGGTTGACCCGCAGGAACACCGGGGCCCGCTCGCGCTGCGCGGCCATCGCCGCCGCCGCGCCCCCGCCCATCGCCAGCCGCATCGGCGTGAGCAGCCAGTCGGGCCAGTCGAGGCGGACGCCCTCGGGCTGTGCCGCCAGGTCGGGCGCCTGCGCTGCGGCATTCCGCTCGCTGTCGGACAGAGGCGCGGGCGCGTGGGCCATGTCACAGAAAATGCGATCGGTATCAATGCCTTCCGATATGGCCCTTCCGTGCATCAGCGCCCGCCCGGACGGCTCGGCGGCACCGGCCAGCGCCGTCAGGCTGCGCCGCCGCCGCAAGCCATCGAACACCAGATCGCGCACCGCCGCCCTGTCGCCCGAACCGGCAAAGCGCGCGGCCCGCGCCCAGCCGGTCAGGGCCTGCTCGGCCGGGCGACCGGCAAGCACCCCGTCCAGGATCTCGATTGCAGCCTGGATGCGGGCGGCCGGTGTCATTCGTCGCTTTCAGATCGCCGCAGAGACACTTGTTTCAACTGGATTACATGACCCGGTAGTTCGGACTTTCGCGGGTGATCTGCACATCGTGGACATGGCTTTCCTTCAGCCCCGCCCCGGTGATCCGCACGAACTGGCAGTTCTTGCGCATCTCGGCCACGGTGCGGTTGCCGGTATAGCCCATCGCCGCCCGAAGGCCGCCGACCAACTGGTGCACGACCGCCGCCGCCGAGCCCTTGTAGGGCACCTGGCCCTCGATCCCTTCGGGGACCAGCTTGTCGCTGGCCGCGTCCTTCTGGAAATAGCGGTCGGCCGAGCCGCGCGCCATCGCGCCGAGCGACCCCATGCCACGATAGCTCTTGAAGCTGCGGCCTTGATAAAGAATGACTTCTCCGGGGCTTTCGTCGGTTCCGGCGATGGCCGACCCGACCATCGCGCAGGATGCCCCCGCCGCGATCGCCTTGGCGAAGTCGCCCGAATACTTGATGCCGCCGTCGGCGATGACCGGCGTGCCGCCCGCCGCGCCCACCGCATCGAGGATCGCGGTCAGCTGCGGCACGCCCACTCCGGCCACGATCCGTGTGGTGCAGATCGATCCGGGGCCGATGCCGACCTTGACCGCATCCGCGCCCGCCCCGATCAGTGCCCGCGTCGCCTCGGCGGTGGCGACGTTGCCGGCCACGACCTGAACCCGGTTGGACAGGGACTTGATCCTCTCGACCGCCCTGGCCACCCCCTCGGAATGGCCATGCGCGGTGTCGATCACCACCATGTCCACGCCCGCGTCGATCAGCGCCTCGCTGCGCGCGAACCCGGCGTCGCCCACGGTCGAGGCCGCGGCGACCCGCAGCCGGCCCTGATCGTCCTTGCAGGCATGGGGGTTGAGGACCGCCTTCTCGGTGTCCTTCAGCGTCAGAAGGCCGGTCAGCTTGCCCTTTCCGTCAGTCACCAGCAGCTTTTCGATCCGCCGCGCCCGCATCAGGCTTTTCGCGGCCTCGAGATCGACCGGCTGGTGAAGGATCGCGAGGTTCTCGGAGGTCATCATCACCCTGACCGGCGTCCGGTCGTCCGAGGCGAAGCGCATGTCGCGGTTGGTGACGATGCCGACCACCCGGCCGCCGGCGTCGACCACCGGAAAGCCGGTGATGCTGTAGCGCTCCATCAGCGCCCTGGCGTCGGCCAGCGTCTGGTCGGGCGTCAGGGTGATCGGGTTGTCGACGACGCCGCTTTCGAATCGCTTGACCCGGCTGACCTCGGCGGCCTGTTCGAGGACGCCCAGATTGCGGTGGATGACCCCGATTCCGCCGGTCTGGGCCATCGCGATCGCCATGCGCGCCTCGGTGACCGTGTCCATCGCCGAACTGAGCAGCGGGATGTTCATGCGGATCGACCGGGTCACGAAGGTCGAGGTATCTGCATCCGAGGGAAGCACGCTTGACGCCGCCGGCACCAGAAGCACGTCGTCAAAGGTGAGGGCCTCACGAATCTGCACGGGATCCTCCTCGCGGGTGATTACGTTTGGCGCCCCGCTTTTTCACGGGCGGCAGCCGAGTGCAAGGGAAAACCGCCCGATCCGTCCCGGCCCGCGCCCGTCCCCCCTTGCTCCCGGCCCCGGCCCGTGGTTTCACTGCCGCGCCGTCCGGGAGAGCGATCATGCGCGTTGCCGTCATCGACAATACCGAAGTGTCGTCGCTGGGCCAGGTCGGCGTCGCGCTGCGCGAGGCCGATGCCGAGATCCAGGTCTTTCGCGCCTGGGCCGGCGAGGCGCTGCCCGATGGGTCCTACCACGACGCGCTGGTGGTGCTCGGGGGCGAGCAGGACGCGCTGGCCGACGAGACCCACCCCTACCTTCCCGACCTCGCGCGGCTGATGCGGCGCATGGGCCAGGCCGACAAGGCAGTCCTCGGCATCTGCCTCGGCAGTCAGTTGATGGCGCGTGCCTGGGGCGCCGAGAACCGGCTGGGGAGCGCGCCCGAATTCGGCTGGCACGCGATCCGACTGACCGAGGCAGGCCGCGCCGATCCGGTCCTGTCGGTGCTGAAGCATGACTTCATCTCCTTCCAGTGGCACCGGGACACGTTCACCCTGCCGCCGGGCGCGGTCCGTCTGGCCGCGAACGAGGCGGCCCCGAACCAGTGTTTCCGAATGGGAAGGGCAAGTTACGCCATGCAGTTCCACTTCGAGGCCAGCCGCGAGGTCGTCGAGATCTGGAACCGCGACTTTCCCGCGACGGTCGAGCGGATCCGGCCCGGCTGGCTGGCGGACTTTCCGCGCCTCGCCGCCGAGAGCGGCCCCGAGGCCGACGCCGCAGGCCTGGCGATCGCCCGCGCCTGGGTCAGCCTGATCTGAGGCATGGCAGGCCGGCATCCGATGAACCCTGGCCAGGCTTCCGCCACCCACCGCCCGCTTGCCGCGGCCCTGTGGATGGGCGGCTCGGTCCTCGGCTTCTGTCTGGTCGCCATCTCCGGCCGCGCGCTCCGCACCCATCTCGACACGTTCGAGGTCATGCTCTACCGCTCGCTCGTGGGGGTCGTCGCCGTGACCGCGGCGGCGGCGCTGGCCGGCCGGCTGGGCGAGATCGGCACCCGCAGCCTCGGCCTGCACCTGGTGCGCAACACCGTGCATTTCGCCGGCCAGAACCTCTGGCTCTTCGCGCTGTCGCTGATCCCGCTCGCGCAGCTCTTCGCGCTTGAATTCTCCTATCCGATCATGGTGGCGCTGTCGGCGCCGCTTCTTCTGGGCGAGCGGCTGTCGGGGGGGCGTCTCCTGTCGGCGGCGGCGGGCTTCGCCGGCATCCTGATCGTCGCCCGGCCGCTGGCGCCCGGCGGCCTGTCGCCGGGGCTTCTCGCGGCAATGGCCTGCGCGGTGGGCTTTGCCGGCGCCGCCATCCTGACCAAGCGGCTGACGCGCACCGTGTCCGTCCTCTGCATCCTGTTCTGGCTGACGCTGATGCAGACGCTGATGGGCCTGGCCTGCGCCGCGCTCGACGGTCGTGTCGCCCTGCCCTCGGCCGCGGCCCTGCCCTGGGTCCTGGCGATCGGGCTGGCCGGGCTTGTCGCGCATTTCAGCCTGACCAAGGCCCTGTCGCTGGCGCCGGCCTCGCTGGTGGTGCCGGTCGATTTCCTGCGCCTGCCGATGATCGCCCTCGTCGGCGCCGCCTTCTATGGCGAGCCGCTCGACGCCTGGGTGCTCGTTGGCGGCGCGGTGATCCTTGGCGCGAACTGGCTGAACCTCGCCGCCGACGCCAGACGCCGGCCCGCTGTCTGACAAGAAAGTCGCACAAGATTTCCTTTTCGGTGGGACGCTGCGTCATTCGTTGACCGAAAGGTCGCGACGGACCTACCGTTTTCACCACTGAATATCTCATGGGGATGAGAGACATGGGCAAGAAACTTCTATCAGCCGGGATCATGGCCCTATCGGCAGGGGCTGCACACGCGGCGGGAATCGAGCGGTCGGAACAGTCGGTCGGCATCCTGTTCGAAAAGGGCAATTACGCCGAATTCTCGGTGGGCGGCTTCAATCCCGACGTGCAGGGCAAGTTCGCGGGCGTCCTCGGCTCGGGCGACATGGCGCCGGGCTACGGCACCTATTCGCTGGGGGTCAAGCAGGCGCTGACCGAGAACCTCGACTTCGCGCTGATCCTCGACCAGCCGGTCGGGGCCAAGGTCCATTATCCGGCCAGCGGCGCGCCCTATCCGTTCGCCGGGGCGACGGCGAACGTGCACTCGACCGAGCTGACCGCGCTTCTGCGCTACAAGCTGCCCTCGAACCTGTCGCTGATCGGCGGCGTGCGGGTGCAGCAGGCCTCGGGCGAGGTCGGGATCCCGACGATCGGCGGCTATTCGATGACCACCGACAAGAGCCGCAAGCTGGGCTATGTCGTTGGCGTCGCATGGGAAAAGCCCGAGATCGCCGCCCGGGTCGCTCTGACCTACAACTCCGAGATCAACCACGAGCTGACCGCCCGCGAAAGCTTCTCGCCGGTGCCGACCAGCTTCAAGACCACCATCCCGCAGTCGGTCAACCTCGAATTCCAGACCGGGGTGGCGGCCGACACGCTGCTCTTCGGCTCGGTCCGCTGGGTCGAATGGTCGAAATTCGAGATCGCGCCCCCCGCCTTCTTCGCGGCCACCGGCAGCTCGCTCGCCGGGCTTGATTCGAACTATGTGACCTATACGCTCGGCCTCGGCCGCAAGTTCACCGACCAGTGGTCGGGGGCGGTGATCCTCGGATACGAGCCTTCGTCGGGCGACCTGCAGGGCAACCTCGGCCCGACCGACGGCAACCGCAGCATCGCGCTGGCCGCGACCTACACGATGGACAACATCAAGGTCACCGGCGGCGTGCGCTATGTGGACATCGGCGACGCCACGACCAAGGCCATCGGCGCGCAGTTCCGCGGAAACAGCGGCGTGGGCGTCGGAATCCGCGTGGGCGTCAGCTTCTGAGACGGACCAGCCCCCCGCCCGGGCCGCCTGCTTCGGCGGCCCAGTCCGGGCCGGGGGTGTCCCTCGGGTGGCGCCGCGGCAGTTGCCGCAAGTTCCGGGTGGCGCGGGCCCTGGCGGGGCGGTAGGGTCCGGCCTCATGGAACGCCAGCAGCCCGGACCCCAGCAGTCGATCAGCCCCGAGGCCTGGGCGCTCATGGCGCTTCTGGCGCTGATCTGGGGTGGCTCGTTCGCCGCCACCCGCACCGCGCTGGCCGAGGTGGGCGTCCTGACGCTCGTCGCCTTCCGGGTCGCGGGGGGCGCGGCCGCACTCTGGCTCTATATCGCGCTGCGCGGCCTGCCCCTGCGCGGCGGCTGGCGCGCGGCCGCCGCCTTCGCCGGCATGGGCCTTCTGAACAATGTCATCCCCTGGAGCCTGATCGTCTGGGGCCAGCAGCACATCGCCTCGGGCCTCGCCGCGATCCTCAACGCCTCGACGGCGATCTTCACCGTCTCGCTGGCGGCGATGGTCTTTGCCGACGAGCGCATGACCCGGGAAAAGACCCTTGGTGTCGCGCTCGGCCTTGCCGGGGTCGTGGTGGTGATGGGCACGGGCGCGCTGGCCGCCCTCGATCTCACCTCGCTGGCACAGCTCGCCATCCTCGCCGCCTCGGTCAGCTATGCCTTTTCCAGCGTCTTCGCCCGCCGCTTCCTGACCGGCCACCCGCCCGAGGTCGCCGCCGCCGGAATGCTGACCGCCTCGTCCGCGATCATGGTTCCCGCGGCCCTCGCGCACGACGGGATGCCGGACCTGGCCGCCTATCATGCCCCCACCTGGGCGGCGCTGGCCTATGCGGGCTTCGTCGCCTCGGCGATCGCCTTCCTGTGCTATTACCGCACCCTGCGCCTGGCCGGTGCCGGCAACGTCAGCCTGGTGACGCTGATGATCGCGCCGGTCTCGGTCGTCGTCGGCGCCATCCTCTTCGGCGAAAGTCTGACCCTGTCGGACTATGCGGGCTTCGGCCTTCTCGCCACCGGGCTGATGGTCATCGACGGGCGGCTGCCCGCCGGGGCGCGGTGGAGGAAGTCGGCATGACCTTTCCGCGTGACCTTTCCGGCGGCGGGCGCTAATCAGCCGCTGGCGGGACTGGTGACGGGACAGGCGGGATGATCTATCGGACGGCGCGGGACTGGCGGCAGGCAAGGGAAAAGCGCGTCTTGCTGTTCGGCATGTCGGGGCTGGGCAAGACCCACATCTCGAACCTGCTCAGGGCCGAAGGAAGCTGGTTCCACTATTCCGTCGATTACCGGATCGGCACCCGCTACATGGGCGAGCACATCGCCGACAACTTCAAGCGCGAGGCGATGAAGGTTCCGCTTCTGCGCGAACTTCTGATGACAGACTCGGTGCACATCACCTCGAACATCACCTTCGACAACCTCGCCCCCCTCTCGACCTACCTCGGCAAGCCCGGCGATCCGGCCAGGGGTGGCGTCGCGTTCGCCGAATACCTGCGCCGGCAGGAACAGCACCGCCTGGCCGAGATCGCGGCGCTCGGCGACACCCCGGCCTTCGTCGAGCGGGCGCATTCGCTGTACGGCTACCCGAACTTCGTCTGCGATTCCGGCGGCTCGATCTGCGAGGTGGTGGACCCCGAGGCCGCGGACGACCCGCTTCTCAGGCTTCTGGGCGACACGCTGCTTCTGGTCTGGATCAAGGGATCCGAGTCGCACCGCGCCGAGCTGATCCGCCGCTTCGACCGCGCGCCGAAGCCGATCTACTACCAGCCCGCGTTCCTGCACCGAGTCTGGACCGCCTATCTGGCCGAACAGGGCCTGCCCGAGGACCGGGTGGACCCCGACATGTTCCTGCGCTTTGCCTATGCGCGCCTTCTGGACCACCGCCAGCCGCGCTATCAGGCGATGGCGCGCCGCGGCCTGACGCTGACCGCCGAGGAGGTGGCCGGGGTGCAGACGGCGGCCGACTTCACCGACCTGATCGCCCGCGCCCTCGAGGCGCAGGCCCGCCCCGCCTAGATCGCCCCCGAAGGAGCGCGACATGCCGATCACCCTGCCCGAGACCCTGCCCGCCTTCGACGTCCTGTCGAAGGAGGGCGTCATGGTCATGTCCCCCGACCGCGCCGTCCACCAGGACATCCGCCCGCTCAGGATCGGGCTTCTGAACCTGATGCCCAAGAAGGTGCAGACCGAAAACCAGTTCGCCCGCCTGATCGGGGCGACACCCCTGCAGATCGACTTCCAGCTGATCCGCATGACCACGCACGAGACCCGCAACACCGCCGCCGAACACATGGCGGCCTTCTATCGCCCCTTTGCCGAGGTGAAGGGCGAGAAGTTCGACGGGCTCATCATCACCGGCGCCCCGATCGAGCACCTGCCCTTCGAGGAGGTCACCTATTGGGACGAGCTGCGCGAGGTCATGGACTGGACCCAGTCTCATGTCCATTCGACCTTCGGCGTCTGCTGGGGGGGGATGGCGATGATCCACCATTTCCACGGCGTGGGAAAGCACATGCTGGACCACAAGGCCTTCGGCTGCTTCCGCCACCAGAACCTTCTGCCCGCCTCGCCTTACCTGCGCGGCTTTTCGGACGAGTTCGTGATCCCGGTCAGCCGCTGGACCGAGATGCGGCAGGCCGAGATCGACGGCGCCCCCGGCCTGCGCACGCTTCTGGGCAGCGACGAGGTCGGCCCCTGCTTGGTCGAGGACCCGGGCCACCGCGCGCTCTACATCTTCAACCATTTCGAATATGACAGCGGCACCCTGAAAGAGGAGTATGACCGCGACATCGCCAACGGCACCCCGATCAACGTGCCGCAGAACTACTACCCCGGCGACGACCCCTCGCGGGCGCCCCTGAACCGCTGGCGCAGCCACGCCCACCTGCTTTACGGCAACTGGATCAACGAGATCTACCAGACGACCCCCTTCCACATGGCCGAGATCGGGCGATAGACGCAGGGGCCCATCCCGGGATGCCGGGCCGGAGAGAAAGGGCCAAGGGGCGATTGCGCTTGGCGGCGGGCCGGTCATAGTGGAGGCAGGCCGAAAGGGAGCATCTCATGGACCAAGGCCAGGCCGCCGCGAGCGCCGACCCCGACGCGATCCCCTTCGTGGGCGCGATCACCCGCTTCCTTGACGAGGAGGCGCCGGCCGCGATCCGCGCGGCCATCGCCAAGGCCGGGCGCAAGGACATGCTCGACAAGTCCTACCCCTACCGCCGCGAGATGGGCGGCGATGACTACGACGGCCACATGAAGCGGCTCCAGATCGAGCTGGTGAAGATGCTTCATCACCTGCGCACCGCCGGCCAGCGCCTTGTCGTGCTGTTCGAGGGACGCGATGCGGCGGGCAAGGGCGGCTGCATCGAGCGGATGCGCGAGAACCTCAACCCCCGCTCGGCCTATATCGTCGCCCTGCCCAAGCCGACCGAGCGCGAGGCGGGCCAGTGGTATTTCCAGCGCTACATCGACAACCTGCCCGCCCGGGGCGAGGTCGCGCTGTTCGACCGGTCCTGGTACAACCGCGGCGTGGTCGAGAAGGTCTTCGGCTTTTGCAGCGACGACCAGCGCGGGCTGTTCTTTCGCCAGCTTCCGGATTTCGAGAAGATGATCGTCGAAGAGGGGATCACCCTCGTCAAGCTGTGGCTCGAGGTGGGACGGGCCGAACAGCTGCGCCGCTTCCTCGCCCGCGAGGGCGACCCCCTGAAGCAGTGGAAGCTCAGCTGGATCGACGTCGAGGGCCTGAAGAAGTGGGACGCCTATACCGAGGCGATCACCGAGACGCTTCAGCGCACCGACAGCAAGCACGCACCCTGGACGGTGATCCGCGCCGACGACAAGAACCGCGCCCGCCTCGCCGCGATCCAGACCGTGCTGCGCGCCGTCGACTACCGCCACCGCGACAAGAAGGCGATCGGCAGCATCGACGCGGCGATCTGCGGCGGTCCCGGCCTCTTGCATGGTTAAGCAGGGCTATCACCACGGCAACCTGCGCCAGGCGCTGATCGACGCCGCGCTGGCGCTGATCGAGGCGCAGGGGCCGCAGGGCTTCACCCTCTCGGACGCCGCCAAGTCGGCGGGCGTGACGCCCGCAGCCGTCTACCGCCATTTCGCCGGCCGCGAGGATCTGATCGCCGAATGTGCCCGCCAGGGGTTCGAGATCTTCGCCGACCTGATGGAACATGCCTACAACGGCGGCCAGCCGACCGCGCTTGCCGCCTTCGAGGCCACCGGGCGGGCCTATCTGGCCTTTGCCCGAAAGTTTCCGGGCCATTACATGGCGATGTTCGAAAGCGGCGTGAACTTCAACCGCAACCCCGACCTCGCCCGCGCGTCCGAGCGGGCGCGGTCGGTCCTGACCCGCGCCGCCGAGGCGCTGTCGCAGCATATCCCCGCCGCGCGCCGCCCCCCGGCGGCGATGTTCGCCAATCACGTCTGGGCGCTCAGCCACGGCGTCGTCGAACTGTTCGCCCGCGGCGCGCCCGGAAGCCGCAGCCCCTTCCCGCCCGAAGAACTGCTCGAGGCCGGGATCGGCATCTACCTGCGCGGGCTGGGGCTGATCGCGCCGGATCGCTAGGGCCTCAGCCCTGGTTCAGGTCGGCGAAATGGCGGCCGTTGCGGATCAGATCGTCCCAGAGCGGCGCGGGCTGCCAGAAGGCGTCGCCCCCCTGCGCCAGCGAGACGAGGAGGTTGCGCAGGGGCAGAAGGCCGATCTCGTCGGCGACCTGCATCACGCCCCCCCGCCAGCGCGGGAACCGCTGGGCCATCGCCACCAGGTCGATGTCGGCGGGACGGCGCACCCGGCCCTCGGCCAGGGCCCAGGCGCCGTCGTTGGCAAGACCCGCGATGATCCGCAGCGGGATCGCCCCCCCGCCCAGGCCGCGCCGCGCCCTCAGGTGGCCAAGCTGCTCGACCAGCGCCGGGTCGCTGCGGCTGGCCCCGGCCCCGTCCGGCCCGTAGAGGTAATAGCCGCGCCCGAGCGCGCGGCCCAGCCTTCCCTCGGCGCGCAGCCAGATGCGCAGCGTCTCGGAGAGCGCGTCGGCCAGGACGCCGGCGCGCCGCTCGGGGCGGGCGTAAAGCACATGGTCGGCGCCATAGACATCGGCACGCTCGTAGGGGCCCTGCGGCAGGCCCCAGGCGCGCATGGCGCGGTCGACCTCGTCGGGCAGGGCGCCCGCGGACAGGCAGCGGTCGGCGCCGTCCTGCAGGGCGGTCCAGAGGCGGCGGCCGTGAAAGCCCTTGTCGGGATCAAGCCTGAGAAGCCGCCAGCCCAACCGGCCGGCCAGCGCCTGCGCCGCCTGAAGCGCGGCCAGCGCTTCCCCGGGGGCGGCGATTTCGGCCAGGGCCGCGCGGCTGACCGGCTCGGGCAGCCACAGCGTCGCGTGGCAGCCGGGCCGGCGCGCGGCGGCGGCCAGCGCGGCAGGCGACAGGCGGCAGCTGACGCTGAGGATCGCCCGGCCCTCGGGCAGGACCGAATGGATGGTGCGCAGCACCTCGTCCTTCTGCGCCATCTCGTCGGGCACCGCCTCGACGACCAGATCGGCGTCGGCGACGGCCGCGATGCCCACCGCCGCGCGCAACCGGTCCCAGTCGGCCTTGCGCCGGTCGGCGTCGATCGCGCCGCGGGCCAGCGCCCCGTCCTGAAGCCGCGCGATGCGCGACAGCGCCGCGGCAAGGCCCGGCGGCTCGCGCCCGACCATCGTGACCTCGAGCCCCGCCGTCAGCGCCGCCGAGGCGATCCCGGCGCCGAGCGGGCCGCCGCCGACCAGGGCGATGCGGCGCAGGGCAAGGTCAGCCTTGCGGGCGGCGGCGGGCAGGCTGTGGGCCGCGCCGCGTTCGGCCAGGAATGCGTGGCGAAGCGCGCGCGCCACCGGCGTCGCCGCCAGGTCCTGAAAGGCGGTGCGCTCGAAGATCAGGCCCTGGGCCGGAGGCAGGAGCAGCGCCGCCTCGGCGCAGTCGATGATCCGGCCTGCGGCAAGATCGTGCGCCTCGCGCCGCCGCGCCCGGGCCTCGGCTATGGCGTTGAGGTAGGCGCCGGGATCGGTCATGCCGGTCATCCGCCGCCGCCCCGCCACCGGCAGCGAAAGCCGCCCCCCGGCATGGGCGCGGGCGATAGCGCCGACGGCGGCATCCAGGTCGCCCTCGGCCAGCCGGTCGACCAGCCCCAGTTCGCGCGCCCGCTCGGCCGTGACCGGCGCCCCCCCGAGCATCATCTCCAGCGCCGCCTCGACGCCCACCAGGCGCGGCAGGCGCTGCGTCCCGCCTGCCCCGGGAAGCAGCCCCAGGGTGACTTCGGGCAGGCCGAGCATCGTGCCCCCGGCCGCCACCCGCAGCGCGCAGGACAGCGCAAGCTCGAGCCCGCCGCCAAGCGCCGTCCCGTGCAGCGCCGCGATCACCGGCTTGGCGGCACCGGCGATCTGGTTGCAAAGGTCGGGCAGCGTCGGCGCCAGGGGCGGCTTGCCGAACTCGCGGATGTCGGCCCCCACCGGCCAGCTGCGCCCGGCGGCGGCGAGGACCAAAACCTTCACCTCAGGGTCCGCCATCGCCCGGTCGAACGCGACCGCCAGCCCGGCCCGCAGCCCCTGGCCGAGCGCATTCAGCGGCGGATTGTCCATGATGATGGTGGCCACGCCCTCGGCGGCCTCGTATCCGACCGGTTCGGTCATGACGGGTTCAGCCCCCTTGCCCCAGCCCTCTTGGCGCAACTCTCTGTCAAGGCGGGCTTTTTGGCAAGGCGGGCTTTTGGCGATGGCCGGGGTTGACGCAGGGCGCGCGCGGCCCTGTCAGTGGCTCGCGGCGCAGTCGGCGCAGAAGGGCGTCGCCGGCAGGAGGTTCAGCCGGCCGGGGTCGATCTCGTTGCCGCAGCGCACGCATTCGCCGTATTCGCCGGCCTCGATCCGCTTCAGCGCGGCCTCGATCATGCGCAGTTCCAACTGCGCCGACTGGCCGAGATCCTCAAGCACCTCGTCGCCCTCGCGCTCGGTCGCCATTTCCTCGAAATCCTTGGCCTCATGGGTGTCGAGTTCCGTGGAAATCCGGTTCAGGCGCTTCTGCAGGAAGGCCTGGCGGGCGGCCAGTTCGGCGCGGCGGTCGGCAAGTGCGGTCATGGCGGCTCCTGTCATTGCCCCTTGGGTAGAAAACTGCGTCAGGGCCGTCGTTGATGCAAGTCAAACCTTGCAGCGCGGGCGCCGGGCCGCATAAGGAGCGCGAGGCGAAAACGGGAGCGAAGGCGATGCGGACAGGCTGGTGGTGGGGATCGGGTGGTGTCCTCTTTCTTCTTGCCATGCTGGCGGCTATGGTCGCCGCGCCCGCCCTGCGGGCATTGATCCGAAGATGGGCCGCCGCCCTGGGAGACCGCAAGATGGACATCCGCCGGCTGACTGACAGCTATGCCGTATCGCCGCAGATCACGCCCGAGGACGTGGCGGCGCTGAAGGAGGCAGGGTTCGTCCGCGTCATATGCAACCGCCCGGACGGCGAGGTTCCCCCTGCCCTCCAGGCGGCAGCCATCCGCCGCGCGGTCGAGGCCGCGGGCATGGAGTTCGTCGAGAACCCGGTGACGCCCGGCCAGTTCACCCCCGATCTCGTCGCCCGGCAGGCGCAGGCGATGCAGGGCGCGGGTCCGGTCTTTGCCTATTGCGCCTCGGGCAACCGCTCGTCGGTTGCCTGGGCCCTGACCCAGGCCGGCCGCCGCCCCGCCGACGACCTCATCGCCGCCGCCGCCCGCTTTGGCTACAATCTCGAGCCCTACCGCGACCGGCTGGGCTGACCCTTCGGTCGCGCCCGGCCCCTGGACCCTTCGATGACCTGGCTTTCCAATCTGGACCTTTCCATCTGGCTCTACAGCGGCACCATCCTGCTGCTTCTCCTCTGCTCGGCCTTCTTTTCCGGCTCGGAGACGGCCCTGACCGCCGCCAGCCGCGCCAAGCTGCGCGCCAGCGCCGACAAGGGCAGCCGCGGCGCCGAGACCGCGCTGAAGGTGACCGAGGACAACGAGCGCCTGATCGGGGCGCTGCTGCTGGGCAACAACATCGCCAACATCCTGGCCGCCTCGCTCGCGACCGCGATCCTGACCCGCGCCTTCGGCGAGACCGGCGTGGTGATCGCCACCGGGATCATGACCGTGCTGGTCCTGATCTTCGCCGAAGTCCTGCCCAAGACCTATGCCATCACCTACCCCGAGGCGGTGGCCTCGCGCCTTGCCGTCGGCGTTCAGCTCCTGATGCGCGTCCTGTCGCCGGCCCTCGCGCTGGTGCAGATGATCGTGCGCGCCATCCTGCTTCTCTTCGGGGTCCGCGCCGACCCCGACAGCCACATGTTCTCGGTCCACGAGGAGATCGCCGGCGCCCTCGCTCTGGCCCATTCGGAAGGCACCGTGCCCAAGGAGGACCGCGACCGGCTTCTGGGCGCGCTCGACCTGTCGGACCGAACGGTCGACGAGATCATGCTGCACCGTTCCGAGATCGCGATGATCGACGCGGACGCCGCCCCCGGCGACATCCTCACCGCCGTCCTCGCCTCGCCGCACTCGCGCCTACCGATCTTCCGGGGCGAGCGCGAGAACATCCTCGGCGTGATCCATGCCAAGGATCTCCTGCGCGCCGTCGAGAAGATGGCCCGCAGCGAGGATGGCACCTTCGCCCCGGTCCGCGACCTCGACATCGTGAGCGTCGCCAAGAAGCCCTACTTCGTCCCCGAGACCACGCCCCTTGACGAGCAGATGCGCGCCTTCCTGAAGCTCAGGACCCATTTCGCGCTGGTCGTCGACGAATATGGCGCGCTGCGCGGCCTCATCACGCTCGAGGACATCATCGAGGAGATCGTGGGCGAGATCGCCGACGAGTTCGACATCGACGACGAGCACCAGATCAAGCCGGCCGAGGGCGGCGACTTCATCGTCGACGGCGCCATGACCATCCGCGACCTCAACCGTGCGACCGACTGGTCGCTGCCCGACGACGAGGCCAACACCATCGCCGGCCTCGTCATCCACGAGGCCCAGATGATCCCCTCCGAGGGCCAGGTCTTTTCCTTCCACGGCTTCCGCTTCGAGGTCCTGACCCGCAAGGACAACCGCATCACCCGGCTGAAGATCCGCCCGCTGTGAGCGGCGCGGGGCGGGCGGGCCCCTCGCGCTCCCCGGAGTACATGCCCCGGGAAAGGACGCTCAGCCGAGGCCGACCAGGCGGCGGATGTCGGCGGGGGTGGCGCCCTCGCTTCGGTACTTGCCGAGAGCGCGGGCATCGTCGCGCTTGGCCAAACGCTTGCCCTCCGAGTCGCGGATCAGGCGGTGGTGGTGGTAGACGGGGGTGGGCAGGCCGAGGAGGGCCTGGAGGACCACATGGATGCGCGTGGCCTCGAACAGATCGGCGCCACGGCTGACATGGGTGATACCCTGGGCGGCATCATCGACGGCGACCGCCAGATGATAGGCCGCCGCCATGCCGCGTCGGGCCAGCACCACATCCCCGATCGTGCGGCCGAGGGTTCCGCACTCCGCGTCGATCCAGCCGTGCTCGCCCTTCGGACCACGACCCTCCTCGGCAAAGCCCAAGGCCCTTCCGCGGGCGGCGGCGGCCACCTGCCCGGCCAATGCCATGTCGAGGCGCAGGGCATGGGCTTCGGGAAGCGGGAAGCCCGAGCGGGCGGCGAAGGAGAACTCGGACCAGTCGCGTCCGTGGCAGGTGCGGGGATAGACGGGGCCGTCCGGCCCCTGGGCGGGCCCGGCACCCTCCTGCGGCGCTGACAGGGCCGCGGCAATGTCGGCGCGGCTGCACCCGCACGGATAGAGCAGATCGCGGCGCCAGAGATCGGCCAGCGCCGCGCGATAGGCGGGCGCCCGGTCAGACTGGCGGATCACCGGACCATCCCAGCGAAGCCCCAGCCACTCAAGATCGTCACAGATGGCCCGTTCCCATTCCGGGCGGGCACGGCCCTGATCCAGATCCTCGATCCTGAGCAGGAACTCGCCTCCCGCCGTCCGCGCCAGATCGTGCGCGACCATTGCAGCGAAGGCATGGCCCAGGTGCAGGGGGCCGGTCGGCGACGGGGCGAAGCGCGTCCGCATCAGCCCTGTTCCGCAAGCCATTCCGCAAAAAGCGTTTTCGCCCGGTCGGTATAGGCCTTGTAACGGTCCTTGCGGCCCCGGCGCCCGCCCTTGGCCTCGATCGGCGGGAAGAGGCCGAAATTGACGTTCATCGGCTGGAAGGTGCGGGCATCGGCGCCGCCGGTGATATGGGTCACAAGGGCGCCAGTCGCCGTCTCGGACGGCGGCGGGGCGAGGTCCGCCCCGGCCATCTCTGCCGCCGCCATCCGTCCCGCCAGAAGGCCCATCGCCGCGCTCTCGACATAGCCCTCGACCCCGGTGATCTGGCCGGCAAAGCGGATGTTCGGCCGCGACCTCAGGCGCATCTGGCTGTCGAGCAGCGTCGGCGAATTGATGAAGGTGTTGCGGTGGATGCCGCCCAACCGCGCGAACGAGGCACCTTCAAGGCCGGGAATCCGCGTGAATACATCCGTCTGCGCGCCATACTTCATCTTGGTCTGAAAGCCGACGATGTTGTAGAGCGTACCAAGCGCATTGTCGCGGCGAAGCTGGACCACGGCGTAAGGTTTGACCTCGGGCCGGTGGGCATTGGTCAGGCCCACCGGCTTCATCGGCCCGAAGCGCAGGGTCTCGCGCCCGCGCTCCGCCATGACCTCGATCGGCAGGCAGCCGTCGAAATACGGGGTGGGCTTGGGGGAGGACTCAGCCTCGCCCGCGTGGAACTCGGTCTTGTCGGCGGCGAGAAGCGCGTCGATGAAGGCCTCGTACTGGTCGCGGTCGAGCGGGCAGTTGATGTAGGCGGTGCGCTCCTCGTCGGTCTCGCCCTTGTCATAGCGCGACTGCTTCCAGGCCACCGACATGTCGATGCTGTCGGCGTGCACGATGGGCGCGATCGCGTCGAAGAAGGCCAGCGCCTCGGCCCCGGTCTCGGCGCGGATCGCCTCGGCCAGCCGCGACGAGGTTAGCGGGCCGGTGGCGATGATCCAGTGTCCGGTCGAAGGAAGGTCCGCAACCTCCTCATATGACACGGAAACCAGAGGGTGATCCACAAGGCGCTCGGTGACGCTGCGCGCAAAGGGCTCGCGGTCCACCGCCAGGGCACCGCCGGCCGGAAGCCGGTGACGCTCCGCCATCTCCATGATCAGGCTGCCGGCGGCGCGCATTTCCCAGTGCAGAAGCCCGACCGCGTTGCGTTCGTGATCGTCCGAGCGGAAGGAGTTCGAACAGACCATCTCGGCCAGATCGCCGGTCCGGTGGGCAAAGGTGCCGGTCGCGGGGCGCATCTCGTGGATGCAGACGCGAATCCCGCGCTCGGCCGCCTGCCATGCGGCCTCGGAGCCGGCCAGCCCGCCGCCGACGATGTGAAGCATCTGGTCCATGCCGGCCCGTTTAGGCCAAAAGCGCGCCCTTTGGAAGGCCGGCACCCGACCCGCGGCACTTTGCATCTGCGGCGGCGGCGTGATAGATCCCTGGAAAAACCACAAGATATTGAGGAAGCAGAAAAATGAACCGCATCATGCTTGCCGGCCTTCTGTCCATCCTGGCCACCGGCGCCCAGGCTCAGGCCGTCACCGGCGGCACGGTCGGGCTGGCCTATGACCGCAACATCACCCACGACCGCTCGCAGGCCACGCTGGGCGGTTCGCTGGAGTTCGGCCTGACGGGGGGCCTCGGGCTTCAGGCCGACATTGCCGCCCACTCGCGCAGCTCGGCCACCGACCAGGTCTCGACCGGCGGGCACCTGATCTATTCCTTCGGCCCCCAGGGCGCGGTCGGCGGCTTCCTGACCTATGAGAACTGGTCGGGCGATTTCCACGCCTATACCTATGGGGTCGAGGGCCGCTTCTCGACCCAGGGCGCCACGCCGCTGACGGTCGAGGGCTATCTGCTGCGGTCCTCGCGCGACAAGGGGCACAGCGATCTGGACGGGGTCGGTCTGGAAGGCTCGCTTGCGGTCAGCGATCTGTCGTCGCTGCGGGCGGGCTTCTTTTCGGCCGGGGGGACGGCGGACCTGACCCGGGTGTCCTTCGGGCTGGGCTATGAGCTGACCCCCGGCCTCGCCCTTGGCCTGAAGGCCCAGCGGATCACCACCCCCGGCCACCATGACAATGTCGTGGGCGTGAGCCTCGACTACCGATTCGGATCAGGGGCGACCTTCGGGCGGCGCGGGATCGCGGACCTGGTGCCGGGCTTCTGAGCGGCCGGCTGTCGCGCGATCAGGCGAAGCCCCGCAGAATCAAAGCGCGGCATCCCCGCCGGTGGATGCCGCGCCAGCCAGCCGCAAGGCCGGAAGAAACTGTTCAGAAGCCGACTTCGATGTCGAGATCGGCGAGATAGCCGCGCGCGCGGTGGTCGCCGGGCAGCGGGCCGGCCAGCGGAGCGGCAACCGTCGCCTCGGCCTGGGCCGCGGAGCGGGACAGGAACAATCCGCCGAACCAGCGGCGCAACAGACCGGCGCGCGGCTGTTTCTGGACGAATTCTTCGGCAAATCCCGTATAGGCCATCGCTATCCCCTGCTGTGCTGACAGGGCCGCCGCCCTGCCGATGTCCGATCATGCAAGGTCAACTTAGCCGCGAGTTCGTTGAGAATGTGTCAACAACGTGTCGTGTCGAAAAAGAAACAATGAAACCCATTCCGGCTTCTGTTTCCGGCGCCGTCATCACTCGGCTTCGGGCTCTTGCCCCTCGCCATCGCTGGCGATCCGCGCCACCGAGACGACCTCCTCGCCCTCGCCGGTGTCGAAGACCCGGACGCCCCCGGCCCCGCGCGAGCGGAAGGATATCCCTTCGACCGGACAGCGAATCGACTGGCCGGTCGAGGTGGCGAGCATCACCTGGTCGTCGGGCGCGACCGGGAAGCAGGCGATCAGCCGGCCGCCGCGCGCGCCCTGTGAAATCGCCTTGACCCCCTGGCCGCCGCGGCCGCGCAGCGGATAGTCGTGCGACGAGGAAATCTTGCCCATGCCGCTTGCGGTGATGGTCAGGATCAGATCCTCGGCCGCCGACATCTCGGCATAGCGTTCCGGCGAAAGCTGCCCCTCGCCCACCGCCTCCTCGTCCTCGTCGGCCTCGCCCTCCTCCTCGGTCACACCGGCCATCAGGCGGCGCTGCTTGAGATAGGCGGCGCGCTCGGACGGATCGGCCTCGAAATGGCGGATGACCGACATCGAGACGACGCTGTCGCCCTCGGCCAGGCGGATGCCCCTGACCCCGGTCGAATCGCGGCCCTTGAAGACCCGCACCTCGGTGGTCTGGAAGCGGATCGCCCGGCCGGTACCGGTGACCAGCATCACATCGTCGCTTTCGTCGCAGATGCGCGCACTCACCAGGCTGACACCCTCGGGCAGCTTCATCGCGATCTTGCCGTTGCGCATCACGTTGGTGAAGTCGCCAAGCGCGTTGCGGCGCACGTCGCCGTCCGATGTCGCGAAGAAAACCTGCAGGTCGTCCCACTCATCCTCGGGCGCGTCGACCGGCATCAGCGCGGCGATCGACACCCCGGTCTCGATGGGCAGGATGTTGACCATCGCCTTGCCCTTGGCCTGACGCCCGGCCAGCGGCAGGCGCCAGCATTTCAGCTTGTAGACCATGCCGTCGGTGGTGAAGAACAGAAGCTGGGTATGGGTGTTGGCGACGAACAGCGTCGTCACCACGTCGTCTTCCTTGGTCTGCATCGACGAGAGACCCTTGCCACCGCGCCTTTGCGAGCGGAACTCGGCCAGAGGCGTGCGCTTGATGTAGCCGCCCGAGGTGATGGTCACCACCATGTCCTCGCGCTCGATCAGATCCTCGTCGTCGAGATCGCCGGCCCAGTCGACGATCTCGGTCCGGCGCGGCACGGCGAAGGCATCCTTCACTTCGCGCAGTTCCGCCGAGATGATCGCCATGATCCGGTCGCGCGAACCAAGGATATCCAAATAATCCCTAATCTTTGCGGCCAGTTCCTGAAGTTCGTCGGTCACTTCCTTGACCCCCATCGCCGTCAGGCGCTGGAGGCGCAGGTCGAGGATGGCGCGGGCCTGGATTTCCGACAGGTTGTAGGTGCCGTCGTCGTTGATGCGGTGGGTCGGATCGTCGATCAGGCGGATGTATTCGGCGATCTCGTGGGCGGGCCAGCGCCGGGTCATCAGCCGCTCGCGGGCCTCGGCAGGGTCGGCCGAGGCGCGGATCGTGGCCACCACCTCGTCGACGTTCGACACCGCGACCGCCAGACCGCAGAGGATATGGCTGCGCTCGCGCGCCTTGCGCAGTTCGAACGCCGTGCGGCGCGCGACAACTTCCTCGCGGAATGTGATGAAACTGCTGAGGAAATCACGAAGCGTCAACTGCTCGGGCCGGCCGCCGTTCAGGGCGAGCATGTTGCAGCCGAAGGTGGTCTGCATCGGCGTGAAGCGGAACAGCTGGTTCAGCACCACGTCCGGCGTCGCGTCGCGCTTCAGCTCGATCACCACCCGCACGCCGACACGGTCGCTTTCGTCCTGGACATGGGCGATGCCCTCGATGCGCTTGTCGCGCACCAGTTCGGCGATCTTCTCGATCATCGCCGACTTGTTCACCTGATAGGGAATCTCATCCAGAACAATGGCGTAACGGTCTTTCCTCAACTCCTCGATCCGGGTCCTGGCGCGGATGATGACCGAGCCGCGCCCCTCGAGATAGGCCTTGCGCGCGCCGGAGCGGCCGAGGATCAGCCCTCCGGTCGGGAAATCCGGGGCCGGGATGATCTCCATCAGCGCCTCGGAGGACATGTCGGGGCTGGCGATCAGCGCCAGCGTGCCGTCGATCACCTCGCCCAGGTTGTGCGGCGGGATGTTGGTGGCCATGCCGACGGCGATGCCGCCCGCGCCATTGACCAGCATGTTCGGGAAGCGCGCCGGCAGGACCGTGGGCTCCTTGTCCTTGCCGTCGTAATTGTCCTGGAAATCAACGGTGTCCTTCTCGATGTCGGCCAGCAGGCTGGCGGCCGGCCTGGCCATCCGCACCTCGGTGTAGCGCATGGCCGCCGGGCTGTCGCCGTCCATCGAGCCGAAGTTGCCCTGCCCGTCCAGAAGCGGCAGCGACATCGAGAAGTCCTGCGCCATCCTGACCAGCGCGTCATAGATCGAGGCGTCGCCGTGGGGGTGGTATTTCCCCATCGTGTCGCCGACCGGACGCGCCGACTTGCGGTAGGGCTTGTCGTGCGCATTGCCGGTTTCGTGCATGGCGAACAGGATGCGCCGGTGCACGGGCTTCAGCCCGTCGCGCAGGTCGGGAATCGCGCGGCTGACGATCACGCTCATCGCGTAATCGAGATAGGCGGTGCGCATTTCCGCCTCGATCGCCACGCTTGGCCCGTCGTGGGCCATGCGCGCGTGGGATTCCTCTTCTTTTTCAGGGACTTCCGGTTCGTCGGTCACGGGAGAGCTCGCCTCAACATCTTGTTGCGGCGACTATAGCCCATCCCTAGGGCTGGGTGCAACCAAAGCGCTGCGGGCTTGCGGCCCGGACGTGTCCGTGGCAAGGGCGCGGGTCGTCCGTCTGCGAGGATTTCCGATGCCGTCCAGCCCCGCCTCCGCCCGCCGAGCCCGCGCCCTGACCGGGGTCGGCGATTTCGTCCGCGAGGGCCTTGTGAACCCGGCGGACCGGGCCGGGGCTGCCGAGGTCGCCGCCGCCTTCCGCCTGCGCCTCTCGCCCGAAATGCACGCGGCGATTGGCGCGGGCGATCCCGGCGGCGATCCGGTCGCGCGCCAGTTCGTCCCCTCGGCCGAGGAGCTGACCATCGACCCTGCCGAGCTTGCCGATCCGATCGGCGACCTCGCCCACAGCCCGGTCAGGGGACTGACCCACCGCTACCCGGACCGGGTGATCCTGCACCTGACCCAGACCTGCGATGTCTATTGCCGCTTCTGCTTTCGCCGCGAGGCGGTGGGCGAGACCGGCGCGCTGGCGCCCGAGGCGCTGGCGGCGGCCATTGCCCATATCCGCGCCCATCCCGCGATCACCGAGGTCATCCTGACCGGCGGCGATCCGTTGACCCTCTCGCCGCGCCGCCTGGCCGAGGCGATGAGGATGCTGGCCGCCATCCCGCATGTCGCGGTGGTGCGCATCCACAGCCGGGTGCCGGTGGTGGCGCCCGGGCGGGTCACGCCCGAGCTGCTGGCGGCGCTCGATGCTGGCCCGGCGGTCTTTGTCGTCGTCCACACCAACCATGCCCAGGAACTGACCGG
Source organism: Pseudomonadota bacterium (assembly GCA_018240425.1). GTDB lineage: Bacteria > Pseudomonadota > Alphaproteobacteria > Rhodobacterales > Rhodobacteraceae > TMP-24. The sequence goes on along the minus strand of JAFEFU010000055.1, from coordinate 51,741 downwards.
ACTGGCGCAGGCGGCGCTGGCCCGGCTGGTCAGGGCGGGCATCCCGCTTCTGTCGCAGTCGGTGCTGCTTCGCGGGGTCAACGACAGTGCCGAGGCATTGGCCGGCCTCTTCCGGGCGCTCCTGCGCAACCGGGTCAAGCCCTATTACCTCCATCATTGCGACCTGGCGCGCGGCACCGGCCACTTCCGCACCACCATCGCCGAGGGGCTGGCGCTGATGGCCGGCCTGCGCGGCCATCTGTCGGGAACGGCGCTGCCCACCTATGTCCTCGACATCCCCGGCGGCCACGGCAAGGTGCCGCTGGCCTCGCCCTGGCTGGCGCCCGGCCCCGGCCCCGGCCAGTGGCGGGTGACCGACTGGCAGGGGCGGGTTCATGACTACCGCGATCCCGAGCGGGCCTCCGGCGCCATCAACTCGACTTCAATTCCGTCGCGTATGCCCGTGTAAAAGCATGTCTTTCTCATCGTATGGCAGGCGGGTCCGACCTGTTCGACAAGCAAGAGCACCGCATCGCGGTCGCAGTCGATCCGCATCTCGACCAGCCTTTGCACATGGCCCGAGGTATCGCCCTTGACCCAGAGGCTGTTTCGCGAGCGCGACCAATAGGTTGCCCGCGCGGTTTCCAGCGTCGCCCGCACCGATTCGGCGTTCATCCATGCCAGCATCAGCACCTCGCCGGTCGCGTGGTCCTGGGCGATTGCCGGGATCAGGCCGCGTCCGTCATAGGTCAGGCTGTCGGGGTCAAATCCCATCGCGGTCCCTTTGCTTTCCGGGGGGCAGCCTCTATCTTTAGGCAAAGCGGCAGGCCAAGGCAAATGAGCGAGACCGACCTTCTGAGACTTTATTCCGAGCGCATCCTCGCGCTTGCGGCCGACATTCCCCATGCCGAACGGCTGACCGGTCCCACCGCCAGCGCCACCCGCCGCTCGCCCCTGTGCGGATCGACCGTCACCGTCGATCTGCTGGTGCGGGACGGGCGGATCGCCGATTTCGGGCAGGAAGTGCGGGCCTGCGCGCTCGGCCAGGCTTCGGCGGCGATCGCCGGCGCCCAGCTCGTCGGGCGGAGCGAGGCCGAGGTGACGCGCGCGCGCGATGAACTGGCGGCGATGCTGCGTGAGAACGGCCCGGTTCCCGCCGCCCCCTTCGAGGGTTACGAGGTCCTGGTCCCCGCCCGCGACTACCGCAACCGGCACGCCTCGATCCTTCTGGTCCTCGAGGCCGCCGCCGAGGCTTTCGCCCGGGCCCATTGACCGGCCCCGAAAAAAGACCGCCGTGTTCCGGGGGAGGAACACGGCGGCAGTCTGCGGTTTCCGAGAATGCGGGGCCGACTGGGGGACGGCCCGGCGGGACAGGCAGGCGCTCGGGAACACCGCGCGGGCAGAAAGGATCAGTTCAGGCTGGTCAGGCTGAGCGCCACGATCATCAGCGAAATCAGCGACAGAAGGCCGAAGGCATCGGCGGCGAGCGTGCCGCGGGTCCGGGTCAGCGCGTCCCTGAGTTCGGTGAGCATCGAAACCTCCTGTGGTTATGTTGCTGATTTGTTCTCATATCGGCAACGACATGTAAAGAACTTTTTAGGAACATTCGCGAACGTCCGGCGATCAGCCGACCGAGATCAGCCGGATCGCCTGGTCCTGTTCCATCAGCCACAGAAGAAGGCGCGCCGCCTGCCCGCGCGGGCCATCAAGGCGCGGATCGGCCGCCAGGAGCGCGCGCGCGTCGCTTTGCGCCACCGCCATCAGGCCCGCCTGCCGCTCGAGGTCCGCGACCCTGAACTTCGGCAGCCCCGACTGCGCCGTGCCGATCAGGTCGCCCGCACCGCGCATTGCCAGATCCTCCTCGGCGATGCGGAATCCGTCCTCGGTGTCGCGCAGGATGTTCAGCCGCCGCTCGGCAGGCTCGGACAGCGGCGGGCGATACATCAGGAGGCACGACGAATCGGCCTCCCCTCGCCCGACCCGGCCGCGCAGCTGGTGGAGCTGCGCCAGCCCGAAGATCTCGGCCCGTTCGATCACCATGATCGTCGCCTCGGGGACGTTGACCCCCACCTCGATCACTGTCGTCGCCACCAGCACCCGGGTCCGTCCGGCGACGAAATCCGCCATCGCCGCGTCCTTGTCGGCGGGGGCCATCTGGCCGTGAACCAGCCCCACCACCCCCTCGCCCAGGGCGGCGCGAAGCGCGCGGAACCGCTCGTCGGCGGCGGTCAGGTCGACCAGTTCGCTCTCCTCGACCAGCGGGCAGACCCAATAGGCCCGCCGCCCCTCGGCCACCGCCTGGCGCAGGTGGGCGACCACCTCGTCATAGCGGCCCGCCGAGACCAGCGCCGTCCTGACCGGCTTGCGCCCCGCGGGCTTTTCATCCAGCACCGAGACATCCATGTCGCCATACTGGGCAAGCGCGAGCGAGCGGGGGATGGGCGTCGCGGTCATCACCAGGACATCGGCGGCCAGGCCCTTTTCGCCAAGCTCCATCCGCTGCGCCACACCGAAACGGTGCTGCTCGTCGACGATAGCCAGCCGCAGGTCGCGAAAGCCCACATCCTGCTGGAAAAGCGCATGGGTGCCGACGAGGATCTGTATGTCGCCCGCCGCCAGCGCCGCGAGCTTGGCCGCGCGCTCGGCCCCCTTGTCGCGGCCGGTGAGGATGTCGAGCACCACGCCCGCCTGTTCGGCCAGGGGGCGCAGGCTTTCCATATGCTGGCGCGCGAGGATTTCGGTCGGCGCCATCAGTGCACCCTGCCCGCCCGCCTCGACCGCGACCAGAAGTGCGGCGAAGGCCACCAGCGTCTTGCCGGCACCGACATCGCCCTGAAGCAGACGGCTCATCCGCCGGTCCGAAGCCATGTCGCCGGCGATCTCGGCCATCGCCCGTTCCTGCGCCGCGGTCGGGCGGTAGGGCAAGGCTGCGAGCGCGCGGGCCAGCATCTCGCCGGTGCCGCGGCTGGGCCGGCCCTTGCCACGGCGGAAGCTGGTGCGGGCCAGGGACAGGGTCAGCTGGTGGGCGAAGAGTTCGTCATAGGCCAGCCGGGCGCGGGCCGGGGCCTGCGGCGACACGTCGTCGGCGCCCCGGGGCGCATGGGCCAGGTGCAGCGCCGCGCGCCAGTCCGGCCAGCCCTCGCGCGCCACCAGCGCCGGGTCCGCCCATTCGGCCGCCTCGGGGGCGCGGGCAAGCGCCGCCTCCGCCGCCCGCGCCATCACCTTCTGCGTGACCCCGCCGGTCAGGGGATAGACCGGCTCGAACGCGGGCAGCCCGTCCGCCTCCTCGGGGCGCAGGATATGGTCGGGATGGACCATCTGCGCGATCCCGTCGAAGATCTCGACCCGGCCCGAGATCAGCCGCCGCTGGCCGGTCGGCAGCTGCCGCGCCAGGAAATCGCCGCGCGCATGGAAGAAGACCAGCTGGAACTCGATCGCCGCGTCGCGCACGAAGACCCGTGCCGGGCCGCCCTTGCGGCGGGGGGGGACATGGACGCCGACCTCGACCTCGACCGTCACCGTCGCCGGCAGCGCCACCTCGCGGATCGAGGCGCGCGGCCGGCGGTCGATCACCGCATGGGGCAGCGTGAAGAGAAGGTCGCGCGGCCGCTCGACCCCGAGGGCGAACAGAAGCCGGGCGGTCTTCGGCCCGACCCCGGCCAGGGTCTCGAGCCCGGCGAACAGCGGGAAAAGCGCCGGCGGGCGGCTCATGCCCCGATCAGCCTCAGCCAGGCATCCTCGTCGAGGATCTCGATCCCCAGCTTCTCGGCCTCGCGCGCCTTGCTGCCCGCCCCCGGCCCGGCCACGACGAGATCGGTCCGGGCGCTGACCGACCCCGCAACCTTGGCGCCCATCGCCTCGGCCCGCGCCTTGGCCTCGGCGCGGGTCATCCTTTCCAGGGTGCCGGTGAAGACCACGGTCTTGCCGGCGACCGGCGACACCTTCGCCCGCGCCTCGGGCGGCAGGACCGTGAGATGGGCCATCAGCCGGTCAATGGCGCCGCGTTCCTGCGGATTGGCGAAACTGTCGGAAAGCGACAAGGCAAGCACCGGACCCACGCCGTCGGTGCCCACGAGGTCATCCCATGCCGCCTGCGCCGCGGGCGTTACCTGCGCCGCGGTCATGGCGGCCCTTCGCGCCTCGGCGATGCGGGGGCGGCGGGCCTCCGCTGCGGCCGCCATCCGCTCGGCATCCTCGGCCGCATCGGCCGCCCGATGCGCGAGGGCGGCGGGGCGAGCGTGATCGAGGCTTTCGACCAGCGCCGCCCAGGTCGCGAAATGGCGCGCCACGTCCTGCGCCGCCACTTCGCCCATGTGGCGGATCCCGAGCCCGAACAGCAGCCGCGCGAACGGGATGGTGCGTCGGTCCTCGATCGCCTGAAAGAGGTTGGCGGCCGATTTCTCGCCAAAGCCGTCGCGGTTCCTGAGCCTGGTCAGGCTGGCCGCGTCGCGGGCGGCAAGGGTGAAGATGTCGGCGGGCTCCTTCACCGGAAGCTGATCGTCGGCAAAGAACATCTCGATCTGCTTCACCCCCAGCCCCTCGATGTCGAAGGCCCCGCGGCTGACGAAATGCCTCAGCTGTTCAATGGCTTGCGCCGGGCAGATGAGACCGCCTGTGCAGCGGCGCACCGCGTCGCCCTCCTCTCTCACCGCCTCCGATCCGCATTCGGGACAGAGGCGCGGAAAGGTGAAGGCCACCGCCTCCGGCGGCCGCTGCGCCAGATCGACATCGGCCACCTTCGGGATCACGTCGCCGGCGCGGTAGACCTGCACCCAGTCGCCGACCCGGATGTCCTTGCCGTCGCGGATCGGGCTTCCCTTCGCGTCGCGGCCGGCGATGTAATCCTCGTTGTGCAGGGTGGCGTTCGACACCACCACCCCGCCGACCGTCACCGGCTGGAGACGGGCGACCGGAGACAGCGCCCCGGTGCGCCCGACCTGGATGTCGATGCCCAGAAGCCGCGTCCAGGCCAGCTCGGCGGGAAACTTGTGGGCGATGGCCCAGCGGGGCGTGGTCGAGCGGAAGCCGAGCCGGTCCTGAAGCGCCAGGTCATCGACCTTGTAGACCACCCCGTCGATGTCATAGCCAAGCGTCGCGCGCCCCTGCTCGATCTCGCGCCAGGCGGCAAGAAGTGCCTCCAGCCCCTCGCAGCGGCGCATCAGCGGGTTCACCTTGAACCCCAGTTCCGCCAGCCGCGCCACCGCCGCGGTCTGGGTGGGGCCGAGCGGGGTCGACATCTCGCCCCAGCTGTAGGCGAAGAAGCGCAGGGGACGGGCCGCCGTGACCGCGGCGTCAAGCTGGCGCAGGCTGCCGGCGGCGGCGTTGCGCGGATTGGCGAAGGTCTTGTCACCGGCCGCCGTCTGCCGTTCGTTCAGCGCGGCGAAATCGGCGTGGCCCATGTAGACCTCGCCCCGGACCTCCAGCACCGCGGGCGCGCCGGCCAGGGTCTGCGGAATGTCGGCGATGGTGCGGGCGTTGGCGGTGACATTCTCGCCGGTCTCGCCGTCGCCGCGGGTGGCGGCCAGGACCAGCCTGCCCGCCTCGTAGCGCAAGGACAGCGACAGGCCGTCGATCTTGGGTTCGGCGGTCAGGACGAGGGGCGCGGCCTCGGCCAGGTTCAGAAAGCCGCGCACCCGCGCGATGAAATCCGCGACATCCTCGCCGGTGAAGGCGTTTTCGAGGGACAGCATCCGCTGCGCGTGGCGCACCTTGGCGAAGGTCTCGGAAGGGGGCGCGCCGATCTGCGCCGAGGGGCCAAGGGCCGCAAGATCGGGCAGCCGCGCCTCGATCGCCGCCAGCCGCCGCTTCAGCGCATCATAGTCCGCGTCCGAGATGTCGGGCGCATCCGCCTGATGATAGGCGAGATTCGCCGCCGCCACCCGATCCGCCAGCCGCTGCCATTCGGCCCTGAGGCCGGGCTCGTCCAGCCCCTGCAGATCCTCGTCCGCCATTGCCCGCCTCCGTTCCTGCACGCGCGCCCCGCTACTGTTAGAGCCTGTCCGGCAAAAGTGGAATCCGGTTTTGTCAAAGGACAGGCGGCCACCCGGAGGCCGGAGCCCGTCCGTCGCCTCTCTCTGCGTCGGTCAGGCTCTGGCTGTTCAGTCCCGGCTCTTGATGGGTTGGATCAAGCATGAATCCTTCCGGCCCGGCCGTCTCGGACCCGAAGCGCCGCCGCAGGCAGCTCGGGCCGCCGGGCCTCGTCTTGCGCTTTGTGCGGCGCGGATGAGGCGAGGAGTGGCGCAGCCGGCGCGGGGCGGCGGGCGTCACCCGATCGGCGACAGCGGGCGGAAGCCGCAGGCCGTGACCCGCGGGCGCGGGCACCGCAGGCGGCGGGCGGCGGCGGGCGATGTGGGCGCGGCACCACAGGCGGCGGCAATGCGGGCGGCAGGCGATGCGGACAGAGGCGGCGCGGCGTGGGGCGCTGCGCAACCCTCGCGCGCCCGGTCGGCACACAAGTTTGGTGCGCAACCCTCGCGCGCCCAGTCGGCGCGGTGCTCCCGGGCGGCGGCGCAACGCGGGCGGGGGCGCAACCGCGGCGGCGCACCACGTTGCCTGCCCGGCGCGCGGGCACCGCGCACCGAGGCCCTTGCGGCGGGCACCGCGCACCGAGAGGCCCTCGCCGCCCCGGACAGGACCGCCTCGCGCAGGGCGCGCACGGGAAACGGGCGGGTCGTTTCCGGCCCGCCCGTCCGAGGGCGGTGCGGACCCCTTGGAAATGTCCGGCGGCGACCCGCCCGCCGCCCGGGGCACGGGGGCGGACGGCCTTGCCCTCAGGCGCCGACGGCCAGCCGCCGCTCGTAGTCGCTGCCCTGCGGTTCGCGCAGGACATAGCCGCGGCCCCAGACGGTCTCGATGTAGTTCGCGCCGCCGGTCGCCTCGGCCAGCTTCTTCCTCAGCTTGCAGATGAACACGTCGATGATCTTCAGTTCCGGCTCGTCCATGCCGCCGTAGAGGTGGTTGAGGAACATCTCCTTGGTCAGCGTCGTGCCCTTGCGCAGGCTGAGAAGTTCCAGCATCTGGTATTCCTTGCCGGTCAGGTGGACCGGCGCGCCCTCGGTCTCGACCGTCTTCTGGTCGAGGTTGACGCAGATCTTGCCGGTGCGGATCACCGACTGCGCGTGCCCCTTCGAGCGGCGGATGATCGCGTGGATGCGCGCCACCAGTTCGTCGCGGTGGAAGGGCTTGGTCATGTAGTCGTCCGCGCCGAAGCCGAAGCCCTTGATCTTGCTTTCCGTGTCGTCGGCCCCCGAGAGGATCAGGATCGGCGTGTCGATCTTCGACAGGCGCAGCTGGCGCAGGACTTCATGGCCGGTCATGTCGGGCAGGTTCAGGTCAAGCAGGATCAGGTCGTAGTCGTAGAGCTTGGCCAGATCGATCCCCTCCTCGCCGAGGTCGGTGCAATAGACGTTCAGATTGGCATGCGTCAGCATCAGTTCGATGCTGCGCGAGGTGGTGGGATCGTCCTCGACCAGAAGAATTCGCATCAGCCGCACTCCGCGTTAAGGGCTTCATTACCGTGACCATCCAACCAATTGGTTAAGCACCAGTTACCATTGCAACCTCAACGCGAATTGCAGCCTAAAGGTGGCGGTATTGCTGAATTCTCGTGACCTTGAGTCCGGTTTCTCCGTGCCGCTCGACCGCGCTGCGCCAGAGATCGAACTCTTCGGCCGACAGGCCGTAGCGCTCCAGCGCCTCCTTCAGCGGAATCAGCCCGAATGCCACTGCCCGCACCACCCGCGCCTTGCGGCTGGCGACCCAGCGGCGGGTCTCGGGCGGCGGCAGGTCGGCGCGGGTCATGACCGTTCCGTCGGGCAGCGTCACCGCCCTGGGTCCGTCGATCTTGCGCAAGAACATGGGGTCCCCCTTCCTTCACCGGGGACAAGCCTCGCGCATCGGGTTTAACGCGCGATGAAGCTTGGCCTTGCGAGTGTCTCGGATTTTCCTATATTCCGCCCGATCTGCCCCTGGACCTCCGATGAAAGACCTGCCCCTCAATTCGCTCGGCCTGCCCAAGGCCCCCGCCGACACGCGCGTCGTCGTCGCCATGTCCGGCGGCGTCGATTCCTCGGTTGTGGCCGCGATGCTCAAGGAAGAAGGCTACGATGTGGTCGGCGTCACGCTGCAACTTTATGACCACGGCGCGGCGCTCGCGAAAAAGGGGGCCTGTTGCGCGGGCCAGGACATCCACGATGCCCGCCGGGTGGCCGAGGCGATGGGGTTCCCGCACTATGTGCTCGACTACGAGAACATGTTCCGCGAGGCGGTGATCGAGGAATTTGCCGACGCCTATCTGGCCGGTGCGACCCCGGTGCCCTGCATCCGCTGCAACGAGAGGGTGAAGTTCAAGGATCTGCTGGCGACGGCCCGCGATCTCGATGCCGACTGCATGGCGACCGGCCATTACATCCAGCGCAAGATCGGACCTGCGGGGCCGGAACTGCATTGCGCCGCAGACCCCAACCGCGACCAGAGCTATTTCCTGTTCTCGACCACGCCCGAACAGCTGGCGTTCCTGCGCTTCCCGCTGGGCCATCTGTCCTCGAAGGCCGAGACCCGCGCGCTGGCGGCGAAATACGGCCTGTCGGTCGCCGACAAGCCCGACAGCCAGGACATCTGCTTTGTCCCGAACGGCGATTATGCATCGGTGATCGAGAAGCTGCGCCCCGGCGCCGCCGATCCGGGCGAGATCGTGCACCTGGACGGCCGGGTGATGGGCGCCCACCCGGGCGTCATCCACTACACGATCGGCCAGCGCCGCGGCCTCGGCGTCGGCGGCACCGGCGAGCCGCTTTATGTCGTGCGCCTCGACCCCGAGGCGCGCCGGGTCATTGTCGGCCCGAAAGAGGCGCTTGCCACCCGCACCATCCCGGTGCGCGAGATCAACTGGCTGGGCGACGCACCGCTGGCCTCGCGCGCCGAATGGCAGGTCGCGGTCAAGATCCGCTCGACCCGGCCACCGCGTCCGGCGCTGATCCGGCCCCTGTCGGCCACCGAGGCGACGGTCGAGCTTCTGGACCCCGAGGACGGGGTCAGCCCGGGCCAGGCCTGCGTCTTCTACCAGCCCGGCGGCAGCCGCATCCTCGGCGGCGGCTGGATCTGGAAGGGCCGCGAGGCCTGATCCCCTTTTCCCTTGCAAGATACTCCGGGGGCGCGGGGGCTGGCCCCCGCCACACGCTTCACGCCGCCCCTACGCCGCCTCGAAGCTGACCGGCCGCCGCAGGAACTGCACGGCGCGGTCCGAGACCGAACCGGGATCGCCCGTGGTCAGGAAGCGTGACGCGCGGCCCTCGCCCGCGAACTCCGGCCGCCGCGCGAGATAGTCGGCCAGGCTGTCGGCGACCAGCTCGGGCTGGGAAAAGACCCTGACCCCATCCCCGAGCGCGGCGCGGAAGGTCTTTTCCACCAGGGGGTAATGGGTGCAGCCGAGGATCGCCGCCTCGGGATGCGGCATCCGCCGCTTCAGCGCCTCGACATGGGACCGCACCAGCGCCTCGGCCAGGATCTCGTCGCCCTGCTCGATCGCGTCGACCACCCCGCCGCAGGGCTGGGCCTCGACATCGACGCCGATGGCGCGGAAGGCCAGCTCGCGCTGGAAGGCGCGGCTGGCGACGGTGGCGGGGGTGGCGAACAGCGCCACATGCTTGACCGCCACCTCGCGCGGGGGGGAATTGTCGCCCCAGCCGCGCTCGGTCAGGGCCTCGATCAGCGGCACGAACACGCCAAGGACGCGCTTGCCCTCGGGCACCCAGGTCTCCTGCATCCGCTTCAGCGCCGCGGCCGAGGCGGTGTTGCAGGCGAGGATCACCAGATCGCAGCCCTCGGCCCACAACCGCTCGACCCCGGCGCAGGTCAGGCCGAAGATGTCGTCGGCGGTCCTCACCCCGTAGGGCGCATGGGCATTGTCGCCGAGATAGACCAGCGGCACCTCGGGCAGGCGCCGGGCCACCGACTCAAGGACCGTCAGCCCGCCCAGACCGGAATCGAATATGCCAATTGCCATGCCTGCCTCCGCGACCCTCGGGGTCCGTCATAGGCCGGCCCGCGCCGCAAATCCACCCTCGCGCGTCACTCGGCGGCCATCGGCAGCGGCGCCCCGCCCGCCCGGACCAGCGCCAGAAGCTCGGCCCGCCGGCGCGCGGCCTTTCCGGCCGCCGCCGCCCGCACCGGCCCGTAGCCCCTGACCGACAGCGGCAGCTCGGCCAGCTCGCGCACCGCCGCCGCCGTCGCGGGCGAGAGGCGGGCGAAGGCCTCGGCCATGTCGGCCTCGTATTCGGTGATCGCCGCCCGTTCCGCCCGCCGCTCGGCGGTGCGGCCGAAGGGATCGAACATGGTGCCGCGCAGCCCCTTCAGGCGGGCCAGAAGCCGGAACAGCACCAGCACCCAGGCGCCGAACTCGCGCTTCTTCGGCCGCCCGTCCGCGCCCGTCCCCCCGAGGATCGGCGGCGCGAGGTGGAAGGACAGGGCCAGATCGCCCTCGAACAGCTCGCGCGCGCGTTCGGCCGAGGTCAGGTGCAGGCGCGCCACCTCGTATTCGTCCTTGTAGGCCATCAGCTTGTAGAGGCTTTTCGCCACCGCCTCGCGCAGGGCGTCGGGCGCGGCGTCGACCAGCCGGCGGTAGCGCGCGGCCCAGGCCGCATCCTGATAGCCGGTCAGGCGGCGGGCCATGTCGTCGATCTTTTCCTTTTGCGTCAAGGCTGGTGCGGCGTGTTCCTCAAGCAAAGCCTCCACCGCCGCCGGCTCGACCGCCGCCCAGCGGCCGATCTCGAACGCCTGCTGGTTGCCCTTGACCGACACGGCATTGAGCTCGATCGCGCGGCGGATCGCCGCGCGCGACAGGGGCAGAAGCCCGCGCTGCCAGGCGGCGCCGAGGACGATCATGTTGGAATAGATCGAATCGCCCAGCAGCCGTTCGGCCAGCCGCGAGGCATCGAGGAACGAGACCCGATCCTTCAGCCGCGCCTCGATCGACAGGCGCAACCGGCCGGCGGGCAGCTTGAAGTCGCGGTTCTTCGTGAAGTCACCGGTGACGATCTCGTGGGCGTTCACCACCGCGCCGGTGCGCCCCTCGGTCATCAGGCCGAGCGTCCGCGCCCCCGCCGTCACCACCAGATCGCCGCCGATCACGCAGTCGGCTTCGCCGGTCGCGACACGGATCGCCGTGATGTCAGATGGTTGCGGGGCGATCCTCAGGTGGATGTGGACCGCGCCGCCCTTCTGCGCGAGGCCCGCCATCTCCATCATCCCGGCGCCAAGCCCGTCGAGATGCGCGGCCATCGCCAGGACCGCGCCCACCGTCACCACCCCGGTTCCGCCCACCCCGGTCAGGACGGTGTTGTGGGTGCGGCCAAGGCCGGGCAGCGCCGGTTCAGGCAGGTCGGGCAGGCGGAAGTCCTGCGCGCCCGCCTTGCGCACCTTGCCGCCCCGCACGGTGACGAACGAGGGGCAGAAGCCCTTGATGCACGAGAAATCCTTGTTGCAGGACGACTGGTCGATGGCGCGCTTGGTGCCCAGTTCGGTCTCGACCGGCACGACCGACACGCAGTTCGACTGCACCGAACAATCGCCGCAGCCCTCGCAGACATCGGCGTTGATGAACACCCGCCGGTCGGGGTCGGGATAGGTGCCCTTCTTGCGCCGCCGGCGCTTTTCGGCGGCGCAGGTCTGGACATAGACGATGGCCGACACGCCCGGCTCGCGGCTCATCCGCTCCTGCACCGCCATCAGTTCGTCGCGGGGGGCGATCTCGATGCCGCCCGGAAACTCCGAAAGGTCCAGTTCCTCTTTCGGATCATGGACGAGCGCGACCTTCTTCACCCCCATCGCCAAAAGCTCGCGCACGATCTGCGGCGAGTGGAGGTCGCCCTCGTTGCGCTGGCCGCCGGTCATGGCCACCGCGTCGTTGAAGAGGATCTTGTAGGTGATCGTCGTGCCCGCCGCGAGCGCGGCGCGGATCGCGAGGATGCCCGAATGGTTGTAGGTTCCGTCGCCGAGGTTCTGGAACACATGGCCGCGCTTCGAGAAGGGCGCCTCGCCCACCCAGTTGACGCCCTCGCCGCCCATCTGGGTGAAGCCGACGGTCTCGCGATCCATCCACTGCACCATGTAATGGCAACCAATCCCGGCATAGGCGCGGGCGCCATCCGGCAGGCGGGTCGAGGTGTTGTGCGGGCAGCCCGAGCAGAACCAGGGCTTTCTGGTGATGATCTCGGGGGCATTGTCGGCGCGGCGGGCGGCCTCGATCGTGGCAAGGCCCGCCTTCACGTCCTCGGTCCCGCGCCCCTCCTCGATCAGGATGCGGCCGATCTTTTCGGCGATCATCACCGGGTCGAGCGCATAGCGCGTCGGGAACAGCTCTTCGCGGTGCATCCCCCCCGCACCGCCCTTGTACCAGCCATAGACGCGCCGGCCGCGCCGGTCGTCGAAGATCGCCTCCTTGATCTGCACCTCGATCAGCTTGCGCTTTTCCTCGACCACGACGATCAGGTCCAGCCCCTCGGCCCAGTCGTGGAAGCTGGTCATGTCGAGGGGGAAGGTCTGGCCGACCTTGTAGGTGGTGATCCCCAGCCGCTCGGCCTCGGCCGCGTCGATGCCGAGAAGGTCGAAGGCATGGACCAGATCCAGCCAGTTCTTGCCGGCCGCGACGAAGCCGACCCTGGCGCCCGGCTTGCCCCAGACGCGCCGGTCCATCCGGTTGGCGCGGGCGAAGGCCTCGGCGGCAAAGCGCTTGTAGTCGATCATCCGCGCTTCCTGCGCGACCGGCGTGTCGGCCAGGCGGATGTTCAGCCCGCCCTCGGGCATCGGGAAGTCAGGGGTGACGAAGGACAGGCGGAACGGGTCGCCATCGACCACCGCCGTCGCTTCGACCGTGTCCTTCATGGTCTTGAGGCCGACCCAGACGCCGGCGAAGCGCGACAGTGCCCAGGCATAAAGCCCGTAGTCGAGGATCTCCTGCACGCCGGCGGGCGAGACGACGGGGATATAGGCATCGACCATCGCCCAGTCGGACTGGTGAAGGACGGTCGAGCTTTCGCCCGTGTGGTCGTCGCCCATCGCCATGACCACGCCGCCGAACTTCGACGATCCAGCCATGTTGCCGTGGCGCAGCACGTCGCCCGAACGGTCCACCCCCGGACCCTTGCCATACCAGAGCGCGAACACCCCGTCATGGCGGCCCTCGCCCCGAACCTCGGCCTGCTGGCTGCCCCAGACCGCCGTCGCCGCCAGATCCTCGTTCAGGCCGGGCTGGAAGAGGATGTCCTCGGCCTTGAGCCGTGCCGCCTCGCGCCCCATCTGGAGGTCCACGCCGCCGAGGGGCGAGCCGCGGTAGCCCGTGACATAACCCGCGGTATTCAGCCCCGCCGCCCGGTCGCGGGCCTTCTGCATCAGCATCAGCCGCACCAGCGCCTGGGTGCCGTTCATCAGCACCGGCGATTTCGCCAGGTCGAACTTGTCGGAAAGATTGATGTCCTGGCGCGTCATCCTGCCCTCCCCCGGCACATGTGCTCCCGCCCCATCTTAGGTCAAAACTATTGACCCATAAAGAGATTTGTCCGCCCCTTCCCAAGTCGGGGGTTCGCACCTATCTGCATATCCGCTATGAACGGCGCGCATGGGTTCGGCGCCATTGTCCGAAACATACGCAATGTATGTGGAGGTCGGGGCGACAGGTTGGAAGGCGATGGACTGGGACAAACTCAGAATATTTCATGCGGTGGCCGACGCGGGGTCGCTGACCCACGCGGGCGATCAGCTGCACCTGAGCCAGTCGGCGGTCAGCCGCCAGATCCGCTCGCTTGAGGAAAGCCTCGACACCACCCTTTTCCACCGCCACGCGCGGGGACTGATTCTCACCGAGCAGGGCGAACTTCTGTTCGAGGCCACCACCTCGATGAACAAGCGCCTCGACACCGCCGCCGCCCGCATCCGCGACAGCGAGGAAGAGGTGTTCGGCGTCCTGCGCGTCACCACCACCACCGGCTTCGGCACCCTGTGGCTGGTGCCGCGCCTGCCCAAGCTCTACGACAAGTACCCCGACCTGAAGATCGAGCTGATGCTGGAAGAGCGCGTCCTCGACCTGCCGATGCGCGAGGCCGACGTGGCCATCCGCATGAAGGAACCCTCGCAGGCCGACCTGATCCGCCGGCGGCTGATGAACATCAAGATGCAGCTGTTCGCGACGCCCGACTACCTGGCGCGCCACGGCACGCCCAACCGCCTGGCCGACCTCTCGGACCACCGGCTGATCAGCCAGAACCCCAATACCCCGCAGGTCGCGGCCGGGGCCATGCTGGTGCAGCTTCTCATGGACCAGGACATCCGCTCGTCCCTGACCGTGAACAACTATTTCGGCGTGCTGCAGGGAGTCCTGAACCATCTCGGCATCGGGGTGCTGCCCGACTATCTGTGGGAGGACTTCCCTCACCTGATCCGCGTCCTCCCCGAGGTCGAAAGCGACGAGGTGCCGGTCTTCCTCGCCTACCCCGAGGAATTGCGCCAGTCCAAGCGCGTCGGCGCCTTCCGCGATTTCGTCGCCGAGGAGATCGCCGCCTATCGCCGGCGCCAGGCCGAGGATCTGGTGGCCTGAGCGGTCCGGGCCGGCCGTCCGGCCCCCCCTGCACCTGAGGCATGACGGCAACGCATGGCGGACATGTTGCACCCGCAGCATGATTTTCCTTGAACCTCGCCAATTGCGACACTATCTGACGCTCATGGACAGGCGGTCGAGGCAACTCTCGCCGGTTCATACCTCCCTGTTGGACTTGGGCCGAGCTTTGTCTCGGCCTTTTTTTTGCGTTCTGCGACGCGGGCGTCAGCCGGGCGCAAGTGCCTTGGCCCTTGGCGATGGCGCGTGACCCAAGGACGCTTGCGGCGGCCGCAATTCGACATTGCGCCCTGAAAAGATCGGCGCGCAGCGGATCGGCCGGCCCTGCCCCCTTTCCCCCCGCCCCCGCTTGCCCTAAGAGGCCCGCAAGGCGCTGGCCAAAGGGGAAAAGCATGACCGAACCCGCGATCACCGACGACCTGATTGCCGCGCACGGGCTGAAGCCCGACGAATACCAGCGCATCCTGACGATCATCGGCCGCAAGCCGACCTTCACCGAACTCGGCATCTTTTCGGCGATGTGGAACGAGCATTGTTCCTACAAATCATCGAAGAAATGGCTGCGCACGCTGCACACCACCGGCCCGCAGGTGATCTGCGGCCCCGGCGAGAATGCGGGCGTCGTCGATATCGGCGACGGGCAGGCGGTGGTGTTCAAGATGGAGAGCCACAACCACCCCTCCTACATCGAACCCTACCAGGGCGCGGCGACCGGCGTGGGCGGCATCCTGCGCGATGTCTTCACGATGGGCGCGCGGCCGATCGCGGCGATGGATTCGCTGTCGTTCGGGCTGCCGTCGCATCCCAAGACCGCGCATCTGGTCAAGGGCGTGGTCGAGGGGATCGGCGGCTATGGCAACGCCTTCGGGGTACCGAACGTCGGCGGCGAGGTGCGCTTTCACGCCGCCTACAACGGCAACTGCCTGGTGAACGCCTTTGCCGCGGGCCTCGCGGACAGCGACAAGATCTTCTACTCGGCGGCCTCGGGCGTCGGAATGCCGGTGGTCTACCTCGGCGCCAAGACCGGGCGCGACGGGGTCGGCGGCGCGACGATGGCCAGCGCCGAATTCGACGACACGATCGAGGAAAAGCGCCCGACCGTGCAGGTCGGCGACCCCTTCACCGAGAAATGCCTGCTCGAGGCCTGTCTGGAACTCATGGCATCCGACTCGGTCATCTCGATCCAGGACATGGGCGCGGCAGGCCTGACCTGCTCGGCGGTCGAGATGGGCGACAAGGGCGGACTCGGGATCAGGCTGCAACTCGATCAGGTGCCGCAGCGCGAAGCCAACATGACCGCCTACGAGATGATGCTGTCGGAAAGCCAGGAGCGCATGCTCATGGTCCTGAAGCCCGAGAAGGAGGCGGTGGCGCGGGCGATCTTCGAGAAATGGGATCTCGATTTCGCCATCGTCGGCGAAACAATCGCCGAGGATCGTTTCCTGATCCTGCATGGAAACGAGGTCAAGGCCGACCTGCCGCTGGCGAAACTCTCGTCGAGCGCGCCCGAGTATGACCGGCCCTGGGTGCCGACGCCCCCGGCTCCGGCGATGGCTCCGGTCGCGGCCATCGACCCGATCGCGGGGCTGAAGGCGCTGATCGGCTCGCCCAACCATGCGCACAAGGCCTGGGTCTGGGAACAGTACGACTGCCAGGTCGGGGCCGACACGGTGCGCGTCCCCGGCCTTGGCGCCGGCGTGGTGCGGGTCCACGGGACGGCCAAGGCGCTGGCCTTCACCTCGGACGTGACGCCGCGCTATGTGAAGGCCAATCCCTACGAGGGCGGCAAGCAGGCGGTGGCCGAGGCCTGGCGCAACCTGACCGCCGTGGGCGCCGTCCCCCTGGCCGCGACCGACAACCTGAACTTCGGCAACCCCGAAAAGCCCGAGATCATGGGCCAGTTCGTCGGCGCCATCAAGGGGATCGGCGAGGCCTGCCGGGCGCTCGACTTCCCCATCGTCTCGGGCAACGTCTCGCTCTACAACGAGACCGACGGCAAGGGCATCCTGCCGACGCCGACCATCGGCGCGGTGGGCCTCCTGGCCTCGCTCGGCGACCTGATCGCCGGGCGCCCGCATGAGGGTGACATCGCGCTCCTGATCGGCGAGACGAAGGGCCACCTCGGCCAGTCGGCCCTGCTCTACGAGGCCTTCGGGCGCGAGGACGGCGACGCGCCGCCGGTCGATCTGGCCCTCGAACGCCGCAACGGCGATTTCCTGCGGGCGAACCGCGCCCTTGTCCGCGCCGCCACCGATCTGGCCGACGGGGGCCTCGCGCTTGCCGCCTTCGAGATGGCCGAGGGCGCGGGGCTGGGCGTGACGCTCGACGCGGGCGACATCCCGGCGCTGTTCGGCGAGGATCAGGCCCGCTATCTGGTCGCGGCCGATCCGGGCAAGGCCGAGAGGCTGGTTGCCGCCGCCTCTGCCGCGGGCGTCGTCCTGGCCCGGGTGGGCCGCTTTGGCGGGCAGGCCGTGCACCTTGGCGCCGCCTCGGCCCCCCTGGCCGACCTGTCGGCGCTCTATCGCGGCGCCTTCGCTGCCGCGGTGGCCTGAGGCGCGCCCTCAGGCCCCATCCTCAGACCTTGCCGTAAAGCGCCTCGGCGCGCGCCTCGAAGGCGCGCACCACCCGGCGCATGGCCTCGTCGAAAACCACGCCGATGATCGCCTGGAGGATGGCGTTGCGGAACTCGAAGTCGACGGCGAAGTCGACCACGCAGCCCGGACCTTCGGGCGCGGGCAGGAACTGCCAGTGCGAATGCATGTGGCGGAAGGGGCCGTCGAGATAGTCGGTCTCGATCCGCCGTTCGGCGGGATAAAGCACGACCCGGCTGCCGAATCTTTCGCGGAACACCTTGAACGAGATCACGAGGTCGGCCTCGAGAACCTCGCTGCCGCCCTCGCCCGCCCGGCGCGAGCGGATGCGCGCCGCCGAGGTCCAGGGCAGGAACTCGGGGTAGCGCGCGACATCGGCCACCAGCGCATACATCTGGTCCGCCGACCAGCGCAGCGCCCGTTTTTCCTTGTGCGACGGCATCCTCGGTCCCGATCCCCGGTGACAGTGCCCGCCCCTTTCCGCTAAGGAGAGGCGAAAAGCAAGGGGAAGCCATGCCGCACCGGCCCTACGCCATCGACGAACTGATCTCGGCCAAGGCCATCGCCGCGCGGGTCGAGGCGCTGGCCAAGGAGATCACCCGCTCGTTCGCCAGAACCGAAAAGCTGGTGGTGGTGGGGCTCTTGCGCGGGTCGTTCGTGTTCATCGCCGACCTGGTGCGCGAGATCGACCTGCCGGTCGAGGTCGATTTTCTGGAAGCCTCCTCCTATGGAAACGCGATGCAAAGCTCGCGCGAGGTTCGGATTCTGAAAGACCTGAGGGGCGAGATCGCCGGCCGCGATGTCCTGGTGGTCGAGGATATCGTCGATACCGGCTTCACGCTGTCGCACGTCGTCCGCCTGCTGAAAACCCGCGAGCCGCGCCGGCTCGAGGTCTGCGCACTGCTCGACAAGCCCTCGCGCCGCGAGGTGGAGATTCGCGCCACCTGGACCGGCTTCGAGATTCCCGACGAGTTCGTCGTCGGCTACGGCATCGACTTCGCCCAGAGGAACCGCAACCTGCCCTTCATCGGCAAGGTCCGGTTCACCGACAAGTGATCCCCGAGCGCTGGCTTCTGCGCATGGCGCAGTGGGCGCACCGCCCGCCGCCCCTTTGGCGTGTCATCCTCTGGGCGGTGGTCATCGGCCTCTGCCTTCTGGTCTTCGGGATCGAGAAGGCCGGCTACTGGCCCGAGTGGATGACCGTCGGGCCGAGGCCGAAGGTCAGGTTCTGAGGGCCGCCCCTTGCCCTCGTCCCTGCACTATCCCAGCCGTCCGGCCATCTGCGCGAAGCGCTCGGCCAGCTTGCGCCGCATCAGCGCGATGCGCGGCACCGAGGCGAGATCGCTGTGCGAGGCGACCCACAGGTTGACCGACAGGGGCGGCGCCAGCCCCTGAAGCCGGGTCAGCCGGTCGTCGCCATCGCCGACGTAGAGCGGCAGGACGGCGATGCCGCGGCCAAGCGCCACCATCTCGGCCAGTGTGAGAAAGCTGTCGGCCCCGTCGCCGATCTGGTCGGGCCGCAGGTTGGCGGCCATCCAGCGCGCCGGAACCGTCCGCTCCAGCAGCCCCGCCGCCCCCAGCCAGCGTAGGCCGCGCGCATCCTCGCTCCCCTCCGGGCCATAGACGGCGAAGGCGATGCGGCAGGGGTTCTCGCCCACCAGCTCGGCCGGCAGCCGCTCGGTCGGGCGGACGGTGATGTCGGCGGCGGTGCGCGCCAGGTCGAGATGGAGGTTCGAGCTGATGAGCGACACCCTCAGGTCGGGCGCCTCGTCCGCGATCGCGGCCAGCATCGGCGGCAGGAGGCTCTGGCAGAAGCTGTCGGTCGAGGTGATGCGGATCTCGCCGGCCAGCGGCGAGCGCACCCCTGCCAGCAGCCGCGCCACCCGCTGCACGGCGAGATCGACATCGCGCGCCGCCTCGATCACCTGGGCGCGGTCGGGCGGGATGCGGTAGCCGCGCGCGGTCTTGTCGAAAAGCGCCAGCCCGTGCGCGGCCTCGAAGGCGGCGACGCGGCGCAGCACCGTGGCATGGTTGACGCCGATGACGCGCGCCGCGGCGCTGACCGACCCTTCCTGGATCACCGCCAGCACAAAGCGCAGATCATCCCAGTTGGCGCGGGTCACGGGGCCTGTCCCTTCAGATGTCGGCCGGCGCGCAACCACAATCGGCACCGGCAAGGGTGGACCCTGGACCATCCCGGGCCACCGGCTGAAAACTCCGGGCCATACTTGCAGCATTCCAGCCTTCGGGCCAGTCCCGAGTTCCTCGGCCTCGCGGTTTTGGGCGGCCCGGCGGGCGCACCAGACCCCGCAGCGCTTCACGTTTGCGTTATGATCCGCGACGGCGGCGGCGCGGCGGCCCGCCCGAATCCGCGAAAAGCCAAGCCCTCGACGCGATTTGACCCGCCTGTGCAAAAATGATCAGGCCCTGCGCGAAATTGACGAATAGGCGCAAATTGTCGCACCCCTATCATCGCCCGGCACATTACGGAGGTTCCCATGAAGACGCTTGTTGTTGCCGCCGCCGCCGCGATCGTGGCGCTTTCCGCCGCCGTCCAGGCCGAGGACGCGCCCTTCGCCAGCCAGATCAAGGCCCGCCAGGGGCTGATGGAACTGAACGCCCTGAACATCGGCGTCCTGGCCGGCATGGCCAAGGGCGAGACGCCCTATGACGCCGAAAAGGCCAAGGCCGCCGCCGATGCGCTGGTCGGCGTCTACAACCTCGACCTGCCGATGCTCTGGCCGCAAGGCTCCGACAACAGCGCCAACCCCGCCACCCATGCCCTGCCGGCGATCTGGGCCGAAGGCTCGGACATCGGCGCCAAGGCCGAGAACTGGGAAAAGGCCGCTCTGGCGATGCAAGGGGCGGCGGGCAAGGATCTCGACAGCCTCAAGGGGGCGATGAACGACCTGGGCGGCGCCTGCGCGGCCTGCCACAAGGCCTTCCGCGCCAGCTTGCAGTAACCGGCGCCCGGCCCACCCGGGGGGCTGCCTCGCCGCCTGCGGCGGAAGGGTGGTGACTTGGCGGGCCGGACCTGATTGGCTGGGCCGGCACAGGCAGAGAGTCGTTTCATGCGCAAGCTCATCCTCTGGCCGGCACTCGTCCTCTTGGCCGGCGGGGGCGCCTTCTGGGCGCTGACCGCGCCGCGCCCGCTTGCGCCCGACGCCGTGGCCGGCCTCGCCGGCGATCCGGTGCGCGGCGAGCAGGTCTTCTGGGCGGGCGGCTGCACTGCCTGCCATGCCGACGCCAAGGCCGAAGGCGCGGCCAAGCTGCAACTCGGCGGCGGGCAGGAGTTCCCCTCGCCCTTCGGCACCTTCGTCGCCCCGAACATCTCGCCCGACCCGGTGCAGGGGATCGGCGGCTGGACGGTCGCCGACCTCGCCAACGCCATGACCCGTGGCGTCTCGCCCGACGGGAGGCACTATTACCCGGTCTTTCCCTATGCGAGCTTTGCCAACGTCCGCCTTCAGGACGTGGCCGACCTCCATGCCTTCCTGATGACGCTGCCGCCGGTGGCGACCCCCAGCCGCCCGCACAAGGTGGGCTTTCCCTTCAACATCCGCCGCGGCCTCGGCCTGTGGAAGCTCCTCTACCTGGACCGTGGCTGGGTGATCAGCGGCACCCTGACCGCCGAGCAGGAGCGCGGCCGCTATCTAGTCGAGGGGCTGGGCCATTGCGGCGAATGCCACACGCCGCGCGGCCCCCTCGGCGGGATGGAGCGCGACCATTGGCTGGCCGGGGCCCCGATCCCCGGCGCCAAGGGGCGGTTCCCGAACATCACCCCGGCGAAACTGACCTGGAGCGCGGCCAACATCGTCGAATACCTCACCTCGGGCTTCACGCCCCAGTTCGACAGCGTCGGCGGGCACATGGCGCTGGTGGTCGAGGACACCGCCCACCTGCCGCCCTCGGACCGGGCCGCCATCGCCGCCTATCTCAAGATCGTGCCGCCGCAACCGTAGGAGACCCCGGGTGATCCTGATCGGCCAATATGACAGCCCCTTCGTCCGCCGGGTGGGGATCGCGCTGACCCTCTACGGCCTGCCCTTCCGCCACGAACCCTGGTCGGTCTTCGGCGACGCCGACCTGATCCGCCCGCACAATCCGCTGACCCGGGTGCCGACCCTTGTCCTTGACGGAGGCGAATCGCTGATCGACAGCCACATGATCCTCGACCACCTCGACAGCCTGGTCGAACCGGGACGGCGGCTCTTTCCGCAGGCCGAGCCCGCGCGGCGGCGGGCGCTGAAGCGGGCGGCGCTCGCCACCGGGATCGGCGACAAGGCGGTGGCGCTCTTCTACGAGCAGCGCCTGCACCAGCAGGCCTCCGACAGGTTCGTCGCGCGCTGCCGCCTCCAGATCGCGGAGGGCTGGCGCGCGCTCGAGGCCGCGCAGGCCGGGCCGGGAGCGGATGTGGGCCATGCCGAGATCGCCGCCGCCGCGGTCTGGCGCTTTGTCGCCGAGGCACACCCCGGTCTGACCGACGCCGCCGCCCTGCCCGCGCTGGCCGCCCTGTCGGCGCGGCTCGAGGCGACGCCTGCCTTCCGCGCCGTCTGCCAGCCGTTCAACGCCCCCGCGTAAGCCGGTCCTCGACCTCATCCGGCGGGCGCGGGCGGCGCGGCGGCCGCTGGTTCCACAGCCGCTTTCCGGCCAGCGCCCGGGCGGTGACCAGCCGCAGGCCGTCCGCTTCGGCATAGAGGGCCACCGAGCCATAGTGGCGCAGCCAGCTGCGGTCGAGGATGCGGCAGGGCTGGCCCTTCAGCGGGCCGGGCCAGCGTTCGGAAAGGACGAGGATCGCGCCTTCGGTGCAGGCCCCGGCCGCGCGCGCCGCCGCACCCTTTCCGGAGAAGATCCGCAGCCGATGGCCGGCAACGACCGCCTCGCGCGCGCCGGGCGGCCCGCTGAAGGCCGGCCGCGCGAAGGCCGCGGCCTGCCCCGCCAGATCGCCGTCGGCGACCAGCCAGTTCTGGGCGACGAAGCCCGCGCCACGCTCTTTCGAAAGCGCCCTGCCCCCCTCGGTCATCAGCCCGGCCAGCGTCCCGTCGCCCGAAACCAGAAGTGCGGGCCGCTCGACCCCGGCCCAGAGGACCAGCGCCGCCGCCAGCCCCGCCGCGCCCGCCAGCCGCAGCCAGCGCCCGCCCAGCATCAGGCCCGCGCCCCCGATCCCGATCAGCGGCAGGACCGCCCAGGGCGGCGACGGCACCGCCACCAGCGCGCCCTGGAGTGCCGCCACCTGCGCGGCGATGAGAAGGATGAGCGCGCTTCCCCGCTCGAGCACCCAGAGGGCAGGCGCGGCCATGCCGAAGGGCGCGAGGATCGCCGCCATCACCCCGGCCGGCATGACCAGGATGCCCATCACCGGGATCGACAGGAGGTTGGCCAGAAGCCCGTATTCGGCGATCCGGTTGAAATGCGCCGCGGCGATCGGCGCGGTGGCGCTTCCCGCGACCAGCGACGACAGGACCGACATCGCCACCGGGCGCAGGGACCCCGGCAGGCGGCGCAGATGGCGGCCCCAGTGCTCGAACCCGACGATCAGTGCCGCGGTGGCGCCGAAGGACATCTGGAAGCCGGGCTCGACCAGGCTTTCCGGCTCGAGCGCCAGGCAGATCAGCGCCGCGATCGCGACCGAGCGCAGCGACAGCGCCCGCCGGTCACACAGGACGGCCACGAGGATCACCGCCGCCATGATGTAGGAGCGCCGGGTCGCCACGTCCGGGCCGGCCAGCAGCATGTAGAAGGTCGCCGCCACCAGCGCGACGCCGGCCGCGATCTTCTTGGTGTTCAGCCGCAGGGCCAGGGGCGGGACCAGCGCCAGCCCGTAGCGGCAGAGGGCGAAGACGAAGCCGCTGAGCAGCCCCATGTGCAGGCCCGAGATCGAGATGATGTGCGACAGGTTCGAGGCCCGCAGCGCCTGGTTGGTGGCCGACGAGACGCCCAAGCGGTCGCCGGTCATCAGCGCCGCGGCAAAGGCGGCTGGCTGGCCGGGACTCATCCCCGCCTGCATGGCCGCCGAGAGATACATGCGGGCGCGGAAGGCCCAGAGCCAGAGATCGCCCGCCGGGGGGGCGATGACCGCCACCGGATCGCGGCTGTAGCCCACGGCGCCCAGACCGGAAAACCAGGACAGGCGCTGAAAGTCGAACCCGCCCGGCTCGACCGGGCCGTCGGGGGGCGCCAGCCGCGCGGTCAGGCGCACCCGTGATCCCGGCTCGGGCAGGGCCGTCGCCCGGTCGTCGGTCGAAGCGTCCGCAGGATCGCCCCGAGATTCCCCGTGCAGCGCCACCCGCACCCGCGCGGGGATCGGCGTGTCGGTGATCCCGGGCAGCGCCACCTGGTCGAGCGTCAGGCGGATCTGGTCCGAAAAGGACCGGTCGATGTCGATGATCCGGCCCTCGACCGGACCATAGGCCGGATAGGCGAGGACCGGGGCCGCCACCAGATGCGCCCGCGCCGCCGCCAGGAGGACGCCGCCGGCCGCCAGCCCCAGCCCCGTGGCGGGCAGGCGCAGCGGCACGGGGCCGCGCAGGCTGCCCGCCGCCAGCGCCAGCCCAAGGAGGGACAGGCCCGCCAGCACCAGCGGCCCCGGTTCGGCCGGCAGCGAGAAATAGGCGCCGATGCCCAGCGACAGAAAGACCGGCGCCCAGGGAAGAAGCTGGCCGCGCCGCGCCTCGAGCCGCCACAGGAGGCGGGCCGCCGCGCCGCGCAGCAGGGCCGCAAGTCCCGCCCCGCGCGGCAGCGCCGGCATGTCCCGCCCGGCCAGTTCGCCTGCCGCCGCCCGCACCTTGTCACCCCCGTGCCGATTGCCTAGAACGCTCGCGGTCAGGATTGCCAATCCTGGTTTCCGAAAGGTTAACGCCGCCCATGTCCGCCCCGCCCGCTTCCGGCCAGATCGTCACCCGCTTCGCCCCGTCTCCGACCGGCTACCTGCATATCGGGGGGGCGCGGACGGCGCTCTTCAACTGGCTCTATGCACGCGGGCGCGGCGGCTTGTTCCTTCTGCGGATCGAGGACACCGACCGCGAGCGCTCGACCCCCGAGGCCGAAGCGGCGATCCTGCGCGGCCTGACCTGGCTCGGGCTCGACTGGGACGGCGAGCCGATCAGCCAGTTCGCGCGGAAGGACCGCCACGCCGAGGTCGCGCGCGAGATGCTGGCGCGAGGATCGGCCTACAAGTGCTTCTGCTCGCAGGAGGAAATCGAAGCCTTCCGCGAGGCGGCCCGCGCCGAGGGCCGCTCGACCCTCTTCCGCTCGCCCTGGCGCGACGCCGATCCCGCAACCCATCCCGACCTGCCCTTCGTCATCCGCCTCAAGGCCCCGCGCGAAGGCCAGACGGTGATCGAGGACCAGGTGCAGGGCCGCGTCACCTTCGGCAACGACCAGATGGACGACATGGTTTGTTTGCGCGCCGATGGTACGCCCACCTACATGCTGGCGGTCGTCGTGGACGATCACGACATGGGCGTCACGCATGTGATCCGGGGGGACGACCACCTGACCAACGCCGCGCGCCAGACCCAGATCTACCGGGCGATGGACTGGGATGTGCCGGTGTGGGCGCACATTCCCCTGATCCACGGGCCGGACGGCAAGAAACTGTCCAAGCGCCACGGGGCGGTCGGGCTTCAGGACTATCAGGCGATGGGCTATCCGGCCTCGGCGATGCGCAACTACCTGTGCCGGCTGGGCTGGTCGCATGGCGATGACGAATTCTTTACCGACGCGCAGGCGAAGGAATGGTTCGATCTGCCGGGAATCGGGCGCGCTCCGTCGCGGCTTGACTTCAAGAAGCTGGAAAATCTCTCGGGCCAGCATATCGCCGCGCTCGCAGATGCAGCATTGCTGCCTGAAATTGAGGCATTCCTGAAGGCCTCGGGCAAGGCCCCGCTGACCGACCGCCAGCGCGGCCTGATGACACGCGGACTTTACTGCCTGAAGGACCGCGCGAAGACATTTCCACAACTTGTTGAAAAGGCGCACTTCATCCTTGCCGACCGGCCGATGGTCCCTGACGTGGACGCGGAAAAGGCGCTGGATACGGTATCCCGTGGTATACTGCGTGAATTGACGCCGCACCTGCAAGGTGCTAGCTGGACACGCGAAGGCATCGAGGCCGCCGTTGCCGGGGTTGCCGCCGCGCACGGGCTGGGTCTGGGCAAGATCGCCGGCCCCTTGCGCGCCGCGCTCGCCGGACGGACGGTGACCCCATCCGTCTTTGACATGATGCTCGTGCTCGGGCGGGAGGAGACCCTCGCCCGGCTTTCGGATGCAGCGGGCTGAGGGGCACCCCGGCGCGCAACAAGGACCGCCCCTGCCAGGGCCGGTCAAGGAGAGTGACAGGATGGCCGACACCAATCTCGCCAACACCCGGACCGCCAGGCTGACCATCGGCGAACGGACCCTCGACCTGCCGGTCCTGAAGCCGACCATCGGGCCCGATGTCGTCGACATCCGCAAGCTCTACACCGACGGCGACGTCTTCACCTACGATCCGGGCTTCACCTCGACCGCGGCCTGCGACAGCGCCATCACCTACATCGACGGCGACGTGGGCGAGCTTCTCTATCGCGGCTATCCGATCGAGCAGCTGGCCGACCAGTCCAGCCACCTCGAGGTCTGCTACCTGCTTCTCTACGGGGAACTGCCCAGCCAGGCGCAGCTTGCCGACTTCGAGGACCGGGTGACGCGGCACACGATGGTGCACGAGCAGATGCACTATTTCTTCCGCGGCTTCCGCCGCGACAGCCACCCGATGGCGACGATGGTGGGCGTGGTCGGCGCCATGTCGGCCTTCTACCACGACAGCCTCGACATCAATGACGCCTGGCAGCGCGAGGTCGCGGCGATCCGCATGATCGCCAAGCTCCCGACCATCGCGGCGATGGCCTTCAAGTATTCGATGGGCCAGCCCTTCGTCTATCCGAGGAACGCCCTCGATTACGCGTCGAACTTCCTGCACATGTGCTTTGCCGTCCCCTGCGAGGAGTATGTGGTCCAGCCCGCGCTGGCCAAGGCGCTCGACCGCATCATGATGCTGCACGCCGACCACGAGCAGAACGCCTCGACCTCGACGGTGCGGCTGGCGGGATCGTCGGGGGCGAACCCCTTCGCCTGCATCGCCGCCGGGATCGCCTGCCTCTGGGGGCCGGCGCATGGCGGGGCCAACCAGGCGGCACTCGAGCAGCTGCGCCAGATCGGCACCGTGGACCGCATCCCCGAGTTCATCCGCAAGGCCAAGGACAAGTCCTCGGGTGTGCGGCTCATGGGCTTCGGACACCGGGTCTACAAGAACTACGACCCGCGCGCCAAGGTGCTGAAGGAATCGGCCGACGAGGTGCTGGACCTTCTGGGCATCCACAACAACCCCACCCTCCAGGTCGCCAAGGAGCTGGAGCGCATCGCGCTCGAGGACGAATATTTCGTCTCCAAGAAGCTCTACCCTAACGTCGATTTCTATTCGGGCATCATCCTCGAGGCGATGGGCTTCCCGACCTCGATGTTCACCCCGATCTTCGCGATCTCGCGCACCGTCGGCTGGATCTCGCAGTGGAAGGAAATGATCGCCGATCCGACCCAGAAGATCGGGCGCCCGCGCCAGCTTTATGTCGGGCCGACCAAGCGCGACTATGTGGCGATAGGACAGCGGTGACCCCCCGGGGGGGCGGCAGTCGGGCGCCGCCTTCGCGCCGCCCGATTGACCTCACGCTGCCGCATGTTCCTTTGATATGCGCTCGGCCTCGCGGCCATAGAGCTCTTCGTAATGGTCGAAGTTCGCCTCGTGCCAAGCCGTGCCCTGGGTGGCCGAGCCAAGCGCCGCGACCAGCTCTTCCTCGGCCGAGGCCGGCAGGAGGGCGCGGAAGATGTCCCAGCCCCGGCAGGCCGGATTGCGGTCGAAGCCGAGGACCTGCCCCTTCAGCGACGAGATCAGCGACACCATCGCCCCGGAATAGACCGAGGGGATATGCACGTCGACCCGGTCCACGGGCTGCAAGAGCACCGGCCCGGCCTTGGCCAGCGCCTCCTTCACCCCCTGCCGGCCGGCGGTGCGGAAGGCATAGTCGGAGCTGTCCACCGCATGATGCTTGCCGTCGGTCAGGGTCACCGCCACGTCGATGACCGGGAATCCGAGCGGCCCCTTGGCCAGGGCATCGCGGGCCCCCTCCTCGACCGAGGGGATGTAGTTGCGCGGCACGGCGCCGCCCTTGACCACCTCGGCAAAGCGGAAGCCCTCGCCGCGCGTCACCGGCCCGACGGTCAGCGCCACGTCGGCGAACTGCCCGGCGCCGCCCGACTGCTTGCGGTGGCGATAGGTTTCGTCCACCGAGGAGGAGATGGTCTCGCGGTAGCGCGGCTGCGGCACCTGGGCCTCGACCTCGACGCCGAACCCGTCCGACAGCTGGGCAAGGGCGCTGCGCAGATGCATCGGCCCCTGGACGCTGACCAGCGCCTGCCCCGACCCCTCTTCCTGGCGCACGCTCAGCGCCGGATCGGTCTCGGCCAGCTTGGCCAGCGCCGCCGACAGGCGCACGTCGTCGCGCTCGTGGACCGGGGCGAGGATGCGCGCCAGCGTCGGCGCCGCGCCCCGCGACCAGTCGGGCGCCGCGACGGCCGCCGCGCGCGAATAGACCATGCCGGCATTCAGATGGTCGGCCTTGACCGCGATGGCGACATCGCCGGGCGCCAGCTGGTCATGGCCCGACTTGGCCCCCAGTTCCGACAGGCCGCCCACCGAGGCCCCGCCCAGCGTGCCGCCCTGCGCCACCCCCGGCGACAGCGCGCGAATGAAGGTGCACTTGCCCAGATGCTTGCGGTTCTGGGCGTGGAAGCCGACCGCCAGCGCATCGCCCCCGCCCAGCCGGGCGGCCAGGGCCTCGACCCCCGGCGCCTCGTGGCGCAGCGCCTTCATCAGCCGCATCACCCCGTTGGCATGGCTGGCCGCGCCGAGGAAGCAGGGCAGGATCACGCTTTCCTGGGTCTCGCGGCGGGCGATCTCGTACAGCGCGCCGCGCGCCGGCTCGTGGTCCTCGATCAGTTCCTCCAGAAGCTTGTCGTCATATTCGGACATATGTTCGAGAAGCGCCGCCCGCGCCTCCTTCTCGCGCTCGCTCTCGGCCTTGGGCATCTCGACCAGGACCGAGGTCTGGCCCTCGCGGTAGCGCCAGGCGCGCTCGGAAATGAGGTCGACCGCGCCCACGACCTGCCCGCCCTCGCGGATCGGGATCTGGCGCAGGACGAGGGCGTGCGAGGTATAGGCCTGCAGGGCCGCAACGATGTCGCGGACCCGCCCCTTGGGCGCGTCCATGCGGTTGATGAAGATCAGGCAGGGGGTTCCCGCGGCCTCGATGGTCCGCAGATAGGGCGCGGCCAGCACCGCCTCGGCCGGGTCGGGCGCGACACAGAGGACCGCCGCGTCCGAGGCCAGCAGCGCCGCCCCCGCCATCCGCGCATATTCGGGGCCGCCCGCCATGTCGATGGCGCACCAGGCCTCGCCCAGGAAGGTGAAGCGCGACAGGGCCAGGTGGCCGGCCTGTTCCACCTTGGGCGGATGGCCGTCCAGATGCGCCAGCCGCTTCACGAGCTCGGTCTTGCCCGATTGCGACGGCCCCATGACTGTGATGAGCCGCATGATGATCGCTCCCTTCCGGCACACACCGGAGGCGTCGGCGGAAATGCCGCGACCCGCGTGCCGTCGGGCCGATCTGCCCTGGGGACCACTCTGTGCCCCCCACCCGTCCCGGTCAAGGCAAAGTCGGCGCGCGTTTTGTCGCCCCGGCGGCGGGCAGCGAAGGTTTGCAAGGGCCGGAGCGGCGGATTAGAAGGGGGCATGGACATTCTCGACAAGATCAAGACCTACAAGTTGCAGGAGATCGCCGAGGCAAGGCGCGCCCGCCCCCTGGCCGAGGTCGAGGCCGCCGCCCGCGCCGCCGGGCCGGTGCGCGGCTTTCACCGGGCGTTGGTCCGGGCCCAGGCCAAGGGCTATGGCCTGATCGCCGAGATCAAGAAAGCCTCACCCTCGAAAGGCCTGATCCGCGCCGATTTCGATCCGCCGTCGCTCGCCCGCGCCTATGAGGCCGGAGGCGCGGCCTGCCTGTCGGTCCTGACCGACGGCCCGTCCTTCCAGGGGGCGCCCGCCTACCTGGGCGCCGCGCGCGCCGCGGTCCCGCTGCCCGCGCTCCGCAAGGATTTCCTCTATGACCCCTACCAGGTCGCCGAGGCCCGGGCCTGGGGGGCGGACTGCATCCTCATCATCATGGCCTCCGTCCCGGACGGGCTGGCGGCCGAACTCGAGGATGCGGCGCGCCACTGGGGGATGGATGCTCTGATCGAGGTCCATGACGAGGCCGAGCTTGAGCGGGCCTTGCGGCTTTCCTCGCCGATGATCGGAATAAACAACCGCAATCTCAAGACCTTCGATGTCACTCTTGACACAACGCGGCGGCTGGCGCCGATGCTGCCCGCCGGGCGCATGGCGATCTGCGAAAGCGGCCTTTTCACCCCCGCCGATCTGGCGGCGATGGCCGGCTGCGGCGCGCGCTCGTTCCTGATCGGGGAAAGCCTGATGCGGCAGGCCGATGTCGAGGCCGCGACCCGCGCGATCCTTGCCGACCCGGTGGCGGGCTGACATGGTGGCGGGCTGACATGGCGCTGACCCATTTCGACCGCGAGGGCCATGCGCACATGGTCGATGTCGGGGCCAAGGCGGTAACCGACCGCATGGCCGTCGCCGCCGTCGAGGTGCGGATGCGGCCCGAGACGCTGGCCCTGGTGACCGAGGGCAAGGCGCGCAAGGGCGATGTCCTGGGGGTGGCGCGGCTGGCGGGGATCATGGCCGCCAAGCGCACCGCCGAGCTCATCCCCCTCTGCCACCCGCTGCCGATCACCAGCGTGGCGCTCGATCTCGCCGCCGACCCGGCCCTGCCCGGCGTCCGTATCACCGCGACCGTCAAGACCAGCGGCCGCACCGGCGTCGAGATGGAGGCGCTGACCGCGGCTTCGGTCGCAGCGCTGACCGTCTATGACATGCTGAAGGCGGCGGAAAAGTCGATGAGGATCGATGGGCTGCATGTTGTCCTGAAAGAGGGCGGTAAATCGGGACGTTACGAGGCGAAGCCGTGATTTCTGTCGAAGAAGCCCTGGTCCGGGTCCTGGCCCTTGCCGATCCCCTGCCGGGCGAGCGGGTCGCGCTCCGTCAGGCAGCCGGACGGGTGCTGGCCGAACCGGTCTCCGCCCGCCTGAACCAACCGCCCTTCGATGCCTCGGCAATGGACGGCTATGCGATCCGCGATGCCGACCACCTGCCCGGCAAGGGTCTGGCCGTGACCGGAGAGGCCGGTGCCGGCCATGCCTTTTCCGGCAGGGTCGACCCCGGCGCCGCGGTGCGCATCTTCACCGGGGCCCCGGTGCCCGAGGGCGGCGAGCGCGTCGTCCTGCAAGAGGACGTGACCCGCGATGGCGCCCGGATCACCCTGGGGCACCGTCTGGAAAACTCCCGTCATATCCGTGCGTTGGGACAGGACTTCAAGGTTGGCGATCTGCTGTCTGCGCCGCGCCGCCTGCGGCCCGCGGATCTTGCGCTGATCGCCGCGATGAACTGGCCCGAGGTGACGGTCAGCCGCCGCCCGGTGGTGGCGATCCTGTCGACCGGGGACGAGCTGGTCATGCCCGGGGAAGACCCGCGCCCTGACCAGATCATCGCCTCGAACGGCTTTGCGCTGGCCGCGATTGCCGAGGCGGCGGGGGCCGAGGCCCGCCTTCTGCCGATCGCCCGCGACGACGAGGCCAGCCTGCGCCTGGGGTTCGAACTGGCCGAGGGGGCGGACGTGATCGTCACCATCGGCGGCGCGTCGGTGGGCGACCACGACATTGTCGGACGTGTCGCCGGCGATCTCGGGCTGCAACTCGGCTTCTGGAAGATCGCCATGCGGCCGGGCAAGCCGCTGATGGCCGGGCGCCTCGGGCGCGCGGCGATGCTGGGGCTGCCCGGCAATCCGGTCTCGGCCATCGTCTGCGCCCATCTCTTCCTCGTGCCGCTTCTGGCCCACATGCAGGGCCTGCCCGGCCGCCACGACCTGCGCCGCGCCCGCCTTGGCACCGCGGTCGAGGCCAACGGACCGCGCACCCATTACATGCGCGCCCGCCTGACCGCCGGCGATGGCCTGCCCGCCATTGCGCCGATGGCCAGCCAGGACAGCGCGCTCCTGACCATCCTGTCACAGGCCGACGCGCTTCTGGTCCGCCCCCTCGGCGACGGCCCGCGCGCCGACGGCGAGATCGTGGACTACCTGCCCTTCTGAGCCGATGTGCTTGACACAAAAGGGGAACGTGGGTAGAACACCGCAAGAACCAACATGATCCTAGGCAAAGGGACGGGCACGGGATGCTGACGCGCAAGCAGCTGGAACTGCTGGACTTCATTCAAAAGCGGATGGCGCGCGACGGGGTTCCGCCCTCGTTCGACGAGATGAAGGACGCGCTCGACCTGCGCTCGAAATCCGGCATCCACCGCCTGATCACCGCGCTGGAGGAGCGGGGCTTCATCCGCCGCCTCGCCCACCGGGCCCGCGCGATCGAGGTCGTCCGCCTGCCCGAGGCGATGGACAGGCCCGGCTTCAACCCGCGCCTGATCCACGGCGACCGGGCCGAGCCGCCCAGGGGCTCCCGCCCGGTCGAGGCCATCCATGCGCTGGAACTGCCGGTCATGGGCCGCATCGCCGCCGGCGTCCCGATCGAGGCGATTTCCGAAGTGTCCCATCATGTCGCGGTGCCGGGCTCGATGCTGTCGGGGCGCGGCAACCACTATGCGCTCGAGGTCAAGGGCGATTCGATGATCGACGCGGGCATCAACGACGGCGACGTGGTGGTGATCCGCGAACAGGGGACGGCCGAGAACGGCGACATCGTGGTGGCGCTGGTCGAGGGCCACGAGGCGACGCTGAAGCGCTTTCGCCGCAAGGGGGCCATGATCGCGCTCGAGGCCGCCAATCCCGCCTACGAGACCCGCGTCCTTCCCGAGGAAAGCGTCAAGGTTCAGGGCCGGCTGGTCGGGCTGATCCGCACCTACTGACGGATCGCGGCGGCCCTCAGGCGCGGGGGTCGACGACGACCCGGCCCCGCACCTGGCCCTTCAGGATCGCCCGGCCAAGGTCGGGCAGATCCTCGAGCCGCGCCGGACGGATCATCCCCTCGAGAAGATCCAGGGGCAGCGTCCGGGCGATCCGCTCCCACGCCGTGACCCGGTTGGCGGTGGGCTGGCTGACCGAATCGATCCCGAGCAGGTTGATGCCGCGCAGGATGAAGGGCACGACCGAGGCGGGCAGCGCCGCACCCCCCGCCAGCCCCACCGCGGCGACCGAGGCGCCGTGGCGCATCTGCCCGAGGATGCGGGCCAGCATCGCGCCCCCGACCGCGTCGATGCACCCCGCCCATGTCTCGGATTCAAGCGGCTTGGCCACGGTCTCGGCCAGATCGGCGCGCGGCACGATCCGCGCGGCGCCGAGCCGACGCAGATACTCTTCAGCCCCCTCCCGGCCGGTCACGGCGGCGACCTCGTGGCCCGCCTGCGCCAAGAGGGCGACGGCCACCGATCCGACCCCGCCCGAGGCGCCGGTGACCAGAACCGGCCCGCCGCCCGGCCGCAGCCCGTGCGCCTCGAGCGCGAGGATCGCCAGCATCGCGGTCAGCCCGGCCGTCCCCACTGCCATCGCCTGCCGGGTGGTCAGGCCCGCGGGCAGCGGCACCAGCCAGTCGCCCTGCACCCGCGCCCTTTCGGCATAGCCGCCCCACTGAACCTCGCCGACCCGCCAGCCGGTCAGGATCACCCGGTCGCCGGGCCGGTGGCGCGGATCGGTGCTGTCGCTGACCGTGCCGGCGAAATCGACGCCCGGCACATGCGGCCAGCGCCGCACCAGGCCGCCGCCCGAGCCGAGGCAGAGCCCGTCCTTGTAGTTCAGCGTCGAATATTCGACGGCGACGGTGACATCGCCCTCGGGCAGGCGGCTGTCGTCGACCATCTGCACGCCGGCGCGGGTGGTGCCATCGGCTGCTTTTTCAACGACCAGCGCGCGAAACATGACGCCCCTCCCCTTGATCCGCCCTATCCAGCCCGGCTTTGGCCGGCAAGGTCAAGCCCGGTCCAGCGGGAAGCCGCCGGACTCAGACGGCGCGGGCAAGGGCTGCTGCGGGCGCGGGCGCATCGTCGCGCCCGGCTGGCGGTTCGGAGGGCGTCCGGGGCGGCGGAGGATGGCGCGCGGCGGGAGGCGAAGGCTCGGCCGCGGGCAGGAGTTCGCCGCGCCCGGCGGGGCCGGAGACCGGCGCCTCGTCCGGGGGAGGGCCGAGGCGCAGCGCCCGGTGGCCCTGCCCCTGCCCGAGCTGGCCAAGGCAGATCAGCCCGCCGTCCGCGACCTCGAGCCGGACGGCACCCAGCGTGGCCGCGGGCAGGGCGAGCGACTGGCCGGCCTCGATCCGCAACAGGTCGGCAAGGGCCAGCGTCACCCGCGCGAGGATTGCCCGCACCTCGGCCCCGGCGGGCAGGACCGCGCGTTCCAGCCCGCGGCGCCATTCCGCGTCGCCGGGCATGTCCGGGCCATCCCCCCCTGTCCCCGCCGGCCGGGACAGCGGCCTGCGCCCGTGGCCCGCCGCCGGCAGGGCCAACAGAACCTCGCCGGTCCGCACCTCGGCCTCGGGTCCGCTGGGCAGGCCGAAGGCCAGCGACATGCGGAAGACGAGGTAGGCCGGTTCCTCCAGCATCAGCCCGAGGGGGCGCGGATCGGGAAGATGGCCGCCCTGCCGGAAACCGCCGGTCCAGCGCCAGTCGTCGGTGGCGGCGAAAAGGCTGTCACATTCGGCCAGCACCATGTCGGTGAAGCCCGCCACCATCGCCGCGTCGGTGCGGGTCGGGCGGCGGGCCGGAGGCGGATGGTCGGCCACCCGCCCGAGGGTCATCATCTCGATCAGTGCGGCGAGCGCGGCGGGCGACAGGGCCATCAGGCCCAGCCCTTCCTGCGGGCCGTGCAGCATGAGGAGAAGCGCGTTTTCCGGCAGGATCTCGGCGATCTCCGGGCCGCTGAGCTGCCGTTCGGCCAGGGCAGGCATGCGCAGCGGCAGGTGCATCTGCCGTTCGGCGGCGCGGGCAAAGGCGGTGTGCAGCACCTTTTCGCAGGTGATCCGCGCCGGGTCGGCCGCAGGCGTGGCGGAGGCGATCTTGCGCCCGATGAGTGTCGCCGCCGCCATCGTGATCGTTCCCCGGCCTCTGGTCACATCGGGGCCAGCATCGCGCGCGGGGGTTACGAAAGGGTTGACCCTGCCCTGCCGCCGCCGGCAAGGCGGGGATCAGGCCTCTTCCTCTTCCTCCTCGAAATGGGCCTGGCGCGCGCCCGACTTGGCGGTGGTGACCACGCCCAGGGACTTCAGCTTCCGGTGCAGCGCCGAGCGCTCCATGCCGACGAAGCTGGCCGTGCGGCTGATGTTGCCGCCGAAGCGGTTGATCTGGGTCAGGAGGTATTCGCGCTCGAACAGTTCGCGCGCCTCGCGCAGGGGCAGCGTCGCCAGCCCGCCAGTCAGGGTCACGCGCCCCTCGTCCGGGGTGGCGCCGCCCTGTCCGGGCAGGTCCTGCGGCTCGATCGGCTGGCCGGCATCGCCGAGGATCAGCGCCCGCTCGATCACGTTCCTGAGCTGGCGGACATTGCCCGGCCAGCCCATCGTCTGCATCACCGCCTCGGATTCGGGCGAGAGGTTGCGCAAGGGCAGGCCCTGCGACTTGTTGAGCTGCTCGATGAAATGGCGGGCGAGATGCGGGATGTCCTCGCGCCGGTCGTCGAGGCCGGGCACCGCGATCGGCACCACGTTCAGCCGGTCGTAAAGCTCCTGACGGAAGCGCCCGCCCGCGATCTCGGCCGCAAGGTTGCGGGTGGTCGATGAGATGACGCGGAGATCGACCCGGACCTTGTCGGTGCCGCCGGCTCGGGTGAACTGCTGCTCGGTCAGAACGCGCAGGATCTTCGACTGGCTGACCAGCGGCATGTCGGCCACCTCGTCGAAATAGACGAACCCGCCGTGCGCCTGCTCCAGAAGCCCCTTTTCCACCCCGCGCCCCTGGGTTTCGCGGCCGAAAAGCACCTCTTCCATGCGCTCGGGCTCGATCGAGGCGGAGGCGACGGTGATGAACGGGCCCGAGGCCCGGTTGGAATTGGCGTGGATATAGCGCGCCGCCACCTCCTTGCCGGCCCCCGGCTCGCCGGTCAGCATGACGCGGGCGTTCGACTTCGTCACCTTGTCGAGGTTGGCCTTCAGCGCGCGGAAGGCGGCGGAATTGCCGATCATGTCGTGCGACGTCAGGTCGCGGCGGCGCAGCGACGAATTTTCCCGCCTGAGACGCGAGGTCTCCATCGCCCGCGCGATCACCACGGTCAGCTGGTCGATGTTGAAGGGTTTCTCGATGAAGTCATAGGCGCCCTGCTTGATGGCGGCGACCGCGATCTCGATGTTGCCGTGGCCCGAGATGATGATGATCGGCACATCCGGGTTGTCGCGCTTGACGGTCTTGAGGATGTCGATCCCGTCCATGTTGCTGTCTTTCAGCCAGATGTCGAGGATCATCAGCGACGGCTGCGCGGCGTTGATCTCGGCCATGCACTCGTCGGAATTGGCCGCGAGTCGGGTGGTGAAACCCTCGTCGCGCAGGATGTCCGAGATCAGTTCGCGGATGTCGCGTTCGTCGTCAACGATCAGGATGTCGCTCATGTTCCACCTCCGGCAGTTTCCGGTGCCCTCTCCTTGATGGCCCGCTGCGGGACACGCGCCCGCGGCAGGCGAATTTCGGCAAGCGCCCCCCGGTGGGCGCCCGCCTCGAACGGTTCGGCATCCGTCAGGGTCAGGGTGCCGCCGTGTTCCTCGATGATCTTCTTGACGATCGGCAGGCCGAGGCCCGTTCCCTTTTCGCGCGTCGTCACATAGGGCTCGAACAGCCGCGCCCGGTCGGGCGGCAGGCCCGCCCCGTTGTCGGCGATGCGGATCACGACCTGATCGTCACTGGCCCTCATGCTGACCCGCACCTCGGGCGCATAGCCGTCCGGTGCTCCGCGTTCGCAAAGCGTTTCAATGGCTTCGCCCGCGTTCTTGATGAGGTTCGTCACCGCCTGAGAGATCATCGTCGCGTCGATCTCGGTCACGACCGGCTGGGCCGGCAGGTCGGCCACCAGGGCCGCGCCATGCAGGGCGCCCTCCTGCAACGCCACCGCGTCACGCATCAGCCGGGTCAGGTCGTGGTCGCGCCTGTCGGGTTCGGGCATCCGCGCGAACTTCGAGAACTCGTCGACGATCCGGCGCAGGTCGCCGGTCTGGCGGATGATCACGTCGGTCATCTGCTCGAGCTGCGGCGCCTCGTCGCCGGCCATCGCCAGGAACTTGCGGCGGATGCGCTCGGCCGAAAGCTGGATGGGGGTCAGCGGGTTCTTGATCTCGTGGGCGATGCGGCGGGCCACATCGCCCCAGGCGGCCATGCGCTGTGCGCTGACCAGGTCGGTCACGTCGTCGAAGGCGACGACATAGCCCTCGAGCCCGCCCTCGGCATTGCGGCGCTGCGCCATCCTGACCAGCAGGCTTTCCAGCTTGGCGGCGCGGCTGACCTTGATCTCCTCTTGCGTCACCTCGGCAAGACCGTCGCGCAGTTCATTGAACAGGCTTGAGAATTCCGGGACGACCTCGGCCAGGGGCCGCCCGTGGTCGCGGGCCTCGTCAAGGGCCAGAAGGCGGGTCGCGGCGGGGTTGAGGAAGTCCAGCCTACCTTCGGCGTCCAGCCCGATCACGCCCGACGTGACTGACGACAGGACCGAATCGAACAGGCGGCGGCGGTCCTCGGTCTGGCGGTGGCTCTCGATCAGGGCGGCGCGCTGGCTGCCAAGCTGGCGGGTCATCTGGTTGAAGATGCGGCCGAGCATGGCGATCTCGTCGTCGCCCTCCTCCTCGGCGACCTGCACGCCCAGGTCGCCCGCCCCCACCCGCTGCGCCGCCCCGGCCAGCCGTCCCACCGGCCGCGACAGCCGTTCGGCGAACCACAGGCCCATCCAGATCGCGGCGAGGATCAGGATCAGCGCAAAGCCCAGGTAGACCAGGCCGAACTCGAAGATCACCCGGCCGCGCGTCGATTCGAGCTGCTGGTAGAGTTTCACCGTGGCGCGCGTCTGGTCGAGAAGGCTGAGGATCTTGCCGTCGACGTCGCGGCTCACATAGAGATAGCGGTCGGGGAAGGCGGTCAGGTAGGTCAAGGCGCGGAATTCGTTGTTGGGCCAGTCCTCGATCATCACCGTCTCACCGGCCTTGGCGCGGGCCAGCTCGTCGGCGGTGGGTTTTTCATAGTCGAACAGATAGCTGCGCTCGCCGCGGGCGCGGATCTCGCCCGCGCCGTCGATCAGATAGGCCTCGCGCAGGCCGCGCTGGATCTGTTTCTGCCCGTTGGCGAGGATCTCGCGCAGGTCGGCGTCGGAGAGAAGGAAGGCGGTCTGCTTCGAGAGGTTCAGGTACTGCGCCAGCGCCTGGCTGTCCTGCTCCAGATCGCGGCGGTGCTCCTCGTGATAGGCCTCGGCTGCCTGCAGCGACGAGCCGACGACGCTGCGCACCCGGTCGGAGAACCAGCCCTCGAGCCCGATGTTCACGGTCAGGCCGGCGAAGATCGCCACAAGGATCGTCGGGAAAAGCGCGATCCCGGCAAAGACCGCGGTCAGGCGCAGGTGCAGGCGCGAGCCGGCCGACTTGGCGCGGCGGGCTGCGATCATGCCCATCAGCCGCGACAGGACCAGCCCGGCCAGCAACAGGAAATAGACAAGGTCGGTCAGGAGGACGAGACGCAGCGAATCAGACTGCGCGCCCTGCCCCCAGGGCCCGAGGATCACGAAGGTTGCCAGCGCGAGGACCGGGCCGAGGACGACGAGCCCCAGCGTCACCGCGTTCTGCCAGCGCCGCTGGCGCCGCAGGCGGCTGATCTTCTCCCAGGTCCACGAACTGCCGATGCCCTGCAAGGGGCGCCTCTCCTTCCGCGCCGGGGCGCGGTTACCGCTGATGCCTGCCCGTGGTCTGGCCGCCGGCCGCAGGTGCCGGCGCGCCACAGGTTCTGTTGCTCTTTTACATCAACTTGCGCCGGCGTGTCACGCGGATATCCAGGTCGGTCAGCTTCTTGCGCAAAGTATTGCGGTTGATGCCCAGAAGATCGGCACATCTTGCCTGGTTGCCCGCCGTCGCCTCGAGCGCGATTTCCAGAAGCGGCTGCTCGATCTCGCGCAGGATGCGGTCGTAAAGGCCCGGCGGCGGCAGCGCGCCGCCGTGCAGGCCGAAGTAGCGGGCGAGATGGCGGGCGACCGAGGCCGACAGCCGTTCGCCCTCGTCGGCGCGCGGCGCCAGCGCCTGCATCCCCGCCAGCGCGGCCTCGGCCTCGGCGCGGGTGATCTCGGCCCCCTGCGCGGTGACCGCGAGTTGCCGCAGGACACTTTCCAGCTGGCGGACGTTGCCGGGCCAGGCGCTGGCCCGCAGGACCGCGAGCGCGTCGGGGTGAAGCAGGCGCTGGCCAAGCCCGTCGCGCGCCGCCCGTGCGAGGAAATGATCGGCCAGAAGCGCGATGTCCTCGATCCGCTCGCGCAGCGGCGGGACCGCCAGCGTCACCCCGCCCAGCCGGAAGAACAGATCCTTGCGCAGCCGCCCCGCCGCCAGCCGCGCCTGAAGATCGCCCTGCGAGGTGGCGATGATCCGCGGGCCCGGATCGGGAAGCGCGTCGAGCATCCGCACGATCCGGCCCTGGGCCTCGTCGTCGAAGTCGGCGATCTCGTCGAAGAGAAGGGTGCCGCCGCGGACGCGCCCGAGAAGCCCGGCCGGCCCCTCGGCCCCCGTCAGGTCCGCGCCCTGGACGATGACGAAGGGCTGGCTGCGGCGGTCCGAGAAGTCATGGATCGCGCGCGCCACCAGCGACTTGCCAGCCCCGCTTTCCCCGGTGATGAGCGCCGCCAGGTCGGTGTTCATCACCCGCGCGACCAGCCGGTAGAGTGCTTGCATCGACGCGGTGCGCCCGACCAGCGGCAGGTCGCCCTCGGGCGCGCGCCCGGCCGCGGGCGGCGGAGCGGCCGAGGGGCGCGCGGCGAGCGCGCGGGCGGCGCGCTTCATCAGGTCGGGCAGGTCGAAGGGCTTGGGCAGGTAGTCCCAGGCCTCGGCCTCGGCGGCGCGGATCGCGGTGACGATGGTGTTCTGGGCCGAGATGATGATGACCGGCAGGCCGGGGCGCTGGCGGGCGATCTCGGGCAGGGCCTTGAGGCCGTTGCCGTCGGGCATGACCACGTCCGAGATGACGAGGTCGCCCTTGCCTTCCTCGATCCAGCGCAGCAGCGTCACCATCGACGAGGTCGCATGCACCCGGCAGCCCGCTCGGGTCAGCGCCTGGGTCAGCACGGTGCGGATCGTGCGGTCGTCGTCGGCGACAAGGACGGTGCCATCCATGTCAGGTCTCCTTTGCGGACGCTTTGGGCAGCGCGACGCGGAACGTGGTGCGCCCGGGCTGGCTTTCGACCCCGATCCAGCCCCCGTGGTCGGCGACGATGCGCGCCACCAGCGCAAGGCCGAGGCCGGTGCCGTTCTCGCGCCCCGAGACGAAGGGATCGAAGATGTCCGGAAGAATCGCCGGCGCGATGCCCGGCCCGTCGTCGGTGATCTCGACCTGCACCGGCAGGGACCGGCTGCCGTCGCCCCGGCGCAGGCGCAGCGCCATGTCGTAGTAGGTGTGGATGCGGATCGTTCCGCCCCCCTCGCCCGCCGCCTCGGCCGCATTCTTCAGAAGGTTCAGAAACACCTGGGTCAGCTGGTCGGCGTCGGCCGCGACCTGCGGCAGCGATGGGTCGAACTCCTCGATGAACCGCATCCGCGCGGCAAAGCCCAGTTCGGCCGACCGGCGGGCGCGGTCAAGCACGTCGTGGATGTTGACGGGGCGCAGGTCCGGGGGCTTCATCCGGCCGAAGCGTTCGACCTGTTCGAGAAGCTTCACGATCCGCCGGGTCTCGCCGACGATCAGGCCGGTCAGTTCGCGGTCCTCGGGGGAAAGGTTCATCGACAGAAGCTGCGCGGCGCCGGCGATGCCGGCCAGCGGGTTCTTGATCTCGTGCGCCAGCATGTCGGCCATGCCGATCGCCGAGCGCGCCGAGCGGGTCAGGCCCTGGGCGCGGCCCAGCCGGTCGGCATGTTCGCGGGGCTGGATCAGAAGGAGGCTCGCGCGTGCCCCGTCCTCGAGCGGCGCGGCCTGGAGGTTGCACAGGACCGGAGGCCGGTCGCCGGTGCCGACCTCGACATCGTTGATGTGGATGGGCGAATGGCTGGCGCGCATCCGGGCGAAGGCGTCCTCGAGCGGCGCGTCGATCGCCAGCCGGTCGAACAGGGGCTGGCCGGCCAGCGCGCGGGCCGAGGCGTTCAGGAACTCCTCGGCGGCGGGATTGGCCGACAGGATGCGCCCTTCGGCGTCGATGGCGAAGGCGGGGAAGGGCAAGGCCGCCCAGACCGCCCCGGGGGCCGGCGGAACCGCGGGCGGCGGGGCGGCCGCCAGCATCACGCGGCCTCGCGCTCGGGCGGCGGGGCGGCGAAGGCCTCGGCGATCAGGGCCAGCGCCGCCGCGGGGACGGGCGCGACCATCAGGCGGGCGCGCAGGTCGGGGCGGACCCCGGCCTCGTCGGCATACCAGCCGAGATGCTTGCGCGCGACGCGCAGGCCCAGCTCGGTTCCGTAGAAGGCCAGCATCATCTCGTAATGTTCGGCGACGAATGCGGCCAGCGCCGGGCCGCGCGGCACCTCGGGCGCGGGCGCGCGGCCAAGCGCATGGGCGATCCCGGCCACCCGCCAGGGCGCGCCCTGCGCCCCCCGCCCCACCATCACCCCGTCGGCCCCCGAGAGCGCCAGCGCCCGGCGCGCGGCGGCGGCCGAGGTGATGTCGCCGTTGGCGATCAGCGGGATCGTCACCGCGCCGCGCGCGGCGGCGATCGCCGCCCAGTCGGCGCTGCCCTTGTAGAACTGCTGGCGGGTGCGCCCGTGGACGGTGATCATCGAAACCCCCGCCGCCTCGGCCCGGCGGGCAAGGTCGGGCGCGTTCAGGCACCCCTCGTCCCAGCCCAGCCGGCACTTCAGCGTCACCGGCACGTCGACGGCGCCGACGACCGCCTCGATCAGGCGCAGCGCATGGTCCGGGTCGCGCATCAGCGCCGCCCCCGAGGCGCCGCCCGTCACCTGCTTGGCCGGGCAGCCCATGTTGATGTCGATGATCCGCGCGCCCATGCCGGCGACGATCCGCGCCGCCTCGGCCATAGGGGCGGCCTCGCGCCCGGCAAGCTGGACCGAGGTGGGCACGCCCGCCTCGCCCAGCCCGAGATCGGTCCGCGCCTTCGCCCTGACCGAGGGGCGTTCGGTCACCATCTCGCCCGAGGCAACCATTTCCGACACGACGAGACCGGCCCCGAAGCGCGCCACCATCCGCCGGAAGGGCAGATCGGTGATCCCCGCCATCGGCGCGAGAAACACGGGCGGGTCGAGCCGCTGGCCTGCCAGTTCGATGGGCAAATGCCTGATCCTTGTGCAACCGGACCTCTTGTTAGCGGCAAGAGCGGGGAAAAACAACGCCGCCGCCCCGCCCTGCCCCGCGATTGTGCGGAGGGAACGGAAAATCGGCGGCAATCCCCCGCCGGGGCACGCCATTGTCAGGATGCGCCGGCGGCGCTACAGCCTGTCCGGCAAAGGTGGAGTCCGGTCCTGTCGAAGGACAGGCGGCCGCCAGGAATCTGGCGCCTGTCGGGCGCGTCGGTCTGCGCCGGACAGGCGCCAGGGCGGGAAGGCCGGCCCGGCAGGGGGGCGGATGCCTCCGGCGGGAGTATTTCGGCAAGGGAAAGGCGGCGGGCGGGAATGCGGGACGATCTGGCCATCATCATCGTCGCGGCCGGCCGGGGCACCCGGGCGGGCGGCGGCGAGCCGAAACAGTGGCGCGCGCTCGGCGGGATGGCGGTTCTCGAGCGGACGCTGGCGGCCTTCGTGGGGCTGGGGCGGATCTGTCTGGCCGTCCATCCCGACGACATGGGCCGGGCGCTCGACCTGGTCCGGGGCCGTGCCGTCCTGGTGGCGGGCGGCGCCAGCCGCGATGCGAGCGTCCGGGCCGCGCTGGCCTGCCTCGAAGGCTCGGGCGTCGGCCGCGTCCTGATCCACGACGGGGCGCGGCCCCTGGTCAGCCCGGCGCTGATCGGGCGGGTGGTGGCGGCGCTGGACGGGCACGAGGGCGCGGCCCCGGCGCTGGCGGTCAGCGACGCGCTCTGGGAGGGCGCGGAGGGGCGGGTCACGGGCGCCCGCCCGCGCGAGGGGCTTTTCCGCGCCCAGACCCCGCAGGGCTTCCGCTTTCCGGCGATCCTTCAGGCCCACCGTGCCCATCCGGGCGGGGCCGCCGACGATGTCGAGGTGGCGCTGGCCGCCGGGCTTGACGTGGCCATCGTCGAGGGCGAGGAGGAGAACATCAAGCTTACCTGGCCCGGCGATTTCGACCGGGCGGAAAGGATCATCGGCATGACCGACCTGCGCCTCGGCAACGGCTATGACGTCCACGCCTTCTGCGAGGGCGACCATGTCACGCTCTGCGGGGTGAAGGTGGCGCACGACCGCGGGCTTCTCGGCCATTCCGACGCCGACGTGGCGATGCACGCCCTGACCGACGCGATCTATGGCGCGCTGGCCGAAGGCGACATCGGCCGGCACTTCCCGCCCTCGGACCCGCAATGGAAGGGTGCGGCCAGCGAAATCTTCCTTGCCCATGCCGCGGGGCTGGCGCGGGCGCAGGGCTACCGGCTGGCCAACGCCGACCTGACCATCGTCTGCGAACGCCCGAAGATCGGCCCCCACGCGCAGGCGATGCAGGCCGAACTCGCGCGCATCCTCGGGGTCGAGGCCGGGCGGATCAGCGTCAAGGCCACCACCTCGGAACGGCTGGGCTTCACCGGGCGCGAGGAAGGGATCG
Organism: Pseudomonadota bacterium; assembly: GCA_018240425.1. GTDB lineage: Bacteria > Pseudomonadota > Alphaproteobacteria > Rhodobacterales > Rhodobacteraceae > TMP-24. The sequence continues at coordinate 8,561 of JAFEFU010000055.1, read as the reverse complement.
CGGCGCTTGCCACCGCGGCGCTGGTGCGGGCATGAGCCCGTCGCGGCTTCTGTCGGTCTGGTTCGGGGCGGGGCTCCTGCGGCCCGCGCCGGGAACCTGGGGTTCGCTCGTGGCGATCCTGATGGCCTGGGCGATCGACCGGTTCCTGGGCTTTCCGGTGCTGGTCCTCGCGACGCTGGCGGTCACCGCCGCCGGGTTCTGGGCCTGCGGGCGCGAACTGGCCGGGCGCCCGGGCGACGATCCGTCCGAGATCGTCATCGACGAGGTGGCGGGCCAGTGGCTGGCCTTCCTGTTTCCGGCGGCGGGCTTCTGGTGGCGGGGGTGGGAGGGGTTCCTGCCCTGGCCCGCGCCGCTCGCGGCCTTCCTCTTCTTCCGCCTCTTCGACATCTGGAAGCCCTGGGCCGTCGGCCGGGCCGACCGGCGCGGCGATGCGGCGGGGGTGATGCTCGACGACCTCTGGGCGGGGCTTTACGCGGGCCTTGCCGCGATCGCCGCCGCCGGGCTTTACCACATCGTACTTCTGGGCGTCCTGAGATGAGGCCGGCGGCCGGGGAGTTGCTGGCGCGGGCGCGGGCGGCGGGGACTAGGATCGCCACCGCCGAAAGCTGCACCGGCGGGCTGGTCGCCGGGGCGATCACCGATGTCGCGGGCTCGTCCGACATCTTCGACTGCGGCTTTGTCACCTATTCCAACGCCGCCAAGACCGCGCTGCTGGGCGTGAGGCCGGCGACGCTCGCCGCCCGTGGCGCGGTCAGCGAGGAGGTCGCGCGCGAGATGGCAGAGGGGGCGCTGACCCGTTCGGGTGCCGGGCTCGCGCTGTCGGTGACCGGGATCGCCGGGCCGGGCGGATCGGAGTTCAAGCCCGAGGGGCGGGTCTGCTTCGGCCTCGCCCGGCCCGGACAGCCGACCCGGAGCGAAACCGTCGAGTTTGGCGCCCTCGGCCGCGACGCGGTCCGCCAGGCTTCGGTCGATCACGCGCTGGCGCTGCTTCTTGCCGCACTCGCCTGACGCGCGCAGGGCCGGGCGCGACCTTGCGGCTGGCTGCCGCCCGGCATACATTCACGTCGATACCAAGGAAAAGGACGCCAGATGCCGATGGAAGCCCAGGATATCGAACATCTCATCCGGGCCGCGTTCCCGAAGGCGAAGATCACCATCACCGATCTTGCCGGCGACGGGAATCACTGGGCGGCCGAGGTGATCGACGAAAGCTTCCGCGGGCAGAACCGCGTCCAGCAGCAGCGCGCCGTCTATGCGGCGCTGAAGGCAAAGATGGCGGGCGCGCACGGCGAGTTGCATGCGCTGGCCCTGACCACCAAGGCACCGGAGTGAAAGAGAGAATGACCGACGCAGCCGAACAGATCCGCCAGACCGTCACCGCAAACGACGTGGTCCTGTACATGAAGGGCACCAAGACCATGCCGCAGTGCGGCTTTTCCAGCCGGGTGGCCGGGGTGCTGAACTACATGGGGGTCGACTACAAGGATGTCGACGTGCTGGCCGACGCCGACATCCGCCAGGGGATCAAGGACTATTCCGACTGGCCGACGATCCCGCAGCTTTACGTCAAGGGCGAGTTCGTCGGAGGCTGCGACATCGTGACCGAGATGACGCTCTCGGGCGAGCTGGACCAGCTGTTCGACGCCAAGGGCGTGGCCTACAACAAGGAAGCCGCCGACAAGATCCGCGAAGCCAACGGCTGATGCAGGTGGCGGGGCCGCAGGGCGGCCCCCTGCCTGTACCCTGAGGCCGACGATACCCCGTGCAATAAGACCGGTCCTGCCGGCGCTCTGCCCGGACCGATCAGGGGGCGCGCCAGTGGCGCGTCACCCGGTTCGTTGGCCGGAGCGCGAGCGCAGGCCAAGGGGGGTTCCGCCGTCCCGATCGTTCGTGCACGGACGGCGCCCGCCGCCCGGTGGGCGGGCGCCGTCCGCGCGCCGGGCGCACGGCCCGGTCGCGTGACCCCTCTCGCCAGCGGCGCGAGGCGACGGCCTCGCGCCTGTCCACCCTTGCAGGCTTCGATGGCAGCGGACTGGCCCCCTACCAATCCTCGCTTTCGAAGGCCAGCTCCTCGATCTGCGCCAGTTCGCCCGCGCTGAAGGCGGTGTTGGCGAGGGCGCCGACGCTGTCCCTGATCTGCTCGGGGCGGCTCGCCCCCACCAGGGCCGAGGTCATGCGCGGATCGCGCAAGACGTAGGCCACCGCCATCTGCGCCAGGCTCTGCCCGCGCGCCGCGGCGACCTCGTTCAGGCCGCGCAGCCGCCGGATCGCCTCGTCGTTCAGGATGCTGGCGGCAAGCTTGCCCGATGCCGCGCGGCTGCCGGCCGGGATGCCGTTCAGGTATTTCGCCGACAGCATCCCCTGGGCGAGGGGCGAGAAGGAGATGCAGCCCATCCCCTCGGTTTCCAGCCGGTCGAGCAGGCCGTCCCTTTCGGTCCAGCGGCCGAGGATCGAATAGCGCGGCTGGTGGATCAGGCAGGGCGTACCGAGGTCGCGCAGGATCGCGGCGGCGCGCGCCGTCTGTTCGGACGTATAGCTGGAGATGCCGACATAAAGCGCCTTGCCCGCCCGCACGATGGCGTCGAGCGCCCCCATCGTTTCCTCGAGCGGCGTGTCGGGATCGAAGCGGTGCGAATAGAAGATGTCGAAATACTCGAGCCCGGTGCGCTTCAGGCTCTGGTCGCACGAGGCGATCAGGTATTTGCGGCTGCCCCATTCGCCATAGGGTCCGTCCCACATGCGGTAGCCGGCCTTGGACGAGATCACCAGTTCGTCGCGCAGGCCACCGAAATCGGTCCTCAGGATGCGCCCGAAGGCTTCCTCGGCCGAGCCGGGCGGCGGGCCGTAGTTGTTGGCCAGGTCGAAATGGGTGATGCCCAGGTCGAAGGCGGTCCGGCACATGGCGCGGGCGTTCTCGTGAACCGCGTCGCCGCCGAAATTGTGCCAGAGGCCCAGGGACAGGGCCGGCAGGCGCAGGCCCGAGCGCCCGACCCGGCGATAGGTCATGGCGCCATAGCGGGAGGGGGCGGGAACATACATCCGCTCACGCCTCCGGCAGCTTGCGCACCGCGCCGGTCGCGGCCGAGGTGGCGAAAAGCCCGTAGGCCTTCAGCGCGGTCGAGATCTTGCGCGGGCGGGCCTTGGCAGGATGCCAGCCCTTTTCGTCCTGGGCCTTGCGGCGGCGCGAGAGTTCGGCCTCGGGCACCGCCAAGACGATGGTGCGGGCGGGAATGTCGATCTCGATCCGGTCGCCCTCCTCGACCAGGCCGATCAGCCCGCCCGAGGCGGCCTCGGGGCTGACATGGCCGATGGACAGGCCCGAGGTGCCGCCCGAGAACCGCCCGTCCGTGATGAGCGCGCAGGCCTTCCCGAGCCCCTTCGACTTCAGGTAGCTGGTCGGGTAGAGCATTTCCTGCATCCCCGGCCCGCCTTTCGGCCCCTCATAGCGGATCACCACGACGTCGCCGGCCTTGATCCGGTTCGACAGGATCGCCTCGACCGCGGCATTCTGCGATTCGAAGACCCGCGCCGGGCCGTGGAAGACCAGGATCGACTCGTCCACCCCTGCCGTCTTGACGATACATCCTTCGGGCGCGATGTTGCCGGCCAGCACCGCCAGCCCGCCGTCCTTGGAAAACGGCGTCCCGGCCGAGCGGATCACGCCATGTTCGCGGTCGAGGTCCAGCGCGTCCCAGCGGCGCGACTGGCTGAAGGCGGTCTGGGTGCGCACGCCCCCGGGCGCGGCCAGATAGAACTGGCGCACCGACTCCTGGTTGGTGCGCGAGATGTCCCACTGGTCGATGGCCGCCCCGATCGAGCGGGCGTGGACGGTCGGCACCTCGCGGTTCAGAAGGCCCGCGGCGTCGAGCTGGCCGAGGATCGCCATGATCCCGCCCGCACGGTGGACATCCTCCATGTGCACGTCGGCCTTGGCGGGCGCGACCTTGCACAGCACCGGCACCTTGCGCGACAGCCGGTCGATGTCGTCCATCGTGAAGTCGATGCCGCCCTCGTGGGCGGTGGCCAGGATGTGCAGGACGGTGTTGGTCGAGCCGCCCATCGCGATGTCGAGCGACATCGCGTTCTCGAAGGCCTTCTTGTTGGCGACCGAGCGGGGCAGGACGGTGGTGTCGTCCTGTTCGTAATGGCGCCGGGTGATGTCGACGATCAGGTGGCCGGCCTCGACGAACAGGCGCTTCCTGTCGGCGTGGGTGGCAAGGGTCGAGCCGTTGCCGGGCAGCGAGAGGCCCAGGGCCTCGGTCAGGCAGTTCATCGAATTGGCGGTGAACATGCCCGAGCAGGAGCCGCAGGTCGGGCAGGCGTTCTGTTCGATCTTGGCCACGTCCTCGTCGCTGACGGCATCGTCGGCGGCGGCAACCATCGCATCGACCAGGTCGAGCGCCACCTCCTTGCCCTTGAGGACGACCTTGCCCGCCTCCATCGGCCCGCCCGAGACGAAGACCGCCGGGATGTTCAGCCGCATCGCCGCCATCAGCATCCCGGGGGTGATCTTGTCGCAGTTCGAGATGCAGACCATCGCGTCGGCGCAATGGGCGTTGACCATGTATTCCACGCTGTCGGCGATCAGTTCGCGCGAGGGCAGCGAATAGAGCATCCCGTCATGGCCCATCGCGATCCCGTCGTCGACGGCGATGGTGTTGAACTCCTTGGCGACGCCGCCCGCCGCCTCGACCTCGCGCGCGACCAGCTGGCCCAGATCCTTCAGGTGGACGTGGCCGGGCACGAACTGGGTGAAGCTGTTGACGATGGCGATGATCGGCTTGCCGAAATCGCCGTCCTTCATGCCCGTCGCCCGCCACAGGCCGCGGGCGCCGGCCATGTTGCGGCCGTGGGTCGAGGTGCGGGAGCGATAGGCGGGCATGGGCGATATCCTGACTGCAAGAGGGGGTCGGCGGACACGATAGCCCTGCCGCCGGGCGAGTGAAAGGCCAATCGCCCCCGTCAGCCCGCGCCCTGCCGCGCCGCCGCGGCGCGCACCACCCGGTATTCCCGCCAGATCAGCCAGATCACCGCCAGATCGAAGACGGTCAGGACGATCAGCCCGATCCCGTGGGTATAGGAATAGCGGTAAAGCTGGTAGGCGATGAACAGCCCCATCGCCGCCAGCGCCGCCGGATAGGCCCAGAGCCGTCCGGCCAGAAGCCCCGCCACCAGCGCCAGCTTCACGATGCCGTGGCTGAGCAGGTAGAAGGCATAGAAATGCTGGGTGCTGACCGAGAAGGTCTGGGCGAAGTGCAGAAGCGTGTTGGCGATGTAGTCGGCGCGGTCCTCGATCAGCTCGTCCTGGGTCAGGGCCTGCACGAGGCTGGTGATCGTCTGGGTTCCGATCAGCGCCAGCATCAGGCCGCCGATGCATTCGATGACCGCATGAGCCCCCTTCATCAGGATGCCGATTTCGAATAGCTGATGCAGGCGGCGGTCGTTCATGTCCGGGCGGCACCCCCTCGTCACTCGTTCAGCGGGATATGTAATGGATCAGGCGATCACGCAATGGATCAATTCCTTCGCCGGGCACACGCCCTGGGCCGACGCGCTGATGCTGGGCGCGACCCGGGCCGGGGTGCCGGTGATGGTCGCCTATGTGGTGCTGCAATGGTGGGCGCGTGCCGGCCGGCCGAGGGTGCGCCACGCTTGCGCCTCGGCGGGTCTTTCCTTCCTTCTGGGCGAGGGCCTGAACCAGATCGTCCTTCTCTTCGTCCACCGGCCCCGCCCCTATGACGCGGGCGTCAGCCACCTCATCATCGCGCCCAGTCCCGACTGGTCCTTTCCGTCCGACCATGCCACCGCCGCGCTGGCGATCCTCTTTGCCTTCCTTCTGGCGCGGCAGGGGCGGCGGGCGCTGGTGGTGGGGGTGCTGGCCTTCCTCGTCTGCCTGTCGCGCATCTATGTCGGCACGCACTATGTCTCGGACGTGCTCGGCGGCGGGCTGACCGGCCTTGCCGCCGCGATCCTGGTCCGCTGGACCTACCGCGCGGGGTCGGGACCGGACAGGTTCGTGACCGGCATCCTCTGACGCCGGCCACGCCGCGAGCGCGTCAGGCGGTCCGCGTCGGCAGGCGGCTTTCCAGCCAGCGGAAGAAGAGGACGATGATCCCCGCCATCGTCATGTAGACCACGGCAAGCATCAGCAGCGGCTCGTAGACGATCAGCGTGTCCTGGGTAATGCGGCGCGCCACGCCGTAGATGTCGAAGATCGAGATGGTCGCGATCAGCGGCGTCGACTTCATCTGCAGCACGGTCTCGCCGCCGATGGTCGGCAGGGCCCGATGGACCGCCTGCGGCAGCCAGATGCGCCGGAAGGCGGTGAAGCGCGGCATCCCCATCGCCTTGGCGGCCTCGAGCTGGCCGTGCGGCACACCCTTGAAGGCGCCGCGCATGACCTCGCCCTCATAGCCCGCGACGCTCATGGTCAGGGCCAGGACCGCATAGGGCCAGGCCTGGCGCAGGATCGGCCACAGGAAGCTCTGCCGGATTTCCGGGAACAGCGGGAAGAACGACCCCAGCCCGAAGTAAAGCAGCCAGAGCTGCAACAGAAGCGGAGTGCCGCGGATCACCGTGCAATAGGCCTTGGCTGGCCAGGCCAGCCATACCGGCCCCGCCGCCTGCGCGATCCCGAGAAGCACGGCGCAGACCATGCCGAGCACCATCGTCACCACGGTCATCCATGCGGTTATCCAGATCCCGGAAAGGATGACGGGCATGTATTTCGGCAGCCATTCCCAGTTCAGGAGCCAGACGCAGGAGCCGACGATCGCCAGCGCGATCGCCAGCATGATCCTGCGGTGAAGCGGTCTGAGGAAATCGCCCATCAGTTCTCTCCCCGGCTGATGACCCGCTGTCCCTTGCGCGCCCATCTCTCGATCCGGCCGAAGACGAGCGTCGATCCCAGGGAGAGGATCAGGTAGAGGACGCCGCCGGCCATGTAGAAGGTGAAGAAGACCTTGGTGGTCGCGGCCGCGAGCGATGTCGCCTTGGTCAGTTCGATAAAGCCCACCACCGCCAGAAGTGCCGTGTCCTTGGTCACCGTCAGCCACAGGTTCGCCAGGCCGGGAATGGCGGCGGCCATCATCAGGGGCAGCGTGATCCGCCGCGCCAGAAGGACCGGGGACATGCCCATCGCCCGCGCCGCCTCGATCTGGCCGGCCGGGACCGACAGGATCGCGCCGCGCAGGACCTCGGTCGAATAGGCGCCCTGCACCACGCCGAGAATGGCTATGCCGATCGCCACGCCGGAGAGTTCCACCGGCGGATAGCCCAGTTTCGCCAGCGCCTGGTTGAGCAGGCCCCGGAAGGCATAGTTCAGGATCAGGATCAGCACCAGTTCGGGCACCGCGCGCACCAGCGTGGTGTAGACGCCCAGCAGATCCTTCGTGACCGGTCCGCCGTAAAGCTTGCCGAATGCGCCCAGCACCCCGATGGCCAGACCCAGCGCGTAGGCCCCGGACGCGATCAGTATCGTGTTCCAGAGGCCGGCGACGAGTGTCGCCCCCCATCCGGGGGGCGACCAGGCCAGAAGATCGAATGCAGAAGCGGCCCCGTCCAGGGTTACCAGCGTCAGCACTCAGTCACCTCAATTGCCATAGATCGACGAAGAGAAATACTTCTTGGTGATCTCGTCGTAGGTTCCGTCCTCGCGGATCTTCTTGATGGCGGCGTTGAACTTGTCCTTCAGCGCAGTGTCGCCCTTGCGCAGGCCGACGCCCACACCGGCGCCGAGGATCGCCGGGTCGTCCGCGACCGCGCCGATCACTTCGCAGCAGGCCTTGCCCGCGTCGGTGGCCATGAAGGCGTCAATGGCGATCGAGTCGGCCTGCGAGGCGTCGATGCGCCCGGCGGCCAGATCCTGGAAGCCCTCGTCGGTGGTCTGGTAGGTCTTCAGCTCGGATTCGGGGAAATGCGCCTTGACGTAGGCTTCGTGGATGGTCGAGACCTGCACGCCGATGATCTTGCCCTTGAGGCTTTCCGGCGTCGGCTTCAGGCCCGAGCCCTTGGCGGCGACGATCACCGTCGGGGTGTTGTAGTACTTGTCGGAGAAGTCGATGACCTTCTCGCGCTCGGCCGTGATCGACATCGAGGCCATGATCGCGTCGATCTGTCCGCCGGTCAGGGACGGGATGATCCCTTCCCAGGCGACCGGGGTGATCTTGCATTCCATCTCGGCGGCCTTGCAGACGGCGTTGATGATGTCGACTTCCCAGCCGGTCCAGTTGCCGGCGGCATCGGGCGAAGCGAAGGGCGGATAGGGTTCGGCGGCGATGCCGACCTTGACCGGGGCGGCATTGGCCGCCGTGCCAAAGGCCAGAGCGGCAGCCAGGGCAAGTGCAATCTTCTTCATGTCTTCCTCTCGGTTGGTCAGTGGATCCGGGTCAGCCCACGGATTTCAGGAACTGTTTCAGACGCTCCGATTTCGGGGCGCCGAACAGCTGCTCGGGCGGGCCTTCTTCTTCGATGAGCCCGTTGTAAAGATAGACGACATGGCTCGCGACCTCGCGGGCGAACTTCATCTCGTGCGTGACAAGGATCATGGTGCGGCCCTCGTC